>NZ_CP060635.1:863750-1590000 GCF_014337215.1 Wansuia hejianensis | reverse complement strand
ATGGACGGCGTGCGCTGGAAGCTTCTGGGCATCCGGACGAAATACTATCTGCCGAGGCTGCATGCAGGTGTCTTTGCGCTTCCGGCATACGTGGAGGAGCTAGTAAAAGATGTTGAATAAAAATGTGCTGAACTTTATCGGCTGTGACTGTGGATATGATGAGGCGGAAACTGTACTGTTCGGCGCGCCCTTTGATTCCACCACCTCTTTCCGGCCCGGAGCCAGATTCGGCTGCCAGGCGGTCAGGATGGAGTCCTTCGGGCTGGAAACCTACAGTCCCTATCAGGACAGGGACCTGTCTGAGGCCGGAGTCTTTGACAGCGGGGATCTGGAGCTGCCGATGGGAGATACCGGCCTGTCCCTGGAGCTTATTGAGGAGCGGTGCGGCCGGATCCTGGAGGACGGAAAACGTCCGTTTATGATCGGGGGCGAACATCTGGTGACACTGGGAAGTATCCGCGCAGTCAGGCGGAAATATAGTGATCTGAGAATCATCCACCTGGACGCCCATGCGGATCTGAGGGATGATTATCTGGGAGTAAAATATTCTCATGCCTGTGTGATGCGGCGCTGCTGGGAGCTGCTGGGAGACGGGCATATCTTTCAGTTTGGAATCCGGTCCGGTGACCGGGAAGAGTTTGAATGGGCCAGAGGAGGCCATGTGGAGATGCATCCGTTCCGTCTGGAAGGAATCGGAGACGCTGTCCGGCGTCTTTCCGACTGTCCCATTTACCTGACGCTGGATCTGGATGTCCTGGACCCGTCAGTATTTCCGGGTACCGGTACGCCGGAGGCCGGAGGCGCGGGTTTTATGGAATTGTTGGAAGCGTTGCTGGAAATCTGCGAAAACAGCACGATCGTCGGCTGCGACGTGGTGGAGCTTAGCCCTCATTATGATGCCAGCGGGGTTTCAACGGCGGCTGCCGGAAAGCTGATCCGGGAACTGCTGCTCGGAATGCAGCACTGAATAGTAGAATAAGAAAGAAAAAGCTAAAATAGAGATAGAAAGCCTGTAACAGGCGAAACAGAATGAGAAAGGATGGATGAAGATGGGAAAAGCGTTGATTATCGGCTGCGGGGGCGTGGCAAGTGTGGCGATTCATAAGTGCTGCCAGAACAGTGGAGAATTTACAGAGATCTGCATAGCCAGCCGGACGGTGGCCAAATGTGAAGCGTTAAAGGAGAAGCTGGAAAAGACAACGGATACGAAGATTACCACTGCTCAGGTAGACGCTAACGATGTGGATGCCCTGATCCGGCTGATACAGGAGGTAAAGCCCGACGTGGTGCTGAATCTGGCGCTGCCGTACCAGGATCTGACGATCATGGATGCCTGTCTGGCGACAAAGACTCATTATATTGATACGGCTAATTATGAGCCGGAGGATACGGCGAAGTTCGAATATAAATGGCAGTGGGCGTACCGGAAGCGGTATGAGGAGGCGGGGATCACTGCGCTTCTGGGCAGCGGCTTTGATCCAGGAGTGACAGGGGTGTTCAGCGCGTATGCGCTGAAGCATTACTTTGATGAAATAAATTATATTGATATTCTGGACTGCAATGCGGGAGACCACGGTTACCCCTTCGCGACGAATTTTAATCCGGAAATCAACATCCGGGAGGTTTCAGCCAAAGGCTCTTACTGGGAGGATGGACGCTGGGTGGAGACGGAGCCCATGGAGATCAAGAAAGTCTACGATTTCCCTGAGGTGGGGCCAAAGGATATGTATCTGCTCCATCATGAGGAGATAGAGTCTCTTGCGCTGAACATACCAGGCATCCGGAGAATCCGTTTCTTCATGACCTTCGGGCAGAGTTATCTGAATCATTTAAGATGCCTGGAAGATGTGGGAATGACCTCCATTGAACCAATCCTTTACGAGGGCAAAGAAATCGTGCCGCTGCAGTTCCTGAAAGCAGTGCTGCCGGACCCCTCATCTCTGGGGCCGAGGACAAAAGGGAAGACCAACATCGGATGCATTTTCCGCGGGAAAAAGGACGGGAAAGAAAAGAACATCTATATTTATAATGTCTGTGACCATCAGGAATGCTACCGGGAAGTAGGTTCCCAGGCAGTTGCTTATACCACAGGCGTTCCGGCCATGATCGGAGCCATGCTGGTGATGAACGGAACCTGGAGAGGGCCGGGAGTTTATAATATCGAAGAGTTTGATCCCGATCCTTTCATGGATGCGCTGAACCGGTTCGGGCTGCCCTGGAAGGTCAGCGAGACGCCGGAGCTGGTAGAGGACTGACAGCGGATGAGAAGAGAGGAACTGCCAACACCCTGCTATCTGATATCTGTAAAAAAAATCCGTGAAAACCTGGAGATTCTGAACGGAGTCATGGACAGGACCGGATGCCGGATACTTCTGGCGCAAAAAGCCTTCTCCCTGTATGCGCTCTATCCTCTGATCGGGAGCTATCTCTCAGGGGCGACGGCCAGCAGCCTGTTTGAAGCACGGCTGGGGGCGGAAGAGATGGGAGGGGAAAATCACATATTTTCCCCCGCTTACCGGGAAGAAGAATTCGATGAAATCCTGAAATACTGTGACCATATCGTGCTGAATTCTCCGGGACAGGCCAGGCGGTATAAAGATCGGGCGCGGAGGGCCGGAAGGAGTGTGGGCATACGGATTAATCCGGAATGTTCTACCCAGGAAGGCCACGCGATCTATGATCCCTGCGCCCCTGGTTCAAGACTGGGAACGACAGCGGGACAGCTGTCGGAGGAATTGATGAAGGGCGTTGAGGGAATCCATTTCCATACGCTCTGCGAGCAGAACGCCGATGCGCTGGAGCTGACGCTCCGCTCAGTAGAGGAAAAATTTTCCCCATGGCTTTCAGGGGTAAAATGGATCAATTTTGGCGGCGGCCATCACATAACCAGAGCAGATTATGACCGGGAGCTGCTGGAACGATGTATTCGCAGGGTCCGGCAGCGCTATGGAGCGGAAGTCTATCTGGAGCCGGGAGAAGCGATCGCCCTGAATGCCGGGGTCCTTCTCACGAAAGTGCTGGAGCTGGGCAGAAACGGCCTGGATATCGCCATTCTGGACGGCTCCGCTGCCTGCCATATGCCGGATGTGCTGGAGATGCCCTACCGTCCTCCACTCCGGGGCGCCGGAAAGCCGGGGGAGAAAGAATATACCTTCCGCCTGGCCGGACCTACCTGTCTGGCCGGAGATGTGATCGGCGACTATTCCTTCAGCCATATACTCACGCCGGGTGAAACGCTGGTATTCGAGGATATGGCCATCTATACCATGGTGAAAAATAACACTTTCAACGGGATCGGACTTCCGGCCATCGCGCTGGAAGAAGAAGACGGGGACTGCAGGGTCTGGAAGCAGTTCGGTTATGAGGATTTTAAGAAGAGGTTATAATTATCTGAGATTAAAAAAATCCACAGTATATCGCAGAAAATGTACTGAACAGGGAATTTACAGCGGAAGCGCCAAATCAGAAATGGCTGACGGATGTAACAGAATTCCACTAGTATATCGGGATTGAAAAACACAAGGTTTATCTTAATGCGATTGTGGATTTATATGACAGAAAGATTGTCTTCTTGGCGATCCGTGATCACAACGATAATAAGTCGGTTTTTGAAAGATTCGATGCTGCAGTAAAGTCTAACCCAGATGCGTAACTTCTGTTTCACAGTGACAGGGGATATGATTATGGAAAAAAATTACCGGAAGAAAGTCTCTGATTGGGATGATAGATGATTATATCGAATATTACAACAAAAGGCGGTTACTAAGAAATTTAGGAGTAATAACACCAGAGGGAAAGCACGAGATGTACAATTTGCAGGTAGCATAAAACTGCCAGCAGGAAGACCTGCTGGCATAAAAAACTTATATTTTTTGGATTGTCTACTTGACAGGGAGCGGTTCACGCAATTCAGTGATAGCCCCAAAATGAAAATTTGTTATTAATATTGATACTGTTCAGGAAATGCGTAAACTTGATACTTTGCAATATCAGCTGTTGTTATCGTAGTTGGCAGGTCGCTTGCAGATATGTCAAAACCTCTTGTTTCTCCAGGTTGGAGCGTTTCGCTTATCAAATCATAAGCTTGGCCGATACTATGTCCTTCGCTGTCAAAAAACACAATCATGATATCCAAATATTCATGAGCGACATCACTTGTATTGGTTACTTCTCCGTGAACATCTATTCCACCATACTCTTTATCAAAAATAGCGGTATTGCTTATTTCCAAACGATAATTCTTTAATTTGGAAGTTTCCGGAGTGATATACGGCGTAATGGAAATCCCTTCCGTAGGAGTGCCTTCGTCCATATATACATTTTCAAAATAATATCCTGTTTTGCCAGGGGCAATTATCTGAGGTGCCGGACGGAAAAATTTTGATGAATGAACAATGCTTCCGTCTTGTGTTTTGAGATCATATGAACCATATGGAAGATATAAATCAGCTTCGCCTGTGTTTTTGACCTCTGCAATTGATCTTGTGGTAATGTATCCATATTCATCAGTATGAAAAATAGCGTTCTGGTAAGTGATTTCATAAGAAGGTTCATCAGCAGTTTCTGATTTTTCATCTGTTTCTTCTTTTGTAATTTGTTCTATCGGGGCATCCTTATTTTCAACAGTGTGTTCCTCAGCCGTTTTTTGCGCAGCCTTTAACTCTTCTTTCAATGCATCATAGTCTTCCTGAAGCTGATCGAGCTGTGCGGTTAACTCTTCGACCTGCTGTTGTGATTCAGAGTTTCCACAGGATGACATGGATAAAACTAAAACTGATGTTAATAAAATTGCTGTAATTCTCTTTTTCATTTGTGATTCCTTCCTTATAGTGATAATTTATTAAAACGCCAGCGGCGAATTAATACATTCTCTCGGCGAGTATATTATATGGTTTTATTGTATATGATAAAGCAAATTATGTAAATATTAGATATACGGAAAAACGGATAAATACAAAACTCAATCTAAATCATGACGGTAAAGTCCGGAATAAAGATTGTTATCTGGTGCATTTACGAAACGGAACTATGGTGTTATAATGGTTCAAAATAAGGAGAGGAGGTTATCATCATGAAATACGCTATGTTTTGTTCATCGGCTACCGGAAACACCGGAATGCTGGGGCAGGTGATTGAAGAATTGCTGGCCGGAGAGACGAAGGTAGAGAATCCGGAGGAGGCAGACTTGGTATGTGTGGGATTTTGGACCGACCAGGGAGGTGCGGATGAGTCATCCCGGAAGCTTTTGAAGACACTTCATAATAGAAAAATCTTTTTATTTGGCACTGCCGGCTTTGGAGACAGCCAGACGTATTTTGACGGTGTGCTGGATGCGGTGGAGGACAACCTGAACGATTCCAATGATGTGATCGGAAGATTTATGTGCCAGGGGAAGATGCCTCAGGCGATCAGAGACAGATATAATAAGCTGAAGGAGGAGGTGCCCAATCAGGGAGCACATTATGACCTGATGATTTCTAACTTTGACAAGGCGCTGACTCATCCGGATCAGGAGGATCTGGTGCGATTGAAGGCTGTTTTTAAAGAGGCCGCTGCAAAGCTGTAACCGGCAGACAGTCAGTTCTGTTAAGAAAGAATTGAATAAGCAATCAGATTGACGCGGCACTGGACTAAACTGGTGCCGCGTTGAATTGACACAGTTAAGGGGAAACCGATATACTGTATAATAATTGCGGGCTGCCGGGAGGTTTCCGGACCGTCTGCGGTAAGACTTGAATATTAAGGGAGAAACTAAAGATGGAGAGGGAGAAGTTTAGTTCCAGGCTGGGATTTGTTCTGATTTCAGCCGGGTGCGCAATCGGCATCGGAAACGTGTGGAGGTTCCCCTATGTGGCTGGCAACAGCGGCGGGGGGATATTTGTACTGGTGTATCTGTTCTTCCTGGTGGTGCTGGGAGTTCCGATACTGACCATGGAGTTCGCGGTCGGACGGGCCAGCAGGAGGAGTGCGGTGAAAGCCTGCCAGCAGCTGGAGAAGCCGGGCCAGAAGTGGCATTTGCATGGGATTGTGGCCGTGGCCGGTAATTATATCCTGATGATGTTCTATACAGTAGTGGCTGGTTGGATGCTCCACTATTTTTACCTGATGGCCAGCGGTAGATTCGAGACTACGGAGACGCCAGAGGCTGTGGAAGCAGTGTTCGGTGAAATGACAGGAAGCCCACAGACGATGGCTTTCTGGATGGTGATCGTAGTAGTCCTGGGATTTTTCATCTGTTCACTGGGATTGAAAAAAGGTGTGGAAAAGATCACAAAGTGGATGATGCTTGCGCTGCTGGCGATCATGGTGATCCTGGCGGTGAGAAGTATCGTTCTGCCTGGCGGAGCAGAAGGGCTGGCATTTTATCTGGTTCCCAGCGTAGAGCGGATGCAGGAAACCGGGGTGGGCAACGTCCTGGTGTCGGCCATGAACCAGTCATTCTTCACTCTGAGCCTGGGCATTGGCGCTATGGCTATTTTCGGCAGCTATCTCGGCAAAGACAGGACGCTGATGGGGGAAGCCGTTACAGTTTCCGCACTTGATACCTTTGTGGCGATCGTTTCCGGCCTTATCATTTTTCCGGCATGTTTTGCCTATGGTGTGAGTCCGGACAGCGGTCCCAAGCTGATTTTTGTGACGCTGCCCAATATCTTCCATTCTATGCCCGGCGGAAGAGTTTGGGGAAGTCTTTTCTTTGTCTTTATGGCATTTGCGGCGTTTTCTACGATCATCGCCGTATTTGAGAATATACTCGGCTTTTGGGCGGATCTGTTTGGGTGGAGCAGGAAAAAGGCGGCGCTCTTCAACATCGTGCTGCTGATCCTCCTGTCCCTGCCTTGTGTGCTGGGCTTCAATCTCTGGTCCGGATTTGAGCCTCTGAAAGCCGGCAACGGGATCATGGACCTGGAAGACTTCCTGGTGAGCAATCTGCTGCTGCCTCTGGGATCACTGATTTATGTGCTGTTCTGTACCAGTCGTTATGGATGGGGCTGGAAGAAATTCCGGGCGGAGGCCAATGAGGGGAACGGACCAAAGATACCTGACTGGCTCCGGAGATATTGTGCCTATGTGCTGCCCTGCATCGTAGCCGCTATCTTTATATACGGTTTGGCTACTTATTTTTGATTGTAATTGTTTTGTGGTGTGATTTTGTGCCGGGAGGAAATAATGGAACAGGAGAGTTTCGTGATCCGCCGGCTCGCAGCTCTGTATAAGGCAGAATTCGTCCCACTGCAGGATGTGCTGGACCGGGCGGCAGAGCAGTACGGGATCAGAGAGATGACAGTGGACGGGATTCATCTGACAGGCCGGGGGGACAGGATTCTGGCGGAACAATGGTATCGCAGCTTCACAGATCAGGCGGTTAAGACTTAAGAGAACGGGCGGTTAAATACCGCAGCAATAGAAAACAGTAAATAATCAGGGGTGTTACCCGGGCGCTGAATATCAGTGACCGGGCAACACCCCTTTAAAGATCAGTCTTTTCTGGAGAAGTGATCTTTGTCCCAGAGCTTTTCTGCAACGGGTTTCCACTCTTCCGCGTAATGGGAACATTTGCCGCAGAGATGTTCACAGGTCTCGGGCGCTTCCAGGTCGGTGGATTTGGCGCCTGTTGCGTGTACCATTTCCTGAAGGCGTTCCGGGTTCTCAAGCATTGGGCAGGGCCGCAGGTGGTTGTCGTTAAAGGGCTGGTTGGCCTGGTATTCCAGGAACAGGGGCTGCTGGAGACACTCAAGCAGGGATTTTTCCTTGATGTTGGCGCTGGAATAATGTATGAATACGCAAGGCTCCACGTCGCCGTTGGGGTTGATATGGCAGTAATATTTACCTCCGGCCACGCAGCCGCTGACGAATTCACCGTCATTCTGGAAATCCAGGGCGAAGATTGGTTTTCCGCCCTCGAAATCACGGATTTCCCGCACTCTGTGGTACATGTATTCTCTCTGCTCCGGGTTCAGAAGCAGGTCGGTAGAGGCGTCGTTGCCTACGGGCATGTAGTGGAAATACCAGGTGTAGCGGACGCCCTTTCCGATGATCATATCCAGGAATTCATCAGAGGTGACTGTCTTATAATTCTGGCTGGTATAGCAGATGGAAGTGCCAAACAGCAGCTTGTGCGCTTTGAGAAGGTCCATGGCGTGCATGACTTTGTCAAAGGTGCCTTCCCCTCTTCTGGCGTCATTTTCAGCCCTGAAGCCTTCGAGGCTGATTGACGGAACGAAATTGCCCACCCGGCGCAGCTCTTTGCAGAAATCTTCGTCAATCAGCGTTCCGTTAGTGAAACAGTGGAACGCGCAGTCCTGGTATTTTTCGCAGAGACGGATGATATCGGCCTTGCGTACTAACGGCTCGCCGCCGGTGAAAAGGTATACATGGATTCCCAGGTCACGGCCCTGGGCTACGATGCTATCCATCATCTCGTAGCTTAGGTTCATCTTGTGGCCGTATTCCGCCGCCCAGCATCCGGTGCAGCGCAGGTTGCAGGCGCTGGTCGGATCCATCAGCAGGACCCAGGGGATGCTGCAGCCGTACTTTTTGGCGTTTTCCTGTGTGATATGGAAGCCCCGGAAGCCTGCCTCATATCCCAGATTGAGAGCAGCCAGCTTGATCAGCTTGGGGTCGGTATTGTCAAAGAGGTCATTGGCAAACTTCATCCACTTGCTGTTCTCGTCCCTGAAGATCTCACGGAGTTTCTCATAAGCGCCCTTGCTCCAGGTGTCTCCCAGAACTTTTTCAGCCAGGTCCACAAACTGGACCAGTGCCTTCTGGCGGTCTTTATTGGTGTGTTTGATTGCAGCATCGATTGCGACTTCAAATGCTTTCCTCTCGGCTTTGTGTAACAGTGAATCAGCCTTAGCCATTTGTGTGTTCCTCCATTTCTTTCCTATGTCAATTTTCATTTCACGGTTTCCTTGCAGTTTCGTCTCAGGGCTGAACTGTAATATTCTAACCGTTTACAGGTATCTGAATGCATGATATAATATCTGAAACCGGGGAACAAGCCCCGATTTTTTAAATGTGTACAGATTTAGACAGATTATGGAAAGTGTCGCCGGACAAAATCAGGCGAATGGGAAATTTAGGGACAAATCTCTATGAATGGGAAACCAAAGGAGCGACAGTATGAAACTGGATGCGAGAAAGAGAAAAACTATGGCTGCCAGGCGGACCTTGAAGATCCTGACGCTGGCACTGACACAGCTTTTGCAGGTGAAGCCGTTTGAGAAGATCAGCGTCATTGATATCTGTGAAAAAGCATTGGTCCCAAGGGCTACCTTTTATAATTATTTTGATGACAAATACGATCTGCTGCAGTATTACTGGAGCACGCTCCGGGAAATGCTGGTGCCGGAGCGCAAGGATACAGAGCCTTACAGACCGGAACGGATCGTAGAGATCATGGGCAATATACTGGAATATGTTCAGAGTCAGTATGAGGTCTGCCGGGTCATCTGTGAAGTAAACCGCAGCAGTTATTTTCTGGATTCCCTCCACGCCTATGTGGCGGGCTTGCTGGAGGATGGACTGAAGGACGTTCCGGTAGAGGAACGGGAGTACTCGGTTCCGGTTTCGCTGGAGGGGGAGCTGCTGGCCGGCGCGATCATCAGAACTGGCGTTTGGTGGCTTCACCACAGGAATGAGTGTGAGCTGGAGGCGCTGGAGGTCTATCTGCAGCAGATTGTGATGGATATTATGACGTCGGCTAGACGGGAACGCCGCTGTAGGAAGGGCGAGGTGGAGATATGAAGATTACTTTTTTAGGGCACAGCGGGTATGCGGTGGAGATTTCCGGCCTGCTGCTGGTGTTTGATTATGAGACAGGCTGCCTGCCGCTGGATTCAGATCCCGCGGAGGCAGTGTTTTTTGTGAGCCATCAGCACCAGGATCACTTCAACCCTCAGATTTTTTCCATGGAACCCCTGGCGGGCCGGGCGGCCTATGTGCTTTCCAGGGATACCAGGAGGAAAGTGCGGAAGATCGGAGGGCCGGAAGAGCGCATCCATTATATGACGGCCGGAGAGGAAGTCTGCCTGGATGCGGGGGACAAAACCCTCCGGATCCGCACGCTGTGTTCTACGGACTGTGGAGTTGCCTTTCTGGTCGGCTGCGGGGAATATCAGATCTATCACGGCGGTGATCTGAACTGCTGGTCGTGGCCGGGAGATTCTAAGCAGCACCGGAATCAGATGGTGGCGGAATACCGGCGTGAGATTCAGAAGCTGAAGGGTGAGAAGATTCACGTGGCCTTCTGCCCGCTGGACCCCAGGCTGGAAGAGTGGTATGCGGAAGGCTTTCGGTATTTTCTGGAGCATGTGGATGCAGATTATGTCTGGCCTATGCACATGTGGAAGGAATTCGGCACGGTGGGCCGTTTTCTGGATTCGTTGGAGGATGAGAAGCAGAAGGGCCGGGTAGTATCTGTCTCCCATGACGGGCAGCAGTGGGAATGCGGCCGGGTAGCGGAGATTGAAGAGCCTGATTTCGGATGTGAGGGACGGCCGGATGGAGAAGCAGCACAGGACCGCCTGCTGGTCCGGATGGAGGACGGGAGCACCAGGGTCAGGTGGGAAGCTGACAGCAGCCTGTATGACCGTGGTGTGGACGAGGGGAGCCTCCTGACCTGGGAAGTATGAATTAGAATCATCAAATAAGGCTATACTTTGCATGAGAGAATGGAAAAGTGAGGGATAAAATATGCCATCAACTTATGCACACTACCGGTTTGGATGCGAAGTATACTGCCATTTGCCTGAAGAAGTGTCCGCACGTATTTCTAAATACCGGACACTTTATCTGACAGGTCTGCACGGGCCTGACCTAATGTTCTATTACCGGCCCCTGTGCGCCAATCCGGTGAACCAGATCGGCTATCAGCTTCATGATTGGACAGGAAGAGCTTTCATTGAGCGGGGAGCCCGCGTGGTGAAGGAGAGTTCCAGCTATGGCGGCGCCTGGGCGTATCTGTGCGGAGTGGTCTGTCATTTTACCCTGGACAGCCTCTGCCATCCCTACGTGGAAGAGAAAATCCGCCGGAGCCATGTCACGCATACGGAGATCGAGGGCGCCTTTGACCGAGCGCTGATGGTCCATGACGGCATTAATCCTATTTCTCACCGCCTGGCAGATCACATCATTCCGTCGAAGGAAAGCGCGGAGATCATCGCCCCCTTTTACGCGCCTGCTACTGTGGAGCAGGTGTATCAGGCCATGGGTTCTATGATAAAAAATTGTAATTTACTCACAGCCCCCTCGGCCGGCAAGCGGCGTCTGGTGCGGGCGATCCTGAAGCTTTCGGGAAATTATCCGGAGATGCACGGCATGATGATCACCAGGGAAAGAGACCCGCAGTTTTCCGACAGTGACCGGGAACTATACCGTCTGTACCGGAAAGGGATCCGGGAAGCCCCGGCCATGATAGAAGAGATGACAGAGCACCTGGAACGGGGACGAAGACTGGGAAAAAGGTTTGACCACACCTTTGGCGTGAAATGAGAGGTGGGGGCATGAACAGACAAAAGCTGTCAAAAAGTGAAAGAGCCTGGATACTATATGATGTAGGCAACTCGGCCTTTATCCTTCTGGTATCTACTATCATCCCTGTTTATTACGACACGCTGGCAGGAAATGCCGGCATATCCTCCGTGGATTATCTGGCAACCTGGGGCTATGCAGCTTCTATTGCGACGCTGATCGCCGCCGCCGCCGGTCTGGTGCTGGGCGGGATGTCTGACCAGAAGGGTTATAAGAAGCGGCTGTTTGCCGCTTGTATGGCATTGGGCGCCGCCGCCTGCGGGGCGCTGGGGCTTGCCCGCACCTGGCAGTGTTTTCTGGTGATTTTCGTAATCGCGCGGATCGGCTATGCGGACAGCCTGGTCTGCTATGACGCGATGCTTCCGGATATTACGGTTGGGGAACGGATGGACCGGGTGTCATCCTATGGCTATGCCTGGGGCTATATCGGAAGCTGTATCCCCTTTGGGGTCTGCCTGTGGCTGAGCCTTGGGCATGGAACGCTGGGGATACCGCTGGTGGCTGCCATGGCAGCGGTATTTCTGATCACTGCGCTCTGGTGGGCAGCGTCATCGATTCTGCTGCTGAAGCAGTACCGTCAGGTACATTTTGCCGAGGAGGGAGGTCGTCCTGTCAGGGACAGCCTGAAGCGCCTGGGCCAGACCTTTCTGCAGGTGAAGAAACAGAAGCATATCTTCGTGTTTCTCCTGGCGTTTTTCTTTTTCATCGACGGAGTATATGCGATCATAGATATGGCGACGGCATACGGAACGGCGCTGGGGCTGGACACAGCAGGCCTGCTGATCGCTCTGCTGGCCACCCAGTTTGTGGCGTTCCCGTTCTCGATCCTGTTCGGGCGGCTGGCAGGCAAATATCCGGCAGGCCGTCTGATCGCCGTATGCATTATCGCTTATCTGGGGATTGCCGTTTATGCAGTGTTTTTAAAAACTCAGGCACAATTCTATGTGCTGGCTGTCTGTGTGGGGATGTTCCAGGGCGGAATCCAGTCACTGTCCCGTTCTTATTACGCGAAGCTGATACCGGCAGAGCAGGCTGGGGAATATTTCGGACTGTTCGACATCTGCGGGAAGGGAGCTTCTTTTCTTGGAACCTTTTTGATCGGTTTAGTCAGCCAGATGACCGGAAGCATGAACCTGGGAGTGGGGGCGATGGCGGTTATATTCGGGATAGGGCTGGTCCTGCTGCTGCGGGCGGACAGGCTGGCGAAGGATTGGAGAGAGGCAAATCAATAGACAAAAGGAATTTTCCGAAAAATCTGTAAATCTGGAAAACTTGCTTGACTTTAGTAATCATTACTGATATTGTAAAAGTAATATTACAGATAAGGGGGTTTGAAAATGGATCAATGGAAATGTAGCGTCTGCGGTTATGTACATGAGGGTGAAAATCCGCCGGAGCATTGCCCGGTCTGTCATGCGCCGGCAGAGAAATTTTTCAGACTGGAGAAGGAAGCGGAGCCGGACGGAAAGGCTGAGCAAGCGGCGGCGCCTGCTGCTAAAGGGCCGGAGCTCCGCTATGATCCGGCATATGCGAGAGTCGACCCGGAATGCCGCTATATGGATGTGATTCATGAGATGGCTGTAAGCGGGAAGACGATCGGGGGAGCTATGGGCACCAGGATGGCCATGCCGGACTGGGACGATATCCTGATTCTGGGAGCGCAGCTGAATCCGCCGCCGCTGAATGACGGAGACCCAGTGATTACGACGACAGTGCTCGGAAGGAATGCCAAGAAGCCTCTGATTCTGAATAACCCGGTCTATGTATCCCATATGTCCTTCGGTGCGCTCTCGAGAGAAATTAAGGTGGCGCTGGCGAAAGGGAGCGCGGCGGCCAGGACCGCCATGTGCAGCGGAGAGGGCGGCATTCTGCCGGAGGAAAGGGAAGCGGCCTACAAGTACATATTTGAATATGTTCCCAACAAATACAGTGTGACGAGAGAAAACCTGCAGCGGGCGGATGCCATCGAAATAAAGATCGGCCAAGGGACGAAGCCAGGTATGGGCGGCCATCTCCCGGGGGAAAAGGTGACGCCTGAGATCGCGGCTCTCCGGGGCAAGGAACCGGGGCAGGATGTCCAGAGTCCTTCCAAATTTCCGGAGATCAATGGCAGAGAAGATCTGAAACAGCTGGTTGACCGTCTGCGG
This sequence comes from Wansuia hejianensis, assembly GCF_014337215.1. NCBI lineage: Bacteria > Bacillati > Bacillota > Clostridia > Lachnospirales > Lachnospiraceae > Wansuia > Wansuia hejianensis. Next base: position 1,576,321 of record NZ_CP060635.1, on the reverse strand, counting down.
AATGAGTCTGACGGGCGGCCTATCGGAATTAAGATCGCCGCCGGGAGAATCGAAAGGGATCTGGAATTCTGTGTGTACGCGGAGCCGGATTTCATCACGATAGACGGGCGGGGAGGGGCCACGGGGTCCAGCCCGCTGCTGCTGCGGGAGGCCACCGGCGTCCCGACGGTCTATGCCCTTCACAGAGCCAGAAAGTATTTGGACTCCATACACTCAGATATTTCTTTGGTAATTACAGGAGGCCTGCGGGTGTCGGCCGATTTCGCGAAGGCGATTGCCATGGGGGCTGATGCGGTGGCAGTGGCATCCTCCGCTCTGATCGCGGCCGCCTGCCAGCAGTACAGGATCTGTGGGTCGGGGAATTGTCCGGTGGGCGTGGCAACCCAGAAGCCGGAATTGAGGGAACGTCTGAAGGTGGAGGCTGCGGCAGCCAGGGTGGCCAATTTCTTCAATGTGTCCCTGGAAGAACTGAAGACTTTCGCCAGAATCACCGGCCATGAGAGGCTGCACGACCTGAGTGTGGACGATCTCTGTACGATCAGCCGGGAAATCTCTGAATATACCAGCATCCGGCATGCGTAGTCAAACCTGTTCATCTGTACAATGAGGGGAAAATATGATAGAATACATTCGTAGCTCTGTTGACAGAAGTAAAAAAGGAAAAATCTATGAAGCTGGATAAACAGACAATGTTTAAAATCGGAGGCCTGATCGTATTTACTGTGCTGGTAGTGGCCTGCTGCTTCCGGTTTGATGTGGTGATCTCTATCATAACTGGCCTGATCGGGCTGTTCACACCGTTTTTGATTGGCCTTGTGATGGCATTTATTGTAAATATACTGATGCGGTTTCTGGAGCGCGTGATTTTCGGCAACCGGTTCGCCAAAAAGAAACGGTTATTGCAGAAAATAAAACGTCCAGTCAGCATTGTCTTGGCTATCCTGCTGATACTGGGTGTTGTGCTGGCAGTTTTCTGGATTGTGGTGCCCCAGCTGGGAGATGCGGCGACCAATGCGATTTCCAACCTGGAATCCGCCGTGCCGAGGCTGAAGAGCTGGCTCCATGTACAGTTGTCCGCATATCCGGATATATTGGAAAAGGTGGATACCATTTTCGGCAAAGAACCCAATTGGCCTATGCTGTTTTCCAACGTGATCACCTTCCTGAAATCCGGAAGCATCGGCGGACTGGATGAGATGTTTTCCACGGCCTCTGCCATGGTGGGAGAACTGATCACTTCAGTTTCGACATTTGTGATCGCATTTGTATTCGCCTGCTATATCCTGGGACAAAAGGAGAAGCTGCGCGGGCAGACCGCCCGGGTGGTCCGCGCGTTTTTGCCTAAGCCGGGAGCTGACTGGCTGGCGAAGCTGTATCACCTCTGCTCCAGGACATTTTCCAGCTTTATTACGGGACAGTGCCTGGAAGCGTGTATTCTGTTCATGATTTATTTTGCAGTCCTGGCGATCGGGGGATTCCCCTATGCGGTCCTGATTGCTGTGATTGTAGCTTTTATGTCCTTTATCCCGATTTTCGGATGCTATCTGAGCTGCATCATCGGGGCGCTGCTGATTCTGACAGTCAGTTCTTTTCAGGCGATTGTCTTCGTGATCTTATTTATCATCATTCAGCAGATTGAGGGCAATATGATATACCCCAGAGTTGTTGGCGGGTCCATCGGCTTGCCTGGCATCTGGGTGCTGCTGGCGGTGTCAGTGGGCGGAAGCCTGTTTGGCATCGTGGGCATGCTGGCCTTTATCCCGCTGACTTCCGTGGTCTATACACTGGTGCGGGAAGAAGTGCATAAAAGGATGGAAAGGAAACAAATGATTTCATGATTCAGGACATAGGACCAAAGAAATATTATAACGAATACCATGACAAAGCGCCTGATGAGAAGGGAAGGATTCTGGTTTACCGCGGGAGTGAGGTACTGATTTCCCATAAGGAGGATGGGCAGATTTTTTTTCCTGCATTGTCTGACTTTTCTGGATGCGAGATGAATTATACATACCTGTTTGCGATTAACGAGGAGGAGTTTTATCTGGGAGAGCCTGTGGAATGGACGATACCGGAGACGTACCATTTTGAACATGTCCGGCAGTTCCGCCTGGCAAGGCCCAGGGAACTGGCGTTTGCGGGAATCACAGGGCATCAGCTGTATGAGTGGTACCAGAGACATATTTACTGTGGGGCCTGCGGCGTGAGAATGCACAGGGATCACAAGGAACGTATGGTGAAGTGTCCCTCCTGCGGGAACATGGTTTATCCGGTCATCAGCCCGGCGGTCATTATCGCAGTGACGCACAACGGAAAGTTACTGATGAGCAAATATGCCGGACGGGAATATAAGAAATATGCCCTGATTGCCGGCTTTAATGAGATCGGTGAGACGATTGAAGAGACCGTACACCGGGAAGTGATGGAAGAAGTGGGGCTGAAGGTCAAGAATCTCAAATACTATAAAAGCCAGCCCTGGCCTTTTACGGGAACGCTGCTGATGGGATTTTTCTGCGAGCTGGACGGAGAGGACGACCGGATCACGCTGGAAGAAGAAGAGCTTGCGGAGGCAGGCTGGTATTCGCCGGAAGAGGTTCCGGAGGATGAGGAGCGTATTGCTTTAACGAGAGAGATGATGACGAGATTCAAAAAAGGAGAATATATGCTGTAGTTTTTCGGAAAGCCTGCTCTGCTGCCCGGTCTGCCAGGAGCCTTGCCGGTTCTGCAGGCCATCATTGTATCACAGAAGAGGGGGATACAATGATGGCGCGGCTGCTTCCGTGCACGGCGGAGTGCAATTTAAGGTTTTCGTCTTGATGAGGTATAAAATCTCGTTCCTGCGAAAGCGACGATACATTCTGTCAGCGGATAGGCACACCATACGCCAGTCATTTTGAAAGCGGCAGAAAGTAATAACGCCATAGGAATTAGAACGATGAAACCCCGTAACAGAGAAATAACCTGCGCCGGCAGTGGTTTTTCTGTTGAAATGAAGTAGGTGGAATACACAATGTTCAATCCGATCAAAGGGCAGGCAGCAAAATACAGTTTTAGCCCTGTTACCGCATAGGCCTGCAGCGCTTTATTCGCTTCGCTGTTGAAAACAGAAACTAATGTGTCAGCTCCGAAACAAATTATAGAATAAATCACAGCTGACAGAAGCAGCAGGGTATACATGGCATATTTCAAGATAGCTTTAACATTCTCTGTATTCTGTGTTCCATAGTTTCTGCTGATAAGTGGCTGGATACCCTGCGATAACCCGGTGTAGATTGCGATGACTACAAGAGAGATCACTGTAATTACTCCAAAAGCAGCTACGCCTGTATTTCCCGCAATGCGGAGAATGATGAAATTAAACAGGAACATGACCACGCCCGAGGTGGCTTCCGTAAGAAAAGGCGGCACACCGCCGGACAGTATCTCTCCCGCGTTTTTTCCGCTGAGAACGGATTTTGCAAAGTGAAACCCATTTTTCCTGCCGGTAAGATAAGGCGACAGGACCATGATACTGATAACAGGCGCAAGACCTGTCGCGAAAATAGCACCGGATATTCCCATGTTCAGCGGGAAGATAAAAATGTAATCAAGCACAATATTTGATAAGCTTCCTGTAATCATGGCTGTCATTGAAAGCGACGGTCTCCTGTCGTTACGTATAAAGCACTGCAAGAGATTATTGGTTAGGAACGCCGGAGCGAATAACATCATAACCCGCAGATAAGTATTTGTCATGGAAAATACAGTCTCATCTGCGCCTAATAACTTTACAATCATTCCCGAAAAGAACAAGCCCCCAAAAATAAACATTGCTGCAAATAATGCTGTAAGATAAACAGCATTTGTAAAGACTTGGTTTGCTTTATGGTCTTCGCCGCGGCTCTTATGGATTGAATACTTTGTGCCGCCGCCCATACCGATCATAAGCCCGGTTCCGTTTATTAGGCAAAATATTGGAAAGGCAAGGTTAAGGGCAGTTAAACCATTTGTTCCCAGTTTAGCAGACACGAAAAATGTGTCCGCCAGCGTGTAGCAGGAATACGCCGTTTGCCCCAGAATGTTCAGCGACACATACTTCAGAAAATCTTTGAAAATATATTTTTTTCTCATATTTCCTCCCGATTATAAATTAAACAACTTGTAGAATACCGTTTTTATTCAGTTGAAACAACAAAAAACACCCGTACACAAATAGCCTTTGTGTACGGGCGCGTTTCAAACCGTATTCATATTGTAGCATAAGGCAAGGCATAGTTCAATTCTTTGTAATCAAAAATACTTTCGTAACACTTCTCCCAAATGAATCTGTAAAATAAAAATAAAAAACCTATTGACATACTGGGAATAATAGGTTATAGTTACTTTAAAATTAAATAACCTACTTAATAGCTAGGAATAATATGATAAAGGAGCGGCTGTTATGAAAAATCAGCAGATCTGTAAACCCTGCCACGGAATATATTCTTTAAGAAATGAACGAATGTGCGGTTGTTTCTGCCGCAGCAGACAAAGACAGATAACAGGTTAAAAGGCAGATAATTTGATGAGATAAAAGGAGATTGATAAAATGAGTAAAAAAGCTTACGCAGACAGGAAACTGAAATTTGAGACTTTGCAGCTGCATGTGGGACAGGAGCAGCCTGATCCTGCTACTGATGCCCGGGCGGTGCCGATCTATGCGAGTTCTTCCTATGTGTTTCATAATTCTGATCACGCGGCGGCCAGATTCAGCCTACAGGACCCGGGGAATATCTACGGGAGGCTCACAAACCCCACCCAGGATGTGTTTGAACGGAGAATTGCGGCCCTGGAGGGCGGGGTTGCCGCTCTGGCGGTGGCTTCCGGTGCGGCAGCGGTGACTTATACCATACAGAATCTGGCGCAGAACGGCGATCATATCGTATCTGCCAATAATATTTACGGGGGCAGCTACAATCTGCTGGAACATACCCTCCCTGCGTACGGTATAACGACTACGTTCGTAGATCCATCAGACAGTTCTAATTTTGAAAAAGCCATCCAGGATCATACAAAGGCTCTGTACATTGAAAGCTTTGGAAACCCTAATTCTGATGTTACGGATATTGAAGCGGTTGCTAAAATTGCTCACGCTCATAAGATTCCGCTGGTGGTGGACAGTACCTTTGCCACGCCGTATCTTCTGAGGCCCATTGATTTTGGCGCTGATATCGTGGTGCATTCTGCGACTAAATTTATCGGCGGTCATGGAACGGCCATCGGCGGGGTGATCGTTGACAGCGGGAAGTTTGACTGGGAAGCTTCCGGAAAATTTCCGTCTCTGACAGAGCCGAATCCCAGCTATCACGGCATCAGTTTTACAAAAGCCGCGGGGACGGCGGCGTTTGTGACGAAAATCCGGGCCATCCTTCTGAGAGATACGGGAGCTACCCTTTCCCCCTTCCATGCGTTTCTGTTCCTGCAAGGGCTGGAGACGCTGTCACTGAGAGTGGAGCGCCATGTGGAAAATGCACGGAAGGTCGTACAATATTTGAATAGTCATCCTCAGGTGGAGCGGGTGCACCATCCTTCTGTATCTCCTGACCCTGTGCAGCAGGAGCTGTATAAGAAATATTTCCCGAAAGGCGGCGGTTCGATTTTCACCTTTGAAATCAAGGGAGATGATGAAACGGCTAAAAGGTTTATTGATAACCTGGAAATATTTTCTCTGCTGGCAAACGTGGCGGATGTGAAGTCGCTGGCCATCCACCCTGCGTCCACGACCCATTCACAGCTAAATGAACAGGAATTAAAGGAGCAGGGGATCTATAAGAACACAATCCGGCTGTCAATCGGCACGGAGCATATCGACGATATCATTGAAGATCTGGAAGAAGCATTTCAGGCGGTTAAATAAGGGAGGGTTTTAGTATGTCTGGTATTTTTAAAGGGACGTTGGGACTGATCGGAAACACCCCACTGGTAGAGGTGAGCAATTTTGAAAAGAAACATGCTTTGAAAGCGAGAGTGCTGGTGAAGCTGGAATATTTTAACCCGGCCGGAAGTGTAAAGGACCGGATTGCAAAAGCTATGATTGAAGACGCAGAGGAAAAGGGAAAGCTGAAGAAGGGCTCTGTTATCATTGAGCCAACATCAGGCAATACCGGAATCGGGCTGGCGGCCATCGCGGCTGCTAAGGGCTATCGGATCGTACTGACCATGCCGGAGACGATGAGCGTGGAGCGCAGGAATATTCTGAAAGCTTACGGTGCTGAGCTGGTGCTCACGGACGGGGCGAAGGGGATGAAAGGGGCAATTGCCAGGGCGGAAGAGCTGGCGAAGGAGATACCGGACAGCTATATTCCGGGGCAGTTTGTGAACCCGGCCAATCCGGAGATCCACAGAAAAACCACTGGCCCGGAAATATGGCGGGATACAGAAGGAAAAGTGGATATTTTTGTGGCCGGAGTAGGAACGGGCGGAACGGTCACAGGCACGGGAGAATACCTGAAGTCGCAGAATCCAGGCATCCGGATAGTCGCGGTTGAGCCGGAGGATTCCCCGGTGCTTTCCCAGGGGAGAAGCGGCCCGCACAAGATACAGGGGATCGGGGCCGGTTTTATTCCAGACACACTGAATACAGAGGTGTATGATGAAGTAATGACTGTATCCAATGAAGAGGCGTTCCGGACTGGAAAGGAGATTGCCAGGACAGAAGGTGTCCTGGTGGGGATTTCCTCAGGGGCTGCCCTGTATGCGGCGCTCCGGCTGGCACAGAGGCCGGAGAACGAGGGGAAGACAATCGTTGCTCTTCTGCCTGACAGCGGTGACAGGTATTATTCTACGCCGCTGTTCGTTGAATAAGAACAGAAAATATTTTGTGTTTGGCAAAAGGCCGCCGGATAGTTCACCCCAGGATCTGTGCTGATCTTCTATGGCTGGAATGTAAATGTATCCTGGCTGAACATACTTCTGAAGCTCCTTTACCAGGCTGTCAGGAAGAATCATATCTGCATTAATATATTTCATACAGGCTTCCTCCTTGAAATCAGGTGTCAAGCAGCAAAGCCAGCAGAAAGCCAGCGACTGTCAATCACTCCATGCAAACGTCGCTGGTCAGACTGGCCTTGCATGGAGTCCTGCGTCGTTGTGTCTTTTTTTGTTCATACACATGTTTATCACCGCCCGTTGTCTGTTTTTCTTAAGTATACCACTCCTTTCTATATTTGAAAATATGAGGTATAATGAAACCAGAAGATTTCCGGGGACGGCGGAAGTCTGCAGCCTGGATAATGGGGGATTGACTGGCAGCAGGCCGGTGGGATAAAATGAAAAGATCTTTGAAGCGATTGGGAAAGGGACAGAAAGCGGATGGAAGAAGAACGGATACAGAAAGCATATGCTGGTGTAATTGATTATTTCCGGGGCCAGATCATGGCAGGAGAACTGAAAGCAGGAGAGCGGATACCTCCGGAACGGGAGATCGCAGCTCTGTTGGGGGTGAGCCGGAATTCCGTCCGGGAGGCGATCCGCATTATGGATATGATGGGGATCATTTCTTCAGTACAGGGCTCAGGAAATTACATTACCTGTGATTTTCAGAAAAGCATAACGGAGACCATGGCCATGATGCTGGCGATGGACAGGCTGGATTTCCGTCAGATCGGCCAGGTGCGCAATTCCCTGGAGACTCTGGCGTATTCTCTTGCTGTCTGCCAGGCCACGGAAGAGGAGATTCGCCAGATGGAGGATTACGTCCGGAAGATGGATAAGAGCACGGATTCTCAGGAAAGTGTCATGTTAGACAAGAAGCTTCATTATGCGTTTGCGGCAGCATCCCGCAATGTATTGATTATAGACATTCTGGAAGCATGTTCGGCAGTGGTTCACACTTTTATTGAGAACATGCGCTATGAGATTCAGCAGACGGAGGAGCGGAAGGGAATGCTTCAGAAGTGTCATCATGACATGGTGCTGGGACTGAAGACGAGAGATGAGAAGCTGGGGTTAGAAGCACTGGGAACTCATTTTAAGCTGGTGAACCAGGTGCTGGACGAAGACAGAGTGGACAGTTTCCCGGGAGAGGGACAGGAATGATGTGAAAAAATAAACAATTATTGACATAAGAATGCCGGGAACCTATACTAACCATAGAAAGATTGGTACTACCAATTATGCCCCGAGTTGCTGCTTCCTGCCAGTCAGAAAGCGACGAAACAGACTGTGGAGCAGAAGAAAGTGAATGGAAGGTTAAAAGGAGGCGGAACGGATGAAGATACTCGTATGTATCAAGCAGGTGCCGGAAAGCAATAGGGTAGAGGTAGACCCGGTAACCGGCGTTTTGAAAAGGGATGGAGCAGCGTCCAAAATGAATCCCTATGATTTGTACGCGATTGAGACAGCGCTCAGGATCAGGGAAGAGAAGGGAGGCACCGTGCAGGTGATTTCTATGGGGCCGCCCCAGGCGCAGCAGGTGATCCGGGAGGCATTTGCCATGGGGGCGGACGGAGGGGTCCTTCTGTCTGACCGTAAATTCGGCGGAGCCGATGTGCTTGCCACCAGCTATACCATCGCTCAGGGGATCAGAGCCTGTGGGGAATTTGATTTAATTCTGTGTGGAAAGCAGACCACAGACGGGGATACGGCCCAGGTGGGGGCGGAGATTTCAGAATGGCTGAAGATTCCCAGCGTAGCCAACGTCACCCGGATACAGAAGGTGGAAAATGACGGAATCACTGTGGCGATGGATCTTCCGGGGGAGCTGGAGATTGTAAAGGTGAAATACCCCTGCCTGTTGTCCGTAGATAAAGACATTTTCCAGCCAAGGCTTCCTTCCTATGTCCGGAAGATGAATACGAAGGACAGGGAGATAAAGGTGCTTTCACTTGCCGATATGGAAGACAGGGACGAGAAACATTACGGGCTGAACGGCTCTCCTACTCAAGTACAGAAAATCTTTCCTCCGGCGTCCAATGACAGGAAGGAGACCTGGGAAGGCTCCGGAGAAGAGCTGGCAGACCGCCTGTTTATCCGGCTCGGGGAGCTGAAATTCCTGGCTCCCGGGCCGCAGGGCGGCGGTAATTCTGAGCTGGTGGCTGCAGCGGCCGGTGAAAAAGACAGGAGGGAGTCATGATTATGGCAAAATTAATTGTACATCAGGACAAAATCCCGGACCCTCAGAAGCTGATAGCTCTGTGTCCCTTTGGCGCGATGGAGGAACAGGACGGGAAAGTGGTGATCGGCAGCGGCTGCCGCATGTGCCGCATGTGCGTCAAAAAAGGGCCGCAGGGGGCAGTTGAATACATTGAAGAAGAGGAAGGGCCCAAGATTGATAAGTCGGCCTGGAAGGGGATTGTGGTTTACGTGGACCACGTGGACGGCGATATCCATCCGGTTACTTATGAGCTGATCGGAAAGGCAAGAGAGCTGGCCGGCGTGACGAAGGAGCCGGTCTATGCCCTGTTCATGGGACAGGGAATCAGTGAGAAGAGCCGGGAACTGCTTCACTATGGAACCGATCAGGTGTATGTGTATGATGAGCCGGAGCTGGCAAGATTCCAGATCGAACCCTATACGGCTGTTTTTGAAGATTTCATACGGAAAGTCCGGCCGTCCACAGTCCTGGTAGGCGCTACGACGGTGGGCCGCCAGCTGGCTCCCAGGGTTGCCGCCCGGATGAAGACAGGGCTGACTGCTGACTGTACGGTTCTTGAGATGAATGCGGATACGGATTTGTCCCAGATCCGTCCGGCTTTTGGCGGAAATATTATGGCACATATTAAGACGCCGAACCACCGCCCTCAGATGGCGACAGTCAGGTACAAGGTCATGAACGCGCCGGAGCGCATGGAGGAAGTTTCAGGGGAGATCGTACCCTGCAAAATCAGCCGGGAAAAGCTCGGCTCCCATGTGGAGGTGCTGGACATTGTCAGAAAAGAAAAGGAAAAATTTATTGAGAATGCTGACGTGCTGGTGGTGGCCGGACGGGGAGTAAAGAAGGCAGAGGATCTGGACATGCTGCGCGAACTGGCGGGGCTTCTGGGCGGCCAGCTGGCCTGCACCCGTCCGCTGGCGGAAGCAGGATGGCTGGATGCAAAGTACCAGATAGGGCTGAGCGGCCGTACCGTCAGGCCGAAGCTGATGATTACTGTGGGTGTCTCAGGCGCTATTCAGTTCGTGGCAGGCATGAATCACGCAGATCACATTTTCGCGGTCAACAAGGACCCGAAGGCACCGGTTTTCAAAACTGCGCATTACTGTCTGGTGGGAGACCTGTATGAGATAATCCCCCGGCTGATTGAAAAGCTGAAAGGAAAGAGGGGGGCGTAACGATGGGATATAAAAAATTCGATGAACAGGATTTGGCTTATCTGAAAGAACTGATCCGGGATGAGGAACGCGTACTGGCGGGGAATGAGATTAATGAGGAATACAGCCACGATGAGCTGAGCGGCACCAGCAGCTATCCGGATGTGGTGATAAAAGTAAAGTCTGCCGGGGAAATTTCAGAAATTATGAAATATGCCGGCAAACACAGGATTCCTGTGACGCCCAGAGGCGCCGGAACGGGTCTTGTGGGGGCCTCTGTGGCTATGGAGCACGGGATTATGGTTGATACGACACTGATGAACCATATCCTGGAGCTGGATGAGGATAACCTGACAATCACGGTGGAGCCTGGGGTGCTACTGATGGAGCTGGCGGCCTATGTGGAGGAGCATGACCTGTTTTACCCTCCGGATCCGGGAGAAAAATCCGCAACTATAGGAGGAAATATCAGCACCAATGCCGGAGGAATGCGGGCTGTAAAATACGGTGTGACCAGGGACTATGTCATGGGGCTTGAGGTGGTGCTTCCGGACGGTAAAATTACCTGGTTTGGCGGAAAAGTAGTGAAGAATAGCTCCGGATATGATCTGAAGGATCTGATGATCGGTTCGGAAGGCACTCTCGGCTTCATCACGAAGGCGATCCTGAAGCTTCTGCCGCTGCCGAAGAAAATAATCAGCCTTCTGGTTCCTTTTCCCTCGCTTCAGAAAGCCATCGATACGGTCCCGGAGATTATCCGGTCAAAAGCTCTGCCCACAGCTGTGGAATTCATGCAGAGAGAGGTCATTGAGGACGCAGAGGAATATCTGGGCAAGAGCTTTCCGGATAAGCAGTCGGATGCTTACCTGCTGCTGAAATTTGATGGGAATACGACAGAAGAAGTGGAACGGCTCTATGACCGGGTTGCCCGCTTGTGCTTGGAGCAAGGCGCGCTGGATGTTCTGATCTCGGACACGGAGGAACGGGAAGAATCCATCTGGAAGGCCAGAGGCGCTTTTTTGGAAGCAATTAAGGGTTCCACAACTTATATGGATGAGGTGGATATGGTCGTGCCGAGAAGCCATGTCAATGAAATGGTCACTTATCTCCACAGCATCCAGAAAGAGGTGGAGATACGGATCAAGAGCTTTGGGCATGCGGGCGACGGGAATCTCCACGCATATGTCTTGAGGGATGGCCTGAGCGATGAGGTCTGGGAGCAGCGGATGCACGAGGCTATGGAGAAAATATACCAGAAAGCCAGGAAACTGGGCGGCCAGGTATCGGGAGAACACGGCATCGGATTTGCCAAAAAGCCTTATCTGAAAGAATCTCTGCCGGAGGCCAGCCTTCGCCTGATGAACGGGATCAAAAAGGTATTCGATCCGGAAAATATATTGAATCCCCATAAGATATCAGAAGAATGACCGGGAAAGCCGGTTCATATATTGGTGCAGCCGCCCGGCAGGACTTTTGCAGAGGCGGGAGATAAAAAATCCAAAAAGAAAGGTACGCGTCCATGACAGACGCCGTACCTTTCTTTTTGAGCTTTAATATTCCCGTATTCTGAAGGTCAGGCTTTTTCCCGGATTTCCCCATGCCATTCCTGTAGGGACTTCAGCTCTCCCTGAGTATGCGTTTTCACATAATGGATGCCTTCAGCGGTGGCTTTGGCGGCCGCAATAGTGGTGATATAAGGAATTCTGGACTTGACGGCTGCCTTGCGCAGGTAGCTGTCGTCGTGTACGCTTTCCTTGCCCACCGGAGAGTTGATGATGAGCTGGATCTTTCCGTTGGTGATCAGGTCGAGGATGTTCGGGCGTCCCTCGTACAGCTTTTTCACCCTTTCAGCGGGGATACCTGCCTCGCGGATGATCTCATAGGTAGTTCCGGTGGCGATGATCTGGAAGCCGTTCTCAGCAAAGCTTCGGGCCACCTCTGCTACCTCTGCCTTATCCTTGCGGTTGACGGAGATCAGGACAGTTCCTTCCAGAGGAAGCTTCGACTGGATGGCCTCCTGAGATTTATAGAAGGCCTCCCCGTAGGATCGGGACAATCCCAGGACTTCTCCGGTTGAGCGCATCTCGGGTCCGAGCACCGGGTCGACCTCCTGGAACATGTTGAAGGGGAATGCGGCTTCCTTGACGCCGTAATATGGAATTTCCTGATCCCTGAGTCCCGGCACCGGAGATGGATTCCCGGTCAGCTCAGAGGTGACGATGTCTGTAGCCAGCGGCACCATCCGGATATTGCAGACCTTGGATACCAGCGGGACAGTCCGGGAGGCTCTGGGATTAGCTTCCAGCACGTATACCTTACCGTTTTCTATGGCATACTGCATGTTCATGAGTCCTTTTACATGCATTTCTTCCGCGATCTTTTTCGTGTACTCTTTGATAATTCTCACATTTTCCGGTGAAATATGGACGGAGGGGATGATACAGGCCGAATCTCCGGAGTGAACGCCAGCCAGCTCAATGTGCTCCATGACCGCGGGAACAAAGGCGTTGGCGCCGTCGCTGATGGCGTCGGCCTCACATTCCAGCGCGTGGTTCAGGAAACGGTCGATCAGGATGGGCCGGTCCGGGGTCACACCTACAGCCGCTTTCATGTATCCGGCCATGCTTTCATCATCATACACAACTTCCATGCCGCGGCCGCCCAGCACATAGGAAGGACGAACCATGACCGGATAGCCGATTTTTCCGGCAATCTCTATGGCTTCCTCTACCGTAGTGGCCATACCGGATTCCGGCATGGGGATTCCCAGCTTTTCCATCATGGCGCGGAACAGGTCACGGTCCTCCGCAAGGTCGATGACAGAGGGAGAGGTGCCTAGAATCTTCACTCCGTTTTTTTCCAGATCAGAAGCCAGGTTCAGAGGTGTCTGGCCGCCAAACTGTGCGATGACACCCAGGGGTTTTTCCTTTTTGTAGATGCTGAGTACGTCTTCCAGGGTCAGCGGTTCAAAATAAAGCTTGTCAGAAGTGTCATAGTCTGTGGAAACGGTCTCCGGGTTGCAGTTGACGATGATCGTCTCAAAGCCCAGATTTTTCAGGGCCAGCGACGCATGAACGCAGCAATAATCGAACTCGATACCCTGTCCGATCCGGTTGGGACCTCCGCCCAGGATCATGATCTTAGGCTTGTCGTTAGATACCGGGTTCTGATCGGGAGCGTTGTAGGTGGAGTAGTAATAGGCGCTGTCTTCTGTGCCGCTCACATGGATGCCCTCCCAGGCTTCTTCCAGCCCCAGGGCCAGGCGGCGATCCCGGACTTCGTCCTCAGGTATTGCCAGAAGCTGGCTCAGATATTTGTCCGAAAAGCCGTCTTTTTTTGCCGAGATGATCTGCTCGTCGGCAGGAAGGCCGCCTTTATGACGCAGAAGCTCTTCTTCCTCCGCCACCAGTTCTTTCATCTGCTCTATAAAATATTTTTTCACCCGTGTGATCTCGAAAATCTCGTCGATAGTAGCGCCCTTTCTCAAAGCCTCGTACATGATGAAATGGCGTTCACTGGAAGGGGTGATCAGAAGCTGAAGGAGCTGGTCCTTGGTCATCGTATCAAAGTCCCTGGCGTGGCCCAGGCCGTAACGGCCGGTCTCGAGGCTGCGGATAGCTTTCTGGAAGGCTTCCTTATAGGTCTTGCCAATGCTCATGACCTCGCCGACGGCACGCATCTGCGTACCCAGCCTGTCTTCCACGCCTTTGAATTTCTCGAATGCCCAGCGCGCGAATTTAATGACTACGTAATCGCCGTCTGGGACGTATTTGTCGAGGGTTCCGTATTTCCCGCAGGGGATATCCTTGAGTGTCAGGCCGGTGGCGAGCATGGCGGATACCAGGGCGATGGGGAAACCGGTGGCCTTGGAAGCCAGGGCGGAGGATCTGGAGGTACGGGGGTTGATCTCGATGACGATAATCCGGTCGGATACGGGGTCGTGGGCAAACTGTACGTTGGTACCGCCGATGACCTGCACCGATTCCACAATCTTATATGCCTGTTCCTGAATCCGTTTCTGACATTCTTCGGAGATTGTCAGCATGGGCGCCGCGCAGAAGGAATCGCCGGTGTGTACGCCCAGAGGATCGATATTCTCAATAAAGCACACTGTAATCATGTTGTTATCGGCGTCACGAACCACCTCCAGCTCCAGCTCTTCCCAGCCCAGTATAGATTCCTCTACGAGAACCTGTCCTACAAGGCTGGCCTGGAGGCCTCTGGCGCATACAGTCTTCAGTTCTTCTTTATTGTAAACCAGGCCGCCGCCGGCGCCGCCCATGGTATAGGCAGGGCGCAGGACTACAGGGTAGCCCAGCTGGTCTGCGATGGAGAGCGCTTCATCTATGCTGTAAGCGACTTCACTTCGGGCCATCTCAATGCCCAGTTCATTCATGGTTTTTTTAAATTCGATTCTGTCTTCCCCGCGCTCTATGGCATCCACCTGCACTCCGATGACTTTTACGCCATATTTGTCCAGGATTCCTGCTTTATTCAGCTCTGCACACAGGTTCAGACCAGATTGTCCTCCCAGATTGGGGAGCAGGGCGTCCGGACGTTCCTTCTGGATAATCTGCTCCAGCCGTTCCACGTTCAGAGGTTCAATGTAGGTGACGTCAGCAGTTTCCGGGTCCGTCATGATGGTGGCGGGATTGGAGTTGACAAGTACAATTTCATACCCGAGCCGGCGGAGTGCTTTGCAGGCCTGAGTTCCGGAATAATCAAATTCACAGGCCTGGCCGATCACGATCGGGCCGGAGCCGATGATGAGTACTTTGTGAATATCTGTTCTTTTGGGCATAAAAATATCCTCCTTTGTTCTATAGATAATTATATAGAAAAAGATGAAAAGCACAAGAGTTTTTGTGATGCAATCCAAAATAATCTTATGCTCAGAAATGGAGAAGGTAATATCCGGGAATTCAGAGTTATATGGCGCCAGCTAAGAGAATAGGAAAATACCGGCCCAGTTACGGGCCGGTATAACAAGACAGGAATTGGTGTTATTTCGCTTTCCTTTTTTTCGCATAGACAGCTGTACAAGCCAGGGCGCATGCGGCTGCGGCCAACAGGATCAGCCAGGGAATGGGGCTGTTGCTGTCGCCCGTTGAAGGGCTTTTTGTTGTCTGTGCGGACACTGGTTTCTGAGAAGGAGACAGAGTCACTGTCACAGGTGCAACGGCCGTCTTTTTCACAAGCCCTGAGATTGCAGCCTCAATCGCTTTTGCCATCGCGTCCACGGCATTCTGTTCCGTAATGTTCTTTCCGGGGACGACGGCCTTGAGCGCATTTTCAACTGCCGTGAAGTCTTTGTAATCGTTTTTATTCAAGGCGTTCGCTTTTTTAACGGCTGCGTCTACCGCAGAGTAATCGGCGTCTTTATACTCAAGTGCTGTGATTGCATCCTCTATGGCTGCCGCATATGCGTTAACCGCGGCCTGTTCTGTAATGTCTTTACCGCGGATGACTGCGCTGAGGGCTGCTTCAACTGCAGAAAAATCCTTATATTCCTGCGGGTTCAACGCATTAGCTTTTTCAGCGGCTGCGTCTACGGCAGAATAATCAGCTCCTTTATAAATAAGGCCGGAAACAGCCGTCTCTATGGCAGCAGCCATAGCCGTAACCTCGGACTGCCGGTCTTTGGTGAGACCTTCCGTGATATTGTTCAGCGCTTCATGTAACTGGCTGACTGTTGCATCCGTGTAAAGGGTCAGATCAGAAGGAATTTTACTCCTGGCTGCTTCCACGGCGGAATAGTCTGCCGGGATATGGGGATCATCATGGGAAAATGTCGGGTGTGTCAGGCCGGCCACCCAGATGACGCCGGGAGCGGCATTAGCGTTCAGGCTGTCCAAAATCTCTGGCGCTTGAAAATTTTCAACAGGGATGCCGCAGACAGACTGATCGAAGGCCGGGTCCGGGTCTGCAGTTCCTGCGTCCCAGTCCACAACAAGTTTCACGACAGCAGCAGGCTGCGTGGGCAGAGCCGTATTAACAGGCCAGTAACAATCAGAGACAGGCCCGTTGACTACCGCTGCAATCCAGGTAATGTTGTCGGGATTCGCACAGGTGATGTCTGTGGTTGACACGAAACAGTTCCGGATGGTTACTCCCGGCTGATCGTCGTCAAAATCAAAGTTGGCTCCCATTATGCCGCCCACAGCGGTGTCGTCGTATTCGCAGCTGATGCTGCCGCCGAACCAGCAGTCTGAGATCAGGGCATCGGCTGTGGCGTTTTCCCATTGACCGGTGATCCCGCCGACCGTATCGCAGGAATCAGCCTTCTGGCTCACTACGGCGGCGGTGGAATAGCAGCCGGTGATTTGAGTGCCGGCTGTGCACTGGCCGACGAGGCCTCCGAGCAATTTATCACCGGTGGTGCTCATGACAGTGCCGGTGGTGTATGAGTTGAGAATGGAGGCGGCATTTGCCCAGTCCGCCAGAACCCCCAGGCGCAGAGAAGTATCCCCGGCGCCGGTTGTTATGTATGCGTCTGTTACTCCTATATTTTTGACGGTTCCGCCCTGGGAGACGACCCCGAACAGGCCGTGATAATAATTGGGCGAGGCCGTTGAGGTTAAATGGCTGATGGAATGGTTCTGGCCGTCAAAGACGCCCCCAAAATACCGTCCCACGTTGTTGCCGTCGCCTATAGACACCCATTCGTGGCCGCTGAGATCCAGATCGGCCTCCAGATAGACGGTTTTTCCGGCAAAGGTGTCACTGCTGTCCGGAGCATTGACGAGAGCAGCCAGGCCGGCCAGCTGCTCCGCCGTGCTCAGATGAAATTCCGTATCTGTCCCGTTGTACCAGGAAGTGTCTGCCGTCCCGTCCCAGCCGTCCGGCGTTTCTGCCGCCGCGGCAAAGGGGAACAGGCAGAAGGCCATAACGGCTGCCAGCAGTAAAGAAAGAAATTTGCCTTTTGTTCTTTTGGTTTTCACTGAAATACCTCCTTCTTTTTGCAAAAAACGTCCATTGTACTGTATAATAATTTTGAAAAGTGTACCTTTTCAATAAGAGTGCTGAAGGAATGAATCAGAACAGAAAAGAGGCAGATGGAATAAAATTTCGGATAAAGGTCTGTTAAAACAGGAAAGGAACTTGATAAAAAGCTGAAATTCCGTTATACTGGAAAAAAGTGTTATTATCGGCATTCGAAAAGGTACACGTTAATAAATTTACCGATAGATTATGTATGATTTTCGTATTTTACCGCTTTTGAATAAAAGGTCCCCGGAGGCATTTCGCAGGCTTTTGCTGCCTGTTGAAGTGTTATTTTTTTGCCCCGCCATGCTTTGTGGACCGCACAGAAATTTGGAGGAAGAGGGCGGGGCGGCCTGCCGAATCTTACACCTCTGGCCTGGGCCGCCGCGATTCCCTCGGCCTGACGCCTGCGGATGTTTTCACGTTCATTCTGGGCCACGAAGGACAGAATCTGGAGAACCAGGTCGGCAATGAAGGTTCCCATCAGGTCTTTACCGCTGCGGGTGTCCAGAAGAGGCATGTCCAAAACACAGATATCAATTTTTTTTTCCCTGGTCAGGATGCGCCATTGTTCCTGTATTTCCATATAGTTGCGGCCCAGGCGGTCGATACTCAGGATATACAGCAGATCGCCGGGCTTCAGGCGGCGGATCATTTTTTTGTAAGAAGGCCGTTCAAAGTCTTTGCCGGATTGCTTATCCATGAACAGGTTTTTCCCGGGCACATTTCTTTCTTTCATGGCGACAAGCTGACGTTCTTCATTCTGGTCGGTGCTGGATACGCGGATGTAGCCGAAAACATTTCCTGTCATACAGAATTTCACCTCCTTTCTACTACAATATATTTATGGGTAATATCCCTTACAGCCAGTAAGGAATTATCCATCTTGTTGCTTAAGCTGTATAATGATGGAGCAATCGGTATGTCGGCTTCCTTTCTTGGACTTCGCGTCCGTAAATTAGACTGATAACCAGCTCCTCATTCGCAGCGTTCGTTTTATGCAGGTTGAATCGTCATAGGCGCATTCGTGTCACACCACAGTAGATTGAATAGGCAATGAGTAAAACTGGTTTTAACCATTGCAATAATTCTTAAGGAGTGACAAATTTTATGAACGCAGTAGGTATCGATGTTTCTAAAGGAAAAAGCATGGTGGCAATCATGCGCCCATTCGGCGAAATTGTCTCTGCACCTTTTGAAATCAAACACACAGCCAGTGATATCAATTCACTTGTAGAACTCATCCACTCTGTTGAAGGCGAATCTCGAATCGTAATAGAGCATACAGGACATTATTACGAAGTCCTTGCCCATCAGCTTTCCGAGGCAAATCTTTTCGTCAGTGCCATTAACCCAAAGCTTATCAAGGATTTTGATAATGATTCCCTTCGCAAAGTCAAATCTGACAAAGCTGACTCCGTTAAGATTGCCCGATATGCACTTGACAAGTGGCAAAATCTCAAACAGTATAGTGTTATGGATGAATTACGAAATCAGCTTAAAACTATGAACCGTCAGTTTTGCTTTTACATGAAACATAAGACGGCTATGAAGAATAACCTCATTGGAATCCTTGACCAAACCTATCCTGGTGTGAATGCTTACTTTGACAGTCCTGCACGCAGTGACGGCAGCCAGAAATGGGTCGATTTTGCATCTACATACTGGCATGTGGACTGTGTCCGTAAAATGTCTCAAAATGCCTTTATCTGCCATTATCAAAACTGGTGCAAACGTAAGAAGTACAACTTCAGCCAGTCAAAGGCTGAAGAAATCTATGGAAAAGCAAAGGAACTTGTTCCTGTACTTCCAAAGGATGACATTACAAAGCTTATCATCAGGCAGGCTGTTGACCAGCTTAACAGTGCCTCTGCAACCGTTGAGTCGCTGCGTACCTTAATGAATGAAACCGCATCGAAACTCCCCGAATATCCTATCGTTATGGCTATGAAAGGGGTTGGACCTTCACTTGGTCCTCAGCTCATGGCTGAGATTGGCGATGTTTCCCGGTTTACTCATAAAGGCGCTATTACTGCATTTGCCGGTGTAGATCCCGGCGTGAATGAGTCCGGCACTTATGAACAAAAAAGTGTTCCAACTTCAAAGCGTGGTTCTTCTGACCTCAGGAAAACCTTATTTCAAGTAATGGACGTTTTAATTAAAACAAGACCACAGGCTGACCCTGTATATCAGTTCTTGGACAAAAAACGTGCTCAAGGTAAACCTTACTATGTCTACATGACAGCGGGTGCCAATAAGTTTCTAAGAATCTACTATGGTCGAGTGAAAGAATATCTTTCATCTCTTCCAGAATCCTAAATATCCACTACTATTTTCAGGCCAGCACTGGTGTGGTGGTCTTATTTTGATACCTAATTTTGAACCTGTATAAAATTTTCAATGTTCTTTCAATTTAGCCTTGACTTTTTATTTGCAGGCTACCTTAATTATTCTACCTCTGTATATTGCTGAGAGGATTTCCAAATAATACCAATTATACTAAAGAAGGTGCCCTTTTCTTCGCGGTTGGGTGGCAGACAGTGCATCGGTGTTGTTGTGTCAACGATGCAGCCCCGGACTGTGTGCCTATGGCGAAAGGCGTTTGTTTGGAGGAAAAATGGTATCCTGGACTGGAAATATCGTTGGCTGAGGCAGGTTTTTTGAGAATCAATGAGATGCAGGGAGGAATACTCTGGCTGCATGTGAGAAAGCTTTAGATGGTGTATAAGCGCTTTTGCTGGAAATATCCCCGCATGTACGCTATAATGATAATTATTCATGTAGTTGTTTTAGGTGGATTGAAAGAGATGGCGGAGTGAACAGAGATTAAAGACATTTACGCAGAAGTATGAGA
Organism: Wansuia hejianensis; assembly: GCF_014337215.1. NCBI lineage: Bacteria > Bacillati > Bacillota > Clostridia > Lachnospirales > Lachnospiraceae > Wansuia > Wansuia hejianensis. Next base: position 1,556,217 of record NZ_CP060635.1, on the reverse strand, counting down.
GGTAAAGATGGAAGCGGATATTTTAAAAATGGAAAATAAGGTTAAAAAGTTCTGTGAAGAAAGAGACTGGGACCAGTACCACAGTCCGAAGGAGCTGGCAATCGGGCTTTCCACGGAGGCCAACGAGCTTTTAGATTTATTCCGTTTTAAAACGGATCAGCAGATGAAAGATATGATGAAAGATTTAAAGAAAAGGGAACGGATTTCGGAGGAGCTTTCTGATGTGTTTTTCTTTTTGCTGAGATTTTCACAAATGTATGAATTTGACCTTGCCGGCGGGCTGGAGGACAAAATAAGGAAAAACGGAGAGAAATATCCGGTAGACAAGGCTAAGGGCAGTAATAAAAAATATAATGAATATGAGTAATTGAGGGAGAAACGTACCTTTACGAATAGGAAGATGGAATGTACTGATAGAGAAAAGAGGAACTGAATTGGAACCAATCATACATAAAATAGATGACAACATGCGCAGCCTGGAAGCTTTTCGGGAAAAATTAGAGAATCATTCATCGGATAAGGAAAAAACTGTTTTGCTGGATTATCCCATCGTTTATATCCATAACTGGAAAAGCGGCGAGGAATATGAAATCTATATTGGTGAATCGAATGATGTGGTTAGGAGAACGAAACAGCATTATGACAAAGCCAGAGATAAAGGCTGCTGGCAATATCAGTTGAAAAAGAATTCAGCAAGTCTGTATATCATTGGTCATGAGCATTTTAATAAGTCTTTAACTCTGGATATTGAAAACCGTCTTATGCTCTATATGATGAGCGTTGAAAATGTTAAGAAAATACATAATAAAAGAAGCAACCGGCAGAACAGATATTACACGGATGATGAATTAAATGAAATTTTCCGGTTCATTTGGAGAAACCTTAGAAATACAGATTCTTTGCTGTTTCCCAAAGAAAGTGTCATAAAAGATTCTGCATTATTTAAGGCATCCCCATTACATAAATTGACCCAGGAACAGGAAGATGTTAAGGACAGAATCATAGAAAAGGTTTTTCACGCGCTGAAGAAAAATGAAAGGGGGCAGCTTATCTTCATAGACGGGGAGGCAGGCACAGGTAAAACCGTTCTCAACAGCAGTACCTTTTATGAACTGTATTCAGAGGCAGAAGAACAGGGGAGGGAGGATCTGCAATGTTATCTTCTCGTAAACCATGACGAACAGATTACAGTCTACGAGCAGATTGCGGAAAAACTGGGGCTGAATGACAGGTATGGAAAAGTTGTGTGTAAACCAACTACTTTTATTAATCATCATTCGGCTGACAATCCTATAGACGTTGCATTTGTCGACGAGGCGCACTTATTATTGACACAGGGGAAGCAATCCTATAAGGGAAATAATCAGCTGGAGGATATTCTGAACAGGGCGAGAGTTACTGTGGTTATGTTTGACGAATATCAAATTTTAACGACAGAGCAGTATTGGGAAGCTCAGATATTGAACCATTATAGAAAAATTGCGAAAGACAACGGCAATCATTTTGAACTGAGAAAACAAATGAGAATGGCAGCCTCAGAAGAAACAATTTCCTGGATCGATGATTTCACTAAGAATAAAAAAGTCACTAAGCTTCCAATGGATGGAACAGGATATGAGATAAAAGTATTTGACGGGCCGTCTGAACTGGAAGCGGCAATTAAGAAAAGAGCCGGAGAGGAAGAACATGAATTATCCAGAATGATAGCCACGTACGACTGGGAATACAGCAAGAATTCATCGATGGAGGAAAGAATGCTGGCTTACTGGGAGGTGAGGATCGGGGACTGGCATAAGCCCTGGAACCGTGAACTGAAAAAAGAACTGGGCAGGAAGGAAAAACGAAGAAGTAAAACTCTTTCCTGGGCGGAGCAGCCGCAGACCATTAATGAAGTAGGGTCTACATTTACCATTCAGGGTTTTGATTTGAATTATGCCGGAGTTATTCTCGGGCCGTCTGTGAAATACCGCGATGGAGAAATTGTTTTTGACGCTTCCGCGAGCTTTAATGCGAAGGCAACAAGAAATCGTACACTTTCCGACGGGACGAAAAGAAAGTTTGGTGAAACGCTGATCCAGCATGAAGTCCGTGTCCTGATGACGCGCGGTGTTAACGGGCTGTACCTGTACGCGTGTGATGATGAATTGAGAAGGGCGCTGAAGGAGGCCGCAGGATCACAGGGAAAACATGAAACCTTATTAATAAAAAGAAAGTAAGAGGTCAATTATGAAAAAGTGGTATGACGAAGAGTATGAATTTGAAATAGAGGTGACAGGATTTCTCCGGAGCGATCATACGGAGAGATATTGCCGAAATGGAGAGGAAATTGGCGATAAATATACCTGCACCTATGGATGCCCGGTAAATGCAGAGGGGCAGGGTATCTGCTCTAAGGTAATGACGGTGTTGTTCCCGGTCATGGAGGCTGTCAGAAGCGGCGGGGATTTGGAGAATATTGGGGGGAATGATAAATATAGCAAGGATATTGTGTGCCCGGATGGTTGTGTGATGTTCAGGCTGACGGCAAGAAAGCTTGGCAATGAGAATTTCTTTAAAGGGAAGTTTTTTGATTAAATTTAATGTGGTATTGGGTTTAATTAGGTGTATGACCCAGTGCTGCCTCATATGACAGACAATATTTTTGCGCAGAAAGCATGTCTGGGAATGTCTGTCCGGATAAGTAGAAATTCAAGGAAAAGATTGATGAGGCGGTGGCTACGGTTATAGCAATTGAAAGGGTGATGTGCAATGGCAGAATTTCGAGAAGCGGGTATGATGACATAGGAATCCAGGTATTAGAATCAGGAACGGATTATGGTATTTCGGGAGAAAGAAATACTTGGGCCGGCCGAGCAGAGCGAGGGATGTTTTTTGAACGATGTTCAAGAAGATGGGAAATGCAGCAGCTTTTAATTTGTAGAGGTAATAAGTTTTGAATACACCTGCGTTAGAAACAGAACGATTGATTTTAAGGAAATTTACAGAAGAAGATATGGAAGCTCTTTTCCTTATCCTGAAAGATGAAGAGGTCAACAAGTTTTTACCATGGTATCCTATGAAAAACATTGGAGAAACCAGGAAATTTTATGAGGAAAGATACGCAGCAAAGTATGAACAGCCCCAGGCATATGCTGATTCGATTTGTCTTAAAAGTGACAATTTTCCTATAGATTATGTCAAAGTTGATATGGAGGAACACCATGATTTTGGTTATGGGCTTCGTAAGGAGTTTTGGCATCAGGGGATTGTTACGGAAGCGGGTAAGGCTGTTGTTGAGCAGGTAAAAAAAAGACGGGCTTCCATATATCACGGCAACGCATGACAGAAACAATCCGAGAAGTGGAAAAGTTATGCAGAAAGTAGGGATGAAATACTGTTACTCATATGAAGAGCAATGGCAGCCGAAAGATTTCCCAGTGATTTTTAGAATGTACCAGCTCAATTTTGATGGTAATCATGATTTTGTATATAAAAAGTATTGGGATATGTATAGTAACCATTTTATCGAGATACTGTAACTAGATTGAAGCGTCAAAAAACAGTTTGATTTAGCCTGGGCCGGAAGAGGGAAATGCTTGACTGGATCGGCACACTGTCCCATGTAATTCCAGTTTTCTGCAACAGAAACTGATGTAATGCCTGTCCCTTTAGCTACTGCTTGGTGTTGACGCTCCGGTAATAAATAGTATTCACCTTTGTAGTTGATGGGATAGCTGTTCGAATTTACACAAATTTATAATTATTATCAAAAAGCACTTTCTGACGGTTTGCACATTGAATAATTAGTATTTGATGAAAGGCCTTTTGTAGATGCTGGAAGTGTCAGTTTTTTATATCATAGGAAAGTGCGTCCTATGATATAAAACCTTCCGGGGGATGCGCAACACGATGTGGGCTTGTTCACTAAGCTCATTTCATTCGCTAAGTGAGCCAATGCCTCCGCGCTAAGGAAATATGGCTGCTGGGGCGGTAGCGCTCCGGCGCGGGAGTCCGGCAGACCGGATTCTTTGTACGAGTAATGCCTACATATCACAATCCTTAGTGGAAATGATGTGGGCGTTATTATATTCAGTCGGCCTATGCGATTCCCGACCAGGCAAAGATGAAACAAGAGCAGCGGTCCTTGATGCTGACCGGCGCTTTCTTTAAGAAAATCATCATTACGAAAGACGCACCTGCGCCTTATTACAATGACGATGGAGTGTTGGTTATGTGGATTTATGATTTCCTGCTGAATGAGAATAGTTTGGATAACTGTTAGGTGGAAAAGCGCAAAAAAATAGTTGGTAAAACAGAGTAGAATATGGATTTTCAGGAGGATTTTTAAATATGATTAAGATACTATTCGTCTGCCACGGCAGTATCTTGAAAAGTCCCCAAAAAGCCAGTAAAATCAATGGTTTCACGAAGCGGAAAGGCATTTACTACACCACTACTACACCATTTTTGAAAGAGCCTTGATGTGGCAAGAAAAACCCGTTGAAGGATACTTAGAGATAATAATTTATAAATTGAAATTCTTTGCTTTGAAGAAAGGATACAATATGAAAATTATAAATTCAAAAGGTTCAATTTGGAGAAAATGGGATTTACATTTACACTCAACAGCTTCAGATGGAAAATGTACACCAGAAGAATTAGTTGATGAGTCTGTCGCTAAAGGAATTAAAGTTATTGCTCTTACGGATCATCATACTGTGAATAATATTGATAAAATTAAGAGATTAGGTAAAGAAAAGGGACTTGGTGTCATCGCGGGAATAGAATTTCGGACTGAATATGGGCAAAAATCAGTACATATGATTGGATTATTCCCAGATAAATTTGAATCAACAATTCTTGATGAAGTAGCCTTAAATGATTTGGTTTTGGCTCCACTAGGCCTATCAAAAACTGAAATTATTCGTGCTGCCCGTTCAACAGGAAAGACATTTAGAGATGATAGTGCCGCTTATAAAGAAGGATTACTTCAAGTACAGGTTGACTTTAAAAAGGCCGCAAACTTAATACATAAATATGGTGGACTAGTATCTGTGCATGCGGGTAGCAAAGCGAACAGTTTTGAAGAAGAAATGAAGCATGAAGGTCCAGGACCCAAGAACGTATCTGATTTGGCAGATTCACTTGGCACTGTAAAAGAAGAACTACTACGAGAGTATATCGATATTTGTGAGGTGAGAAATAGCAAAGAAGCACCATTTTATCAAGATAATTTTAATAAACCTGCTATTGCCGCATCGGATGCTCATAATAAAAGTGAAATTGCACGAAATTACGTATGGATTAAGGCAAATTTTGTTTGAACCCCATAATCGAGCAAAAATTCAAGTAAGTGAGCCAGAACAGAAGAATGATTATTTGGTAATTGATTCGCTAAAAGTGAAGCACAAGGATTTTGGAGAACAAGTTGTACCATTTAATCAGGGATTAAATACGATTATTGGAGGCAGGTCTTCGGGAAAATCGATTTTATTAGGATGCTTAGCAAGATTGTGTGGGGATTTCACTCCAATTAAAAAAAGTAAATCTAGTTATGACGATTATATTGCTGATATAGTAAAAAGTATGAGTCTTGATTGGAGAGATCATTCGGAGACTGGAAATAGGAAAGTTGACTTTTTTCCACAGAGTTACATTATTGATCTTGCCACAGATAAAAAGAAAATTTCAGAATTGGTAGTTAGAATTTTACGTTCAGAAGAAACATTTAATGAAAAACTTTCTGAGATAAAGGATTTCTTATTAGAGCAGACTGGTAAGATTCGCTCGCTTTTTGCACAGTACAAATCGGTAAAACAAGAAAAAGAAGTTTTATATGAGGAATTATTAGCATTAGGTAATAAACAAGGAATACAGCAGGAGATAGATAAAATTAAATGTGGCATGGCAGAATTAAAGTTATCAATGCTAGAGGGACTGTCTGAAACGGAAGAACATGATTATGAATTGAAAAAGGAACAGCTGGCTGATTTTGAAAGGCAGAAAAAACGCGCTATACACGATATTAAAGTGTTAGACGGAATTAAGAATTTGCGATTGCTGATCGATATTTCTGACAAGTTGTTTGATTTGGATAAGCCCCTTTCAGATATTATTGAGAAAAGTTATAGTCAATTGTGTTCCGAAGCAAGTGAAGCATGGAAAAAAAGAGTAGGGACATTTATCACTCAGCAAGAAGAAAAAATTAAAGATTTAGAAAAAGAAATTAAATTTATAGAAGAATCGTCTGAATATCGTAAGGCACAAGGCTTGTATGCTAAGAATCAAGAATACATGGGATATGCAGATAAATTAAAGGTAGAAAATAAACGATTGGAAAACATATTGCAGAAAGAAAAAAATATTGAAGGCAGAGGTGTAAAAGTATATCCATATATATCATTTAAACATACGGAATACATAGAGTTGATTAACAGATATTTGGACGGTAGAGCTTCAGTTAATCAGGATGTAATAAATTATCAATACAAAAACAGCGAAGAATATACTGCTTTTATTGATTCTGTGTTTGATAAATTGTATTCAAGGCAATATATATTAAAAAGAGGGATTGATATAGAAGAAGCAGTCGAACATGTAATTACATTTAATGGTTTTGCGATTAATTATAATATACAGTACCAAGGGGATGATTTAGAATCTATGTCTGAAGGGAAAATGGCATTTGTTATTTTACGTTTACTTCTGGATTTTAGTAAGAGTGATTATCCAATATTAATTGATCAACCAGAAGACGACCTTGATAATAGAGCAATTTATGCAGAACTAGTACGGTATTTAAGAATCAAGAAGAAGGTACGTCAGATTATTTTGGTAACTCACAATCCTAACATTGTGGTAGGCGCGGATGCTGAAGAAATAATAGTGGCGAATCAACATGGAATTAATAGTCCTAATCCCGATGAAATTAAATTTGTATATCGTTCAGGCGCATTAGAAGAAAGTTTTAAAAACAACAATTCAAATATCCTTTTGTGTCAAGGAATAAGAGAACATGTATGTGACCTTTTGGAAGGTGGTAATGCAGCGTTCCAAGAGAGGGAAAACAAGTATCATTTATAAAGAAGAAATAACGGAGTGATTAACGCTCCGTTATTTCTTGTCATAAAACGTAAAAAAATCAGTAAAGCATTAGTCATCTCTTACGGAAATCCAACAAGCCCTACTATTTCAAATTATAAACTGAACAAAAGCCTTTTCCTATATTCCGTTTGAAGTGAATGCTAAGACATAGTATAATGTAAGAAAAAGCAAAGGCGGTACAGGTGATTTAGACAAATTATAAGATTAAGCGAATATTTTTTACAACAGGTTTACAACTTTTGAAGGGTGTTCCGATGTGACATAATATATGGATTGGAGAAGCCAATGGATAACAAAAATGAAATTATTTTATTTGAGACAGAGGATAGAATGATATCTTTGCCAGTTATGGTGAAAGAGGAAACAGTTTGGCTCAATAGAAATCAGTTGTCAGAACTGTTTGAACGTGACATAAAAACGATTGGTAAGCATATTAATAATGCTTTGAAAGAGGAATTGTCCGAGCAAAATACAGTTGTCGCAAAATTTGCGACAACTGCTTCTGATGGTAAAAAATACATGGTAGAACACTATAATTTGGACGTTATTATTTCTGTCGGTTATCGAGTAAAATCAAAACGAGGCATCGAATTTAGACGTTGGGCAAATGGTATCTTAAAGGAATACATAATCAAAGGATACGCTGTGAATCATAATCGTATGAATCAATTAAATGAGGTAATACGAGTTATGAAAAGAGTAGAAAACAGCCTGGATACAAAACAAGTATTAACAGTAGTAGAAAGATATAGTCAGGCACTAGAACTGTTAGATGCCTATGATCATCAGAATATGGCACGACCAAAAGGAAATAGAGCAACGTATATTCTGACATATGAGGAATGTAGAAAAGTAATTGATAATATGAAATTTGGTGACAGCAGCTCATTATTCGGTAATGAAAAGGATGATTCATTTAAAGGAAGCATTGGAGCGATTTATCAAAGCTTTGCAGGAGAAGACTTATATCCTACTTTAGAAGAAAAAGCTGCAAATCTATTATATTTTGTCACGAAGAATCATAGTTTTTCCGATGGAAATAAACGAATAGCGGCAACAATGTTCTTATATTTTTTGGATAAGAATGGCGTTTTATTTAAGGACGGAGAAAAACTAATTGACGACCACACACTTGTTGCACTTACGATTATGATTGCGGAATCAAATCCAGAAGAAAAAGAAATGATGATAAGTGTGATTATGAATTGTATAAAATAGTAATTCATAAAGGTAAAAATATCAGAAAGTGAGTTGAAAGATATGAAACTATTAAATCTAGCAAGTAATCGATCTTTTTGGAGAGGAATTGAGTATCACCACGAAAAGCGTGTCCTTTCTTGGAACGAAATTGATAAAAATTGTTATCAAGGAAAAGTAAAAGACAGTAATGAAGCAGTATACAATGTAAAGATTGATTTGGAACATCCTAAAAAATCGACGTGCGACTGTCCATTTGCTGCTGGACGCAAAGTTATTTGTAAACACATGGTTGCGCTTTGTCTTGGAATTTTTCCTGAAAAAGAGCAGCAAATGTTGGATTATATCGAAGAACAGAACCAATTGTATGAGCAAGCCTATGAACAGGAAATGAAAGAACGAGAAGTAAAGGAATATGTGATGGGCTTGACAAAAGCAGAACTGCGAGAAAAATTAATCCGGCGAATGATTGACGATTTATACGACTGAAATTATTAAAAGAAATGATGATACGTGATAATTTTATAGAACAACTTATTTTACAACTTTTGACTGCCAAAACATGAGAATTTATAAGAAGTTACAGAAACTACAAGAAAAATGAAAGTTGTAAAAAGCCTTTAAATACAAGGAAATACGACGATTTAAGGAGACATAAAAACATGATAAAAATACTTTTCATCTGCCACGGCAACATCTGCCGTTCCCCCATGGCGGAATTCCTGCTTCGTGACATGACCGCCAAACTAAATGTTACGTCAAATTTCCACATCGCCTCCGCCGCCACCAGCACCGAGGAAATCGGCAACCCCGTGCACCGGGGCACCCGCGCGGTTCTGCAGGAACTGGGCATCTCGGCCTCCGGAAAAACCGCCGTTCAGATGACCCGCAGGGACTATGACAAATACGATTACCTGATCGGCATGGATCAGTGGAACATCCGCAACATGATGCGGATACTCCGGGGCGATCCCGAACACAAGGTATACCGTTTACTGGCATTTACCGACAGGCCGGACGATGACATTGCGGATCCCTGGTACACCGGTGATTTTGAGACCACATACAGGGATATCCGAGAGGGCTGCACCGGCCTTCTCAAATACCTGGGCTATCCCGGGGCATGCCGTTTAAACTGAACCCAACAGCAAAGGAGTGAGAAGTCATGGGAATGAATGAAACGCCGTCTTCCGACCGGATACATATCGGTTTCTTCGGCCGGAGAAATGCAGGCAAATCCAGCCTTGTCAACGCGGTTACCGGCCAGGAGCTGGCCGTTGTATCTGAGATCAAAGGCACAACCACCGACCCGGTCAGCAAATCCATGGAATTATTGCCTTTGGGACCCGTGGTGATTATCGATACGCCTGGTTTTGACGACGAAGGCCGCCTGGGCGGGCTTCGTGTGAGGAAGACCAGACAAGTTCTGAACCGCACAGATGTAGCAGTCCTGGTGGTAGATGGCACAACGGGCAGGACAGAGGCCGATGAAGAGCTGATTTCCATATTCCGGGAAAAAGAAATTCCCTATCTCATCGTTTACAATAAATCTGATTTGAACGCCGGCCCTCTGGCGGAGCTGTCAGAGGAGGAAATATGGGTCAGTGCCAGGGAGGGCTGGCAGATTCAGGAACTGAAGGAGCGGATTGGCCGTCTGACAGTCACCGGTGAGCCGAAACGCAGGCTGGTGGGCGATCTGCTGGCACCAGGGGATTTTGTCGTACTGGTCGTTCCCATCGACAAGGCTGCTCCCAAAGGCCGCCTGATCCTGCCCCAGCAGCAGGTCATACGGGATGTGCTGGAAGCGGGCGCCGCTGCAATCGTGGTGAGAGATCACGAACTGAAAGCCACGCTGGCAGAGCTGGGCAAAAAGCCACGGATGGTCATTACGGACAGCCAGGTATTTGCCAGAGCCAGCGCAGACACCCCGGGAGATATCTGGCTGACATCCTTTTCCATCCTCTTTGCCAGATACAAGGGAAATCTCCGCTCCGCGGCGGCAGGGGCCGCGACGCTGGACAGGCTTTGTGACGGAGATAAAATCCTGATCTCAGAGGGCTGCACCCACCACCGGCAATGTGATGATATCGGAACCGTTAAGCTCCCCGGATGGATAAGGAAGTACACAGGCAAGGAATTGAACTTTGAATTTACATCTGGTCTGGAATTTCCGGAAAATTTAAGCGGGTATCGTCTGATCATCCACTGCGGGGGCTGCATGCTGAACGAAAGAGAGATGAAATACCGGATCAAGTGTGCGGCTGACCAGAAGGCGCCCATGACTAATTATGGAATTGCGATCGCCTATATCCAGGGAATTTTAAGGCGGTGCGTGGAAATGTTCCCTGACGTCCGGGCGGAGCTGTCAGAGAAACCCTGATGGAATCAACTGTAGAGGAGAGAGCAGATGAACAACGATCATTCAAAAAAAGAAAAGCTTTATATAACCGCATATGAAAGTCCGGCCGGATGGCTCACTATCGTGAGTGATGGGAAGGCAGTGACGGGGATCAGTTTTGGAAGGCCGGAACAGCCGGTAACAGAAGAAAACGGGCTGAACCGGGAGGTGATCCGTCAGCTTAAGGAATATTTTGCAGGAAAGCGCAGAGAATTTTCCCTGCCTCTCTCACCCGCCGGAACTGAATTTCAGAAGAAGGTCTGGTCCGTTCTGCAGGAGATCCCATATGGGGAGACCCGCACTTACAAGGAGATCGCCGGACGGTGCGGCAATGAAAAAGCCTGCCGGGCGGTGGGCATGGCAAACCATGTAAATCCTATAGGCATTGTGATCCCCTGCCATCGTGTGGTGGGCAGCAGCGGCAAAATGGTGGGATATGCGGGAGGGCTGGACAAAAAACAGTATCTTCTGGAGCTGGAAGGAGGGAACAGCCTGAGATGAGAATGTATGATCTGATCCTGAAGAAACGAAACGGAGGAACACTGACAGAAGACGAAATTACATACATGATTGACGGCTACACCCGGGAAGAGATCCCGGACTATCAGATGGCAGCCATGATGATGGCCATATACTTTGTGGGAATGAATGACCGGGAAACACTGGATCTGACGCAGGCCATGGCTGCCAGCGGAGACAGGCTGGACTTGTCTGCCATTCCAGGAATAAAGGTGGATAAGCATTCTACCGGGGGCGTAGGCGATAAAACCTCTATGGCGCTAGGGCCGATGGTTGCGGCCTGCGGGATTCCTGTTGCCAAGATGAGCGGCCGCGGGCTGGGCCATACGGGAGGGACCATCGACAAGCTGGAAAGCTTTCCGGGATTTACAACGGATCTGGCAGAGGAACAGTTCATACGCCAGGTACGGGACATCGGAATTGCCATCATGGGACAGACGGCAGATCTGGCGCCTGCGGATAAAAAGTTGTACGCGCTCAGGGATGTGACAGGAACTGTGGACAATCTGTCCCTGATCGCCAGCTCCATCATGAGCAAAAAGCTGGCCGCCGGAGCGGACGCGATTGTTCTGGATGTAAAAACGGGCAGCGGAGCATTTATGAAACAGGAAAAGGATGCGAAAGCCCTGGCCCGCGAAATGGTTTCAATCGGCAGACGGGCGGGAAGAGCGATGGTCGCCGTGATTTCTGATATGGATCAGCCGCTGGGCCAAGCCGTGGGCAACGCGCTGGAAGTAAAGGAAGCGATTTCCACTCTGCGGGGAAGAGGCCCGGAAGACTTTACGGAGCTATGCCTGACCCTCGGCAGCCAGATGCTGGTCTGCGGAGGCAAGTCATCCTCGCCGGTGGAGGCCAGGGAGATGCTGCTGGAAGCCGTGAGAAGCGGCCGCGCTCTGGAAAAGCTTGCGGATCTGGCAGAGGCCCAGGGCGGAAGGCGCGAAGATGTCTATCATCCGGAACATCTCCCCCAGGCATCCATCCAGGAAGAGATTCCGGCGCCTGCAAGCGGGTATATCCGCAGGATTCTCTGTGATGAAGTCGGAATGTCCTCCCTCATTCTGGGAGGCGGCCGGGAGAAAAAGGGCGATCCGGTGGATCTGGCTGTCGGGTTTCAGATCTATAAAAAAGCAGGTGATTACGTGGAAAAGGGAGAACCTCTGGCCGTTATGCATGCCAATGATGAGACGAAGGCGGCGGCAGCCAGAGAACGGTTTCTGAACGCCTATGAGATTGGCTGTGAACAGCCAGAAAAACGGCCGCTGATTGTAGATATCATCAAAGTATAAAGGTGTAATCTATTTGATTCCGGGAATTGTGGTATTTTGCGTACATTATTAACCTGTGTTGGCCGGAAAGCCCGGCGGGATGTGGGGCGGATGTCCAGGATAGGAAAAGGACATCCGGCATGGATCCCGCCGGGCTTTTGTACGGATAGTTACCATAATGCCATATACACTGTGTCCGGTGCCGGTATACAGTGTTCAGTGCCCGGATGGAGCAGCTTCTCAGTCTTCAGGATAAGTCAGGCGTTCCGGCTTTATATCATACAGAACCTCCTTCAGATACTTGTCCGCAAGGTATTTTGCCATACCCAGATTCATGTCCAGATAATTGCCGCAATCCCTGGGTGAAGCGCCCGGGATCTCTCCTTCAAAATCCCGTATAAACTCAAATGTGCGTATGACGAGCGGGACAATCTCCTTCGATTCATAATCCCCCGCCAGCAGCAGATAGAAGCCGGTACGGCATCCCATAGGTCCAAAATAGACAATCTGATCAGCGAATTCAGCGTCATTGCGCAGGCAGGTAGCGGCCAGATGTTCGATGGCGTGGACCTCCGCCGTATTCATGACAGGCTCTTCATTCGGAGAGGTCATCCGCAGGTCAAAGGTGGTTACGGTCTCAGCGCCGATATGGTCCTTTCTTGATACATAAATTCCCGGCTGAAGTTTTATGTGATTAATAGTAAAGCTCGCGATTTTTTTCATGGCAGTCTCTCCTGTTTATATTTTAAACTGATGTGCAGCTGGTTTCTGCATCTCATTGTAAACAGGTTTTGAAAGAAAGTCAACATACCATCAACAGCCAAGCTTCGGCGGGCGTAGCTGCAGCCATCACGTGATGCAGGAGTTAAATCAGAAATTGACTTTCGCAAACGATAATGCTAAACTGAAAATTATGGCAGGCCGGCAGGACGGAAGGCTTAAGGCGGCCTGTAAATATTGGTTTGGATTAAAAGAGGGCAGAATTATGATGAACGATAAGAAAGTATTGTTTTCCGGAATGCAGGCTACGGGCAGCCTTACGCTGGGGAATTATCTGGGTGCGCTGAAAAACTGGGTTACCCTGAGTGATGAATATGAGTGCTTTTACAGTGTGGTTGACATGCATTCCATAACAGTCCGCCAGGACCCGGCCACGCTGAGAAAGCGGGCGAGAAAGCTGCTGACCATTTATATAGCCGCCGGCCTGGACCCGGAGAAAAACTGTATCTACTACCAGTCCCACGTATCAGGCCATGCAGAGCTGATGTGGATCCTCAGCTGCTTTACCTACATGGGCGAATTGAACCGCATGACCCAGTTTAAAGACAAAGCCGCAAAGCATGCGGATAATATCAACGCGGGACTGTTCACCTATCCGGTACTGATGGCAGCCGATATTCTGCTGTATCAGGCGGATGTGGTTCCTGTGGGGATCGACCAGATGCAGCATCTGGAGATCACCAGAGATATTGCGGAGCGGTTTAACAATCTGTACGGAGATGTGTTTACCATGCCGGAAGCTTATGTGGGGAAGGTGGGAGCCAAGATCATGAGCCTCCAGGACCCGTCAAAGAAGATGTCCAAATCCGATGAGAATCCCAACGGGAGCATTTACCTGATGGATGACGCGGACACCGTTATCAGAAAATGTAAACGCGCGATCACAGATTCCGAGGGAGTGATCCTTTACCGGGATGAGCAGCCGGGGGTTAAGAATCTGATTGATATCTACTGTGCCTGTACCGGCAAACAGCCCGGCGAGGCTGTCAGAGAATTTGAAGGCCAGGGCTACGGGGTATTAAAGGAAGCGGTGGGAGAGGCGGTCAATTCCATCCTGCAGCCCCTTCAGAGCCGTGTGGCAGAGATTGAGAAGGATAAAACCTATCTGGATTCCATCATTAAGAACAATGCGGAGAAGGCACAGTATTTTGCAAATAAAACGCTGCGCAAGGTTCAGAAAAAAGTGGGCTTCCCGGAGCGGCCCCGCTGAGTTCCGGGGCAGAGCATCCGGATAAAATAAGCATTTAAAGAGGAAAGGGTGGTTTTATGACAATTGAGGAATTGCTGAAAGTGCTGGAGATGCAGGAAGAGATCCTGCAGTTCAGTCATTTTACCAATGGAGATGCCTGGGAGCTGGGCAATCTGATTGTCCTGGAGGCCAGAAGGCGGAATACGCCGGTAGCCCTGAAGATCCAGCTGAACAACGGGCAGACCGTATTTCAATATGATTTTGACGGAACCACGCTGTATACGGAAGACTGGGTACAGAAAAAGATCAACACGGTCCGCAGGATGGAACGCAGCAGCCTGCATCTGCACATGCTTCTGCGCCAGAATGAAAAGAATCTGGAGCTGATGGGGCTGGACCCGTCGGAATGCGCAGATATGGGCGGAGCTTTTCCGATCCGTGTGGAAGAGGTGGGCGTTATCGGTGTGATAGCGGTATCCGGGCCGAACCATGTGGCTGATCACGATCTGCTGGTCAAAAGTATCAGCAAATACCTCCATATTGACGAAGTGCCCAGAATCCGGGCGGTCTGACAGGCCAGGTCTTTATTCAAAGATGTGGCTGTATTCTGCAGCAATGTCTGGGTTGGCCTGAAACAATACTGACATCATATCATCGGGAAGCGGTGCGGTAAAACGCATCGCTTCTTTTGTGAGAGGATGGCGGAATTCCAGCCGCCAGGAATGGAGCGCCTGGCGGAGAATAGGCGAGTGGGGCGCATCGGGGGCATAGAGCGTGTCGCCCAGGAGCGGGTGGCCGGAGGCGGCCATGTGAACACGGATCTGATGGGTCCGGCCGGTTTCCAGCTGCAGCTTCAGCAGTGAAAAATCTTTTCCCTGCCACAGCGTCTGAAAATGGGTGACCGCCGGTTCCCCGTGCTCTGGGTCTACCCAGCGTTCAATGATGGAGCCGGGTTTTCTGGCAATGGGGCGGTCTATGGTTCCCTCCGGAGGCGTTAGGCCCGTTACTATGGCACAATAAGTTCTGTGTATCCGGCGCCGGGTCATCTGGGCGGAGAGGACAGAGGCGCTGAGAGCGTGCCGGGCCACCAGCAGCAGCCCGGTGGTGTCACGGTCCAGCCGGTTGATGCACCGGTATACAAAAGGTTCTCCTCTGCTCAGAAAATAATCAGCCAGGCCGTTTGCCAGCGTGTTGTCATAATTGCCCTGGGAAGGGTGTACCGGAGTGCCGGCGGGTTTATCAATGACCAGCAGGTCCTCATCCTCATAAACCAGGGTAAACGGCACCGGGGCCGGCAGAATATTGGGTGAGGAAACAGATTCACGAAGGCGGATTTCCAGCAGGTCTCCGGCTGCCAGGATGTGGTTTGTGAACATCCGGCTCCCGTTCAGGCAGATCCCGTTTTCCGAGTGCTTCAGAGAAATCAGCAGGTGATGGGAAAAGCCCTGTGCCCTCAAAAACTGTTCAATTGTCTTTCCGGCGTCTGGCGGTAAAATCCTGTAAGAAAATAGTCGTTCCATAGGGTATCCTTTCTGTACCTTACCATGGTATAGGGAATCAAGAAAAAAGTCAAACCGATTTTTCTAATAAGGCTTGCGGCGTCCCGCATCAGGGCATTATAATGGACAGGTGGGCCGGAAGGCATGCGCGTTTAGAAGTCAAACGGCAAAGACAGGAGGAACTGGATATATGGAGAAAATAGAGATAAGAGGAAAGGAATATAATCTGCTGATCAGGGGAAAATGGGAAGGAAGCTATCTGAAGGGATATATTGATCTGGCATATCAGGCTTTCCATCAGGATTTTACTCCCTGGTTTGAAGGCGGATATTTTGATGATACATACATCCCATATACGCTGCTGGACGGCGAACGTCCGGTGGCTAATGTCGCAGCCAGCACCATGGATTTCATCTGGGACGGGAAATCCAGGAAATATGTGCTGATTGGCACGGTTATGACAGATCTGGAGTACCGGAACAGAGGGCTGATCAGAGTATTGATGGACCGGATATTTCAGGAATGGCAAGGGCGGTGTGATATGATCTATCTGTTCGCCAAGAACGCAGTTGTGGACTTTTATCCTAAGTTTGGCTTCCGGCAGGCGGACGAGACCCAGTGGGCAGGCGTTTTTACAGGGAAAAAACACGGGAAAAGGCTGAGGAAGCTGGATCTGAATGTCAGGGAGGATCAGGAGCTGTTCCGTTCCGTGGCCTTCCGGGGAAATCCTTATTCCCGGATACAGATGAAAAATATGAACATACTCTATTTAAACGGCGACGACATGATGAAGGGTAAAATCTATTATCTGGAAGAGCCGGAGGCTGTGGTCGTGCTGAGCAGGGAGGAAAAACGCCTCAGATTCGAGGATATCTACTGCGGACCGCAGATCCCCATGGAAAAAGTACTGGAGGCAGTTCTTTCTGAAGACAGGCCTGGCTATGTACTGCGTTTTCCGGTCAGAGACAGAGAAGGGCTGACGGCTGAAGTCTATCACGAAGAACAGTCCACCTTATTTCTGATGGGTCCGGACGCGCAGATGCTGATCAGGGAGCAGATTTGCTTTCCGGCAATGACCCACGCCTGAAGGCAGGGCAGAAGGGCAGGCACAGGAGGCGGGCCGATGTATTTTCAGGAAATTCATTGTCCAGGGTAAAATAACGTGTTATAATGTTCAGGTAACGAGAGGCAGGAAGAAGCTTCAGGCCTGTCCGGCCGGGAAGAGAAGAACGGCAGGAGGCAGGGCTGCGGCGGGACAGAAGAGATTTTAGGGAAAGGATCATCCGATATGAGTGATAATAAATATGTCGCATATGTGGGCACTTATACCCACGGAAGCAGTATTGGCATTCATCTTTATGATATTAACTTGGAAGAGGGGACGCTTGAGGAACGCAAGGTCGTTCCGATCAACAACTCTTCCCACATCTGCCGTTCACTAAACGGAAAATACCTGTATTCCATCGCAGATGAAGGAGTTGCGGTATTTGCCGTGGAGGCCGACGGCGATCTGACGCTGATTAACAAGGTAGACATTGACGGGATGAGAGGATGCTATCTGTCTGTGGACCAGACGGGTAAATACCTGTTTGTTGCCGGATACCACGACGGGAAGGTAACCGTTGTCCACACCCATCAGGACGGCCGTCTGGGCAGCGTGATGGACGGGGTGTTCCATAAGGGTCTGGGCAGCGTGGCAGAGCGGAATTTCCGCCCCCATGTCAACTGTGTGGTTCCCACTCCTGACAACAGGTTTCTCTGTGCGGTGGACAATGGGATTGACCAGGTGAAGGTATACAGGATCACAGAGCACAACAGGCTTTCGCTGGTGGACATCCTCCGTTGCGCGAGAGAGTCAGGCCCCCGTCTCCTCCGTTTCAGCGCGGACGGGAAATATGCCTATTTGCTCTATGAGCTGTCCAATACGGTAGACGTCTTTACTTACCAGTGCGGCTCCAAGGACAAGAACCCTGCGTTTGAGAAAATTCAGACCGTCAGCACCACATCAGACAATGTGGACAGGATGCATGACGCGGCTTCAGGGATGTGTCTGTCAGAAGACGGCAATTATCTGTTCACTTCCACGGCCGGGGACAATACGGTTGCCATGTTCCGGATTGATCCGTCCACAGGGATGCTGAACAAGGAATTCGCCCTCCCGGTCAGCGGCGAATACCCCAAGGATATAGCCCTGTTCCCGGACGGCAAGCACATTGCTGTAGTCAACCATGAGAGCAATTCCATCACTACCTTTACCATTGATTATGAGAAAAAAGTGCTGGTGATGAAGGGAAAGCCAATGAAGGTTGAGACACCGAACTGCATATTAATCACCCCCATGGGATATTAAATACGGCAATACCAGATCTAACGATAAGCGCCGTTCCGGCAGCAGGCAAGCGAAACTGCCCTGCTGCCGGAACGGCGCTTCTGATTTTATTACATTTAAGAAAGTCCTCCGTACTTCATTACTGAATTTTTCCTAACCCTTTTCCGTAAGCCAGAAACAATTTTCTATCTTCTATGCTCAGCCGTCCATACAGCTCCAACACCTCCTGCTGGGGTTGTGTCAGGTGGACCTCTGACACCTCGTCCAGGAAAAAGTCAGAAAGCGTTATACCGAAACCGTCGCACATTTTCTGCAAAGTCGGGATGGTTGGGATATTCGTTCTGTGGATCATGTTGCTGATTGTAGAATAGGGAATACCTGCTTCCTGGGCAAGGCGATAGTAGCTCCAGTGCCTTTCAGTACAAAGGTTTTTGATGTGTTGAATTACGTCTGTGTCTCTCATAAGTCATATACCTCATTCCTGCAGTATCGCTGTTTTCTAATTCCATTGTAACGGGGAAATGAATTCCTAATAGATGTTAAAGAGAGATTTATTCTTATGGTTCAAAAGAAATCTTAAAAAATTAAAGAAATTTGCAAATTTATATTGAAAAAATATGCATATTAGTGTATGATTAAAAAAATGTTTGTTATTTTCTTGACAATGGGAAAAGTATAGACATTTTCGTGTAAAGAGTGTATAGAGTAGAACGAAAGGAATGGGCAGACACATGACAGAATCACACAAGAACAAAATTGTTGTCGTAGGTGCTGGGAACGTAGGCGAGGCCATTGCGTACACGCTGATGGTGAGAAAACAGGCGAATGATATTGTGCTGGTGGACCTCAACGAAGACAGGGCAAAGGGAGCTGCGCTGGATATCGCCCAGGGCACCAGCTTTTTTAAGCAGGTCTGGGTGCGCAAAGGCGGATATGAAGAATGTGCGGACGCGCAGCTGATTGTCATCACGGCCGGAATCGCGAGAAAACCGGGTCAGACGCGGCTGGATCTGGCGAAGACAAATGTTTCAATTGTGAGAAGCATTACCAGAAGTATCATGGAACACGCGAAAAACCCCCTGATTTTGGTGGTTTCCAATCCGGCGGACGTTACGACGGCAGCGGTGACCGAGGAATCCGGACTGCCGGCAGGCCGGGTGATCGGGAGCGGGACTTCGCTGGATACGGCGCGCTTCCGCTACTTTATCAGTGAGGCTCTGAAGGTTAACATAGAAGACGTGAATGCATATATACTGGGAGAGCATGGCGACAGCCAGGTGCCTGTCTGGAGCGCTGCTAATATTGGCGGCGTGCCAATCGATGAATATGCTGCCCAGGTAGGTGTTAACCTGGACAAGGCGGCCATATCCAAACGTACCAAGGAAGGCGGGGCAGAGGTTATCCAGATGAAGGGGGCCACCTTCTATGGAATAGCCATGGCGGTGTCTAACATCGTGGAGAGAATCATGAAGGATGAAAGCGCCATTCTTCCTGTGGCACACGTTCTGGGTGAAGAATTCGGCAGCTGGGCGGGAGTCGCGATTTCCATGCCCTGTATTGTCAGCTGGGACGGTGTGGAGAAGACTCTGGAACTTCCGATGACTGAGGAAGAAAAAGAGGCCATGGAGCTGTCTGTGAAGACACTGAAAGAGTTCCAGGAAAATGTAATTGTATAAATCATCAAATAAAAGGAGAATAAAGATGGACGTAAAGCAGAAAGCATTGGAAGAACATGAGAAATGGCAGGGGAAAATCGAGGTGATCAGCCGCGCAAGGCTGGAGACACCGGAGGATTTATCCATTGCCTACACTCCGGGAGTTGCAGAGCCCTGTCTGAAGATTTCGGAGGATGTGGATCTCTCTTATAAATATACACGCCGCGGCAATATGGTGGCTGTCGTCACTGACGGAACAGCCGTACTGGGCCTGGGAGATATCGGACCGGAAGCCGGGATGCCGGTCATGGAAGGGAAATGTGTCCTGTTCAAGGTATTCGGCGGAGTGGATGCGTTCCCTCTCTGTGTGAGAAGCAAAGAAGTAGATGACATTGTGGAGACTGTTGCGATGCTGGCAGGCAGCTTCGGCGGCGTCAATCTGGAGGATATTTCAGCCCCCAGATGCTTTGAAATAGAGAGAAAGCTGAAAGAGCGCTGTGACATCCCGATCTTCCATGATGATCAGCATGGAACGGCAGTCGTAACCACGGCAGCCATGCTGAACGCATTGAAGCTGACGGGAAGGAAGCTGTCTGATATTAAAGTGGTGACCTCCGGCGCCGGCGCGGCAGGCATCGCGATCATCAAGCTGCTGGTGAGCCTGGGGCTGAAGGAAGTGATCATGTGCGACCGCAGCGGGGCAATTTATGAAGGAAGAGAAGGGCTGAATGCGGAGAAACAGGAGATGGCGAAAATTTCCAACCTCCAGAAGAAAAAAGGCAGCCTGGCTGATATGCTGGTGGGAGCAGATGTGTTTATCGGTGTGTCCGCGCCTGGAACAGTCACTCCGGAGATGGTAAAGACCATGGCTCCGAACCCGATTCTTTTCCCGATGGCGAATCCGGTGCCGGAAATCATGCCGGAACTGGCGAAGGAAGCAGGGGCGGCCGTGATCGGAACCGGAAGAAGCGACTTCCCGAACCAGATTAACAACGTGCTGGCTTTCCCGGGAATCTTCCGCGGAACGCTGGATGTGAGAGCCAGGGATATCAACGATGAGATGAAGGTTGCGGCAGCCTATGCGATCGCGGGTCTGATCGATGAACAAGACCTGAATCCCGATTATATTATACCGAATCCTTTTGACAAACGGGTGGCGCCGGCCGTTGCGAAGGCAGTGGCAGAGGCTGCGAAAAAGACAGGAGTCGCGAGAATTTAACAGTCTGATTTAACAGAGCACAGGAAGAGAACCGCTGAACCGGGGGAATAGCGATGAAACGATTAGAAAAGCTCTATGCGGGAGATTACCTGCGGGATAAGTATGATATTACCATACAGAAGGCCGTAGTTGAGGATCACCGCCCGAAGCATTTTCATGATTTCATAGAGATCGCCTACATTGCTTCGGGAAGCGGTTCTCATACTGTAAATGACCAGGAATTCCGGATCGCCAAGGGAGATCTGTTCATATTGGGAAAGAACACGGTCCATGAGTTCCAGGCAGACAGAGAGACGGAGCTTCTGGTGTATAACTGTATTTTTCAGCCGGATTTTATCGAGGGTTCTTTGGGGAGGGATGATGAATTTGTCCAGCTCATCTACCGGTATCTGATTCAGAGCGCCGGGAACTTTGACAGCCGGAACGGTTATCTGAAGCTAACAGGGACGCCGTCCCAGGAAATCGAACAGATATTTGAGGAAATGTTTGAGGAATATGAGAAACGGGAAATCGGCTACATCCATCTGATCCGTTCCGATCTGGTCAAGCTGATGATCCGCGTGTTCCGGCAGCAGGGAAAGCTTTCGCCTGACAGCCAGGGGCCTTCGGCTCTGAACCGGCTGATGGTGCAGAATACCATTGAGTATATGGAGGAGCACTATGCCGGGGAGATCCAGGTGGGAGATCTGGCATCCAAATATTATCTGAGCCCCAGCTATTTCAGCCGGATCTTTAAAGATGTGACAGGGACCACGCTGGTGGCAATGCTTCAGTCGATACGCATTCAGAAGGCCTGTGAGCTGCTGAAAAGCACTTCCCGGTCAGTGACGGAGATCGCCTATGACGTTGGGTATCAGGATATGAAATATTTCTATGGCCTGTTCCGTAAACAGAAAGGCACCTCTCCCAAACAGTATAAAAAGACCCACATGACAATTACAGAGAACGAAGAGGATCAAAAAGTACAGGATACCCCTATAAAATAGCCGTTCTGCCCAAAGAATTCCGCCGCACATTTGCTATAATAGACGTATAGAAACGTAAGAACAATTGTGCGGAGGTGTTTTTATGACAAACAGAGAAAGAGAACGGATGACCCTGGATTTTCAGAAGCCGGACAGAGGATCGATTGAGGAGACGTTTTATCCCTGGGTTTTAACCACGCAGAGATATAAACAGGAAGGCATTCCGGCAGAGATTGCCGACGGTGCGAAGGATATCACCAATGATATCGTAGGAAAGCATGAGAATGATAATCCGGAAAAGTATCTGCCGGTGAGCTGGGGCGAAGGCGTCATGGAATATGAACAGTATCTGGGTTTTGACCCGGTCAGGAGAGCGCATTTTGTGCTTCCGTTCCGCCGTTTTGAAGAAAAAATCATCGAAGAGACAGACGAGCATATTATCAAGCAGGACGTTTTCGGCAGGCAGAATATCAGGAAGCTTCCTAACGGGATCGAAATTCCCTATAAGCCGATCATCTCGACAGAAGATGACTGGAAGCGGATGAAGGAGCACGGTGATATTGAGCTTGAAAAACACTTTACAGATGCGGCCATCGAAGCGGCCTATCTGCCGCTGAAGGAACGGCATGACCGCGGGGATTTCCCGATCCGCCTGAATATTGAAGGATTCTTCTGGGTGCCCAGAGAGCTTCTGGGAGATGAAGAGCATCTGTATTCCTTCTATGAAGATCCGGAGTTGCTTCACGATATCTGCGATTACATGCTGGGTGTGTACACGACAAAGCTGATGAAGGTGATCGAACTCATTCAGCCGGATATCGTATATATCATGGAAGACCTGAGCGGAAAGAACGGCCCGATGATTTCAGGGGCTATGTTCGACGAGTTTGTGGGCTCCTACTACAGGAAGCTGATCCCGATGCTCAAGGCGAGAGGCGTCGGTAATGTGTTTGTGGATACCGACGGAGATTTCATGATGATGATACCCAACTTCATGGACGCGGGCGTAGACGGATTCCTGCCGATGGATGTGAATGCCGGCATGGATATCGTAAAAGTGAGAGAAAACTTCCCCACTTTGAAATTTATCGGAGGCTATAATAAGCTTCGCATCGCCGATGGAAAAGAAGCTATTGACGAAGAATTTAACCGGATCCTTCCGGTCGTGCGTCAGGGCGGTTATATCGTCGGAGCGGACCACCAGGTCCCGCCGTCGGCGTCCCTGGAAAATTACAGATATTATATTGAGCGTCTGAAAGATGTCATGGCTCAGTGCGGCGCTGATCTGTAAACAATAGCCTGCAAGTAATTTTCATACATTGAGGGTGGTCTGAATTTCAGAGCACCCTCGCCATCCTTGTACAAAGAGTCCGGCTTGCCGGACTCCCGCACCGGAGCGCGGCCGCCTCAGCGGCCATATTTCCTTAGCGCGGAGGCATTGGCTCACTTAACGAATGAAATGAGCTTAGTGAACAAGCCCACATCGTGTTGTGCATCCCTCGGAGGGTTTTATTTCATAGGATGAACTTTCCTATGACATGAGAAAGAGTCTGCTGTTTGCAGGCTCTTTTTCATGCCGGAAAAGCGGAAGAATATCCGGAGACGCGCTTGACGAATTTGCCGATTTTGCTTATGATAAGGAAGGTAGAAAGGAAGTGCGCATGAAAAGCAGAGTGATTTTGATACCCTGTCCGTCCTATGAAGAGGGGCAGGTGTACGAAGGGATGAAAGAGGGGCTGAGGCTTCTGGGAGGCCTTCGGTCTGTGATAGATACCAAGGAAAGAGTGCTGCTGAAGCTGAATCTGGTGCGCAGCGCGCCGGCAGACCGGGCAGTGATCACGCATCCGGCGGTAGCCGCGGCGCTGGCCCGCCTGCTGAGGGAGGAAGGCTATGAGGACGTACATGCCGGGGATTCCTGTGGCTTCGGTTCTCCGCTGAAGATCATGCAGGAGTCGGGAATGGCGGCAGCCTTTGAAAAATATGGAGTTTCCTTGGCGGAATTTAAGGAATCTGTGCGTGTCAGTTATCCAAAGGGAGTTCACGCGAAGGAATTTATGATGGCCAGGGATGTATGTGAAGCGGACGCTATCATCAGTGTCAGCAAGATGAAAACCCATGCGCTGGAGCATATTACAGGCGCGGTGAAAAACCAGTATGGCTGCATCCAGGGCCTGAACAAGGCTAAGGGACATACCGCATATCCCAGCCCCGAAAGTTTTGCCAGGATGCTGGCGGATCTGAACCTGAAGGTGAAGCCCAGGCTGTATGTGATGGACGGAATCGTGGCGATGGAAGGCAACGGCCCCACGTCGGGCGACCCGGTACCGATGAATGTTCTGCTGTTCTCGACAGATCCGGTAGCGCTGGACAGCGTGTTTTGCCGTCTGGTCCATCTGGCCCCTGATCTGGTGCCAACGAATGTATGCGGTGAGCAGATGGGACTGGGCGTTTGGCGGGAGGAAAAGATAGAGCTTGTCACGCCGGAGGGGACAGTCAGCCTGCAGGAAGCTGCAGAACGATATGGAAACCCGGATTTCCGGGTGAACAGAAAGAAAGAGAAGATCAAAGGCTGGATGGGAGCGGTGAGCTTTTTCAGGATCTTTCAGAGAAAACCCCGGATACTGCCCGAACAGTGCAAAAAATGCGGTGTCTGTGTGGAAAGCTGTCCGGTGGAAGGGAAGGCAATTTCTTTTGCAAACGGCAGAAATCAGCCGCCGGTCTATGACTACAGAAAATGTATCCGCTGTTTCTGCTGTCAGGAAATGTGCCCGCATAAGGCGATTAAAGTGAAGTGAGCAACGGAAAACCCATGAGACATAACAAACGCATGTCTCATGGGAACTAATGACGCCGGATGTATAACTAAAATAAATTAGACGGCCGGGAGTGCTCGCTGTCTTTGGGTAAAAAGTTATCATTTGATATATGAATTGTCACGCCGTACGAGCATGTAAAATGATCGTACAATAATCTTAAAGCATTTTCAGAGTCTCGTTTTCTTAAAATATCCACAAGCGTAAGGTGCTGCTGCAG
The DNA here is from genome assembly GCF_014337215.1 of Wansuia hejianensis. Classification (NCBI taxonomy): domain Bacteria; kingdom Bacillati; phylum Bacillota; class Clostridia; order Lachnospirales; family Lachnospiraceae; genus Wansuia; species Wansuia hejianensis. The sequence goes on along the minus strand of NZ_CP060635.1, from coordinate 1,531,086 downwards.
CCCGGAGAGCAGCGTTTGGCTGTCGGTGATCCGGGAAGCCTGCCATAGCTGGACTAATAATTCAAGACGCTGCTGTAAGTTATAAAGTATCGTATTTTTCCCTATTTCATACAATTTGAGATGAAACTTTGCGTCATATTTATTGCGCAGATTTAAGTCGTTTTGAGAATTATAGTATAAACATTGCCGGGCGAGTTCTTCCAAACTATCAAAATCTTTATTACTCCCATTGTATGTGACCAGCGGTATATTTAGTTTTTCGTGCTGCCATCTGACGGTAGCGAGGTCGCTGATCGTCGCTTCATCGAGTATGCGGACACTGGGAGATTTATTCGTCTCAGTTACGATAAGCCCTTCCCATGAAAGCTGGCGGATCGCCTCTCTGACCGGTGTTTTACTCACGTTTAAAGCGGCGGCTATGGCAGCTTCCGGAATCCGGTCTCCCTGCTTAAGCTGGCCGGTCAGAATCAGACTGCGAATATACTTGTAGATAGTTGATTTGATTGCTACATTTTTTACTTTTGACATAATTGATCCATTCTTTAACTTCGCACAGGACAAAAACATTGTGAAGATGGTTGTCCCGGGCGATTTTTTTATGACTTTTTCTGTAAAATCCCCATGCCATCCAAATAGTGGAGGATTCCGTCTTTGTTGGGCTTCTCTGGAATCTTCCGCGTACTTTGTTCAACATTGTTTTGCCTTCAGTTTAATAGTTTATTATTATATTCAAGTGAATTTTAAATAAAAATGCTTTTAATAATTATATATGGAAAATATTCCTTGTGTCAATCCTTTTAATTTTTAATTATTATAAAGATACAGGATGGATTGTTTGAATGATCATCGGAGATCTTGTTAATGTTAACAAAAAATAAAGGAAAAAATTAGTTGAAATATAGAAACTTTGCATCGAAGCAAAAATAGATTGACGGTAAAGTATGGTGATGATAATATAAAAATATAATTATAAAATACATATAAGATTATATAATGTGCGGGTGAGGTTAGAGAATATGAAAATAATGAAAGAAGAGTTTGTAAAAGAATTTATTCCTGAGAATGTTGCCCCTGCCATCAGAGGATGTATATCTGCGTGCAAATTTCCCATCGTAGTATTTGCAGGTGAAAGCGAAGCCACAATTGAAGAAATTGAGGATCAGACTTCATTGAAAGGTTTATACATCGACCGGGCCGAGAGTATTTTAGAGATATATGAAACGCTCAGCAGAGCCAGGGGGCTAATTGATCATGTGGATTTGTTGAAAATAGAAAAAATGGGTATTTTTGTCTGGGCCGAATCAAAAGAGGAGGCAGATAAAAAAGCCCATTGCATTACTGGCCATATACAGTATATCCATCCCAGCACAGTATGCCCTGTAGTGGATAAAAGGCTGGAGGGCCGTATTGTGGCTGTCACAGGAGGGGCACAGGGATTTGGAATGGAGATAGCGCGAATCTTAGCTGACAATGGGGCGCAAATAGTCATAGCAGATATAAATATTGCGAAAGCGGAAGCGGTTGCACTGGAAATAAATAATAGTACAGGCTGCAGAAATGCTTTGGCAGTGGCATGTGATGTATCAAAAGAAGAATCTGTAAGAAAAATGGTTAATTTGATGATACGGGAATACGGCGGCATAGACGTTATGTGCAGCAATGCCGGTATCAGCGAAGCAGGCAGCTTGGAGCAGCTTTCGTTGGAAGTATTCAGAAGAGTGACGGACATCAACTATACGGGCTTTTTTATTGTGACCAAATATGCGTCGCGTCCTATGAAGATTCAGCACAGCTTTAATGAAGAATATTATGCTGACATAATCCAGACTAATTCCAAAGCTGGATTAAAGGGTTGGCTGAACAATTCCGCTTATTGCGGAAGTAAATTCGGCGGTATCGGACTGGTTCAGAGCATTTCGCGTGAACTGGTGAAATACCGGATAAAAGTAAATGCAGTATGCCCTGGGAATTATTATGACGGACCGATGTGGGGTGATCCGGAAAATGGCTTGTTTGTGAAATATTTTAAGGCAGACAAGGTAGAAGGTGCCAGGAACCCGGATGATGTACGGAAATGGTACTTTTCACAGGAAATATTTGAGAGGGGATGTCAGCCGTTAGATGTGGCCAGGGCAATGATGTACTGTATAGAACAGCAGTATGAAACGGGTCAGGCAGTACCTGTAGCCGGCGGGCTTGAAATGATTCATTAGCAATAATGAAGAAACAAGATTGATTATGCTTAGAATGAGTATAATAAAAAAATTAATTAAAGGAGAATGTGTATGAAAGTCAAAAAAGTGTTGGCAATGGTAGCGTCATCAGTTATGTTGGCGGGGGTAATTGCAGGTTGTGGTGACAGCGGCAGTAGTTCTGCTACATCAAGTGCAACAACAGGAAATGTAAGTAGTGAATCATCGGGTAGTGAGAAAACTTCCTCGTCGAGTAAAGGAAATACAGGAGAAGCGGATATGGATTCGGTTACCATTGGTGTCCTTCTTCCACTTACTGGTGACACATCGGCAATGGGCGTCAAAACAAAAAACGCTATTGAAATGTTTTTTGAAGATTATAATGAAAATGGTGGAATTAAATCCATGGGAGGAGCTAAGGTAAACCTTGTAGTTGCAGATACAACCAGCTCTTCTGAGGTGGCTGTTACTGAGATTGAACGTTTAATCCAGCAGGAAGATGTGGATATCCTCATTGGGCCATATCAGAGTGCGGCAGGTGCAGCTACAGCGCCAATCGCTGAAAAATATGGAGTTCCCTATCTGCTCACATCATCTTGTGCAGATGAGATTATGAAGAATAATTACAATTATGTGTTCCGGGCAAATGTATGTATTGATGATGCAGGCTCTACTATCTTTGATTTCTTCAACAGTTATAATGATGTATATGGATATATGCCTCAGAAATACGCAGTTGTTTATGAAAATACTGATTGGGGTATGAGCTGCTATGATATGGTAAAAAGATATGTTGAACAGAATGGCGGGGAATTGGTGGTAGAAGAAGCATTTACATCGAATAATTCGGATTTTAGTTCGATTATTAATAAAGTAAAATCCTCGGGCGCTGAAATTGTATTTCCCATGTGCTATTTGAATGATGCGGTATTATTTACTCAGCAGATGTCAGAATATCAATGTGATGCTACTATTGTCGCATGTGGCGGTGGATTTACATCTTCAGATTACATTGCTAATGTTGGTGAATTATCCAATTATGTAATTGCAGAGGCAGGGTGGAGCCTTGGCGTTCTTGATTATAAAGGTGAAGAAGGTGCGGCAATTAACGAAAAATACAGTTCACTTTATGGTGAAGAACTTGATGAGTACAGTGCTTTTGGATACTTTAATTCAGGAATCCTGGCTAATGTTTTAGAACGTGCGGCATCAACGGATGCAGATAAGATTGTAGAGGCATTTTTGGCAACGGATCTTGATTCTGATGATCCTGAGCTTTCATTGATGCAGTATGATGGTGTATATTTTGCAGATGAAAGAAGCGATGGTCAGACCCATCAGAATACAAAATGCAGCAACGTTATGACGCAGATCATTGATGGCGAATATAAAGTAATAGGACCAGTATCAATGGTGGGAGAACCAGAATGCGAATTCCCGGCACCGGCATGGGCTGAAAGATAAATGAATATAGGAGTTCGTTTTAATAAAGGAAATTAGAATGAACTCCTATAATTTATAAATCTTGACCTAAATGTTTAGCATTTTCAAATTGAAAGGAAATGATTATATGTTAGTACAATCAATAATAGATGGTCTAATGCTAGGCGGTGTATATTCTGCGGTAGCAGTTGGACTTAGTCTGTCCTTTGGGGTAATGCGTGTTTGTAACTGGGCTCATGGAGAAGTTTTAATGATAGCTATGTATATTGCGAATGGCGTAGTGACTGGATTAGGAATAGACCCTTACCTGAGTTTGATAATAACGGGACCTGTAATGTTCTTGATAGGATTTGGCCTTCAGAAAAGCCTGGTTAATAGACTTATTGAGCGTGATTCGGCTCGGGAACCTATGAGTGTTATGATGCTTTTTATTGGTTTGGGCGTAGTGCTGACAAATCTGGCACTTCTTATTTTCTCAGCTAATATTCGGGTTACAAATACAATTTATACGGGTAAAACATTTAATATTGGTGAAATTATTTTCTCATTGCCACGTTTTATTTCTTTTGTTATCGCACTTATAGCTACAGGAGTTTTGTATGTTTTTCTTATGAAAAGTGAAACTGGACGTGCTTTGCGGGCAACCTCTCAGAACCGGGTAGCTGCAAGATTAATGGGAATTAATGAAAAATGGATTTACAGCATTGCTTTCGGATTATCCTGCGGGCTTGTTGGAGTAAGCGCGTCCCTGACTGTCCCATTTTTTTCTACGTATCCTACTTTGGCAGGCGTTTTTGGATTTAAGTCATTTGTAATTGTAGTATTAGGCGGGAAAGGAAGTGTACCTGGAGCTCTGTTAGGTGGTTTGATAGTTGGGCTAATAGAAAAAGTAGGAGGATTTTATTTCTCTGATACTTATGCGCAGATCGCTTTATTTGTAGTGTTTATTCTTATTTTGCTGTTCCGTCCAAGAGGTCTCTTGGGTAAAGAAGCTGAAGATTAAGGAGAATGTTGATGGAAATATTGAAAAAAAATCCTAAAAAAACGATCTTGGCAATTATTGCAATAATAATATTAGTATTTGCTCCTGTGTTGATCTCAAGTGGATACATTCTTCAGGCCGTTATCTTAATCGTCTTATATGCTTATTGGGCTATGAGTTGGAATTTTATTGGGGGTTTTGCGGGTCAGGTTTCCTTAGGTCATGGCGTATATATTGCAATTGGAGCATATGTTACAAGTATTCTGTATAACCAGTTTAGTTTAACGCCGTGGATTGGAATGCTGATAGGAGGATTAATCGCTGGTTTATTAGCTATTCTGATCAGCTATCCATGCTTTAAACTTTCAGGTACATATTTTACGTTATCAACTCTGGCATTTTTGCATATTGTTAGGTTACTTATTACAAGCGATAATTATCTGTTTGGAGTAATAAAAACAAATGGTGCGCAAGGCATGCAGATTAAATGGCTGGGTAATAATTTTATTAATTTACAGTTTATGGATAAAACCGGCTACGTATATGTCGCCCTTGTATTATTGGTAATAGTAATCGGAGTGTCATATAAAGTGAAGCATTCAAAGATGGGATATTATCTATCGGCCATCAAGACAAATCAGAAAGCAGCAGCATCTTTGGGAATTAATGTAACATCCTATAAACTACGTGCAATGTTTTTGAGCGCATTTTTTACAGCCATTGGCGGAGCAGTTTATGCGTTTGTTATCCAATTTATCGATCCGGCAACTGTTCTGGGACCAAACATGTCTACACAAATTCTTATATTTGCTGTAATAGGAGGAGTTGGAACTATTTGGGGGCCCGTTATTGGAGCGGCAGTATTAGTCCCTATCAATGAGATTACTAGGGTTGCATTAGGAACAGAGTTTACTGGCCTTTCAGGTTTAATTTATGGTTTGATTTTTATGGTGGTAGTATTTTTTATGCCAAATGGTTTGGTTCCATTTTTTAAGGAAAAAATGTCAAATCGGAATAAAAACAAATCAGACTCAATATCTTCCGGTTTTGAAGAAAAAATTCGAGAGTGAGGGTATAGATATGAGTGAATGTTTATTAAAAATAGAAAATCTTACAAGGAAATTTGGAGGACTTACAGCGGTAGATTCTGTTAATATGTATGTTAATCAGGGCGAAATAATTGGTCTGATAGGGGCTAATGGAGCAGGCAAAACGACAGTATTTAATATGATTTCAGGTTCATTTCGACCGACAACAGGTAAAATTATCTTTAATAATATAGAAATTGAACATAAACCAGCACATTTAATATGCCGTCTGGGTGTCGGAAGAACTTATCAGATAGTACAGCCTTTTACAACTTTAACAGTTCTTGAAAATACCATAGTCGGAGCATTATTAAAATATCCGGATGTTTCAGCAGCAAGAAAGAAATCAATAGAGATTTTGAAGCTGTTGGACATGGAAGAGCGCAGGGATGTAAAGGGCAGTAATTTAAGTCTTCCAGAATTAAAACGAATGGAAGTAGCACGGGCCTTGGCAACAGAACCGAAGCTTCTATTATTAGATGAGGTAATGGCCGGACTTAACCCTACAGACAGTGCTGAGTTTGTAAATATTATCAGAAAGATTCGTGATACTGGAGTGACAATTATCCTGATTGAACATGTAATGAAAGCAGTAATGTCCCTTTCTGACAGAATATATGTACTTAATCAGGGAAAATTAATTTCCGAAGGTACGCCGGAGCATGTATCTAATGACCCGGTGGTTATAGAATCATATCTGGGTTCAAGAAAAATAGCATCAGAAACTATTCCAAATAAAGAGGAGAACGTAAATGCTGAAAGTTGATAATATATATGTAAATTACGGTAATTTTGAAGCTCTTTCAGGCGTTTCTCTTGAAATTAAGGAAGGAGAAATTGTAGCCCTGCTGGGGAGTAATGGAGCTGGGAAAACAACAACAATTAACACTATTTCAGGTAATTCTAAACTTATGAGTGGAGATATAGTCTGGAAAGGCAGATCCATAAAAAATATGCCCATGTACAATAGAGTATCCCTTGGAATCGTTCAGGTTCCCGAAGGGCGTAAGCTGTTTCCATATATGAGTATTCAGGAAAATCTTTTCATTGGTTCTTATCTGAAACAGGCGAGAAAGCAAAGAAATAGAACTTTGGAAATGTGTTATGAACTATTTCCAAAGTTAGCAGAAAGAAAACATCAATTGGCTGGTTCGCTTTCCGGAGGAGAACAACAGATGTGTGCAATTGCCAGAGGATTAATGCAACAGCCCGAACTGTTAATGCTAGATGAGCCATCTCTTGGACTTGCGCCTGTTGTAGTGGATCAGATTTTCAGTGCCTTGAAAAAGATCAATGAGATGGGAACTACAATATTGCTGGTAGAGCAGAACGTTATGCTATCTCTGGAAATCGCAACGCAGGCATATGTAATTGAGTTAGGTAAGAATGTAATGCAGGGTAATTGTGAAGAGCTTATCAACAATCCTGATTTAAAAAAAGCTTATCTCGGATTATAAACATCCGTATTAGTTCAACAAATGTTATGGTGTAGTAATTAAAGCATAAATAAGAATGCCTATTAAGGCTTTGAAACTATAAGGAATTAAAAGTCAAAGCCATAGGTATTCATAATCTTTAAGAAGATTATTTAAGCGTATTATTATATTTTTTTTGCCTAAAAATATATAATTTTAAAATTAAAATATAATTATATATTACAAAAAAGAAAGGAAGGATAAGAATGGATCAGATATCCAAAGAGCTTGCAGTTGAGTTTTACACCAATATGTATAAGATCCGAAGATTTGAAGAGGAGGTCTTTGAATTTTATAAAAATGGGCAAATGGCCGGACTGGCGCATCTGTATATCGGTGAAGAGGCGGTCGCGGCCGGCGCGTGCGCAGCGATTCAGCCGCAGGATTACATCGGTTCCACCCATCGCGGGCACGGCCATCTGGTGGCGCGCGGAGCAGATATGAAGAAGATGATGGCGGAGATCCTGGGAAAAGCTACCGGCTATTCCAAGGGCAAGGGCGGTTCTATGCACATCATGGCCATGGACATTGGGATTCTCGGCGCGAACGGCATCGTGGGCGGCGGTATCCCAACGGCGACAGGAGCGGCCTACAGCTCGAAATACAGAGGAACGGACCAGGTGACCCTGTGCTTCTTTGGAGACGGAGCGGCGAATGAAGGCACCTTTCATGAATGCATCAATATGGCCGCCGCGTGGGATCTGCCGATTGTATATATTATTGAAAATAATCTGTATGGAATTACTGTAGACAGCAGGCGCGTGACGAAAGAGCATGATTTGGCGAAGCGGGCCGCCGGCTACGGGATTCCGGGATATACCATCGACGGGAACGATGTAGAGGCGGTCTATGAAACCGTGTCAAAAGCGGTGCAGGATGCCCGCGAGGGGAAAGGGCCGTCGATTGTCGAGTGCAAGACCTACAGGCACCACGGCCATAACGGAAGCGATAACTGCGCTTACCGTCCGGCCGGAGAACTGGAAGAGTGGAAGAAGAAGGATCCGCTGAAGGTATTTCTGGAGAGGGGATATCTGACAGAGGAAGAGCAAAAAGAGATAGAAACCAGAACAGATCTGGAACTCGAAGAAGCATGCAGGTTCGCAGCAGAGAGTCCCTATCCTGACGCCTCTGAGCTGATGACTGATATTTTTGTGGATTGAGGAGGGAAGATCGATGAGAAAAATATATTATCGCGACGCAATACTTGAGGCTCTGGACGAAGAAATGGCCAGAGACGATATGGTTATGATGATCGGAGAGGATATTGGAGTCGGTGACGGCACCTGGAGATGTTCCAAAGGGCTCCGGGACAAATACGGCGATCTACGCATGAAGGATTCTCCGATCAGTGAGGCAGGTTTTACCGGGATGTGTATCGGTATGGCTTTGACGGGCATGAGACCCATAGCGGAGATTATGTTTGAGGATTTCATGCTGGTAGCAATGGACCAGATTGTGAATCAGATGAACAAAGTCTGCTATATGTCCGGCGGCCAGAAGAACCTTCCCATGGTTATCCGTACCACCATTGGGGCCGGGAGAGCGGCCGCCGCGCAGCATTCGCAGAATCTCACGGCGGCGGTCGCCCATTTTCCGGGAGCGAAGATCGTGATCGCTTCCGACGCTTATACCGCCAAAGGTCTGTTAAAAAGCGCAATCAGGGATAATAATCCTGTCATTGTCATAGAGCACAGAAAGCATTACAGCATGCAGTTTGATCTTCCGGACGACGCGGATGAAAACCTGCTGCTCCCCCTTGACCGCGCGGCGGTCGTACATGAGGGCGGCGACGTCACGGTGGCAGCCATGGGTTTTCAGGTGGGACAATGCGTGGCGGTCGCCAAACACCTGGAAAAAAAGGGAATCGGAGTAGAAGTCATAGACCTTCGCTCCATCGTACCGCTCGATAAAGAAACGATTATCAGATCGGTGAAAAAGACGGGACGGTTACTCATCGTCGATGAAGGCTGCGAGAGCTTTGGCATTGCGGCGGAAATCACGGCTTCCGTGATGAAGGACGTATTTTATGACCTGGACGCGCCCATCAGCCGCCTGTGCGCGCCGGACGTTCCGATTCCCTTCAGCCCTGCTCTGGAAAAGCTGATTGTACCGAATGAAAACACAATTCTCGAGGCTGTGAAAAAGCTGTTGTAATAAAGGAGGAATGATAAAATGGCCAAAGTTATAGTCATGCCAAAGCTGGGATATACCCAGGACACAGGTTCCATCGCGGAATGGCTGAAGCATGAGGGCGATACGGTGAAAAAGGGAGAGCCCCTGTTTGACGCGCATACAGACAAATCGGTGGTTACCGTGGAAGCAAGCTGTTCAGGTACGCTGTTAAAAATTGTATTAGAGGCGGGCGAGACCGTGCCGGTGCTGACTCCGGTTGCGGTGATCGGGGATGCTTCCGAGGACGCGGACGCAGCGCTGGCGTCCCATGTCACAGCGGCGGCGGCGGACGCGCAGGTGGAGGTGAGCTTCGATGACGAGGAAGTGGAACAGGAAGAGCTCTCCCCTGCAGCCCAGGAGCCTGCGGAGTTAAAGCTGACGCCCCGGGCAAAAAAGTATATTGAAGAAAATGAAATAGACATCGCTTCCCTGTCAGGAATCGAAGGAACAGGGCTTGAGAACGGGATTACGGAGAAGGATATCAAGGCCAGCCCACTTGCGAAAAAACTGGCGAAAGCCAAAGGGGTTGAGCTTTCCGGCGTGGCGGGGAGCGGCGCGAACCATAAAATCATGAAAAAAGATGTGCTCGCCCAGGCGGACACGCAGAAGGGCGGCGGACAGAGCGGCAGCGTGGACAGGCAGGTGGAGAAGACGGTACCCTATGGCGGCGTAAGAAAGATTATAGGCGACCGGCTGTCAGAGAGCAAGTTTACGGCTCCGCATCTCTACTTTACGGACAGCGTAGATATGACAGAATTCTTTGCATTCCGCAAGCTGTTGAATGAAAAAAGCGACAGGAAGATAGCTGCGTCTGATCTCATGATCAAGGCGGCGTCCCAGGCCCTGATAAAATTTCCTGAGATGAACGCGGCCCTGGAGGGAGATACCATCATTTATTATAAGAGTACAAATATTGGAATGGCGGTTGCCGGAGAGAATGGCCTCGTGGTGCCTGTTGTGAAAAACGCACAGGATAAGACACTGAGCAGGATTGCAGAAGAAACAAGGGATCTTGTGGAGCGGGGCCAGAGCGGCCGGCTGAAGCCGGAAGAATACAGCGGAGGAACCTTCTCCCTGTCCAATCTGGGGATGTTTGGAATCGGCAACTTCACCGCGATCATTAATCCTCCGGAGGCTGCAATCCTGTCGGTCAGCTCCGTAAGGAAAACGCCGGTAGTTGTCACGGATGCGGAAGGAGAGGATACGATCGCGATCCGCCCCATGATGAATATTCAGCTTTCGGTAGACCACAGGATTATCGACGGGCTGCTGGCCTCCCGGTTTGTGGAATATTACAAGGAACTGCTGGAAAATCCAATAAAAATACTGTTATAACGGATCATGATTACGGAGGGAACAAGAATGGCAAGCTATGATTATGAGGTTGCGGTTATCGGCGCAGGACCCGGCGGGTACGAGACGGCAATTAAGGCAGCTCAGCTCGGTAAAAAAACCTGTATCGTCGAGGAAAAAAGTTTTGGGGGCACCTGCCTGAACGTGGGATGTATACCGACGAAGGTGCTGATCCGCACAGCAAATCTTGTATCTGAGATCCGGGCTGCTTCTGAGTTTGCGGTTGACGGTGTTGATCCGGCGGCTGTGTCGGTGGATATGAAAAAGCTCCAGCAGCGGAAAAACGGGATCGTAAAAACTCTTACAGGAGGCGTCCAGGCGCTTCTGAGAGGAAACCATGTGGCGGTTGAAAAAGGAAGAGCGGCTTTTGTGGATGCGCATACACTTGATCTGGGAGATAGGACAATCACCGCGGAAAACATGATAGTCGCCACAGGCTCAAAAGTATTTATGCCGCCGTTTATAGCAATAGAAGGAGAAAGCCGTGTGATCACAAGCGATGAAGCTCTTGAGCTGGACAGCCTTCCGGAACGAATGGCAGTCATCGGCGGAGGCGTCATCGGAGTGGAATTTGCTTATTTATTCAGCAAATTAGGGGTGAAGGTGACGGTTCTGGAGCTTATGGACCAGATTCTTCCTATGGTAGACCCGGAAATCTCCGCGATGGCAAGAAAAAGCCTGGAAAAAGGAGGCGTTACCTTCCGGCTTGGAGCGAAGGTGAAATCGATCAGGGATAACCACGTGCACTTTGAGCTGGGTGGAAAGGAAGAGGAGACGGCCGCAGATCTGGTGCTGATGGCAGTGGGACGCGTGCCGAATACGGAAGGGCTCAACGCGGAGCGAATCGGCCTTGTGTTTGACCGGAAGGCCATACAGACAAATGAGCGTCTGCAGACAAATATCCCCAATATTTATGCGATCGGCGACGTCAATGGAAAGGTGATGCTGGCTCATACCGCGTCTCACGAAGGAATGACCGCCCTGACCAATCTCTGCGGCGGGTATGCGGAGGTGGATTATGATAAGATTCCGTCTTGCATTTATATCACGCCGGAGATTGCTTCCATCGGGCTGACGGAGGAAAAAGCAAAAGAGAGGGCCGGAAAAATTAAAGTGGGCAGATTTCCGCTGGCCGCAAATGGAAAATCTATGATTGAAGGAAGTACAGAGGGCATGGCGAAAGTGATTCTGGATGAAACGACGGGAGAGATATTGGGCGTTCATTTGTTTGGAAGCCATGTGACAGAGATGATCGGAGAAGTATCGGCAGCTATGGCCGCTGAGCTTACTGCTGAAGAAGTCATTGGTTCCATCCATCCGCATCCGACGGTGAACGAGGCGGTTGGAGAAGCCTTTATGGCGGCATGGCTGGGCAGGGCAATTAACAATGTATAACAATAGGAGGAAGAGATATGAAGATTGCATTAGTTATGGAATGGAGCACATGTACGAAAAATGAGACGGTATTTGAGACGCTGAAGAAGGTGGCGGAGGCCAATGGACATACCGTTGTCAATTACGGACAGTATAATATGGAAGATAACAGGCAGACGTATAACCAGAACGCCGTATTTATCTCTGCCCTGCTTCACTCAGGGGCGGCAGATTTTGTTGTGACCGGCTGTGGAACGGGCGAGGGCGCCATGATTGCGGCGAATTCTATGCCGGGCGTATATTGCGGGCTTGTGATCGATCCTGCCGATTCTTATCTTTTCACGCAGGTGAACGGTGGAAACTGTATGGCTCTTCCCTATGCAAAGGGCTGGGGCTGGGGCGCCGAGGTCAATCTGGAGTATGTGTTTGAAAAATTGTTTGTGAAAGAGCCGGGCGGCGGATACCCGGATAGCGCTGCGGCTTCCGAGCAGAGAAACGCCGCGCTGCTGAAAAAGCTTAAAGCGGTTGCGGCGAACGATCTTAAAACAATTCTCGCCAGCGCAGACCCAGATGTCCACGAGATGGTTGTAAACGCCTTCGCCGGCAAGCGATACGAATTATTCAAGGCAGAATGCAAATGCCCGGAAATTCTGAAGGCGGTAGAGCAGGCTTTGGAAGCTTAACTAATCCATTGCGGGGTGCCCTGTGGGTATACTCTGCAGTACAGTGAGGTGACAGTATGAAAGCATTAGTAAAACAGGGACACGGTCTGGGAATGGAGGGCGTAGTGTTAGCCGATCTCCCGAAACCGGTTCCCAAAGAGAACGAAGTGTTGATTAAAGTGATGGCATGTGGAATCTGCGGAACGGATCTTCACATCATAGCGGATGAGTACGCTCACACGCCGCCGATTGTGCTCGGCCATGAATTTACAGGCGTGATTGAAGCATGCGGCGGGGCGGTCAAGGGACTGGAAACGGGCGATCAGGTGATCGTGAACAATATTAACGGCTGTGGAAGCTGTCATTACTGCAGGCAGGGCGATTACCAGATGTGTCTTGAAAAAGCCTCGATTGGAATCAACCTGAACGGAGGGATGGCGGAATATGTGACGGCACCCGGCGATCATGTATTCAAGGTGCCGGACGCCATGAAAGGGTCGGATATACCGGCTCTCAGCGAGCCTGTTGCCTGTTGTGTGCGCGCGGTGATCGACCATACGGACATCAAACCGGGGGATACTGTGCTGGTGACCGGGCCTGGGGCCATCGGACAGATCTGCGCGCAGCTGGCAAAGCTCTGTGGAGCTTATGTGATAGTGAGCGGGACGAAGGTGGACGAGGCGAGGCTGGAACTGGCAAAGCGGCTGGGCGCGGATGCGACAGCCTCAGACGCCGCCAGGCTGGCTGAAATGGTCAGGCAGCGGACGGAATACGGCGTGGATGTTGTGCTGGAATGTTCCGGAGCGGCGCCGGCGCTGAATCAGGCGTTTGAGCTTGTCCGGAAGGAAGGGCAGGTTACACAGGTCGGGGTGTTCGGCAAACCAGTTATGGTGGATCTGGATAAAATGTGGAAAAAAGAAATACGGTATCGGAGCGGTTTTGCGACCGGCGCCTCTTCCTGGGAAAAGCTGCAGAAAATCTATGCGATGAACGCCTTAAACCTGGAAGCGTTAATCAGTACGAGAATGCCCCTTGAAAATTATAAGGAGGCGTTTGCGATGGTGGAGCGCAAGGAAGGCTATAAGGTTTTTCTGGTGCCGTGACGGAAGGAAAGGTGTTTTATGATCTTTATTTCTTCAAATTCAAAGGATCCGGCCTGGAATCTGGCCCTCGAAGAATATTGCCAGAGGGAATTACGTCAGTTTCCGGCGATCTTTATGCTCTGGCAAAATGAAAATTCCATTATCGTTGGAAGATACCAGAATATGGCCCGGGAAATCAACCTGGAGGAGGCGCGCAGGTACGGTGTGAAAGCCGTGCGGCGTTCGACGGGCGGCGGAACCGTTTATCATGATCTTGGGAACCTGAATTATTCCCTGATTACAGACTGCCCGGATGTCAGGCTGTTCCGGAAGGAGGAGGCCTCCTCCTTTATGGCCGGAGCGCTGCGGCGGATTGGAATCAAAGCGGAAATCAGCGGCCGGAACGATATCCTGCTGAATGGAAAGAAGATATCCGGAACCGCACAATCCTTTTACAAAGGCCGGCTGCTGCACCATGGAACACTGCTTTATGATTCAAACATGGACATCTTGCAGAGCGTACTCCATGTCGATCAGGTCAAGCTGCAGTCTCACGCAGTTTCTTCTGTGAAAAGCAGAGTGACGAATATAAAGACAGAGATGGGATGGGAGAAGGATATTCGTGAATTTGGGAAACAACTGCTGGAAGCAGTCGGAACATGCGGAACGTATATACTTACGGCAGATGACAGAAAAAGGGTTTCGCAGATTCAGGCTGAGAAGTATGAGTCATGGGAATGGAATGTGGGGGCCGAGCCGGCTTTTTCCATAAAGACGGAAAAGAGATACAGGGGAGGCCTGCTGTCTGTACTGTACAAGGTAACGGACCAGAAATTGTCAGGGTGCAGAATCAGCGGAGATTTTCTGGGATTATCAGATATCAGGGAGCTGGAAGAAAGGCTGGAGCAGTCAGAATTCAAGGCGTCTGCTGTAGGGAAGATTCTGGAAGCGGTCAACCTGCCGCAATATCTGGGAGATATAACAGCCGGTGAATTTCTGGATTGTTTGTTTTCGGAAACGGTTTATTAGGACGGCGCGGTAAAAGATGGAAGCCAATATTTTTCATACGGTGAATTCAGGGCTGTATGTTCTCTGCGGGGATACGGGGGTGCTGATCGACGGAATTCATAAGGGCTATCGCGTGGGGTTTTCCGACTGCCCGGAGGAAATCATAAATCAGTGTCTGAACCGCAGGGGCCTGTTTGAAAAGCTGAAAGGGTTACTATTTACTCATTGCCACCCAGACCACTATGACGAAAGTTATGTGAAGCAAATTATAGCCTGCAGCTCTGTTCCTGTGTACACACCCGAAAAACTCATCCTTGGCGGGAACACGGCCTCCGAAGCCGGCACAGAGGTTCTTAAAATAGGAAGTTTACAGTTTTATCTGATCCGGACGCAGCATGATGGAGAACAGTTTAAAAATGTTCCGCATGTTTCGATTCTGGTTCACTCAGACGGCGTCTATTATTTTATTGCAGGCGACGCTGATTTAAATGAAAGCTGTGCGGCAGTGGTGAAGAGTATATGCGGAGGAGGAATCAAACTGTCTTTTGTAAATCCATACCAGTTATTATCGGAGTCAGGGAGAAGTTTTCTTCGCAGTCTTAATCCTGAACGCATTTTGTTATATCATGACTCGTTTAAAGACGATGATCTTTTTGAGGCCAAACGTATAAAGAATTATGCGCTGGCCCATTATCCGGAGGATATGACGGCCGTTGAGGCGATTGCGCATATGAGCTGGATTTTAAATTGAGCAGGGCGCCCGGCTGGGGACAAAGCGGCCCGAGGATGCGGAAGAACGCAGGGCGGGGCGGCTTTGTAGACAGCAAGGGACGGACTGAGGAAGATGATATACCCACAGGGCACCCCGTAATGCATGCCCTAATGGGCGGGGGAACAGCTCATGCTGTTCCACAAAGTATACTCCAGAGTATACTGCAACTCATGCCCCTGACGGGGCCGGGGAACAGCTTCGCTGTTCTACAAAGTATAAGGAGGGCTGTTATGACGAAACAGGAAAAAATGCAGGAGCTCCGTGTGTTTGCGGAACAGATCCGTCTGGAGACCTTAAGAATCATAGGTTCCCTGGGATTTGGCCATGTAGGAGGCTCTATGTCCATGGTAGAGGCGATGGCCGTGCTCTACGGGGCGGAGATGAAGGTGGACCCGGCGAACCCACGCTGGGAAGGGAGGGACTGGTTTGTGCTGTCCAAGGGTCACGCGGGGCCGGTGATGTATGCTGCGCTGGGCCTGAAGGGCTATTATCCGGTCAGCGACGCTTACCGGCTGAATCAGGCGGGCACTCATTTTCCCTCGCATACAGACAGAAACCTGACGGCCGGAGTGGATCTGACTGCGGGATCTTTGGGACAGGGGATCGGCGAGGCGGTCGGAGCGGCGTTGGGCCTGAAAATCCAGGGCCGGGACAGCCGCGTCTATGTGGCGGTCGGCGATGGAGAATGCGACGAGGGCGCCGTCTGGGAGGCAGCTCAGTTTGCCGTCCATTACGGATTGTCGAACCTGGTCTGTTTGGTAGACGATAATAAACGGCAGTTAGACGGACCCGTAGAGGAGGTAATGAGCCAGGGCCAGGGCATTGGCGCCAAATTCAGCGCGTTTGGCTGGAAGACGCTGGAGGTAGAAGAAGGCAACGATGTAGAAGCGGTCTATGACGCGCTGGAGCAGGCCCGGGAATGCCACGGCGCGCCCACGTGTATCATCTTGCACACGGTAAAGGGCAAAGGTGCGTCTTTTGCAGAGCCGACGGGAGCCCATTCCTCCCAGCCTACGCGGGAGGAATGGAAGGAAGCGCTTACAGAAGCGGAGGCCAGATACGAAAAAATCCGGGCGCAGGGCAAAGGAGGCGGAGAATCATGAAACAGATGCTGATTGCAAACCATGAGACAGATAAAAGGGGCAACCGAGACGGTTACGTGGACGCCATGCTGGAGCTGATGGAACAGGATGACAGGATCGTACATATTGACTGTGACCTGATGGGGTGTATCAATGCGAAGAAGCTCCAGGCGATATACCCGGACAGGACGCTGAATGCAGGCATTGCGGAACAGAACGCGGTGGCCGTTGCGGGCGGCATGGCGGCGGCGGGCATGAAGGTGTTCGTCCATTCCTTCGGCTGCTTTGCGTCGCGCCGCGCGTTTGACCAGGCCTTCTTGGCGGCCGGCTATTCTGGGGTTCCGGTGCACATCATCGGTTCCGATCCGGGCGTGACGGCGGCCTTTAACGGGGCCACGCACATGCCTTTTGAGGATGCGGCTCTATATATGACGATTCCCAATGCGGTGGTCGTCGATTCCTGTGATTATGTCCAGACCCGCTTTATGACGAAGGCGCTGGCCGGAATCCCGAATGTTTCCTATCTGCGCTTGATCCGGAAGGAGTTCCAGACGATCTATGCCGACGGGGCTCAATTTGAGATCGGAAAGGGTGTGACGCTGAGAGAGGGAAAGGACGTTACAATTATTGCCTCTGGAATCCTGCTGGACGAATCGTTAAAAGCAGAAGAAGAATTGAAGAAAAAAGGGATTTCCGCGAGGGTGATCGACATGCATACCTGGAAGCCGCTGGATGAAGAGCTGATCGTGAGGGCGGCAGAGGAGACAGGCTGTATTGTTACGGCAGAAAACCATCAGGCGGGCTGCGGACTGGGCTCGGCAGTCGCCAATGTGGTGGTGAAGAAACGACCGGTACCGATGGAAATGGTAGGGATTCAGAACCGCTTTGGCCAGGTGGGCAGCCGGGATTTCCTGATGAAGGAGTATCATCTGCTCAGCGAAGATATTGTGGCGGCGGCAGAGAAGGCGATAGCCAGAAAGGCAGGGAGATCATGAAAGAATTATTAGTAGTACCGCAAATTGACAGCTATGAGACCTTCGCCGCGTTTGCGGCGGCGGCGAAGATTGGCGAGGGGGACTTAATCCTGACGAATGAATATATTTATGACCCCCTGATGAAAGCAGAAAATCTGTCCTGCCGCTACATCTTCCAGGAAAAATACGGCGCCGGTGAGCCGACTGACAGGATGGTGGACTCCATCCTGGCGGAAATGAACAGAGAAAAATGTCTGAGGGTATTTGCAATAGGAGGAGGAACAATCCTTGATATCGGCAAGATTTTGACGCTGAAAGATGCGGAAAATGTGGATGCGCTCTATGAACGGTCAGAGCTTGAGAAGGGCAGGGAGCTCTATCTGATTCCCACGACCTGTGGGACGGGCAGTGAGATGACGAATATTTCCATCGTCAACCGCACGCGGAAGGGGACGAAGATGGGCCTTACCTCTCCCGCCATGTTTGCGGATCATGCGGTTTTGATTCCGGAATTTCTGCGGACACTTCCCTACTATGTGTTTGCCACCAGCTCCATCGATGCGCTGATCCATGGGATAGAAGCTTACCTGAGCCCTAACAGCACCTCCTATACGGACATGTACGGGGCGGCAGCAATAGAGATCATTTTGTCGGGCTACTGCCGGATTGCCAGGGAGGGACAGGACGCCCGGTTTGCGGAGAGCGAAGCCTACCTGCGGGCGAGCAATTACGCAGGGATCGCCTTTGGCAACGCAGGCTGTGCGGCCGTGCATGCCATGAGCTATGCGCTGGGCGCCAAATATCACGTGCCCCACGGAGAGAGCAACTATCAGTTCCTGACCAGTGTACTTCGTAAATATCAGGAAAAAAAGCCAAAGGGTAAACTGGAGAGGCTGAACGCCCTGCTGCTGCGCGCACTGAAACAGGATAGCAGGACAGATGTGGAGGCTGAAGACGTGGCGGATGGGATCGCGGCGCTGGAGCGCCTGCTGGCTGCCATTCTGAAGCCCAAGGCGATGAAAGAGTACGGGGCGGTGCAGGAGGACATACCGGAGTTTGCCGCGAGCACAGTTGCCAACCAGCAGCGGCTTTTAAAAAACAACTATGTGGAATTAAGCCTGGAAGAGATACAGGAGCTGTACCAGGAACGGCTGAATGGCTGAAGGAAAAGAGAAAAAGAAAGAAGGTAGAGATTAGAATGATGACAGGGGAACAGTACGTCGAAAGTATGCGGGAGAGAAAGCTTCAGGTGTATTTATTCGGGGAAAAGGTTGACAATCCGGTGGACCACCCGGTCCTGCGGCCCTCCCTGAATTCGGTGAAGGCGACCTATGACCTGGCGCAGGATCCGCAGTATGAGAGTCTGATGACGGCCACCTCTTCTCTGACTGGCAAGAAGATCAACCGGTTTTTACATATCCATCAGAATACAACGGATCTGATAAACAAGGTGAAAATGCAGCGGCTTCTCGGGCAGCAGACTGCGGCCTGCTTCCAGCGGTGTGTCGGCATGGATGCTTTTAACGCCGTGTTTAGCACGACTTATGAGATCGACGGGAAATACGGTACCTCCTACCACAAAAATTTTGTGGAGTATGCGAAATACTGCCAGGAACATGATTTTACAGTAGACGGCGCCATGACGGACCCCAAGGGGGACCGGGGGCTGGCGCCCCATGACCAGGAGGATCCGGACATGTATCTGCATGTGGTGGAAACCCGTCCGGACGGAATTGTGGTGCGGGGGGCCAAGGCCCATCAGACCGGCGCGGTCAATTCTCAGGAAATGATCGTGATGCCCACGATCTCCATGGGGCCGGAGGACAAAGCCTATGCGGTATCCTTTGCGGTGCCTACGGATGCGGAGGGTATCCTGATGATCATTGGCCGTCAGTCCTGTGATACCAGGAAGCTGGAAGAGTCGGAACTGGACGTGGGCAACAGCGAATACGGCGGCGTGGAAGCGCTGGTGGTCTTCAACGACGTATTTGTGCCCAATGAGAGGATCTTCCTGAACGGGGAAGTGGAGTTTGCAGGCATGCTGGTCGAGCGTTTTGCCGGTTACCACAGACAAAGCTACGGCGGCTGCAAGGTGGGTGTGGGCGATGTGCTGATCGGCGCGGCGGCGCTGGCGGCGGATTACAATGGCTGTGCGAAGGCTTCCCATATCAAAGATAAGCTGATTGAGATGACTCACCTGAACGAGACGCTTTACTGCTGCGGGATCGCCTGCTCGGCGGAAGGATCGCCCACTGCTTCCGGCAACTATATCATCGATCTTTTGCTGGCCAATGTGTGCAAACAGAACGTCACCCGGTTTCCCTATGAAATTGCCCGCCTGGCGGAGGACATCGCCGGCGGCATTATGGTGACGGCGCCCTCTGAAGCGGATTTCCGGGACCCTGTCGTAGGGCCTTATGTGGAGAAATATCTGAGAGGGGTTCAGGGAGTCTCTACGGAGAACCGCATCCGGGTGCTGCGGCTGATCGAGAACCTGTGTCTGGGCACGGCGGCAGTCGGCTACCGCACAGAATCCCTCCATGGAGCCGGCAGCCCACAGGCTCAGCGGATTATGATTGCCCGTCAGGGCAACCTGCCCAGGAAAAAAGAGTTGGCGAAAAAGATCGCGAAAATCAGCGAGTGACCGGGAGGGGGATACATATGGACTGGCAGAAGATCTATCAGGAAAGAACCATGAAGGCGGATGAGGCCATCCGCCTCATCCATTCCGGGGACCGGGTGGTGATCGGGCATGCGGTGGGCGTGCCTCTGGCCATCACGGATGTCCTGGTGGAACATAAAGAGGACTACCACGATGTGGAAATTGTCCAGATGGTTTCCATGGGTAATGCGAAATTTTGCGAGCCGGGGACAGAAGGCCACTTCCGGCTGAACAGTCTGTTTGTGGGCGCTCAGTCCCGCCCGGCTGTGAAAGAGGGACGGGGGGATTTCACTCCCTGCTGCTTCAGCGACGTGCCGGGCCTGTTTAAGACTTCCCTTCCGGTGGATGTGGCGGTGATCCAGGTTTCGCCGCCGGATAAAAAAGGCTATGTGAGCTGCGGCGTGTCTGTGGACTATACACTTCCGGCTGCGCGGTGCGCAAAGCGCGTCATCGCGCAGGTAAACCGCTGTATGCCGAGAACGCTGGGAGATACGGCACTGCACGTGTCGGAGGTGGACGCCTTTGTGGAGATCGACCATCCGGTGCTGGAACTGGGCCTTCCGCACATTGGAGAGACGGAGAAGGCCATCGGCGAAAACTGTGCAAAGCTCATAGAAGACGGAGATACGCTTCAGCTGGGCATCGGGGCGATCCCGGACGCGGTGCTTTTGTTTCTGAAGAATAAAAAAGACCTGGGGATCCATTCGGAGATGTTTTCCGATGGAGTGGTAGAGCTGATTGAAGCAGGAGTGGTGACGAATGCCCGCAAGACGCTGCATCCGGGGAAATCCGTGGTTTCCTTCCTGATGGGGACAAAGCGGCTGTATCATTATGTGGATGACAACCCGGCAGTAGCCATGTATCCGGTAGATTACGTGAATGATCCCTATGTCATCGGCCGGAACGACCATCTGGTCTCCGTCAACTCCTGTGTGCAGGCAGATCTGATGGGTCAGGTGGCATCCGAAAGCATAGGACTGACTCAGATCAGCGGAATCGGCGGACAGGTGGATTTTGTGCGTGGGGCGCATCTGAGCAAAGGCGGCCGCTCGATCATTGCCATCGCCTCCACGGCAGGCGGGGGGAAGGTATCAAAAATTGTGCCTTTTCTGGACATTGGGGCGGCAGTGACCACCTCCCGGACGGACGTGGATTATATCATCACAGAATATGGCATTGCAAAGCTGCGGGGGAAAACCCTGCGGGAACGCGCCCGCAGCCTGATTGAGATTGCCCATCCGGATTTCCGCCAGGAACTCACGGAAGAATTTGAAAGACGTTTTCATGGCAACTCGTTTGCCTGTTAACTTAGTGCCACGGTTCTGAAAAGGCCGTGGCATCCTCCTTTTTTCGGATGATCCGGTTTTCTGAATTAACGGAAAAAGGAGTGAGGAAATAAAATGAAATTAGAAGGGGGAAAACCTTGTGGAAAATGTCCAGAGAGAGGTCGAAGAAATACTGGAACAGTATGTCCGGCCAGGGCTGAGGCAGCATGGGGGAGACATCCGGCTGCTGGAAGTGAAAAACGGCGCCGCCTATATAAAATTTACCGGGCATTGCAGCGGCTGCCCGTCGGCAAAATATACGATGGAAGGCCTGGTAAAGGAAGAACTCATGAAGCATACAGATCTCATACAGGAGGTGAAGCTGCAGGAAGAAGTCAGCCCTGAACTTTATGATATGGCGAAAGCCATTCTCAGAGGAAAAAATAAATGATCCTTAACGTAGTACAATTAAATGAGGAGGAACTGAATAAATGATCGGTTTGGGATGTGATCACGGCGGTTATGAATTAATGCAGGAAGTGAAAAAGCATTTGGACAAGAAAGAGATTCCCTACCGGGATTTCGGATGTTACAGCATGGGTTCAGTAGATTATCCGGATTATGCGCGTCAGGTAGGACGTGCGGTGCAGGAGGGAAGCTGTGAAAAAGGCATTCTGATCTGCGGGACGGGAATCGGCATTTCTATCACCGCCAATAAAATGCCCGGAATCCGCGCAGCACTGTGCAGTGACTGTTTTTCCGCAAAAGCGGCACGGCTGCATAACGATGCGAATGTATTGGCCATGGGTGGACGCGTGGTAGGAGCCGGCCTGGCGCTGAAGATAGTGGACACCTTCCTCGATACCCCTTTTTCAGAGGAGGAACGTCATAAGAGAAGAATTTATAGAATTGAGCATCCGGAAATATGATACAAGACAAAAGCAGGCAATTGCCTCAAAAATCAAAAAATAAGGAGAACGGCATGAAGAAGAATGTGATTGTCGGTCAGTCTGGCGGCCCTACGGCAGTGATTAACTGCAGCCTGTACGGCGTGGTGACCGGCGGATATGCAGATCCACAGGTGGGCAGCGTTTACGGGATGATTAACGGGATCGAAGGCTTCCTGAAAGGTAAATTCATAGATTTTCAGAAGATGCAAAATGACGGAAGCCTGGAAAGGCTCACCACGACGCCAGGCGCTTTTTTGGGTTCCTGCCGCTATAAACTGCCGGAAGACCTGGGCGATGCAGTTTATCCTGAGATCCTGAAGAAATTAGAAGCTTTAAATATCGGCTGCTTCTGTTATATCGGCGGAAATGATTCCATGGATACAGTGAGCAAGCTTTCCCGTTACGCCGCGGCTGCAGGCAGCGGAATCCGGTTCATAGGAGTTCCCAAGACTATCGACAACGACCTGGTCCTGACGGACCATACCCCCGGATATGGGAGCGCAGCCCGCTATGTGGCTGAGGTGGTGCGGGAGATTGTGTATGACGCGGCTGTTTACGACAGCAAATCCGTGACGATTGTGGAGATCATGGGGCGGGACGCGGGATGGCTGACTGCCGCCGGGGCGCTGGCCCGGGAAGAAGACCGCAGGAACCCGGGGCTTATTTATCTGCCGGAGGTTCATTTTGATACGGAGCTGTTCCTGGAACAGGTAAAGAAAGGCATGGAAGAACAGAACAACCTGGTCGTCTGTGTATCCGAGGGCATACAGGATGCTGACGGTAAGCTGATCTGCGAGTATGATTCTGAGACGGGCGTTGATTCCTTCGGCCATAAGATGCTGGCCGGCTGCGGAAAATATCTGGAAAAGCTGGTGAAGAACCGATTGCATGTAAAGGTGCGGTCAGTGGAGCTGAATGTCTGCCAGCGCTGTTCTGCGGCCATGATGTCCGGGACGGACTGCCGGGAAGCCGTTCAGGCGGGCAGATTCGCCGTAGAATCGGCAGTGGCCGGAGAGACGGGGAAAATGGCGGCTTATCGGAGAAAGAAAGGCGCATATGGCATAGAATTTGTCCTGGAGGATGTAAATCTGATCTGTAACCGGGTCAAAAAGGTCCCGCTGGAATGGATTACAGCCGGCGGAAGCGACCTGTCGGCAGATTTTATGAACTATGCCCGCCCGCTGGTACAGGGCTCCGTGACGGTCCCGTCCGGGCCGGATGGCCTGCCCGCGTTTGTGAAAAGGTAACTGATTATCTGTATTAAAAAGGAGGAGAAAAATGGCATTAGTAACGACTACAGAAATGTTCAGGAAAGCTTATGAGGGTGGATATGCGGTCGGCGCGTTCAACGTGAACAATATGGAGAGCGTACAGGGAATCACCGAGGCGGCCGGCGAGCTGAAGTCTCCGCTGATCCTGCAGGTATCCGCAGGGGCCAGGAAATATGCCGGACATATCTATCTGTTGAAGCTGGTGGAGGCCGCTCTGGTTGAGAATGACATACCCATAGCCCTGCATTTGGATCACGGCGCAGATTTTGCAATCTGTAAATCCTGTATAGACGGCGGTTTTACTTCCGTTATGATCGATGGTTCCCGATTCTCATTGGAAGAGAATATAGAAGTTACCCGCAGGGTGGTGGAATACGCCCATTCCAAAGGGACCGTTGTGGAAGGGGAGCTGGGGCGTCTGGCCGGCGTGGAGGATGATGTGAAGGTAAATTCAGAGGACTCTTCCTATACCCATCCGGACGAGGTAGAAGAATTCGTCGCCCGTACCGGCGTTGATTCTCTGGCCATCGCAATCGGCACCAGCCATGGGGCCTTTAAGTTCCGGCCGGGACAGAAGCCGCAGCTGCGTTTTGATATCCTGGAGGAAGTATCCAGGAGGCTGCCAGGCTTTCCGATCGTGCTTCACGGCGCATCCTCCGTGTCTCAGGAATACGTAAAAATCATTCAGGAAAATGGCGGACAGCTGAAGGATGCCATTGGAATTCCGGAAGACATGCTGCGGAAGGCGGCGCGGTCCGCGGTCTGCAAGATAAACATTGATTCTGACCTGAGGCTGGCGATGACAGCCGGAGTAAGGGCTGCTCTTTTTGCAGCGCCTTCTGCCTTTGATCCCCGTGAATATCTGAAAGCGGGGCGGGCAGATGTGAAGACGCTGGTTAAGCATAAAATAACAGAAGTTCTGGGCAGCGCAGGAATGGCCTGACTGATCTGGCTACTTATGTAATTTCTCCATAATTATTCGGGTATTGTCTTGACATTCCTGACCGCAGCATAATATAATTACCCAATAACTGAAATAATTATTGTTACATTTGGGAAGAGAAGGCTGTCCCCAAATGTTTGAAGGAGGAATTATTATGGAACTGGAGCAATTGAGAGCTGATATGGTAGCAGCCATGAAGGCGAAAGACAAACCGAGGAAAGAGGCTGTTTCATCTCTGATTTCTGCGGTTAAAAAGGCAGCGATAGACGAAGGGTGCCGGGATGAGGTTCATCCGGACCTGGTAGACCGGGTGATATTGAAGGAATTGAAGACCGTAAAAGAGCAGATCGACACCTGTCCGGATACCAGAGCGGATTTGAAAGCGGAATACCAGTTCCGTTATGACGTGATCGCTTCTTATGCGCCCAGGCAAATGAGCGAAGAAGAGGTCGAAAGCTATATCCGCGAAAAATTTGCCGATGTGGTGGCTACAAAAAACAAAGGCATGATCATGAAAACTGTCATGGCTGACATGAAAGGAAAGACGGACGGAAAGGTCATCAGTCAGGTGGTAGCCGGGCTCTGTAAATAAGATGAATGTACTGACAGCGGAAAATATAACTAAAGCATACAGTGAGAGAGTGCTCCTGGACCGGGCTTCCTTCAGCCTCCAGCAGGGGGAAAAAGTTGGTGTGATCGGCGTCAACGGGATGGGGAAGTCAACGCTGCTGCGGATTATTGCGGGGGCCGAGGAACCGGATGAGGGCAGCGTGGTCACGGGTAATTCCGTGAAGATCGGTTACCTGCCGCAGACGCCGTCCTTTGCTGAGGGAGAGACTGTGCTTTCTGCCGCGCTCAGGGATGTGATTGAAACCCCAGAGGATTTTGAAAAGGAAAGCGAGGCCAAGTCACTGCTTGGCAGGCTGGATTTTGCGGACTTTGATCAGCCGGTGGAAGAGCTGTCTGGCGGACAGAGGAAACGGGTGGCACTGGTCCACGTGCTGCTGCAGCCAGTGGATATTCTTGTGCTGGACGAGCCGACCAACCACCTGGACAGCTCCATGTCCGGATGGCTGGAGGAATACCTGATCCGGTTCCGGGGAACACTTGTGATGGTAACCCACGACCGCTATTTTCTCGACAGGGTATCCACTCGGATCGTAGAGGTAGATAGAGGATGCGTGTACAGCTATCCCGGAAGCTACAGTAAATATATCCAGCTTAAGGAAGAGCGTCTGGATATGGAGCAGGCCAGCGAGCGGAAGCGCCGGAGCATATTGCGCACGGAGCTTCAGTGGCTGGCCAGGGGGGCCAGGGCACGTTCCACTAAGCAAAAGGCCCATATCCAGAGAATTGAGGATATGCAGAATGTGACGGCGTCCCAGCAGCAGGGAAAGGTAGAGATGTCTTCTCTGGCCTCAAGGATGGGCAGGAAGACCATGGAGGCCAGAGAAGTCTGTAAAGCCTATGGCGGAAGAACGATCATTGACCATTATAACTATCTGTTCCTGAAAGGTGACAGGATCGGGATCATCGGACCCAACGGCTGCGGCAAAAGTACGCTGCTGAAGATACTAACCGGCTGTCTGGAACCGGATTCCGGGACGGTGGAAACCGGGCCGACGATCAGGACCGGATATTTCTCTCAGGAAAATGAATACATGGATGAGTCGCTGAAAGCCATTGAGTATATCCGCGAGGTGGCGGAATATATCACCACAGAGGATGGGAAAATAACAGCGTCAGCGCTGATGGAACGCTTTCTTTTTGACGGTACCCAGCAGTGGACTAGGATTGAAAAGCTTTCAGGCGGAGAAAAACGCCGCCTGTATCTGCTCCATATCCTGATGGGCGCGCCCAACATCCTGATACTGGACGAACCCACCAACGACCTGGATATCCAGACCCTGACCATACTGGAGGATTATCTGGACACCTTTCAGGGAATTGTGATCGTCGTTTCTCATGACCGTTATTTTCTGGACCGGACAGTGCACCGGATCTTCGCGTTTGAAGAAGATGGAAAAATCAGACAATATGAAGGCGGTTATTCCGATTATCTGGAAGCCAGCAGACTCCGGCAGGCAAAGGAGCAGGAGATAGCAGGCGCGGGGGATAAGCGGGCAGGAAATAAGGGCGGAGAGATAACCGGAAAGACCGGGAAGCGGGAGCGGACAAAACGGCCCCGCGAGGTGAAGTTGAAATTTTCCTATAAAGAACAGCGTGAATTTGATGGAATAGATGAAGAAATCGAGCGTCTGGAGCAGAAAATTGCCGTGCTGGATCAGAAGATGGCGGAGGCGGCCACCCAATATGCGAAGCTGAATGAATTGATGCAGGAGAAGGATGAGGCGGAGAAACAGCTGGAACTTAAAATGGACCGGTGGATGTATCTGAATGATCTGGCTGAACGGATCGCCGCCCAGGAAAAATCATAAGGATGAACACTTGGAACAGGCATAGAAGAGGAATCATGTTTATCATCATGGCGGCATTCTTTTTTGCGCTGATGAGTTTTTTTATCCGGCTTTCCGGTGATTTGCCTACGATGCAGAAGAGCTTTTTCAGAAATGCGGTAGCTTCTGTAGCCGCCGCGGCGATGCTGGGCAGGAGTAAAGAAAAGTTCAGGGTCCGGAAGGGCAGCCTTCCCTGGCTGCTGATCCGCTCCGCGGCAGGGACTGTGGGGCTTATCGCCAATTATTATGCCATCGATCATATGAATATCTCGGATGCGAACATGCTCAACAAACTGTCGCCTTTTTTTGCCATTATTGCTTCGATATTTGTGCTGAAGGAAAAAGTCAGCAAAACTGAATGGGTTGCGGTATTCATAGCTTTTGGTTCCTGTGCCTGATTACAGCGGGGGTAGCGGCTATGGGAGGGCAGCTTTCAATCACAGCAGCGTATACTGCTGCGCCGGCGAAGGAAATATCGGTATTTGATTATTCACAGATTCTGTTCGCGGCTCTGCTGGGGATATTCTTCCTGGGGCAGTATCCGGATCTGCTGAGCCTGCTGGGCTATGCAGTGATCATCTGGGCTGCGGTCTGGAAATGGAAATACGGGCGCAGGCATCCAGAAGGTTAAAATGAGAAAAGCTAAATAATGTATGACAAAATGGAGAAGCGTCAGTTCCGGCAAATGCCGGCTCTGGCGCTTCCCTATTTCAGACTTATTTTACAGCCCTTTTTACGACTTTGTATGGACGCCGGGAGCAGCCATCTGTGGAGGATAAATACCCTTATGTACTTTAAAGTACGTGTTCAGACGGAAAGGGTGAGCGGCACGCATGGGATTAGAGAGGAGATAAAGAGATTTGACCGGGCGTGCTATGGATTTGTTAGAATGTTTGGATGGTTATAGATTGTTTTAAATAATCGAGAGGATATGGTTAAAAATCAACAAAAAAAGGAAGAAATTATACATGGATAACTGAAAATATAGCTGGTAATATACAGATAGATCCACGATGATAACGGAAAATTCAATGAAAAACGGAGGGAAAACATGAGGAGGGATTTATTCAGCCTGAAGCATAAGGTTGCAGTTGTGACCGGAGGCTATCAGGGAATCGGCAAGGTGGTCGCTGGGTATCTGGCCGATGCGGGGGCGGATATTGTAATTTTCGATCTGAAGGATGCTTCAGAGACCGCAGAAGGAATCAGGAGGGAATATGGAGTGTCGGCGGCCGCCTATATCTGCGACGTGACAGATCCGGAGGATGTGAAGAATAAGCTGGAAGCCGCGGCGGAAAAGATGGGAACCCTGGATCTCCTATTTAACAACGCCGGAATTTGTCTCCATAAGGAGGCGCTGGACTGTACGCCGGAGGACTGGCGGAAGGTAGTCAATGTAAATCTGAACGGAATTTTCTTCATGGCCCAGGCGTTCGGGAGGTTCCTGACTTCGCACAAGAAAACGGGGAATATCGTTAATACGGCTTCTATGTCGGGAACAATTGTAAATATTCCCCAGGGGCAGGCATCTTATAATTCCTCAAAGGCAGGCGTTGCCCATCTGACGAAATCTCTGGCGGTGGAATGGGCTTCCAGGGGAATACGGGTGAACTCTATTAGTCCCGGATATATCCGGACTGAGATGACCGGAACAGTCAGACAGGACTGGCAGGATTACTGGGTCAGCACAATCCCGTTCGGGAGAATGGGGACGCCGGATGAACTGGCTGGTGCGGTGATTTACCTGCTGTCAGATGCGTCCACTTACACTTCAGGGCTGGATATGGTGATAGATGGCTGCTTTACAGTGGTTTAAGGGAATATGGTATCACGTTCCGCCGGGACATGGGCTGTGGAATAATCCGGAGTCTATCACCCGGATTTTAGATTAAATGTGTTGGAAAAAAGTGTTGGCAGTTGAATTTAAAAGTTGGGAGGGAAAACAATGAAAAGAAGACTTGCAGTAACAGTGTTGTGTGGAATGCTGGCGGTTTCCGCCCTGGCCGGATGCGGCGAGGCTGAAACGGCGGGAGGGTCGTCTTCAGGAGGAGAGAGTAAAAAGCAGGAAAAGGTAACTCTGTCGCTGATGGCGACTCCGGAGTGGGTGACAGATGCTGAAATGGAGCTGGCCCAGCAGTTTGAAGAGGAGACGGGCATTAAGATTGATTTCCAGATTGTGCCGGGCGACCAGTATTATAACGTGCTGATGACGAAGCTGAACGGAGGGGAGGGCCCTGATATATTCGGCGGCCAGTCAGGCTCCTACGACCTGGTGTCTCAATACAATATAGAAGAAAACGCAATAGATCTCACAGATGCCCCCTGGGTGGAGTATTATAACGAATTTGAACGGGAACAAACTTCTGTGAACGGAAAGATATACGGCGTTACATATTTTGATACGACGACAGATTTTTATATGGTCTACAACAAAAAGCTTTTTGAAGAAAATGGCCTGGAGATCCCAGAAAGCTTTGCTGAATTTGAGCAGGTATGCCAGAAGCTGCTGGACGCGGGAGTGATTCCGGTCTATGAGCCGGTTGCCGACGGCTGGCACCACGTGATGTGGTTCTGCGAAATCGGCGGAAAATATGAAGACTTGAGGCCTGGCCTCATTGACCAGTTAAACAATAATGAGATCACCTTTGCCGAAGTGCCTGAGTTCCAGGAGGTATTTGACCAGATGAATGATATGGCCCAGAAGGGCTACTTTGGAGACAACTATCTGTCGGACGAATATGCCAACCTTCCGATGAACCTGGGAAGCGGTGAATTTGCCATGACCATGGCGAAGCCGGGAACGATCGCTGAGATAGCCGCGGCGTCTGACGGTAAGTATACGGAAGAGGATTTCGGCATGTTTCTGATTCCCACACTGGATAATGACGTTCTGAACGTACACCCCTGCGGGCCTACCAGGTTTATCTATTCAGGAGGCGGGCATATTGGGGAAGCGAAGCAGTATCTGGAATATATCACCACGAAAGAATGCGTGCAGTATGTCATTGATCATGACGCGAAGATAGAAAATCTGCCCTTTGATCTGGGACAGCAGCCAGATTACAGCCAGTATACGGAAGACTTTCTGGATTCATTTGAAAAGCAGGGCGCGGTATTCCAGGATGTGATTAAATATCTGAATCCCCAGTGGAATGAGATCGGACAGGATGTGGTATCCATGTTCATTGGTGAGATGACTTCTGAAGATGTGGTAAAGGCGATTGATGCGAGACGGGCTACACAGGCGGAGGCGGCCGGAGATGAAGCCTGGAAATAAATAACACACAGGGAGAGGGTGCCGAAGGAATATCAGAGAATCTGATGCTCCTGCGGCATCTTTTTATGGCCACTGAAATGTCAGAAGAGGGCGCTGTCTTTCCGCGCCCGCCGTCAGTCCTGTTCCCTGCCGCCCTCGCGGTTCTGTTTGCGGTAGGAGGTGGGATTTTGACCTGTATATTTGCGGAAGATTTTGCTGAAATGGAACTGATCGGGATATCCTACGGACATACCCACCTGGCTGATGGTTAGAGTGGTATCCAGAAGCAGACGTTTAGCTTCATGAATCCGTATGTCTGTGAGATATTTCAGCGGCGTTTCACCCTTGAAGCGGTTAAAAAGCTTTGTCAGATAGGCGGAAGTAAAACCTATTTCAGAGGCGAGCTGTCCCAGATCAATTTCGTCCATATAGTGTTCGCGCATATACAGGACTGCGTAGTCTATAATTTCTTCCGCCCCGCGCTTTGCCAGTCCGGCGTCTTCATAGAGTTCATAATACTTCTGTAGCTGAACCCGTACACGTCCCAGCGCATCGGAGAGGGTTTCCGGTGTGACCGGCTTGAGCAGGTAGTCGAAGACGCCCTGTTTCAGGGCTTCCCGGGCATAGCTGAAGTCGGCGTAGCCGGTGAGGACAATTGTAAAGATGCTGGGATATTGTTCATGTATCAGCTTTGAAAGTGCCAGGCCGTCCATGACGGGCATGCGGATATCGGTTATGACCAGATGAACGTTTTTATTTTTCAGAACCTGCAGGGCCTTCCGGCCGTCGGCGGCCTGAAAAGCCACGCGGAAGCCGGCGTCCAGCGCGTTGATGTTGCGTATGAGAGACTGAAGCAGGAGAGCCTCGTCCTCCACCAGCAGGATATTGTAATGCTGCAGTTTAGTCATTTCTGCTTCCTCCTATTGTGATAGTCGCTCCGCCTTCCGGGAGCGTGCCGAAGTCAAAGTAAAAAGAATTCCCATAAATAAGATAGAATCTTATGAAAATATTCAGGATCCCCATGCCGTCCAGCTTTAAGCTGGGCAGGATACCGTTTCTGCGGATTTCTTCCATCTGGCGGCGGAGTGTAGAACTGACGGCGTCGTCAAATCCGGGTCCGTTATCCCTCACCTCTACATACCAGGAAGTCTCAGTGAGGGAGCCGCGGATGAGAATGTTCCAGGGAGGGGTGGCGCTGGCCGTGAACTTGATAGCATTTTCCACCAACAGCTGGATACAGAGCTTGGGGATCGGCAGTTCCAGCATGTCGTCCTCCACGTCGAATGTGTAGTTCAGGGCGCCGCCAAACCTGAGCTTCATGCAGCTCAGATAAAGGTCGCAGTGTTCCAGCTCTTCCTCCAGTGTGGAAAGCTGTTCCCGGTTGGAGGATATGTACCGCAGGATGGAAGTGATGTTCAGGCACATCTGTGTGACTGGTCCGGTCATGCCCTCCTCTGCCATGGCGGCGATGGTGGACAGGGAATTATAGAGGAAATGCGGATTCATCTGCGACTGCAGAGCCAGCATCTGGGCTTGTACTTCCTGTTCTTTGAGCAGCATCATGGAATCAGTTGCGGATTTCTGAAAACGCATGGCTTCATTGAGCGAGTTTCGCAGCTTATCGATTTCTATTATGCCCGTATCTGCCATGCGGATCTCCTGAAACTGGTTTTCAGAATCTATATGCGACAAAAAATGATAGATGGTCTTCAAGGGGTTGCTCAGCTTTCTGGAGAGAAGCGAGGAACAGAACAGGCAGAGCAGAAACAGCAGAAAAAATACAAAAACCGTCCAGATCAGGGAGCGGTACACCGGAGCCAGGAATTCGGACTGGACGACGGCGGTTACCACCGTGAAATCACTGTAGGTCATTTCTGAATAACAGGCATACTCTTGTTGGCGGGAGTTGGGATTATAGAAGTTTGTAAGGCCGGAATCCTTCCTGTCATAGTAAGAGTACAGCCCGCTGCTGTCTTCAGACAGCGGAAAAAGCAGATTCCCTCCGGCATCGTACACCGCTACGGTGAGGTGATAATTGCTGGAAGGGTGAAAGGCCTGATCGAACAGGACGTCATAGTATTTTTTTGCCTCTACAAAGCCCACAGGGTTCCGATAGTCGTCGTAATACATGCGGTAAAGAGAGAGATAATAACGGTCTCGGGAGGTGCCTGTGCGCACAGACAGCTGCTCATCCGTGGCAGCCGGGGGAATATACCGGTATCCGTGAGCCGCTACCGCCTGGCCGTACCAGGGCTGGCCGGAAGCTTCCACGTCCAGGTTGCCGGTGTAATTCCCATAGCCGTATCCTCCGCCTTTTATGCTGTACAGGTTGATCTGGCGGATGGATGAATCAATTCCCTTGGCCGCCGCCAGTGCGTCCGACAGTAATTCCCGGTATTGGGAACGTTCATAGGACTGTTCTGACGGTGTGGAGAGGTAAGAAGCGAAGGCATCTTTTATGGTAGAGGAATAGATTGTGTTCAGGCATATGGTGTCCATCTGCCTGAGCTGCAGGTCGATGTCTTCGCCTATGGCCGTGCAGGTCCGCTGGATATCCCGTATGGCATTGGAGCGGAGGTAAGTATACTGGACGATGGAAAAAATAATGGTTGCCAGGATCAGAAGAATTGTTGTAATCAGCAGAAAATAAGAAGAAAGTATTTTCTGCATGCTGACCGGTCTGCGTTTCATGAGGCCCCCCTATCATCGTAGTATTTTGGAAATTAGTATAACATATTATCTGAAAAAAAGGAGAAATAGTTAAAAAAATACATAAACTTGCCAAAAGAGAACATGGAAGCAGTCAAATCCTTTGTGTAAAATGAATAAAAAGTAAAGGAGGGGATTGTGTGAAAAAGGCAAAATTGTATCCGTGGTATTTTGCTATCGGAGCGCTGGTGATTTATACGGCACTCTGTGTGGTTCCGGGGATTATCGGTATCGGCTATTCTTTTACAGACTGGTCGTCCTATTCGAAAGAGGTTCATTTTGTAGGAATGAAAAATTTCCAGAAGATCTTCAGCGCCGATACGGATTATCTGAGATTTATCACGAACACGCTGCTGTTCACAGTGGTCACAACGGTGGCGAAGACAGGCTTGGGGCTTCTGTTCGCTGTCATACTGAGCAGGAACATCAAGCTGAAGAATTTTCACAGGGGTGTGATGTACCTGCCCTCTGTGCTGTCGGTACTGGTGGTCGGCATGGTGTTTAGCTGTATCTTGAATCCAAAGGTTGGATTTCTGAATGAATTTTTAAGGGGAATCGGGCTGGGAGGGCTGACGCAGCAGTGGCTGACCAATCCGCGCATTGCATTTTTTTCTGTGATGATGGTAGATATCTGGAGAGGGACAGGCTACATTATGACGATGCTGATCGTGGGCATCCTGGCAATACCCAGGGGCTATTATGAGGCGGCGTCCATCGACGGGGCAAGCGGCTGGCAGAAATTCCGCTTTATTACGCTGCCTATGCTGAAGCAGACTCTGGCCGTGGCAATCGTGCTGAATGTCCTATATGGCCTGAAGGTGTTCGATATGGTATATGCCATGACAAACGGAGGGCCCGGGCACACCACAGAGGTTATGTACACCGCTGTATTCAAGCTGTTCTCCCAGGGATTGTACGCGGAGGGCACCACGATGAGTTCCATCATGTTTGTTTTCATGGTAATTGTCGGATTCTTCCTGATCCGCGTGCTGACGAAAGATGAGGTGCAGGAATGATGAACAGTAAAAGAAAAAAGACGGCAAAAAATGTGGTAAAAAACGGGATGGCCTGGATCGTATCCCTGGTGATGCTTGTGCCGGTCCTCCTGATTCTTGTGAATGCCTTTAAGCCGGCGGAAGAAGCCATACGGATGAATCTTACACTGCCGAAAGAATGGACTCTGACGAATTTTATAACCGTTATTCAAAAGGGAAAGCTGGGGCAGAGCTTTCTGAACAGCTTCCTGTACGCCGGCAGCGCCACAGTAATCACCGTGTGTTTGGGAGCCATGGCCGCCTATGTTTTTTCCAGAAGGCGGACCAGGAGAAACAGCGCTGTGTATATGTATATGGTGCTGGGAATAGTGATTCCCATCAATTATGTGGCTTTGATGAAGGTGATGCAGGCGATCCGCCTGAATAACTCGGCCCTGGGAATTATCCTGTTGTATGTGGCGATGCAGCTGCCGTTTACCATTTTTCTGATCTATGGCTTTGTGTCGAAGGTTCCAACGGAGCTGGACGAAGCGGCGGTCATCGATGGATGCGGGCCTTTCCGCCTGTTTTTCAGCATTATACTGCCGATGCTGAAGCCCAGCATTATAACGGCAGGCGTTCTTTGCTTTCTGAATACCTGGAATGAATTTATCATGCCGCTATATTTTTTGAATTCTTCAGAAAAATGGCCTGTCACGCTGGCCATATACAATTTCTTCGGCCAGTATGAGACGAACTGGAATCTGATCTGTGCGGATGTGCTGCTGACCTGTCTGCCGGTAATCGTCATGTATCTGGTCTGTCAGAAATACATCGTGGGCGGTCAGACGGCCGGGGCGGTGAAAGGATAAATGCTTATGAATAAAGGAGGAAATGTCACATGGAGGTAAAGAGCTATACAGCCGGCCAGGACTGCCGGAAGGTGGACATTGAAACAAACAGGGGCAGGCTTGCGGTATTCGGCATCGCGGAAAATATCATGCGCTGTGTTTATACCCGCCGGGAAGAGATTCTGCCCGTGTCCCCACTGGGTATTGAATGTGCTGGCGGGCAGGAGCTGTCTGTCCGGGAAAAGAAAGGGAGCTTTTACGTGTCATCCGGACGTCTGCAGGTGAGAATCTGCAGAGAAACGGGCAGCTTCACCTGGGAAGATCCTGAGACAGGTAAGATTTTCTTCCGGGAGGGGGAAAAGGAGCTGACGGAAAAACCTCTGCTGGTCTATACCACAGGAGGAGAAGAGGCAGTGATAGAGCGTTACCAGTCCGTCGACGGGGAACGGAGCATTGTAGCGAACCTGAAACCAGAAACCGACCACATGGTTTACAGCGGCAGGCTGAATTTTCAGTGGGCCTCAGGGGAACAGATCCACGGACTGGGGCAGGGAGAGGAAGGTATCTACGATTACAGAGGGAAGGTACAGTATCTCTATCAGCACAATATGAGAATACCGGTCCCGTTTCTGGTCTCGGATCAAAAATATGGGGTGCTCACGGACTGCGGCAGCCTGATGACCTTTAACGATGACGAGCGTGGCTCATACCTGTATCTGGATGCTGTGGAGCAGATGGATTACTATGTGATTGCCGGAAAGGATACGGATGAAATCATCAGGGGATTCCGGAAGCTGACAGGAAAGGCAGTCATGCTGCCCAAATGGTCTTTTGGCTATGTGCAGTCAAAAGAGGCATATCACAGCCAGAAGGAGCTGGTGGCTGCGGCTGCCGAATACCGGAGAAGAAAGGTGGGGCTGGACTGCATCGTGCAGGACTGGAAGACCTGGAAAGAGGATGAATGGGGCAACAAGCGGGTGGACCGGAGCCGGTATCCGGACCTGGGAGAAATGCGCCGGGAGCTTCACGGGATGCATGTTCACTCTATGGTATCCGTCTGGCCGAATATGAATGAGGGTACGGATGACTATGAGGAAATGAAAGAGCATGGTTTCTTGCTGAACGATTACTCTACCTATGACGCGTTTAGTGCGGAGGCGAGGGAGTTATACTGGAAGCAGGCGGAACGGGAGCTGTTTTCCGGCGGCTTTGACGCCTGGTGGTGTGATTCGTCGGAGCCGTTTACAGGGTCCGACTGGTCGGGAGAATACCAGAGGGAGCCCTGGGAGCGGTATGAGTTGGTGGGGAATGAGCACCGGAAATACTGCAGAGCAGACCGTGCCAACCTGTATCCAGTTTATCATGCGCGGGGAATGTATGAAAATCAGAGAAAAGCGGCTCCGGACCAGAGAGTTCTGAACCTCACGAGATCCGGCTATCCGTCCAGCCAGAAATACGGGACGATGCTGTGGTCGGGCGATACCAGCGCCACCTGGCAGGTGTTCCGCAGGCAGGTTACGGAGGGGCTGAATATGTGCATCAGCGGAATGCCGTACTGGACGCTGGATATTGGGGGATTTTTCACGGTCCATGAAAAGTGGTGGAAGAGAGGCTGCGGCCGTGAGGCGGATTCTTCTCCCAACTGGTTTTGGCGGGGAGACTACGAAGAAGGTACGGCGGACGCGGGATACCGGGAGCTGTATGTGCGGTGGTTCGAGTATGGGGCATTTCTGCCCATGTTCCGCTCTCACGGAACAGATACGCCGCGGGAAATCTGGAATTTTGGGGAGACGGGTGATCCATTTTACGACGCACTCGTTATGACAATAGAAACCAGATACCGCCTGATGCCCTATATCTATTCTCTGGCAGGCAATGTGTGGCTGGAGGATGGCACGATGCTGAGAAGTCTGCTCTTTGATTTTCCGGAGGACAGGAAAGCGGCGGCTATGGACAGTGAATTTATGTTCGGCAGCAGCCTGCTGGTCTGCCCGGTTACAGAGCCGATGTATTACGGACGGAACAGTGAGGAGCTGAAACGGCCAAAGCGCTGGAGCTGTTATCTGCCGGAAGGGGCAGGGTGGTATGATTTTTACACCGGGGAGCAGTATGAAGGGGGCAGGACTGTTGATGTTCCGGTAGATCTGAGCCATATACCGGTCTTTGTGAAAGCGGGTTCCGTGCTGCCCATGGAACAGCGCCTGGAGTATGCCCAGGAGGAGGTTTCCACACCTCTGGAGCTCAGGGTTTACCCTGGGGCGGATGGAAGCTTCGTTTATTATGAGGACGGGGGCGACGGCTATGAATATGAAGGGGGAAAGTACAACCGAATTGTGATGGAGTGGCAGGATACTGCCGGCAAACTCACGATCGGAGGAGCAGAGCACAAGTTCCCACAGGGAATCCTGGGAAGGAAATGCGTGGTGACGGCAGGCCGCGAGAGAAAAGAATTTCTGTATGAGGGCCGGCCGGTCACCTTAGAGTTCAAGGCAGGAGGGATCGGAGATGAAATACAAGGATAACTGGGAGGAAACCAGAAGAAAATTCACCGGATACTGGGAGCATCAAAATACAGGAAGACCACTGATGTGTGTCATCGCCCGTAAGCCGGAGATCGAGGCGCTGTCTGAACGGCATCCGGAATCCGTGAATGACTATTCGGAGGTCATGTGCCAGGGCAGGTATTATAACCTGCCGGAGGAGCTGAAGTGGAAGGACATGGAGGACAAGTACCAGAATGCAGAACGAATGGTAGCCCGTTACCGCCATTTCTGCGAAAATCACTTGTTTCTGGCAGAAAGCTTTCCTAATCTGAATGTGGATTTCGGCCCAGGCTCTCTGGCAGCTTATCTGGGTTCGGATATCGGTTTCCGGAATGATACAGTCTGGTTTCAATCATGCATCGGAGACTGGGAAGGTGTGCCGGAGTTCCGTTTTAATCCGGAAAATTCCTGGTTCCAGAAGCATATCCGTCTGGTAAAACGGTGCAGAGAGCTGGCGGGTGATGATTTCTATGTGGATATGCCGGATCTGATGGAGAACGTGGACGTGCTGGCTTCTCTTCGGGGGGCGATGAATCTGCTGTATGACATGGCGGAGGAACCGGAACTGGTGAAAGAACGTGTGGATCAGGTTACAGCTGTTTACTATGAGTATTATAACCGGTTTTATGAGCTGATCCAAGATGGTTTTGGAGGGAATGCCTATACGGTCTTCCAAATCTGGGGGCCGGGAAAGACGGTGAAGCTGCAGTGTGACCTTTCGGCAATGATGTCGCCGGCAGGGTTCCGGGAGCTGGTGCTGGAATCTCTGAAGGAACAGGCTGGGAAAGCAGATCATGTGCTGTACCATCTGGACGGTCCGGATGCGGTTAAACATCTGGATGCCCTTCTGGAGGTGGAGGGGATTGATGCGGTTCAGTGGGTCAGCGGCGACACAGGTCCGGACGGGACGCTGGAGAAATGGGACGAGATCTATGATAAAGTGATAGCCGCGGGAAAATCCCTCTGGATCAAGGTGTATTCCGGGGAACCGGAGGACTGGATCAGGAACTGTGAGCGTCTGGTTTGGAAATATGGGTCAGACCGGCTGTTTTTCCATTTCCCGGAAATGTCTTACGAGGAAGCAGTGCGGCTGACCGGCTATGCGGAGGAGCACTGGAGCGATATCCGGGGCACGTTCCGGAGCAAATAGAAAAGCTAAAACCGTGACCCGGGAAGTTACTGCACAGCAAATGAATTGCTGTTCCCCGCCCGGTCAGGGGCATGAGTTACGGGATACTTTGGAGTATACCCACAGAGCACGCATTACATGGTGCCCTGTGGGTGCTTTTTCATATTAGAGAATATGCTCCCGTTTTGAGATTGCCTTCCCGTGGGAGCATTGGGTGGCCAGCCGGAGGACAGGCGCGATTGCAGGGTGCCGGAATAAAGATGTATAAAATTGGATACAGTAGAAACAGGAACTGTACAGATGCCCGGGACGCTCTGGACTCTGATTTCTGTGCGTTGCGGAGCGTGGTTTCCGGATATGGAGTAAACGGTAACAAGTTTATGTTTTTTTCAGAATACATTGATTCAGGGGCGTGGACATCCTGTAGAATCAGTGTTATAATTAACACGTATGTGTATAAGTTGTAATTTTTTTAAGGAGGATAAAACTAAGATGGCAAGAAAGATGAAAACCATGGATGGTAATCATGCTGCGGCTCATGCGTCCTATGCGTTTACCGATGTGGCAGCGATTTACCCGATTACCCCATCCTCACCGATGGCAGAAGCCACAGATGAGTGGGCGACCCAGGGCAGAAAGAACATTTTCGGACAAGAAGTACAGATTACCGAAATGCAGTCTGAGGCAGGTGCGGCAGGTGCGGTTCACGGCTCTCTGTCAGCAGGCGCGCTGACCACCACCTATACGGCATCCCAGGGACTTCTGCTGATGATTCCAAACCTGTATAAGATTGCAGGCGAACAGCTGCCGGGAGTATTTAACGTATCCGCCCGTGCGCTGGCCAGCCATGCTCTGTCTATTTTCGGCGACCACTCCGACGTATATGCCTGCCGTCAGACCGGCGCGGCTATGCTGTGTGAATCTTCCGTACAGGAAGTTATGGATCTGACCCCGGTTGCGCATTGTGCGGCTTTGAAGGGAAAAGTTCCGTTTATCAACTTCTTTGACGGTTTCCGTACCTCCCACGAGATCCAGAAGATCGAGACCTGGGACACTGAGGACCTGAAGGATATGGCTCCGATGGATGCCATCGATGAGTTCAGGAAACATGCGCTGAATCCCAACCACCCCTGCCAGAGAGGTTCCGCTCAGAACCCGGATATCTTCTTCCAGGCAAGAGAGGCATGTAACCCCTATTATGAAGCTCTTCCGGCAATCGTACAGGAGTACATGGACAAAGTAAATGAGAAGATCGGAACAGACTACAAGCTGTTCAACTACTACGGAGCTGCTGATGCCGAGCACGTAATCATCGCTATGGGTTCCGTATGTGATACAATTGAAGAGACTATCGATTACATGATGGCTGCGGG
The DNA here is from genome assembly GCF_014337215.1 of Wansuia hejianensis. Classification (NCBI taxonomy): domain Bacteria; kingdom Bacillati; phylum Bacillota; class Clostridia; order Lachnospirales; family Lachnospiraceae; genus Wansuia; species Wansuia hejianensis. The sequence continues at coordinate 1,491,045 of NZ_CP060635.1, read as the reverse complement.
TAAGAAAGTAGGCGTGGTAAAGGTTCGTCTGTACAGGCCGTTTGTTGCCCAGGCCCTGATCGATGCGATTCCGGATTCTGTGAAGCAGATTTCTGTCCTTGACAGAACCAAAGAGCCGGGTGCTATGGGTGAACCGCTGTATCTGGACGTTGTTGCGGCCCTCAGAGGCAGCAAATTCGATCAGACTCCGGTGTTCACAGGCCGTTACGGACTGGGTTCCAAGGATACCACCCCTGCACAGATCGTTGCCGTATATGAGAATACTGAGAAGAAGGTATTTACCATCGGCATCGTGGATGATGTGACCAACCTGTCTCTCGAAGAAGGGGCGCCTCTCGTTACGACTCCGGAAGGCACCATCAACTGCAAGTTCTGGGGACTGGGAGCAGACGGTACCGTAGGCGCTAACAAGAACTCCATCAAGATCATCGGCGATAACACGGATATGTATGCACAGGCATACTTTGATTATGATTCCAAGAAATCCGGCGGTGTGACCATGTCTCACCTGCGTTTCGGAAAGAAACCGATCAAATCCACATATCTGATCCATAAAGCTAATTTTGTAGCATGCCACAATCCTTCTTATGTGAATAAATATAACATGGTTCAGGAACTGGTAGACGGCGGTACTTTCCTGCTGAACTGCCCATGGGATATGGAAGGCCTTGAGAAGCATCTTCCGGGACAGGTAAAAGCATTTATCGCCAACCACGGCATCAAGCTCTACACCATTGACGGTGTGAAGATCGGTATTGAGACTGGCATGGGACCAACCCGTATTAATACGATCCTGCAGTCTGCATTCTTCAAGCTGGCCAACATCATTCCGGAGGAGAAAGCCATTGAGCTGATGAAGGCCGCTGCGAAGGCCACCTACGGCCGTAAAGGTGATGACGTTGTTCAGAAGAACTGGGCAGCCATCGACGAAGGAGCTAAGCAGGCCATCGAGATTAAGGTTCCGGAAAGCTGGAAAACTGCGGCTGACGAGGGACTTGTTATGACTCATGCTACCAGCGGCCGCAAGGACGTTGTAGATTTCGTTAATAATATCCAGAGCAAGGTGAGCGCACAGGAAGGCAACAATCTTCCGGTATCCGCCTTCAAGGATTATGTGGACGGCTCCACTCCGTCCGGGTCCGCGGCTTACGAGAAACGTGGCATCGCAGTTAATGTTCCGGTATGGAATCCGGATAACTGTATCCAGTGTAACAGATGTTCCTACGTATGCCCGCATGCAGTAGTCCGTCCGATCGCACTGACAGATGAAGAGGCATCTAAGGCTCCGGAAGGAATGAAGACCCTGAAGATGACGGGCATGGAGGGCTATCAGTTCTCAATCGCCATCTCTTCCCTCGACTGTACAGGCTGCGGTTCCTGCGCAAATGTATGTCCTGGCAAGAAGGGCGCCAAAGCTCTGGCCATGGAAGCAATGGAGAGCACTCTGGGACAGCAGAAGTATTTCGATTACGGAGTAGCGCTGCCGGAGAAGAAGGACGTTATTACCAAATTCAAAGAGACGACCGTAAAGGGAAGCCAGTTCAAACAGCCGCTGCTTGAGTTCTCAGGCGCATGTGCAGGCTGTGGAGAGACTCCTTATGCGAAGCTGATCACCCAGCTGTTCGGTGACAGAATGTACATTGCCAATGCTACCGGATGTTCCTCTATCTGGGGCAACTCCTCACCGTCCACACCTTATACCGTGAACGCAGAGGGAAGAGGACCGGCATGGTCAAACTCTCTGTTTGAGGATAATGCAGAATTCGGATACGGCATGCTGCTGGCTCAGAGAGCCATGAGAAGCGGCCTGAAAGAGAAGGTTGAACAGGTATGCGCAAGCGACAAGGCTTCCGCAGAGGTAAAAGAAGCATGTCAGGCATGGCTGGATTCCTACGATAACGGCGCTGCTAACGGTACGGCTACCGACAAGCTGGTTTCTGTATTGGAAGGAATTGACTGCGAGACCTGCAAGGATATCGTTAAGAACAAGGACTTCCTGTCGAAGAAATCCCAGTGGGTATTCGGCGGTGACGGGTGGGCCTACGATATCGGATTCGGCGGCGTTGACCATGCGCTGGCAAGCGGCAGGGACATCAACATCATGGTATTTGACACAGAAGTTTACTCCAATACCGGCGGCCAGTCCTCCAAGGCTACACCGACGGGTGCAATCGCCCAGTTCGCTGCAGGCGGCAAGGAAGTGAAAAAGAAAGATCTTGCTTCCATTGCTATGAGCTATGGTTATGTATATGTTGCTCAGATCGCTATGGGTGCTGATTTCAACCAGACCGTAAAGGCTATCGCGGAAGCGGAGGCTTATCCGGGCCCGTCTCTGATCATCGCCTATGCTCCGTGTATCAACCACGGAATCAAGAAGGGCATGAGCAAAGCACAGACCGAAGAAGAGCTGGCAGTAAAATCCGGCTACTGGCATCTGTTCCGCTACAACCCGGCCCTGAAGGCAGAGGGCAAAGCAGCCTTCGCTCTGGATTCCAAGGCTCCGACCGAGTCCTATCAGGAATTCCTGGACGGCGAGGTACGTTACAACTCTCTGAAACGTGCGAATCCGGAAAAGGCGGCAAGACTGTTTGCCAAGTCTGAAGGTGAGGCTAAGGAAAGATTTGAATATCTGAACAAGCTGATCACACTGTACGGACAGGACTGATAGATAAAATTCAATAGCAATAAAACCAGGCGCCTGGCCATCGGTATCTTCCGATTGGCCGGGCGTTTTGACGATATCTTACAAGAAAAAAATCACGTTCCGCTGTATGCTGATTCTGCAGCGCCGGGGAATACGGAGAGCATATACTTCCTGGCAACTATAGAAAAGGGAGAACGAACATGGATACAGCGAAAGAAAAATGTGTAATTATAGTAGACGAGGACGCTCCGGCAGGGATTGCAGCCAATACCGCGGCGATACTCGGAATTACTCTGGGCGTCCGAATGCCGGATATTGTCGGAGAAGACAATGTGGATCAGGAGGGAAATACGCATCTGGGCATCACCCGCTTTCCCATTCCCGTCCTCAGAACAGATGCAGAAACACTGGCCAATATACGGGAAAAGCTATATCTGCCGGATTATACAGACCTGACAGTTGTAGACTTCTCAGAGCAGGCGCAGAAGTCCAGAGATTATGCAGATTATACGGAGCAACTATCCGCCAGTAATGGGAAGGACTTAAATTACCTGGGAGTGGCCGTCTGTGGGAACAAAAAGATAGTGAATAAACTGACGGGGAAACTGCCGTTACTGAGATAAATTTTGGTTTTGCTTCCAATTGGTCGGGAAAGGGAGGCGTTTTGGATATCCGGACGAAAGGCTGGGAGGAGGCGGGGCGGAACAGGGACGGCGCCATGGAAGGCTTCGGCCTGAAGTTCTGCTAAACGGCCATCAGCACCTACAGGGAGGTACCAGGGCAAGTCCGGTAGAAAGACTGATGTCTTTCTATCCTCCGTGCCCTTCAGGTATTGTGCGTGAGGCACAATACCTGCCCTCCCTTCCGGCGCTGCTGCCCGCTAAGCAGAACTAATCAGGCCTGCAGAAATCCATGGCGCCGTCCCTGTTCCGCCCCGCCTCCTCCCAGCCTTTCTGGTGATCTAAAACTCTTCACCCAAGTTCTCCGAAAGTGTCATCAGGATGGTTTCAGACAGTAATTGCTGGCTTATCGCGGCCGACTGGCGCCAGTATTTCTTTATTAAATATCGAAATCTACCGCCTGAGACTATCGGGGTTCCACTTTTGGCGAGAGCCATTGTACCGTCTGGAACAGCCAGAAAAGCCGCCGGAGATCCCCCGCTGCTTTTCGTCCGGGTATCCACCCCCACCTCGCCACAAAACCATAATTTTGTGGTGGGATTCTGGCTTGATTTTTAAGTGATTTTGTGTTAATGTTTTTCATAAGAAGATCTAAAGGCTGTCTGCCTTTATATTCTGTGCGGCAAATCGCTGCAGATTACCATTTTATATTTTAATGATGAATAACTGGATTGTGGAATATGTTCAGAAAAGTCTGTTTGCGGAGTCCTAGTACTGTTAAAATTTATTGTTATATGATATAATAGAAATGCAATAATGAAACTCTTTTCCGTATATATGACTGATTCAGGGGAAAGGAGTTTTTGTGGAGAAAGGGAAAGACAGTTTCATTATGCTGCCGGTTGTGGATTTCTGTTTTAAAGAGCTGCTTCAGAATAGCAAGGTGCGGCTGGGCTTAACTGCCGCTCTTTTAGGAAGGAGGACGGAGGAGATTCAGAATACCCTTTTGCTTCCGACGATTCTGCAGAAGGGGAGAAAAGAAGGGAAAGAAGGGATTTTAGATGTGCGTGTGGTTTTAAGAGAGGGCACGCAGATGGATATGGAGATGCAGATGGATTATTTTGAGTTCTGGGAAGAGAGAATACTGTTTTATCTCTGCAGGATGTTTGCAGAGCAGTTGGAGAGGGGAGATTCCTATGAGAAATTAAAGAAATGTGTTCATGTCAGTATTTTAGATTTCATCAATTTTCCGCAAGATCATGAGTGCTGCAGGAAAATATATTTTCGGGATGATAAGACGGGTCAAAGCTATAGCGATAAATTGGAAATACAGATTCTGGAATTGAGGAAATTGCCGTAGATGATTCCGGAAGGGGATGATGTCATGATGTGGATGAGGTTTTTCAGCGGCAGGCGAAGGGAGGATTTTGAGCGTATGGCAAAGATGAATGAATACCTGGACGAAGCATACGGGATGTTACTGGTTTTGAGCGCTGATGAGAAAAAGCGTCTGGAGTATGAGGCGCGGGAACGTGCATTGCGGGATTTTAATACTCAGATGTATAGTGCGGAAAAGAGAGGCGAAATGCGAGGTGAGCTTAAAAAAGCAGAGAGAGTGCTGAAAGAGCTTTTGGCACGGGGATTTTCTGTAGAAGAAGGAGCGGCTATAACTGAGATTGATATAGAGAAAGCGAAAGATATTTTTAAAGACTGGATGTGAGGAAAGAACTGTTGCAGCCGCTTCCGGCGGGGAGCTGGAACAGCTTGCGATGTTTCGGCGGGTATGTTATAATGAGCGGGATATGAAATGTGCGGAAGGCCGGAGGCGTTAGGAGGAAGGCTTTCTGCCAAGGATAAAACGAGAAGAGGTTTACGTTAAATGACAGTGGACAACAGTTTTTTGATAAAGAAATTTGAAAAATATGAATCCATCTATGTTCTGTTTTCTCAAATGACAAAACTGCCTTTTGTGGAATGTGATGAGGAGACCTATGATGATCAGGTTTATGTATTCACGGAGGAGGGCAGAACTCAGGAATTTGCCAAGAAGTATACGAATGAAAAGATTTTGCTGGCGGCGGCGAAGATTCCCAATGCACAGATCAAGGGCTTTCTTTCAAGTCTGTATGCAATCGGGGTGAATGCTCTGGTGGTGCAGGATGAAGGGGCGCCGGTGCGGGTGGAGTTGGAGCAGCTGATGCCCAGGCCGGATCTGGATGCGCTGATGAATGACAAGATACCGAGGGTGAATCCTCAGCTTCAGCTGACGGCACTCTATTTTCTCCAGGAGCTGCGCCGGCCCATTGAGAGGGATCTGGAGGCGAAGAAAAGGCTGCGCTCCCTGGAAGAGGAGATGGCGGCAAACCTCATGCGCTCCCGGTTTATCGTCACGATGGATCTCACAGAGAATGGCGGCGATTTGAAGCCAGGAGCCAAGAATCAAAAGGTGAAGATACCGTATGTGAAGAATAAAAACGGAGATATTTACCAGCCGTGTTACACCGATTTCGGTGAATTCCAGAAGTTTAACGCTAAGAATAAGGACGCAAAGATGCGGCTTTCAGCCGTCTCTTATGACGACCTGCCGAAATATCTGGTTGGACAGGCTAAGGGGTTTGTCTTTAATCCGGCAGGCTTCAATCTGATTCTGACGAAGGAGCAGATGGAGCTGATGAAGAAAAACTATTCATGACGAGAAGAACGGGCCGTTGTAACTGAGCAGCGGCCCGTCAGTTTACCTCGTGAAGCAGAAAAGTTAAGAAAGGGATGGGATTATGCTGGATGCATATGAATTAATCAAAGAAGAATATATAGACGATATTCAGGCCAGAGGTACGCTTCTCCGTCACAGGAAGACTGGAGCAAGGGTTGTCCTGCTGGCTAATGAGGATGAGAATAAAGTGTTCAATATAGCGTTCCGGACCCCGCCGGAGAATTCCACCGGCGTGGCTCATATCATCGAACACACGGTACTTTGCGGATCACGAAAGTTTCCGCTGAAAGATCCTTTTGTGGAACTGGCCAAGGGATCTCTGAATACCTTTCTGAATGCCATGACTTATCCGGATAAGACGATGTTTCCGGTGGCCAGCTGTAATGACACAGATTTCCAGAATCTGATGGACGTTTATCTGGATGCGGTATTCTATCCCAACATTTATACCAACGAGTTGATTTTCCGGCAGGAGGGCTGGCATTATCATCTGGAGGATGTAAATGATCCGATTACTTATAACGGCGTAGTTTATAATGAAATGAAGGGGGCTTTTTCATCGGCAGAGGAGGTTCTTGACCGGTCTGTTTTCAGCGCCCTGTTTCCGGATACCGCTTATGGGGTGGAATCGGGAGGCGATCCTGAATGCATTCCAGAACTCACTTATGGGGAATTCCTGGATTTTCACAGGAAGTATTATCATCCTTCCAACAGCTATATATACCTCTATGGCAATATGGATATGGAGGAAAAGCTGGCGTGGATGGACAGCGAATATCTGAGCAAATTTGAGGCTGCGGAGGTGGATTCTGCAATTCAGTTCCAAAAACCTTTTAAGAATCAGAGGCACCTGTTTCTGGAATATCCAGTGCTGGACGATGAGCCTGTGGAGGAGAATGCCTATCTGGCCAGCAGCATGGTAGTGGGGAGCAGCCTGGATACGGTGCTGAATGTGGCATTTTCAGTTTTGGAGTATGTCCTTCTGGACGCGCCGGGGGCGCCTGTCAAACAGGCTCTGCTGGACGCCCACGTGGGGAAGGATATCTGCGGTTCTTATGAAGACGGCATCTGCCAGCCGTTTTTTACCATCATTGCTAAGAATGCCAGAGCCTGTGACAAGGAGCTGTTTTTGGAGATCATTCAGAGCACTCTGAGGGAAATTGTGGCAGAAGGGCTGGACCGGAAAGCGCTGGCTTCGGGGATCAATTATTTTGAATTCCGTTTCAGGGAAGCAGACTATGCCTCTTACCCCAAGGGACTGATCTACGGCCTGGAGCTGTTCGGAAGCTGGCTGTATGACGACGAGAGGCCTTTTGAGTATATAAAACAGCTGGCAATTTTTGATGAGCTGAAAAGCCGGATAGAGGAAGGGTATTTTGAAGAGCTGATTCAGAAATATCTTCTGTCTAATTCCCACGGTGCGGTGGTCGTACTGGAGCCCCGGAGAGGCCTGGCGGCGGAGCGGGAAGAGGCTGAGGCGGAGAAGCTGAAGAGATACAGGGACTCCCTGAGTGATTCAGAGCTGGAACAGCTGGTGGGGCAGACGAAAGCGCTGAAAGCATTCCAGGAGGCTGAGGATGGGGAAGAAGCTGTATGCAGCATTCCTCTTCTGAAGAGGACCGATATCAGCAGGGAAACGCCGGTGGTGCTGAATACGAAGGTCGGTGACAGCAAGGGAACAAAGATCCTGCACCACGATTATTTTACGAATGGTATCGCATATCTGACGCTTTTATTTGATACACGGGAAGTCCCCGATGAGCTGATTCCCTATATGGGGATATTGAAGTCCGTGTTGGGCTATGTCAGTACTGAGCATTTTACCTACAGCCAGTTGTTCCATGAAATTAACAGCTGTACGGGTGGGATCAGCTGTGGACTGCAAGTGTTTCCGGAGGAAAAAGGAGAGGACAGCTGTGTCCGGATGTTCGGCGTGCGGGCGAAATATCTGTATCCCCAGCAGTCCTTTGTGTTCGAGATGATTTCTGAGATCCTGCTGACTTCCCAGCTGGAGGATGAGAAGCGTCTGCATGAAATCCTGTCCAGCCAGAAGGCGCGGCTTCAGAGCTACCTGCCTGCGGCGGGCCATATGACGGCTGCACAGCGGGCACTGTCATATGTATCGGCGGTCAGCGGGTGGCAGGAGAGAATTTCAGGTATCAGCTATTACCGACTGATAGAAGAGCTGGAAAGCCATTTTGATGAGAAGAAGGCGGAACTGATTTCCAGGCTTCAGAGCCTGATGAAACTGATTTTCCGCCCGGAGAATCTGACCGTCAGCCTGACTGCAGGCGGACAGGGCTGTTCAGGCCTGACAGAGGAAGTGAGCAAGCTGAAACAGGTTCTTTATACAGAACCGGTGCAAAAGGGCAGCTTCCGGTGGGTGCCAGAGCGGAAGAATGAAGGCTTTAAGACTTCCGGGCAGGTTCAGTATGTAGCTGTGGCGGGAAATTTTAGAAAAGCTGGCTTTGCTTATACAGGGGCCCTGCGGATTCTGCGGACGGTTCTGAATTATGACTATCTGTGGATGAACCTGCGGGTAAAAGGAGGGGCTTATGGCTGTATGGGCGCCTTTAAGCGCATGGGTGAGAGCTATCTGGTTTCTTACCGGGACCCACATTTGAGGGATACTCTGGAGGTATATCGGGGATTGCCGGAATATCTGCGGAATTTCCAGGCCGATGAACGGGAAATGACAAAATATATCATAGGGACAGTCAGCGAGCTGGATGTGCCGCTGAATGCGTCAGCCAAAGGAGCGTTGGCTTTGACGGCCTATTTTGCAGGATTGACGGTGGAAGAATTCCAGAAGGAGAGGGAAGAAATTCTGGACGCGGATGCAGCTTCCATCCGTGGACTGGCGGAGCTTGCGGAGGCTGTGCTGGCAGAGAACAATCTCTGCGTGGTTGGGAGCGAGGCTGCCATTGAAAAAGACAGAGACGTATTCCGCACGGCGGAAGCATTGATCCGGGCCTGAGAGGAGTCTCTATGGAGGAGAATATGACGAAAGAAAATAATAAATCCGGGTTTGTTGCGCTGGTCGGGCGTCCGAATGTGGGGAAATCCACGCTGATGAACCATCTGATCGGCCAGAAGATAGCCATCACATCGAGAAAGCCCCAGACCACCCGGAACAGGATACAGACAGTCTATACCTGTGAACGGGGGCAGATTATCTTTCTGGACACGCCGGGGATTCATAAAGCGAAAAACAAGCTGGGAGAGTATATGGTCTATGCCGCCGAGAGTACGCTGAAGGATGTGGACGCGGTTTTATGGCTGGTGGAGCCGGGCACCTATATAGGTGCGGGAGAGCAGCATATCGCGGCAATGCTGGAGCGGACAAAGCTTCCCGTCCTGCTGGTGATCAATAAGGTGGACAGGATCAAAAAGGCAGATCTGCCGGCCTGTATGGAGATGTACCGCAAGCTGGGACATTTTGATGAGATCATTCCGGTATCGGCGAAACTGGGGCTGAACCTGGACAGCATCATCGACAGTCTGTTCAGATATCTGCCGTATGGACCCAGATTCTACGACGAAGATACGGTGACAGATCAGCCCATGAGGCAGATCGTGGCGGAGATGATCCGGGAAAAGGCTCTGAGATCCCTGGGAGAGGAAATCCCTCACGGAATTGCGGTTATGATTGAGAAGATGAGGGAACGGCCGGATGGAAAGCTCACAGATATAGAGGCCACGATCGTCTGTGAGAGGGATTCCCACAAAGGAATCATCATAGGCAGACAGGGAGCCATGTTGAAGAAGATTGGCAGTGAAGCCCGGGAAGAGATTGAGAAATTGCTGGAGAGTAAGGTGAACCTGAAGCTGTGGGTGAAGGTTCGCAAAGATTGGAGAGACAGCGACCTGCTGGTAAAGAATTACGGCTATGATAAGAAAGAGCTGTCCTGAAGAGGTGTCTCATGAGTGAAGCGATAAACGCGTCAGGAATTGTCCTGTCTGCCATGCCAATTGGGGAAAATGATAAGCGGGTGGTGATCCTGACACGGGAATTCGGAAAAATTACAGCATTTGCCAGGGGGGCCAGGCGTCAGGGGAGCGCTCTGCTGGCGGCGGCCAACCCCTTTGTCTTTGGTACGTTTTCCCTGATACAGGGGCGGACTTCTTATAATCTGACCCAGGCATCCGTTAAAAACTATTTTATGGAGCTTACCAGGGAACAGCCGGGGATCTATTATGGCTTTTATTTTCTGGAATTCGCGGATTATTACGGGAGAGAGGGAATTGAAGGGACAGAAATGCTGAATCTTTTGTACCTGTCCTTAAAAGCTCTTCTGAATCCCAGCCTGGAGGACCGCCTGGTCAGACGGATTTATGAACTGCGCATGATGACAGTTAATGGAGAATATGCGCCCGATGCCGGAGCCATGAGTCCGTCGGCGCTCTATACCTGCCAGTATATCATGGGAGCGCCCATGGAGAAGCTGTATACCTTTACGGTAAAACCTGAAGTCCTGGAAGAGCTTGAGAAGCTGATGAACCGTCATATGAAAAAGGTCCTGGACCGAAAAATCAGGAGCCTGGAAATATTGGAAAGTTTTTTGTGATCTGACGTACGGCAGGAAGATCGGAGGGATTCTGCATTGCCTGAAAACCGTTGAAAACGGGCCGGAGAATGTTCTGACAGAGCATTCTCCGGCTCATTTTTTATTTCTGGGCGCTCATTTACGCTGTAAATGTTTCTCCAGACAAATGGATATTTGGAGTATTGCTTTGTAAATGGGATGTACAATTTATTTGTATTTTATATATAAACATTTTGATTTTACATTCACTTTCCATGGCAATTTATCTAAAATGAGGACAGAAAAAGGATCAGGAGGGGGATTACCCATGATTAAGACCTTTAAGATGAAAGTGAAAGAAGGCCAGGAAGAGGAATATGAGCGTCGTCATAACCTGCTGTGGCCAGAGATGGCTGATATGATCCATGAATATGGAGGCAGGAATTACACCATATCACTTGACACGGAGACCCGGACATTGTACGGGTACATAGAGGTGGAAGATGAAGCCCGGTGGGCTGAAAGCTCTGATACGCCGGTCAACCGGAAATGGTGGGATTTCATGGCTGACGTCATGGAAACGAACCCGGATAACAGTCCGGTGAGCAATGATCTCAAGGTTGTCTTTCATTTAGATTAGAACTCAGAGAATCAGGGCTGAGAGAAGACAGAAGCTTTTGGCGAAATCTGGCTAATGAGCTGTCAAAATGTAAAAGGATGGGAGTTTTACCAGCAAAAAGTATATATTTTGTATAAATTGTTTTGGATTTTATATTTACAGAAATCAGAAAAATAAGGTAAACTACCGAATGGATGCGCGGGGCAATCCATAAAAAAGCCCAGCGGATGGAAGGACAAATGTCAGGAAAGACATACCCTACGGGTGGGCAGACAGTTGTCCGGTAATGTATGAAAATTTTAGAAGGAGGAACCATCGTGGGTGACGTAGTATTGGAATTAAAAGGCATTGTTAAGTCATTTCCTGGCGTGCTGGCTCTTGATGGCATTGATTTCGAACTGAAAAGCGGCGAAGTCCATGCGATCTGCGGCGAGAACGGTGCCGGAAAATCTACGCTGATGAAAGTAGTCTGCGGCGTGCACAAACCAGACAAAGGCATCATGAAGGTGAATGGAAAAGAGGAGCACTTCAGCAATCCGCTGGAGGCTTATGGCAAAGGAGTCGCCATCATTTTTCAGGAAACCAGTCTGTTTGAGGAAATGTCGGTGCTTGACAACCTGTTTCTGGGGCATGAGATGACCAAGAACGTGGGTCCTGTCAAAATTATTGACTATGCCGCTATGACAAAACGCGCAAACGAAATTTTTGAGAGACTGAATGTGAGCATGAACCTCTCTGCGCCGATTAAGAAGCTGGGCATGGCTCAGAAGCAGATGGTAGAGATTGCAAAGGCGCTGACCTTTGATGCGAATATCATTATTTTTGATGAGCCGACCGCTTCTCTGACAGAGCGAGAGGTAAAGGCACTGTTTAAGATTATTAATGGACTGAAAGAGGATGGCTTTGGTATTGTGTATATTAGCCATCGTATGGAAGAGATTTTTGAGATCTGTGACCGTGTGACAGTCGTGAGGGATGGGAAATATATATCTACCAACCAGGTGTCGGAGATTGACAAGGATTCACTGGTGGCCGACATGGTTGGGCGCAAGATGGGAAGTTACTATCCGAAAGCTGATACGAAAATCGGCGATGTATTTTTTGAGGCGAAAGGGATCTACGATGAGGGATTTCTGGATGATATCAGCTTCCAGCTCCGCAAGGGAGAGATCCTCGGTTTTGCGGGTCTGGCAGGCGCAGGTCGGACTGAGTTGATGGAATGCATCTGTGGCTTTTCGAAAAAAGCTGCCGGAAAGGTATACATGGATGGCAAGGAGCTGCACATCCGGAATTATCAGGATGCCATGAAAGAAGGCATCGTATATGTTTCGGAGGACCGTGGGAAATACGGGCTGATCGTGGATATGAGTATTGAGCAGAATATCACTCTTCCCCAGCTTCAGAACTTTACGAAATCTCTGAGCCTGATAGATAAGAAAAAAGAAGATGAAATTGGTGAGAAATATATTAATGACATCGAAATTAAAGCTCCGGGACCGGATTTCCTGGTGGCAAACCTTTCCGGCGGCAACCAGCAGAAGGTATCCGTGTCGAAGGCGCTGGCTCTGAATCCGAAGATTCTGATTCTGGATGAGCCTACCAGGGGCGTTGATGTCAACGCGAAAGCAGAGATACATAAAATCATCAGTGATCTGACCCAGCAGGGCTTGACCATTATTATGATTTCTTCCGAACTTCCTGAGCTGATCGGAATGTGCGACAGAATTTACGTCATGAAAGACGGATATATCGGCGGCTGCTTTGACAGAGGCGATGTAACCCAGGAGAAGATCCTGACTGTAGCGCTGGAATCCAAAAAGCAAATGAAAGTATCCTAGGAGGTGGGAGAAGATGAATCAGGAAAATAAGAAAAAAGCGTCATTTCTGACCAGCGAATTCTACCTTGCGATGTTTCTGGTGATAGTGCTGCTGCTTCTTGCGGTGTTTGCCAGAGGATTTTACAATCTGAATAACATCATGAGTCTGCTGAACACCTTCAGCTATACGCTGATTGCCGCTGTCGGAATGAACATGATTATTTTAACATCAAACATTGACGTATCCACAGGTTCACTGATTTCAGTAATCTGTATTGTCATAGCAGCAATCGGAAAAACCGGCGCTCCGTTTGGCGTACTGCTTCCGGTAGCCATGATCGTAGGCGCTGTACTCAGCACGATCAATGGCCTGCTGGTGGCAAAGCTGAAGATCCCTGCTATCGTTGCGACGCTGGCAACCACACAGATTTTTCAGGGGGGTCTGCAGCTGGCAGTTGAAGGTTCGATCTATGACCTTCCGGCATCTTATACATGGCTGGCATTTGACGCAAAGATTTTCGGAATTATTCCGGCCAGTGTGCTGATCTGCCTGATTGTAGCTGTATTCGGTCTGATCTTCATGAAATATTCCAAGTTTTCAAAGAAGATCTATGCGATCGGAAACAACATGACCAGCGCCCGTCTGACTGGAATTAACGTAAATAAGACAGTAATTCTCACATATGCGATTGCAGGGCTTTTCTTCGGAGTCTCTGCTACAATCATCGGAACTGCCGGACAGCGTGTGACCACTACTATGGGAAGCGGTCTGGAGATGACATTTATCGCGGCAGTTGTGCTCGGCGGAACCAGTTCTGCGGGAGGATCAGGAAAGCTGATCGGGACCGTGGTCGGAGCTTTTATCCTTTCCATGATTTCACCGGCTATCAATTACATGGGAATCAGCGCCGACTGGGCAGATGCCATCAAGGGTGCGATCATTATCATTTCTGTATTAATGTCTGCTGCTAAGAATATTAAGAAAAAACGGATCATTTCCGTAGCGAGTGTAGGAGGTGAGGCATAATGGAACAGAAGAAGAAATTTAAATTCAGTTTTAACCTGGCCTTACTCGTGATCTGGATTGTGATCTTCCTGTTAATCGGAATTAAGGCACCCTCTTTCTTTAATGCCAATTATATCATCAACGTTATGCTGAAGAACATTGTAGAAATCGGCATGGTCGCTCTTCCGATGACAATGATTATTGTAACAGGCGGGATTGATCTTTCAGTAGGCAACATCATGGTTTTGTCCTGTATGCTGGGCGGTATGGCGGCTGCAGGTACCGGAAGCAGTGTCGCCGGCATCATTGTGACAGTTGCAGTCGGGGGAGTCTGCGGGCTGATTAACGGCCTGATGGTCGCCAAGGCAAAGATATCAGAGATGATAACCACACTGGCAACCATGTACCTGTTCCTGGGCCTGGCCAGAGGTATTTCCGGAGGGGACAGCGTATATTCGTATGATTTCAGCGGATGGTGCGGCAATACAATGGTAGGCCCGCTTCCGATTCAGATAATCTTCTTTGCGGTGCTGGCAGTAATCTTTGTGATAGTTTTACAGAAGAGTACATTTGGCCGTAAGCTGTTTGCCATCGGGCTGAATAAAAACGCCGCGAAATACGCCGGAATTAACACAGAGAAAATTCAGATTATTATCTTTACGGTTACCGGTATCGTCTGCGCACTGGCCGCGTTTATCTTTCTGGGACGGTTTACAAGCGTAAAATATGACGCGGGTACGAATTTCAACCTGAAAGTTATCACGATCGTAGTCCTGGGCGGCACCAGCATCATGGGCGGCGTCGGCGATATGAAGGGAACCCTCCTGGGTACGTTGATTATCGCTACGCTGAACAGCGGCCTGACTGTAATGAATATCCCGATCGATGTACAGACCATCGTTCAGGGTGCGGTGCTGTTGATTTCTCTGATCGCGTTCTCCATTGTGTCGTCCAGAGAGAAGCAGAAGAAAGTGATAAAGATCACTTCTTCCGAGCATACAGCCGTTTGACAACTGATTGTAATTTAATTTACAATAAATTCTTCTAAAAAAATGGGAGGTAAAGTATGAAGAAAAAAACATTATCCAAAGTAGTAGCAGGTGCGCTTGTAGGTGTTATGGCTATGTCCATGCTGGCCGGCTGCGGCGATTCCAAAAGCACTTCCACAGCAGCCAGCAACTCTGGCAGCAAGAGTGAATCTTCTGCATCCAGCAGCGCGGTGTCATCCAGCAGCAAAGCGACTAGCAGCAGTTCTGAGAAAAAAGAGACAGGCGGCGATGTGACGATCGCGATGCTTCCTAAATTTAAAGGTGAGAACTATTTCGATGCCTGCAAGGGCGGGGCACAGGAAGCGGCAGACGAGCTGGGGATCACCCTTCTGTATGACGGACCTTCACAGGATCAGGCTACGAATCAGAAACAGGTAGATATCCTGGAGGGTTGGATCGCACAGGGAGTTGACGCTATCGTAGTATCGCCTAATGATCCCACCGCTATTGCTCCGACACTGAAGAAAGCTCAGGATCAGGGAATCAAAGTTGTATCTTTCGACGCTGACGCACAGGAAGATGCCCGTGACCTGTTCATCAACCAGATTAGCGCTGACGCAGCCGCTAAGGGCCTTCTGGATGCAGCTGCTCAGGATCTGAAAGAAAAAGGCTATGGAAATGGCAAAACAGCTAATATCGCTCTGGTATCCAGCACCGGAACAGACGCGAACCAGGTTGCATGGGAGGCAGCTATCGATGAGCTGCTGAAGACAGACGAGTATAACTTCATGGTTATCAAGAATAAAGAAACAGATGTGTACTATCCTGGGACTGATGAGACTAAGGTTAACAGCGAGGCTGCTACTCTGATGGGAAGAATGGGAGAAGGCGACGACAAGATCCAGGCTGCAATCGCTCTGTCTTCAATGGCGACTCCCGCCCTGGGCGCTCAGTATGCTTCTGCTTCCAGCAAACCGGATGCAAGTAAGATTTCCCTGACCGGACTTGCTACCCCGAATGCCCTGAAGACTTACATCAAGGATGAAACCAATCCGCTGAACACAGGCGTTCTGTGGAACTGCGCAGATCTGGGCTACCTGGCAATCCAGGGTGCTTACCAGCTGATCACCGGTGACATCACCTCTGATTCTACTTCCATCAACGCAGGAAGACTCGGCGAGAAAGTGATCGAAGACAAACAGTGTATCCTGGGGGATGCTTTGATCTTCGATGCAAGCAACGTAGACGAATTCGATTATTAATTCGGATTGTCAGAATATATCGAAAGGACCCGCTAATGCGGGTTCTTTCTGTATGTGGATAAATTTCGGTATGGGCAACTATACCTTTTTTTGGTATAATAAAAAAAATAAATACATGAGAGGAAAGATCTATGCGTTATATAGAAGAAAAAATATCCCCCCGGTATCCGGAAGGGGCGAAAAAAGACACTTATCAACCGGTACTCTATGGATACCTGCAGGACAGGAGTCCCCAGCTGATACATTCTGCGAAGCGCATGGCAGTAATCGTCTGCCCGGGCGGGGCGTACCGGTTTAAATCTGACCGGGAGGGAGAACCTATCGCTATGCGGTTTCTGGCAGCAGGTATGCAGGCCTTTGTCCTGCAGTATTCTGTAGCTCCCAATCAGTATCCGGCGGCTCTTCTGGAGCTGGCTGAGGCAGTGGCTCTGGTCAGGACGCATGCGGAAGAATGGGACATCGATCCGGAGAAAATTATGATCTGCGGCTTTTCAGCGGGCGGACATCTCTGTGCGTCGCTGGGCACTCTTTGGAAGGAGCCGTTTATCGGAGAAAAACTTGGCCGGCCGGAGTATTTGTGGAAGCCTGATGGGATGATTCTGTGTTATCCGGTGATTTCCATGGCTGAATTCGGCCATGAAGAGTGTCGCAAGCTATTAATGGGAGATCAGCTTTCAGATGAATGGTCAAAATTCCTGTCCCTTCAGAACAGAGTGACGGAGGACACGGTGCCCGCGTTCATATGGAGCACCCAGGAGGACGAAGAGGTGCCGGTAGAGAATTCGCTGTTGTTTGCGTCGGCGCTGCGGAGATGTCATGTGACCTTTGAGCTTCATATTTATGAAGAGGGAGTACATGGCCTGGCACTCTGTGATGCCACTACAGAAGAGAGGAAAGCGCAGATAGTGCCTGATAACGCCGGCTGGATCCGCCATGCGGTGCGTTGGCTGCGCCGCAGATGAATACCAGGACGGGGGGAGAAGGAGTGAAGCCAGGGAAGAATAAAATGAAAATCAGCAGCCGGCTGTCGCTCGCCTACGCCCTTTTAGTGACGGTATTCGTGATTGTAGCGGTGTTCATTTTTTATCGTTATTATTACGCGCAGATTTATGACGAAGGCAAGGAAAATCTTGTACAAATTTCAGATACTGTTATGGCTCAGGTGGACAGCCATCTGAATACCCTGGACCAGGTAACCATTGACGTGATGACCGGAAGCAGCTTTTCGATTGCCTGGAATCACTGGCTGACTGATGAAAGGACATACGCGGATACGGCAACGCTGAGGAGGAGGCTGGTGGACGCCTATAAGAACCGTTCCAATATCAGGCGTGTGGCGATCTATAATCTGGATGGGGAATACATCTGTACCGGAACGGCTGAGCCGGAACAGGAAGCAGTCCGCGAAAGAGCTCAGAATCTGATTAATAATTACAACATGAATCAGGCGACCAGCCGTGTGTACCTGGGTCAGACGGAAGATTTCTGGGATGATTCCCGCGGAGTAACAGTGGTGACGGAGATCAAGCCGATTAAAAATGCGGATACAGTCATCACAGGCTTCATTGAAGTGCAGCAGAATGTGTTTTACATGGATGAGGTCTGCGCGGCGACGATCAACGGAAGCGAAGTGGGTGTGGCTGTGCTCATGGATGATACAGACGAATATTTTTACAGCAGTATGGGTAGGGACGAGGAATATATGGAGAGGCTGGCCCAGATTTCCAATCAGTATTCCAGGATACGGCAGACGAAGGATGAAATGATTGCGATTGCCCCTTCTAATTACTTTTCCTGCAGAACAATAGTTGTGGTACAGAAATCTGTTCTGAATGCTGCTGTCAATCAGGTGCTGAAAGGCATTATTCTCGTAGCTTTCATCATGATTGTATTAAATGCGGTGTTTTGCCGGATTATCACCAGGGTGATCATGAAGCCGCTGAATTCCCTGGTCCGGCACATGGAAAAAATAGACATTCATAACTTTGGAGAAAAGGTGCTGATACGTGCGAAATCGCCGGAGACGGATATTCTGGTAAACTCCTTTGAACGCATGGCTAAACGGCTTCAGGAAGCGCTGGAACGCCAGAAAAAAATGGAGCTGGTGCAGAATAAGGCATTATTTGACGCACTTCAGTCGGTTATGGGCCCTCATTTTCTGTATAATTCCCTCGGTGGGATTGCCAATATGTGTGAGCAGGGTGAGAATGAAGAAGCGGCAGACGCCTGCTACAGCCTGACGGAAATCCTGCGGTATGCGGCAGATTATGAGGTAACGGAGGTGACCATCGGGGATGAGATGGATAATCTGAAATCCTACTTGTCGATTATGAAAAGCAGGTACCGTCAGCGTCTGGAATATGAGATCCATATGGATGATGAATGTAAATATCTTCTGATTCCGAAGCTTACCTATCAGCCTCTGGCTGAAAATGCGATAAAATTTAGCCTGATAGAGCGTGAAACGGTGGTAATCAAGATTTCCACCACCTGCTCTAATGGTAAGGTAACCGTGGAAGTGGCTGACAATGGTTGTGGGATTTCTGAAGAGGCGGCAGAGAAAATAAGGAAGCGGCTGAAAGAATTTTCCGAAGAGGAAGTAGCATTGTATACATCCGCCAAGGTACAGTTTGGCGGGATGGGGCTTGGCGGGACATTGATCCGTCTGTCACTTTTCTATGGGGACAGCTTCTGGTATGAGCTGAATCCTGAGAATAAGGAAGGCGGAACCAGTATCCTTTTTGGATTTGACAGGTAAATATACTGTAATGCGTGCCCCGGCGGGGCGGGGGAACAGCTAACGCTGTTCTACAAAGTATACCCGCAGGGCATCCCGTAACACATGCTCCTGGCGGAGCGGGGAACAGCTGCGCTGTTCCACAATGTATGAAAGGGTGAGAGATGGATGTATCAGGTACTTTTAGTAGATGATGAGCCGGCTGCTATCTCCATGGAGCGGAGGATTATTCAGAGAAAAACTGAAAAATTCCAGATTGTGGGCGAAGTTTATGGGGTCGATGAAGCCATCGCCATGTATGAAAAGCTTAAGCCAGAGGTCATTCTGACCGATATGAAGATGCCGAAGAAAAGCGGCGTGGAATTGATTAAATATGTGATGCAGCAGGGCGAAAGTAATGTGATTTGTGTGGCCGTCAGCGGATATTCTGATTTTGACTATGTCCATGACGCGTTTTCTTATGGTGCCTTTGATTACCTGCTGAAGCCTCTGGACCCTAAGAAAGTTGAAGAGGTATTCCGGCAGATTGAGAAGGTCCTGGATGAGGATAAAGGGAAAGAGGACGTTTCGCCCCTGCCTCCTGCAGGGAAGATCAGCGATCAGAAGATGGTAGAGGAGATTGAAAAGTTTATACGCAAAAATTTAAGCGGAAACAACAGCATTCTTACCATCTGCAATACCTTTGGCATCAACCAGCCCTATCTGAGCCGGATATTCAAGAATTGCTGCAACTGTACGTATAACGAATTCCTGACCAATATACGGATTGAAGAGGCTAAGAAGATGTTGGAGACGGATGACTACCTGATCGGACAGATTGCGGAGTTTACCGGATTTAACGGGCAGTTCTATTTCAGCCGGGTGTTTAAGAACTCAACCGGCTATACTCCGAAGGAGTACCGAAGCAAAATGCAGGAAGAGAGAACTGGAGCGAACGAATAGGAATCATGAATCCGTGCAAATGAGGACACTTTTTTTTACAAACAGGGTTCTTAATTTCCCGTGCGGGTTCTGATATAATAAAAACAAGCTAACATATGGAAACATATGAGAAGGAGGATTCCATGAGTAAGTATTATGCAGCAGTAGATATGGGAGCGTCCAGCGGACGCCTGATGGTGGGCTGGACTGAGAATGGAAAGATGCAGCTGGAAGAGATTCATCGTTTCGAGAACGGTATGGTTAAGAAGGATGATGAGCTGTGCTGGGAATTTGACCGTATCTTCCGGGAGATTGTCACCGGGCTTAAGAAATGCAAAGAGCTGGGCAAGATTCCTGTCAGCCTGGGTGTGGACACCTGGGGCGTTGATTTTGTGCTGCTGGACAAAGATGGCGGGGTTTTGGGGAACACGGTAGGTTATCGTGACCACCGGACTGACGGCATGGATGAAGAAGTATATAAGATTATCTCACAGAATGACCTCTATGCGCGGACCGGCATTCAGAAAGCAATTTATAACACAATTTATCAGCTGATGGCGGTGAAGAAGAAATATCCGCAGTATATGGAGCAGGCAGATTCCCTGCTGTTTGTGCCGGATTACTTCCATTATCTGCTGTGCGGCAAAAAGGTGAATGAATATACGGAAGCGACCACGTCTCAGCTGATCAACGCCCAGACCAATGACTGGGATTATGAGCTGATGGACATGCTTGGCTACAAGAAAGCCATGTTCAATGAACTGGTCATGCCGGGCACCAGCCTGGGGAATTTAAGGCCGGAGCTGGCAGAGGAGATCGGCTATGATCTGGAGATCGTAGTTCCCTGCACCCACGACACCGGATCGGCTGTCCTGGCCGTGCCGGCGAATGATGACGATTTTGTATACATAAGCTCAGGCACCTGGTCCCTGATGGGCGTGGAGATGGCCAGGCCGGACTGCTCCCAGCAGAGCTGTGACCTGAATTTCACCAATGAAGGCGGTTATAATCACAGATTCCGCCACCTGAAGAACATCATGGGTCTCTGGATGATCCAGTCAGTCAGACATGAGTACGGAGATAAATACGGATTTGCCGAGATCTGCGAGATGGCAGAGGAAGCAAAGGATTTCCCGTCCCGTGTGGATGCCAATGATAACTGCTTCCTGTCTCCGGACAATATGACTCAGGCGGTAAAGGATTACTGCAAAAACAGCGGCCAGCAGGTGCCGGAAACCCTGGGTGAGATAGCTACCGTCATATATACCAGTCTGGCAGAATGCTATGCCAGAACCGTAAAAGAGCTGGAAGAGACAACCGGACGCACCTATTCCCGCATTCATGTGGTGGGGGGTGGTTCCAATGCCGGCTATCTGAATGAGCTGACGGCCAAAGCCACCGGAAAAGAAGTCCATGCCGGCCCAGGCGAGGCGACAGCCATCGGCAATATCACAGCTCAGATGCTGAAAGCAAAGGAGTTTGCATCCGTGGAGGCTGCGCGTGATGTAATCCATGAATCCTTTGGAATAAAAATTTATCAGGCCTGAAACAAGGAGGAAAAAATGACAGTAAAAGAGAAATACGAAGTTGCTAAAGAGATGTATGCGAAAATCGGTGTGGACACCGACAAGGCAGTGGATATCCTGAAAAAAATCCCGGTATCCATGCACTGCTGGCAGGGAGATGACGTGACTGGCTTTGATCATGACGGCCCTCTGACCGGAGGTATCCAGGCCACAGGCAACTACCCGGGAAAAGCCAGGACGCCGGAAGAACTGATGGCTGATATCGACGAAGCTTTTTCGCTGATTCCGGGAACCAAGAAGCTGAATCTGCATGCAAATTACGCAATTTTTGAGCCGGGCGAATTTGTTGACCGCGATAAACTGGAGCCGAAGCATTTCCAGAAATGGGTTGATTTTGCGAAGAAAAGAGGAATCGGCCTGGACTTCAATCCCACGTATTTCTCTCATGATATGGTTAAGGACGGGCTGACACTGTCCAGCCCGGACCCGGAGGTGCGTAAGTTCTGGATTGAGCATGGCAAGGCGTGCATCCGCATTTCCCAGTATTTTGCTGAGCAGACCGGATATCCCTGTGCGATGAACATCTGGATTCCGGACGGCTATAAGGATGTGCCGGCAGACCGTCTGGGGCCGAGAGCGAGATTTAAGGATTCCCTGGATCAGATTCTCTCCATCGATTATGACCGGTCCAAGGTCCTGGTTTGCCTGGAATCCAAAGTGTTCGGCATCGGCCTGGAATCCTACACCGTTGGTTCCAGTGAATTCACAGTGAATTATGCCGCCCGGAACGGTATCATCAGTCTGATGGACAACGGACATTATCATCCGACGGAGGTAGTATCGGATAAGATTTCTTCGATGCTCCTGTTCAATGATAAGATCGCTCTCCATGTGACCCGCCCGGTGCGCTGGGATTCCGATCATGTGGTGCTGTTTGACGACGAAACCAAGGAGATAGCCAAGGAGATTGTCAGAAATGACGCGATAGACCGTGTCCTTCTGGCGCTTGACTATTTTGACGCCAGCATTAACCGTGTATCCGCGTGGACAGTGGGTATGCGCAACATGCAGAAAGCCCTGATGTACGCGCTGTTAAGCCCGAACGCTAGGCTGAAAGAGCTGCAGGATAACAGCCAGTTCACAGAGCTGATGATGCAGCAGGAAGAGATGAAGACGTATCCATTCGGTCTTGTATGGGATTACTACTGCGAGAGCTGCGGAGTCCCGGTACAGGAAGACTGGTTTGAGGAGATTCAGTCCTATGAGAAGGACGTTCTTGCCAGGAGAGCATAAAAATGTAACAGAGATCCGCCCGCCGCAGGCTGTCTGTACTGTGAGCCGGGCGGGTTTTTTATTGTTAAACCTTTTGGGAAATGTTATAATCTAGTATGTATATCCTGGGTTTTTGGGATTAAAAATGGACAACAGAAAAATATATATGGCATAGAGTAATACTCATGGTGAACGTATCGAAGAGTGGAGTAAAGCAGGGATACAGAATGGGGGAATTGGATGAACCGTGATCTGCTGGAACGGCTGCGGGCCATAACGGAGGAGGAACAGAAGATTCTGGACGGAGGTGCGGAGGTGGAGAAGGGGCTATACACTTCCGGAGAAGAATTTACGGTTGACAGCACTAAAATGCTGGAGGCCGGGAATCTGATCACAGTCCGGACCCATACCCGGTTTGTGCATTTTCCGCTGCACCGCCACAATTATGTAGAAGTGATATATGTCTGTGAGGGCGCGGTAACTAACAGAATCGGCGGGCGGGATATTACGGTGAAAAAGGGGGAGCTTCTGTTCCTGAATCAATATACGAGGCATGAAATACTGGCGGCCGGAGAGAGCGATATCGTCATAAACTTTATTATCCTGCCGGAATTTTTTGATGTGGCCTCCAATATGATCGGAAAAGACAATGTCCTGGCGGAGTTTCTGGTGAACACGCTGAGGAAGGATGAGCAGAGGGGTGAATATCTGTATTTTAAGGTGTCGGAGATACTCCAGATCCAGAATCTTCTGGAGAACATGATCTATTCCCTGGTCATGAAGCAGAAGGATCAGAATTTGATTAATCAGACGACCATGGGCCTTTTGTTCCTGTATCTGCTGGATTCAGTCCAGTACGCTGAGACAAGGGGGCCGAACCAGTACGAGAATATGGTTATGATGACCACTCTGGACTATATTGGACAGAATTACCGCACAGCCACCCTGACGGAGCTGGCGGGCCGGCTTCATCTGCCCATACATTCCCTGAGCAAGCTGATCAAAAAATCCAGCGGGTATAATTTTAAGGAACTGCTGCAGCGGAAACGGCTGGGAAAGGCCGTCAGTCTGATGTGTGAGACGGATCTGCCGATTCATGACATCATAGCTGCTGTGGGATACGAAAATAACAGCTATTTCCACAGGATGTTCAAAGAAAGGTATCACATGACACCCAGAGCGTTCAGATTGAAATTTGGAGAAGAAAAAAATGTGAGGTTATGAAAAGTTTTTTGTTGACTTTTTTCTTTATTTCTTGGTAAAATACATTACGAATCGAGTGGCCCGGGGCGTAAATCCAGATATGGATTTACGCCTTTTTGTGTGAAAATAATTCATGATGCACCAGCTCTCGGGACAGGTTGGAAAAGATTCCAAAGAGATTAGATGGAGGTTTGACATGAAAGAAAAAGAATCAATGAACAGTATGGGAACCATGCCCGTCAATCGGCTGATGCTGTCTATGGGAATTCCGATGATTTTATCCATGATGATTCAGGCACTCTATAATATTGTAGACAGCGCCTTTGTATCCAACATGGCGGGAATCGGTGAAGCCGCGTTGAATGCGCTGACGCTGGCATTTCCGGTACAGATGCTGATGGTGGCTATTGGGATTGGCACAGGAGTGGGGACGAACGCGCTTCTGGCTAAAAGCCTGGGACAGGGAGATCAGAAAAAGGCCAGCAGGGTGGCGGGAAATGCGATATTTCTGGCTGGCGTCATATATCTTGCGTTTTTGATTTTTGGGCTGGCTGGAGTCAGGGCTTACGTGACGTCGCAGACATCAAATGCGCGGATACTGGAGATGGCGTCAGATTATTTAAGCATTTGCTGCGTGACTTCATTCGGCATCGCGTTTTTTTCTATCTTTGAAAAGGTGCTCCAGGCCACGGGAAGGTCGCTGCTGTCTACGATCGCGCAGGTGGCGGGAGCAGTGACTAATATTATTCTGGACCCGATTATGATATACGGGCTGCTGGGATGCCCGGAGATGGGGGTGAAGGGTGCCGCATATGCCACAGTGATTGGGCAGATTGTGTCGATGGTACTGGCGCTGGCATTCCATTTGAAGTATAATAGAGAAATAACGAACGGGCTTTATTATCTGAAACCATCCTGGGAAGTGATCGGGAAGATCTACACGATCGGACTACCTGCCATCATCGCCCAGGCGTTGATGTCTGTCATGACTTATGGGCTGAATGTGATCCTGGTGAGGATTGATGAGACGGTTGTTACCGCCTATGGGCTCTATTACAAGATCCAGCAATTTATACTGTTTGCGGCTTTTGGGCTGAGGGACGCCATAACGCCGGTTATTTCTTTTAACCACGGGATGAAAAGCAAAGCCAGGGTGAGGGCAGGTATTAAGTATGGAATGATTTATACCTGTGTAATTATGGCTGCCGGACTTCTGGTGATGGAGATCTTTGCCGGGCCTTTTTCGACCGTATTCGGGCTGTCCGGGGAGACGCAGGAGCTGTGCGTGGGCGCGATGCGGGTGATTTCCCTGAGCTTCTTGTTCGCAGGGATTAATATCGCATCCCAGGGGATATTCCAGGCGCTGGACAGCGGGCTGGAGTCACTGGTCATTTCTGTCTGCCGGCAGTTCCTGTTCGTGCTGCCGGTGGCTTGGGGATTTTCGCAGATGGCGATTCAGTCAATGGACAATATCTGGATGGTGTGGTGCACCTTCCTGATCGCGGAAGGTGTTTCAACGGTTATTGCCTGCATTTTTATGAAGCAGGTTTACAAGAAAAAAATCAGCGTATTGGAGGGTTAGAGAATGGAGAAGAAAATTATCACGATCAGCCGCGAATTTGGCAGCGGAGGCAGGTATATCGGCAGGCAGATCGCAGCAAAACTGGGGATCGCCTTTTATGACAAGGACATTATCCTGAAGACGGCTGAAGAAACAGGACTGTCAGAAGAATTTATTGAAAAAAAGGGAGAGTATTCACCGGCAAAAAGTATATTTTCCTATGCTTTTGTGGGACGGGACAGCACAGGCATTTCCCTGGATGATTATCTGTATACGGCTCAGAGGAAGGTGATACTTGAGATCGCTGAAAAAGGGCCCTGCGTCATTGTAGGGAGATGTGCGGATTATATTCTGAGAGAGCGTACGGATTGTGTGCATGTATTCATCCACGGAGACCAGAGAGTAAAACTGGAACGGATCTGTGCGCTGTATCAGAAGACAGAAGCCGGGGCATTAAAGCTGATGAAAGACACGGATAAAAAGCGCAGTATCAATTACCGGTATAATACAGACCAGGAGTGGGGGAACGCTCAAAATTATACAATGACGCTGAACAGCAGCGTTTTGGGATATGAAAAATGTGCCCGTCTGATCATGGAGGCGGCAGATTGAAGAGCCAGAACCAGCAGCGGTCTGGGCAGGCTCTCCAGAGGCTTTGAGGATAGCCTGCGCCGGTTAAAGCCTTTGCCGCCGCTTTAAGAAAAGGTAACAGACAATCCCGGTTATGTCGGCCAGGATCCAGCCGATGGGAATCGCCCACCAGATCCCTGCCAGGCCGATTGAGGGGCGGGGAGCCAGCAGATAGGCCAGGGTGACTCTGGTGCCCAGGGAGATGAATGTCAGAAGGACAGAGATCCCGGGTTTCCCAAGACCCCGGTACAGGCCGTAGAGGAGGAAGAGGCAGCCGATGCCGCAGTAGCAGATTCCCTCAATCCGCAGATATTGTACGCCGATAGAGATAATTTCTGTCTCCTCAGGCCGGATAAAAATCGTCATCAGTTGTCCTGCATAGCGGCAGACGATCAGCGAAATGGCGATACAAAACAAGACGGCTGTGAGAACTGCCGTGCGGATGCCCCGGCGGATGCGGTCCTTCTGTGCGGCGCCGTAATTCTGGGCGATGAAGGTGGAAAAGGCATTGCCAAAATCCTGCACGGGCATGTAGGCGAAGGAATCGATTTTGACTGCTGCGGCGAACGCGGCCATAACCGCGACGCCGAAGCTGTTTACCAGGCCCTGCACCATGAGAATTCCGAAGTTCATGATGGACTGCTGAAGGCAGGTGAGGAGAGAATATTGCAGAATCTGTGAGACAGCAGCTTTAGAAAACTGGAGATGCTGTTTTTTTAGTTTTAAAAAAGGTATTTTGCGATAGCAGTACGCGATCATCCCCACAGCTGAGACGGCCTGAGCCAGTATGGTCGCCCAGGCGGCTCCGGAGACGCCCATATCAAAGGACAGGATGAACAGCAGGTCCAGCAGGATATTTAAAGCGGTGGAAACTGCCAGGAATATCAGTGGAATGACGGAATTACCGATAGAGCGGGCCAGAGACGCGAAAAAATTGTACAGGAAGGTGAACAGAATCCCGCAGAAGATAATCTGAAGATAGCTGCGCGTATCGGCCAGTATAGCTTCCGGAATCTGCAGCAGCGCCAGCAGAGGATCGGTGAGGGCTAGCACCAGGAGCTCAATAAAGACAGCCAGTAGGCCGGTGATCACAAAGGATATGAAAATGCAGTTTTTCAGGCTGTCCGCTTTCCGCGCGCCGAACAGCATGGAAAACACAATGCCGCTCCCCATGCAGAGGCCAAGCAGAATGGAAGTGAGGAAGGTCATGAGCGAGAAAGAAGAGCCCACCGCCGCCAGGGCGTCGGAGCCAAGAAAACGGCCGACAATCAATGTGTCAGCCACATTATAAAATTGCTGCAGCAAATTGCCCAGAATCATGGGACAGGCAAACAGCAGCATAGATTTTGTGACACTGCCCTGAGTGAGGTCCTGTTGCATGTTGATGTAACTCCTTATCGTCTGATTTGCGCGGGCAGGCGCAGTATTAGTATAAGGGGCGGCGGGTCATTTGTCAAACCGGAAGGTGAAGAAAAGGTAATGTCAACGCTGCAATTGACAACTTGGTTCAGAGGTAGTATATTTATATTACAAAACCTTTATGGATGTGGATTTTTTTAGAGCTTTCTACTTTTCGCCACACAATGGCCGGACGGCGTCCGGTCCTTGTGTGGTTTTTTGTGTGAAAAGGCTCAGGTGGTTTGGCCGAAGGATGAAAAGCTCTCCGGGCTTAGGGCGTGGTGAAGGGTAGAAAATATCAGGAAAGAACAGGAGTGAGAAAGAAACAATGAATCAGACTTATATGAAAGAGAAGCCGGTACTGGGGCTGATGCTGTCTCTGTCTTTGCCTATGGTGATTTCTATGCTGGTGAATTCACTGTATAATATTGTTGACAGCTATTTTGTGGCTAAAATCAGTGAAGACGCCATGACAGCGCTGTCGCTGGTTTTTCCGGTTCAGAATCTGGTGAACGCCGTCACGATTGGGTTTGGAATCGGAATCAGTGCGGTGATCGCCTTTCACATGGGGGCGCAGGACAGCAGGATGGCGGATCGTGCCGCTTCCTGGGGGCTGGCGTTTAATACATTGCATGGAGTCATACTGACGGTGGGCTGCATCGCGGTTATGCCGGCTTTTCTGGACATGTTCACAGCTGATGCGGAGGTAGCGGGTCTGGGGCTGCGGTATTCTAATGTGGTGTTTAGTTTTTCCACGGTTATCGCTCTGGAGATTTCATTCGAGAAGATTTTTCAGTCCGTCGGGAAGATGGCAGTATCCATGTTTAGCATGTTGTGCGGCTGCATTGCCAATATCATTCTGGATCCGGTTCTGATCTTTGGGCTGGGCCCGGCGCCCCGCCTGGGGATTGAAGGGGCGGCACTGGCTACCGGTATCGGCCAGTGCCTGACGCTCGCAATTTATCTTGTGATCTATTTCGTGAAGCCGCTTCCCGTGCATGTGGGCTGGAAACATCTGTCAGGGGCCAGGGAACTGGCTGGGAAGCTCTACTCAGTAGGAATTCCGGCGGCACTGAACATGGCGCTGCCGTCACTGCTGATTTCTGCCTTGAACGGTATTCTGGCTGGCTTTTCCCAGGTCTATGTGATGGTGCTGGGGGTATACTATAAGCTGCAGACGTTCTTATATCTTACGGCCAATGGTATCGTCCAGGGAATGCGGCCGCTCATCGGCTATAATTATGGGGCGGGGGAGCATAAGCGGGTGAAGAAAATCTACAGGATTGCCCTGGCGATGACAGCGGTCATAATGGTTCTGGGGACGGTTCTCAGCCTGCTCATCCCGGACAGGCTGATGGGCCTGTTTTCAGAAAATGCGGACACTGTCCGCGCAGGCGCAGAGGCACTGCGGATCATCAGCATAGGATTCATTGTATCGTCGGTATCGGTTACTACCTCAGGCGCGCTGGAAGGTCTGGGCAAGGGGCTTCCGTCCCTGGTAATTTCACTGCTGCGGTATGTATTGATAATTATTCCGGCGGCGTTCCTTCTGAGCCGCCTGGCCGGAGCCTCAGGCGTGTGGCATGCGTTTTGGGTCACTGAGATGCTGACAGCGGCCGCGGCATTTTTGATTTACCGGAGGCAGACGGAGAAGAAAATGGCCGGAAACTGATTGTCCACTGCGCCTGGCCTATCAAGACCGAGGTTACTAAAAAGTTCGTTTGCCTGCTTTTTAATATTTAGCTTCGCTAAATTAAATAAAATAGGTGATTTACAGTAAGAAAATCGTGTGCCATAATAATACTACAAAACCAAATTTTGAATGTCTATTTTGTAAAGAAAAATTAATATGAAAAATTGTCTGCTAAGAGCAGGCATTCAGGAAATGAGTTGATGTGTATGACATTACGGTATGCACTGGGAAATCTAGAACTTATTCCGAAAGAAATTCAGGAATAAAATGACAAAATGAAAAAGACATTATTCGTTGTGTGAAATATCCCGATAAGCAGTATGGATGAAAGAGATAAAACAAAGTATAAAGGAATAGGCATAAAAGCGGTTCGGGGATTCGGGAGGTATCATGGAAATTGATATTACTGACAAAATTAAGCAAATTATAAAGTTAAAAGACCAAACGCTTGCCTTGCAAGAAAATAATATGGTTTGGGAACCGTTTATGAAAGATATGTCCTACAGGCTGAGCTGGAATTCAAATTCTCTGGAAGGCAACACCTTGTCGTTAGATGAAACAATTAATGTAATAGAGTACGATAGTGTATGTTCGGGACATACATACAGTGAATATCGGGAGGCAATCTCGTTATATCAGGCGGTTGTGAAATTGGATTATCAAGGTAAAACTCCAATTACCCAATCCTGGATACGAACAATGAATGCAATGATTACGAATATGAACGGAGAATATAGAACAGGACAGGTATATATTGGAAGTGTAGCTGAAGCAATATATTATCCCCCTCAACCTGAAAAAATCTCTGAGTTAATGGAAAGCTATGAACGTGATATCAATCAGGATGAAAAAGATATAAAAAAAATTGTCTCTCATATAGCTAAAAAACATGTGCAGTTTGAGAGGATACATCCATTTGCTGATGGGAATGGAAGAACAGGAAGAATGATCATGGATCAGCAGCTATTGAATCATGGCTTGCTTCCGGCAGTGATTCTAAATAATTCAAAATATAGACAGGCATTCAGGCAATATGATAAGAATGGCAGCATGGTATTGATGGAATCTGTGATAGCAAATGGTATATTGGAGTCGTATAACATCCTACAGGTGATTGAAAAAAAATATAAAATATTTAAGGAAAAGCCATCGCAAACTGTCAAAAAACGAAATTGAAGTTTGCGGAGATATCAATAAAAGTGAATTTAAGATATAATAAAAATATGTTCTTAAGCAAGTGCAAGAGGGTGTCGCAAAATTATCAAAATAGATGATTGAGCGATCCCCTCTTTCTGTATGAGAAAAAAAGGACATAATCATTCTTTGCAGATTTCTTCCTGTTTCCGGTATACCTTAGGTTTTTATTTCTTCAGATATTTGCCGTTACTTCATATTAATTTTCATTCTGGCGGCTTTTCTGCCGGGCCGTGCGGCTGGGGCTGAAGGCGTACAGGATTTATACAGGAAATCAAATCAAACGAAAAAGAGCTTTTTTCATGCTGCTGACAGGATAGCTGAAAAGGCTCTTTTCGTTTGTACTGCCAGGTAAACGAAGGGTGCATCTGCAGCATACTCCAGAGTATGATTGCCTGGACAAGATCTGTAAAAACTCCCCCAAACATGAACTTCCGCCCGTTGTTTGATATCTGGCTTAAATTTATAATAAATAATAACAAAAACAACAGAAGATTGAAATGAAAGGGCAGGGAGGATGAATGTGGGAAAAGCAAAATAGAAGGAAAATATTTTTTCGTGAAAATAGAAATGAAATCTCAATTGCAGTTTTAATTGTGGTGTTGTTGATTGTGTCTCCGTTTCTGTCTGAGTACTTTATGACAGGAGATAATATTTTAAATCTGCTGCGGCAAACTGCCTATACGGCCATAGCAGCGGTGGGCATGTATTTTGTAATTCTGATCGGCGGAATCGATCTTTCAATCGGCTCTACGATTCAGATAGTAGGTATGGTATCGGTTATTTTGCTGAACCGGCATTGTCCGGTGGCTGTAACGGTAATCGCTGTCCTGGTTCTCAGTATGGGCTGCGGGCTGATTAATGGCCTGCTGGTCACATTTGGCAGATTGCAGGCGTTTATTGTAACGCTGGTCATGAAAGAGATACTGGCGGGCATTGTGCTTGTTACCACTGGAGGAGCCAGTATTCCGGGGACAGAGGTACCACAAGAATTTATGTCGATAGGAGCCGGCTACATATGGATTCTTCCGATTCCGGTAGTGATTATGATTCTGGTGTTTGGAGCGGCGTTTTTTGTGATGAAGAGGACAGTTTATGGAAGAAAGCTTTCGGTCAGCGGTTCCAACCGTACGGCAGCATATAATTCCGGCGTTAATGTCCGGCTGGTTCAGATATCTGCCTATATGGTGTGCGCGTTGTGCGCGGGAATATCCGGCCTTCTGACAGTGGCGAGAACCGGAGCTTTTCAGCCATCGACCACTTCCCAGGGTGCTACCGGCATGGAAATGAATGCGATTGCCGCAGTAGTGTTGGGCGGAGCCGCATTAACAGGGGGCACGGGAACTGTTACCGGAGCAATGCTGGGCGCCCTGCTCTATGGAGTCTTGGCAAATCTGTTCCCGCTGATTGGAGTCAGTTCCTATCTGCAACAGCTGATTCAGGGGTTTATAATTTTGGCGGCAGTGGTGGCTTCTGTCAAAGACAGCCGTTCAGTGATTCGCAGGCTGAAATTTAAAAAAGAAAGGCAGTAGGGAGGCGGAAATGGAAACAATTCTTGAATTGAGGAACATACGAAAAATTTTTGGTGGCAATATCGTCCTGGATAATATGAATTTGGCATTTCAGCGGGGAGAGGTTCATGCTTTAGTTGGAGAAAATGGCGCAGGAAAATCAACCATCATTAAAATTATTTCGGGCGTCTATCAGCCGGACGGCGGACAGATCGTGCTGGAAGGGCAGCCGGTAAAATTTCCGGGCCCCAGGGATGCACAGAAGGCGGGAATCAGCACTATGTTTCAGGAAGTGCAGGAGATTCCTGAGATGACGGTGGCAGAAAACATTTTTCTGGGACAGGAACCGGCAGGCAGATATATAAAACTGATAGACAAAAAGAAATTAAATCGGGCGGCGCAAAAGCTGATGGAAGATCTCGGACTGACAATAGATATATCGAAGAAAATGAAAGAACTGACAGTTTCCGGACGAAAAATGGTGGAGCTTGTGCGGGCGGTGAGCTGTAAAGCCTCCGTAGTAATCATGGATGAGCCTACGGCGAATCTCAACGCAGAGGAAATTAAGGTGCTGTTTCGCATGATTGACAGGCTGAAGCAGAACAAAACTACAATCTTATATATTTCACATCGGATGAACGAGGTTTTTACTCTGGCAGATCGGGTTACGGTTCTGCGGGACGGCCGAAAAATAGATACTCTGGAGCGCAGTGGATATGATGAGAAGAGTCTGATTTCGCTTATGATCGGCCGGGAGCTGACAGAAATGTATCCGCAGAGAAACGCGAAAATCGGAAAGCCGGTTCTGAGTGTCTGTCAATTGTCATTAAAAGACTATTTCAGAAATGTTTCGTTTGAAATAAAAGAGGGCGAAGTAGTAGGCCTGGCCGGGCTGGAATCGTCAGGTGCCACTCTGTTGACCAAGGCTCTCTTCGGATTATGTGGGACTCCGGAAGGGAAGGTTATCTGCGGAGGAGAAGAGTTAAGAATGAAAAATTCCTGGGAAAGTATCCGGCAGCATGTGGCGTATGTTCCGGAAGACCGGAAAACGCAGGGGTTGTTTCTGAATCAGAATCTGATTTACAATTACACGATTAGCTCTCTCAGGCCTCATTTCCTTAAGCGCGGCCTGCTGGATACGAGGCGGGAAAGAAAGGAATCTCAGAAAATTTCTGAAGCACTCAGGCTAAAGGCCAGAGATTTATATGTGAAACCGGAAGAGCTTTCGGGAGGAAATCAACAGAAGGTGCTGCTGGGCAGATGGATGATGGAACCGTACCGGCTGCTAATCCTGGAGGAACCTACAAGAGGAGTGGACGTTGGAGCAAAGGCAGAGATCTATCATCAGATTAACCGCATGGCGGAACAGGGCACAGCAGTCCTGATGTATTCCACTGAAATGATGGAACTGCTGGGGATGTGTGACCGGATCCTGGTATTTTCCGCAGGATGTCTGACCGCGGAGCTGAGCCGGGAAGAAGCGACACAGGAAAAAATCATGCAGTACGCGCTGGTAAGGTAGGGGGAAAATATGAAGAAGAGAGTAGAGTTATCACAGGCAGTTCCGGTGATCATGCTGATTTTGCTGATGATCGGAGGTGCGGCCGCTTCGGACAGCTTTTTCACGGTTACGAATTTTTCCAATATTCTGCAGTATGCAGTGGAATCTGCGTTTATCGCCATAGGAATGACATTTGTACTGTTGATAGGCGGCATTGACCTTTCTGTCGGATCTGTCATGGCGTTTGCCTCTGTAGTGGCGGCAAAAATGGCGTTGGAGCATATGCCGCTTGCGGCGATTCTGCCGGTTGTTCTGTGCATTGGAATCCTCTGCGGAGCAGCCAACGGGCTGATTATTACAAAGCTGCGGGTGGAGCCCTTTATGGCGACGCTGGCCATGATGATGATTATGAGAGCGTCTACCTTTATTTTCACAGGAGGCGGCCCTCTGACCGGCTCGGTAGCGCGCTCTTTTAAACAGATCATCAAGGGAACGGTTTTCCATGTACCGGTCGGCGTGTGGTATGTGTTGATCGCGTTTGTGATCGCGTATATTGTGGCCTCTAAAACCCGGTTCGGGAGACACGTCTATGCGGTAGGAGGCGGAGAAGAGACAGCGAAACTTTTTGGGGTCCGGACAGACAGAATCAAGCTTTCCGTGTATGCTGTCAGCGGTGCTCTGGCGGCTTTGTCGGGTCTGCTGGTGTCGGCGAGGATCGGTATCGGAGAACCGCGGACAGGCTATGATTATGAGATGACAGCTATTACCGTATGCGTGGTGGGCGGCGTTAGCATGAACGGGGGAAGGGGAAGTATATTGGGAACCTTTATCGGGCTGATGGTAGTCAGTATGATTAAAAATCTGTTGAATCTGTTGAATTTTGATGTGAATGGACAGCCGATTATAACCGGCGTGATTATTTTGATTACGGCACTGATTGTTAGCCATGAGATCAGTGGCAGAAAAAAACAGCCGGTAAAGGAACGATAAGAGATTTTACAGGCAGGGACGGCCGAAGGCCTTCACACCTGTGAAATAAATAAAATAATAAAGGAGAAGAGTATGAAAAAAAAGACAATGGCATTGTGTCTGGCGGGAGCCATGTGTGTGAGTCTGACTGCATGCAGCGGCGGGGCGCCGACATCGGGAGGAGATGCGGAAGTCTCCGGAAGTGCGTCTCAAAGCGCGGCAGCAGCAGATACGAACGGAGATGGGAAAGTAAAAATCGGATTTTCACAGTGTGTGATGAATCACCCTTTCCGGATTGCGATGGTAGATTCCTTTAAGGAAGTCTGTGCGGCTTACGATGATATCGAGATGGTGGTGGTTGAAGGAAACGGTGACGTGCAGAACGAGATAGCCAATATTGAGTCTCTGATACAGCAGGGATGTGACGCGATCATTGTTTCCAGCCTTTCAGGAACGGCTATCTATCCTGCGTACAAAGAGGTTTACGATGCGGATATTCCTCTGGTAATTGCGGCGAGCGGATGCGCCACTGAGGAAGAGGAGGCGTACAATTATTACGACACATTTGTCTCTACGGATGAAGAAGAAATGGGGAAAGCGGCGGCAGAGTTTGCAGATCAGCTGCTAAACGGAGAGGGAAATGTGGTAATGGTTCGGGGCGTCGTGGAATCGACAAATTCTATGAACCGCTATGTAGGATGGAATGAGGAGGCCAAAAACTATCCGGGGCTTCATGTCATTGCGGAGCAGGCGGCTGACTGGCTGCGGTTGACAGCTAATGAGGTGATGGCAAATATTCTTCAGGCAAATGATGACATTGACCTGGTATATTCGGAAAATGACGAGATGGCGCTGGGCGCTCTGGAGGCTATCCGGGATGCGGGAAGAGAAGACGATATTATGATTATCAGTATGGATGGTCAGCAGGACGCGTGTGAAGAAGTACTGGCGGGAGGTGCGTTCAAACTGACGATCACCAATAATTCCGATATGACGGAGGCTGTGAAGGCGGCGTACAAGCTGGCTCACGGGGAGAGCGTTGAGAAAAGGATTGTTCTCCCTTATGAAATGGTAACTGAAGAAAATGCGGAGCAATATATAGCAGATAATTTCTAAAACAGCCTGCAAATAAAAAGTCAAGGCTAAATTGAAAGAACATTGAAAATTTTATACAGGTTCAAAATTAGGTATTAAAATAAGACCACCACACCAGTGCTGGCCTGAAAATAGTAGTGGATATTTAGGATTCTGGAAGAGATGAAAGATATTCTTTCACTCGACCATAGTAGATTCTTAGAAACTTATTGGCACCCGCTGTCATGTAGACATAGTAAGGTTTACCTTGAGCACGTTTTTTGTCCAAGAACTGATATACAGGGTCAGCCTGTGGTCTTGTTTTAATTAAAACGTCCATTACTTGAAATAAGGTTTTCCTGAGGTCAGAAGAACCACGCTTTGAAGTTGGAACACTTTTTTGTTCATAAGTGCCGGACTCATTCACGCCGGGATCTACACCGGCAAATGCAGTAATAGCGCCTTTATGAGTAAACCGGGAAACATCGCCAATCTCAGCCATGAGCTGAGGACCAAGTGAAGGTCCAACCCCTTTCATAGCCATAACGATAGGATATTCGGGGAGTTTCGATGCGGTTTCATTCATTAAGGTACGCAGCGACTCAACGGTTGCAGAGGCACTGTTAAGCTGGTCAACAGCCTGCCTGATGATAAGCTTTGTAATGTCATCCTTTGGAAGTACAGGAACAAGTTCCTTTGCTTTTCCATAGATTTCTTCAGCCTTTGACTGGCTGAAGTTGTACTTCTTACGTTTGCACCAGTTTTGATAATGGCAGATAAAGGCATTTTGAGACATTTTACGGACACAGTCCACATGCCAGTATGTAGATGCAAAATCGACCCATTTCTGGCTGCCGTCACTGCGTGCAGGACTGTCAAAGTAAGCATTCACACCAGGATAGGTTTGGTCAAGGATTCCAATGAGGTTATTCTTCATAGCCGTCTTATGTTTCATGTAAAAGCAAAACTGACGGTTCATAGTTTTAAGCTGATTTCGTAATTCATCCATAACACTATACTGTTTGAGATTTTGCCACTTGTCAAGTGCATATCGGGCAATCTTAACGGAGTCAGCTTTGTCAGATTTGACTTTGCGAAGGGAATCATTATCAAAATCCTTGATAAGCTTTGGGTTAATGGCACTGACGAAAAGATTTGCCTCGGAAAGCTGATGGGCAAGGACTTCGTAATAATGTCCTGTATGCTCTATTACGATTCGAGATTCGCCTTCAACAGAGTGGATGAGTTCTACAAGTGAATTGATATCACTGGCTGTGTGTTTGATTTCAAAAGGTGCAGAGACAATTTCGCCGAATGGGCGCATGATTGCCACCATGCTTTTTCCTTTAGAAACATCGATACCTACTGCGTTCATAAAATTTGTCACTCCTTAAGAATTATTGCAATGGTTAAAACCAGTTTTACTCATTGCCTATTCAATCTACTGTGGTGTGACACGAATGCGCCTATGA
The DNA here is from genome assembly GCF_014337215.1 of Wansuia hejianensis. Taxonomy (NCBI): domain Bacteria; kingdom Bacillati; phylum Bacillota; class Clostridia; order Lachnospirales; family Lachnospiraceae; genus Wansuia; species Wansuia hejianensis. Next base: position 1,454,187 of record NZ_CP060635.1, on the reverse strand, counting down.
CGATTCAACCTGCATAAAACGAACGCTGCGAATGAGGAGCTGGTTATCAGTCTAATTTACGGACGCGAAGTCCAAGAAAGGAAGCCGACATACCGATTGCTCCATCATTATACAGCTTAAGCAACAAGATGGATAATTCCTTACTGGCTGTAAGGGATATTACCCATAAATATATTGTAGTAGAAAGGAGAAAAAAGATGGGATACGAAGAAATTTTACAGGACATACCGGTCAGTGAATACCAGGAAAGGCTGGCGAAAACAAAAGCGGGAATGGAGAAGATCGGGCTGGACGGGCTGTTGGTGTATTCTGATGCGGCCAGAATGAGCAATGTGCGTTGGCTGGCAGATTACAGGGCTTTTGACGGGGTGTTTCCCTATCCGGCGATGGTATTTGTTCCTCTGAATGGGGATCCGATTTTATTTGCAGAGGGCAGTCTGGTGGGATATGCGTCTGATAAGACCTGGTTTGACGATACTCGCGGCATTCGTCAGGAGTTGGGAAATGTTGTCAAGGATTTTACTTCCAGGCATCCGGGGGCCAAGATTGGTCTGAGTGGTGCAAAATACTGTGCGCTGGAATTTTATGAGCAGATTATGAGCAACATCGGAAATGGCACGCTGGAAAAGACGATGCTTATAGAAAATCTGAAATCAGTAAAGAGCGAGCGGGAAATCCGCAATATGAAAGTAGCCGGGGAGCTTGCAGACCGGGGATTATGGAAAATAAAAGAGATGCTGGAATCTGAAAAAAACCTGACTGAACGCGAAGTGGCCCGGCAGGCGATGGCAGAAATGTTCCGGCTGGGCGCAGATACCAAATCCTTTGACATAATGGTGCAGTCGGGAGTGAACGCGGAGCGGTGGTTCCTGGCCTATCCCACCGACAAGATCATACAGAAGGGCGAGACGGTTCTGATCGACATCGGAATCAGATACAACGATTATTCTTCTGACATGGCCAGGGGCGTGGGATACGGCGCGCTGAGTGACGAGCAGGAGCGGCTGCTGGATACCTGTCTGGAGGCGTGGAGACAGGGAGTGGCGGCGCTCAGACCCGGAATGACCGGTAAGGAAGCGGATGTCGCAGCAAATGAAGTGATGCGTCAGGCAGGTTACATACATTTTGCAGGAGAGGGAAGAGGATGTGCTCACTCAACCGGGATGGATCCTGAGGAGGAGATTCCGACAATCGGGCCGGACAGCGACGATGTGCTGCAGGTAAATCAGACATTCTGCTTTGAAATTACGCTCTGTGAGCCTGGGGTAGGCGGTACAAGGATTGAAGATACGATTGTCCTTCGGCAGGACGGTGCGGAGAGTCTGACGAACTTCCCCAAGAGAAACCGTTGGTAAGTTGTAGAAAATGAAAGGGAATGGCGGGAGCTGTTCAGGGATGCTGTTTTGAAGAAGACAGCATCCCTTCGGCGCGTGTAAGGGAGAGTGCCCGAAGATGAGGAAAGAAATACTGCGTGTGAATCAGTTGAACAAAATGTATAACCAGGACAGAATACTCAAGGATATTTCTTTTTTCGTACGGGAGGGAGAAATTGTGAGTATGATTGGTAATAACGGCGTAGGGAAAACGGTTCTGGGGAAAATTCTGGCCGGGGAGATGGAAGAGGATACGGGAAGTGTATGGTTCCATGGTCTGCGCCTGCGCCCGGGAGGGGAAAGAAAGCAGAGGATCTGCTATATTCCGGAGGAAGGTAAAATACTGGAAAATCTGACAGTGGCTGAAAATTTGTTTCTGGGGCAGGAGGACAGTTTTTGCTGCTATTTTAGAAAAAGCGAAATGATCCGTCTGACACGGCAGTATCTGGAACGGTATGATTTTCAGATGCAGGCAGAGGAAAAAGGGAAAGGGCTTTCCGAAGCGAAAAGAAGGATGCTTCTGCTGCTCCGTCAGATGATACGGCCGCCGGGCCTACTGATTGTCGATGGAACGATGGATCTGATTTCACCGTCGGATCTGGAGAACGCCGGCCGTTTGATGCGCGATTTGGCGGGGCTGGGGACTGCGGTTCTGTATCTGACCTGCGATGCGCGGACGGCGAGGCAGCTGTCCTCTAGAGCTCTGTTCCTGCATCAGGGGGTGCTGTTGTATGAAATGGAGCAGAGTGAATTTTCCGAACAGACATTTCAGACGGTGACTTCTGGCTACGTGAGAGCCATACGGTGGGATCAGATGAAGCAGGACAAGAGTTCCGGCGCAGAAGTGCTCAGAGTGGAGAATCTCTGTATAGAACACCTGCGGGGGGTATCTTTTTCTCTGCGCAGGGGAGAGATTCTGGGAATTCTGGGCGGGAGAGGAAGTTATCCGTCGGAGATACTGAAGGTGTTGGGAGGGTATCAGAAGACGAAGGACGGGGAAATCTATATCAAAGGGGAAAAAGTGAATGTAAACCGTCCGGGGGCGGCAGTCAGGAACGGAATCTGTTTTTGCGGAGATGTCCATGAGGAAATGCTATTAGACAGCAGCACGACGCTGAAGATGAATCTGAGCCTGCGGGCGCTGTCCCGGATCAGCAGGAAAGGGCTGATCCGGCCCGGATATGAGGAGATTCTGGCCGAAGAATACAGGAGAAAATTCGGAATCAGCTGCGGGGGCGGGGAGAGACTGGAACATTTAAACTACTCTTCTATCTCCCGGCTGGCGATCGCTTCCTGTATGGCGGGTCATCCGGCCGTGCTGCTTCTAAATAAGATTCTGCGCGGGCTAGATGAAGAAGGAATGGAAACTGTTATGGGAGCCTTAAATGAGGCGAGAAAAACAGCCGGTCTGATTTTAAATATCTCCCGGCTGGAGTTTGAAATTCAAATCTGCAGCCGGATTCTGATCATCGGCAGAAATCGGATCGTGGGTGAGATTGGCGGGGAGGAAGCGGTCAGCAAGGAAATGCTGCGTAAGCTGGAGATAAATCTTATGTGATTTGAGGTGTGGCATGGATAAAGTGATGATTATAGACGATGAAATATGGGTGACAGAGGTGATCCGGAATATCATTGACTGGAAGAAATTTGGTTTTGAAATCGTATCGGTCTGTCATGACGGAGAGGAGGCTATGTCAGTGATCCGTGAGATTCAGCCGGAGCTTTTGCTGACTGATATCCGAATGCCCGGAAAAACAGGGCTGGAAATCATACAGGAAGTTGCTGAGGACTTCCGGGAAATTCTGTGTGTAGTAATCAGTGGATACAATGATTTTGAATATGCGAGGACGGCGCTGTCATGCGGGGCCATCGGCTATCTGTTGAAGCCCATTGATCAGAAAGAGCTGGAGCGCGTGGTAGAAAAGGCCAGGGGTATACTGGAACAGTCCGCTGCACAGAGAGGGGCTGAACTGCGCATGCAGGAAAAATATGAACAAACGATGGATACGCTGAGAGAACAGTTCTTTTCAGGCCTGCTGGAAGGGCAGATGAATCAGCATATAAGCTGCAGAGACGTTAATCAACGATTGAAGATGAAATTTAAAGACGGATACTACAGGCTGATCTGGATGTTGCCCTCACCTAAAGCAGACCTCCGGAGGCTGTTTGCAGACGTGAATAAAACGATCTGGAAACATCAGCTTCCAGTATTGTGCAGTGAAATACTTCCTTTTATCTGGCGGAGAAAGATTCTGCTATTGCTGAATTACGAAAGAGAGCGCCGTTCTGAGATCGGTACACGAGTGGCAAAAATGGCACAGGGGTTTCCGGCCGGAGTGTCCGGGCTTATTTTTCTGGAGGGAGAGGAGTTTTCTGATCTGGGAAAAATGACGGAAGAAAGCAGACGGATGAAACCGCTGGAATTTATCCGCCTGAGGGAAAGGGCAGGCAATTTTTACAGCAGCGCATATCTGAAAGCGTACGGAGAGGCGCCGGGGAATCTGCTTCCTCCGAATCTGGATATCAGCATCCGTCAGGCAGTCAGATCCAGGAATGCGGCAGAGGCGGAAAAAACGGTGGCGGACGCTTACGGCCATATGAGTATGCGCTCCGGTGATCATCCAGCTTCATACGGGGAAGGTATCCTGAAAATGGTGGATATTCTGAAAAAAAGCGCGCAGGGCTGCCCGGATGGCATCAGAATGATAGTCGCTGAAATGACAGAAGATATAGAAGCGGCGGAGAGCCAGGAAGAAATCAAAGAAATCTTCTGCAGGACGGCTCGCAGACTGACAGAGGAAAACAGCGATATGGATGAAAAACGGGAAAAAACGGCAGTCGAATGGATCAGGGATTATATAGACAGACATTATTCGGGCAGCATTTCGCTGACAGATATGTCAGAGATGGTACATCTGAACGCCAACTATTTCAGCGATATCTTCCACAGAGAGACAGGAAAGTCTTTTAAAGAATATTTAACAAGCGTACGGATGGAAGCGGCTAAGACGCTGCTGCGACAGACAGGTTACAAACAGGGGGAAGTGGCGGCCATGGCGGGGTACCGCGATGTAAAACATTTTACAAGAGTATTTAAAAAATATGTAGGGATTTCTCCGTCGGAATACAGAAAACTAATGAGGGAATGATGAGACGATCGGATAAGCAGAGATTCTGCGGGAAAGAAACATCTAGAATGCTGACGAGACATATTGCTTCGGTGGTGGCGATTCAGTGCGGTTTGCAGCTGATCAATCTCTGGGCCTGTGAGAAGCTCCCGGAAAGCCGGCTGTTGAAAATTCTTTCCGGGTTGATGTTGCTGATGATGGCTGCAGAGGTTTTTTACTTTGTGTTTCGGATTCTGCGCTCGATTCGTGCAGTAGAGAATAAGATCAGTCAGCTGAGCAGGGAAGAGGATACGGATACTGCCGCCCGGCTTTCCGAACAGAACGGCACTTCGGAACTCATGGAGGCGATTGAGATCCTGCTGGAAAAAGAATCTTCGGCCAATGTGATGAAAAAGCAGGCGGAAATTAATGCGCTGCAGAGCCAGATAAACCCCCACTTTCTCTATAATACATTGGAAACCATCCGCGGACAGGCGATTTGCTGCGGAGCTGTGGAGATTGCCGAGATGGCCAAAGCGCTGGCTGATATATTCCGTTTTAATATTAATAAGAGAGGCTCCATGATTTTTCTGTACGAGGAGATGGATAATATCGATGCGTATATGAAAATACAAAAGACCCGGTTTCGCGAACGGTTTACACTGGATAAAGAGATAGCACCAGAACTGATGCAGATGAGAATTCCAAAACTTCTGATACAGCCGCTTGTCGAAAACGCATTGAAGCACGGACTGGAACTGAAGAGGGGAAAAGGGCATATCTGGGTGAGAGCAGAGCAGATGGAGGATATGCTGCTTGTCACGGTGGCCGATGATGGAATCGGGATGAGTCTGACCAGTTTGGAACAGCTGAACGAGCGGATCCGCCTGGGAACCAGAGGTCTTAGTTCTGCGGGTAAAATTACCAACATCGGACTTTCTAACATTAATGACCGGGTGAAAATGATCTATGGGCCGAAATATGGAGTAACAGTAAGAAGCGTCCAGAACGTGGGAACCAGAGTGACAGTTTCACTTGGTTTGCAGAAACCGGATGAAGAAGAGTTCTGAACGGCAGTGTGCGGCCGCTGGTTTGAATATATGGAGCGGTCATACCGGAAGATCAGAAAAAATATTAAAAAATTAGCACTCACCTCTTGACAGTGCTAACAATACGTGTTATATTACAAATAGAACAAAGGGAAAGGACCTGAGTTCAGGTAAACCGTATGTTAAGGCATTGATTGGTTAGAATAATGAAAAAGAATGGAGGAATGACTTATGTTAATGCCCAGTATTTTTAGAGATAACCTGTTTGATGATTTTATGATGAACCCCTGGAGAAGTGATTTCTTCAACACTCCGTCAGACAGAAAGTATATGATGAGCACGGATGTGAAGGAGAACGACGACACCTATGAATTGGACATCGAGCTTCCCGGCTATAAGAAAGAGGATGTCCACGCGGAGCTGAACAATGGATATCTGACTATATCTGCTTCTAAGAATGAGAACAGGGACGAGAAGGATGAGAAAGGCAACTATATCCGCCGGGAGCGCTATAGCGGCAGCTGCAGCAGAAGCTTCTATGTGGGCGAGAATGTAAAGCAGGAAGACATCCACGCGAAGTTTGAGGACGGAGTCCTGAAGCTGGTGGTTCCGAAGGAAGACAAGAAGAAAGTGGAAGAAAAGAAATATATCGCGATTGAAGGATAATTGAACACAGAATAGCCGGAGGGATGAAATTCTCATTCCCTCCGGCTTTGTTTTGTATTATAATGTAAAATAGTTGCTATGTGGTTCAGGATTAATCGGGAAGGAGTATACAGAAACATGACAGAAGATGGCATAATGGAGCTGGCAAAGAACGAAGGTTTTACCAATGTGGCGGTGATTCCGGCGGATAAACTGGTTTTTGACCGGGAGCTTCGGAAATATTGTGAAGAGAATGTATGTGGAAATTATGGGAAAAATTATTCATGTCCACCTTTTTGCGGCACTCCGGAGGAGATGCGGGACAGAGCCGGGAAATACGGCCGGGCGTGGATCTTTCAGACAATTGCGGATGTGGGAAGCTGGGATAACCGTCGCAAGCTTGTGGAGGTAAAAGCGGATCATAACCGCAGGAGCCGCAATCTGATTCAGATGCTGAGGGAAGAGGGAGTAGACGGCCTGCCCATGCTGGCCGGACCCTGCGAAGCCTGTGGCACCTGCAAGGGGTTTTCGGGAGAAGCCTGCAAATACCCGGAGGAGGCACCATCCTGTATTTCCGCTTACTGCATGAAGGCAGAGCTGATGGCAGAAGAGGCCGGAATCCCCTACTGGTGCGGCGAAGGGGTGGTCGCCTATTTCAGCCTGTATCTGGTATGAATGAAATTACGAATAAGGAAAGGGACTCTTTATGGAATCAAAATTGATGAGACACAAATATTTCCTGTATGCCACGGAATTCTTTGCGGGCATGTCTGTGATGGCGGTAGAATTGGGGGCCAGCCGTCTGATGGCGCCGTATTTCAGTTCTTCCCAGATCGTATGGACTGTCATAATCGGCGTAATTATGATCGCCATGGCTCTGGGCAACGTATGGGGCGGGCGCTCAGCGGATAAACGGCAGGATCCGGGCAGGCTGTACAGGAGACTGATGATCGCGGCAGTATGGATTGCGCTGATTCCATTTCTGGGCCGGTACCTGATTGTGGGGATTTCCCTGCTGCTGGCAACGTTTATATCTTCTAATTTCCTGATATGGGCGGCTCTGTTTACCTGTCTGGCGATTTTTGCTTTTCCCTGCGTGCTCCTGGGAACTGTGACGCCGTCTCTGGTGAAATACACAGTGGCCAGCCTGGACAATAACGGCAAGACGGTGGGTGAGCTGGGGGCGCTGAATACGATCGGAAGCATCATCGGAACATTTCTGCCGACCTTTGTCACGATACCTGCGGTGGGAACAGCGGCCACTTTTCTGATATTTTCAGGCGTGCTGGCATTCATCAGCATCCTTTATTTTGTATCCGTTAAGAAGAAAAAGATTTTCTGCACCGTAACGGCAGCTCTTCTGGTGGTGCTGGCAGTTCTGACCCCGAAAGTGACGTTTGCTTTCTGGGAGACCGGGGTAACGCTGGAAGATGAGTCGATCTATAATTATCTCCAGGTCAAGGATGATGAGGATAAGACGATCCTCTCTACGAATGTCCTGTTCGGCGTGCAGTCCATTAAGATGAAGAACCAGGAGCTGACGGGTCTGTATTATGATTACGCGCTGGCGGCGCCTGTCATGGCAGGCATGAACACAAAGGATGATAATTCTGTGATGATCCTGGGGCTGGGTTCCGGTACCTATGCCACGTATTGTGACGAATATTTTCCGGGGACGAAGATCCAGGGGGCGGAGATTGATGAGAAAATCGCCCGTATTGCCACGGAATATTTCGATATGCCGTCCAGCGTGGATGTGGCTGTGGAGGACGGGAGAGCTTACCTGACGGCATCGGAGGAGCTGTATGACGTGATCCTGGTGGACGCCTATCAGGATATCACGATCCCATTCCAGATGTCTTCCTTGGAATTCTTTACTCAGGTGAAAGAGCATCTGAAGGATAACGGTGTTATGGTTGTTAACATGAATATGAAATCCCAGGCAGAGGACTCCATCAATGATTATCTGTGTGATACGATTGCGGCCGTATTCCCCAATGTCTACCGGGTTCCGGTAGAGGGCAGTACGAACATGGAGGTGTTTGCCACCGCATCAGACAGCCTTCCGGAGGACTTTGAAGAGAACAGCAGCAGGCTGGAGAAAGGGGCTTTCCGGGCGATGATGGAACAGGTTTCCGGCGGACTGGAGGAATATCAGGGCCAGGGCCGGATACTGACCGATGACAAGGCTCCGGTAGAGCTGTTGGGCATGAAAGTGCTGGACGAAATCATCGGGGACGAACTTGATTATTATAGGAAATTGTATCTGGGATAATGCACAACTGCCTGCCGTCAGTGAGATGGCAGGCAGTTGTTTTTTGTATAAATCAATGACAAAATCAGAGCGGAGAATTGTGAAGTTTGTGAATTGACTTTTTACATAGTTTCCTCTAAAATAGTTTGATAACGGAATGTTTAATACCGAACAATTCGATAGCGAACAAAATGCATCCGGCAAAAACACTGTTTTCCTAGTATATGTGTGGATTTGCCGGATGTTATTAACGAATGGAAGGGCATATGGAACGTGGAAGAGGTCGGATGGAGAAGAAGAAAAGAGAAAATGGGCAAGGAAATCCGTTCCCTGGATAATATGCTGATGAGAAACCTGTTCTGCCAGGTGAAGAAATTCGGCCTGGATGAGATGACAGTTATGCACGGCTGGATCATCGGGTTTCTGTACAATAACAGGGACAGGGATATCTTTCAAAAGGACGTGGAGACTGAATTCTCCATCGGCAGGTCGACGGTGACCAATATCCTGAAGCTGATGGAGAAGAAAGGATATATCCGCAGGGAAGCGGTGCCCCAGGACGGCAGGCTGAAACGTTTGGTGCTGCTGGACAAAGGAATGGCTCTGAATCAGACGATGAGAGAGCTGGCTGCCCGGCTGGACGCAGATACGATGAAGGGTATCACCGACGAAGAGCTGGATGTTTTTTATGGGGTAATCCGGAAATTAAAAGAAAATTTAGAAGAGCAAGGGAGAGATGACAATGATAAAGACACTGGCAGCGCACATAAAACAGTATAAAACAGCATCCATTCTGACGCCGCTGTTCATGATCGTCGAGGTTATTCTGGAAATGATGATTCCTCTTCTGATGGCTTCGATCATTGACGACGGGGTTGAGAAGGGCGACATGCACCATATCTATATGGTGGGTATCTGCATGGTCCTGCTGGCCGCGCTGGGGCTTCTGACAGGAGTGCTGGGCGGTAAATTCGGCGCAAGGGCGTCGGCAGGGTTTGCTAAAAATTTAAGAGAAGCGATGTTTAATAATATTCAGACCTTTTCCTTTTCTAACATCGATAAGTTCAGTACGCCGAGCCTGGTGACGCGGCTTACAACAGACGTGACGAACATTCAGAACGCGTTCCAGATGCTGCTGCGGATGTTCACCCGCGCCCCTTCCAGCCTGATCTGTGCGATGGTCATGGCATTTTCCATCAATGCGCGTCTGGCCAGTATCTATCTGGTGGCAGTCATAGCTCTGGGAATCTGCCTGTTCTTTATCATGTTCCGGGCAACCAGATATTTTAAACAGGCATTTCCTAAATATGATGATCTGAACGAAAGTATCCAGGAAAACGTTTCGGGAATCCGGGTGGTGAAAGCCTATGTCCGTGAAGATTATGAGACGGAAAAGCTGAAAAAATCCAGCGGGAATATTTATAAGATTTTTATTAAGGCTGAGAAAATACTTACATTCAACGCGCCTCTGATGCAGATTACGGTTTATTCTTGTATTCTGCTGATCAGCTGGATCGGGGCCAGGATGATCGTAGTGGATGATCTGACCACAGGACAGCTGATGAGCCTTCTGACTTACTGCATGAACATACTGATGAGTTTGATGATGCTCTCTATGGTCTTTGTAATGGTAACCATGAGCCAGGCCAGCGCGGAGAGAATCTGTGAGGTGCTCAATGAGAAGAGCGACCTCCACAATCCGGAAGACCCCTGTTATGAAGTGAAGGACGGAAGCATTGAATTCCGTCATGTGAATTTCAGCTATCACAAGACCAGCGAGAAGCCGGTGCTCCAGGATATTAATCTGTCGATCCGTGCCGGGGAAACCATCGGTATTATCGGAGGGACCGGAAGTGCCAAGACCAGCCTGATCAACATGCTGAGCAGGCTGTATGACGTGGATTCCGGCCAGGTCCTTGTGGGCGGAAGAGACGTCCGGGAATATGACATGGATACTCTGCGGAACCAGGTGGCTGTGGTGCTGCAGAAGAACGTGCTGTTTTCGGGTACGATTCTGGAGAATCTGCGCTGGGGCGATAAGGACGCATCCTTCGAGGAATGCCGCAGAGCCTGCCGGCTGGCCTGCGCCGATGAATTCATTGAGCGGATGCCGCAGGGGTACGATACGTATATTGAGCAGGGAGGAAGCAATGTATCGGGAGGCCAGAAGCAGCGTCTCTGCATCGCCAGGGCCTTGCTTAAAAAACCCAGGATACTGATACTGGATGATTCCACCAGTGCGGTGGATACGGCTACTGACAGCAAGATCCGGACGGCGCTGCGGGAAGAGATTCCTAACACGACGAAGCTGATCATCGCGCAGCGGATATCAAGCGTACAGCATGCGGACCGGATCATTGTCATGGAAGACGGAAGAGTTAATGACTTTGATACTCATGAGGAGCTGCTGAAAAATAATGAGATTTACAGGGAAGTATATGAATCACAGATGAGAGGCAGCGGAGATTTTGATGAAAAGGGAGGTGAGCAGTAATGCCAGGACCGATGGGAAGGCGCGGACCGGGCAGCCGGGGCGTGAAATCAACCGTGAAGAATCCCGGGAAAATTCTGGGAAGGCTTTTGAAATATGTAACAGGCACTTACCTGCTCCAGTGTATCTTGGTTTTAATATTTATTATTGTCAGCGTGCTGGCTAACGTACAGGGCACGTTATTCATGAAGACGCTGATCGACGATTATATCCAGCCGATGCTGACTCAGGCTTCGCCGGATTTCATGCCTCTAGCAATGGCGATCGGAAGGGTGGCAGTGTTCTATTTGATCGGGGTTTGTTCCACCTTTGCATACACCAGGATCATGGTTTATGTGACGCAGGGCACCTTGAGAAATCTCCGGAACAGTATGTTTGCCCATATGGAGAAGCTTCCGGTGCGGTATTTTGACACTCATGCCCACGGCGATATCATGTCGATATACACGAATGATATTGATACGTTGCGGCAGATGCTCAGTCAGAGTATCCCGCAGCTGATATCCAGCGCGTTTACGATTGTCAGTGTATTTATCAGCATGCTGACGCTGGATATCCCGCTGACATTCGTCACTCTGGCGATGGTAGGCGTTATGCTGCTGGCCACCAGGAAGCTGGCGGGGCTGAGCGGCAGGTATTTCATCGCCCAGCAGAAGGATCTGGGGCGCCTGAACGGATATATTGAAGAGATCATGGCGGGAGAGAAAGTCGTGAAAGTATTCTGCCATGAAGAAGAGAGTAAGAAGGATTTTCAGAAGCTGAATGACCAGCTGTTCGAGAGTGCCGATAACGCCAATAAGTTTGCCAATATCCTGATGCCGGTGACTGCACAGCTGGGAAATATCAGCTATGTGATCTGTGCGATTGTGGGCGGCGTCCTGGCGATTAATAAGATCAGCGGGCTGACGCTGGGCGGCCTGGCCAGCTTCCTGGCTTTTAACAAGAGCTTCAACATGCCGATCAACCAGGTGAGCCAGCAGCTCAATGCGGTTATCATGGCTATGGCCGGAGCGGAACGTATCTTTGGCCTTCTCGATGAACAGGTGGAAACTGACGATGGTTATGTAACACTGGTGAATGTGACAAAAGAAGGAGACGCGCTCCGGGAAAGCGGCCAGAGGACCGGAATGTGGGCCTGGAAGCATGTGCATCAGGCAGACCAGTCTGTAGACTATGTGGAGCTGCAGGGTGATGTGGTGCTCGATGGCGTAGATTTTGGCTATGTGCCTGAAAAGATCGTGCTGCATGATGTGAAGCTGTATGCGGAGCCAGGCCAGAAGATTGCTTTCGTTGGATCTACTGGTGCAGGCAAGACGACGATCACTAATCTGATTAACCGGTTCTATGATATTCAGGACGGGAAGATCAGATATGACGGAATTAACATTAATAAGATTAAAAAGGATGACCTGAGGAGATCCCTGGGAATGGTGCTTCAGGATACCTGTCTGTTTACAGGAACGGTCCGTGAGAACATCCGGTTCGGCAAGCTGGATGCGACGGATGAAGAGATAGAGGCAGCAGCCAGGCTGGCCAATGCTGACAGCTTTATCCGCAGGCTTCCTGATGGCTATGAGACTGTTCTGGCCGGCAATGGCAGCAGCCTGAGCCAGGGACAGCGGCAGCTTCTCTCCATCGCCCGTGCGGCAGTGGCAGATCCTCCGGTCCTGATCCTGGACGAAGCGACCAGTTCAATTGATACGAGGACAGAGCGGATTGTGCAGGATGGCATGGATAAGCTGATGAAGGGAAGGACCACGTTCGTCATCGCTCACAGGCTGTCCACTGTCCGGAACGCAGACTGCATTATGGTGCTTGAACAGGGAAGGATTATTGAGAGAGGGACGCATGACCAGCTGATGGCAGAGAAAGGACGTTATTACCAGCTATATACAGGCAATGCGGTTGGGGCATGATGAGAGGATGCAGCGGGAGGATCGGAAAGATACCTCCCGCTGCTATTTTGCTTTATCACATCTTGCCTGACAAACTTCCTTGATTTCTTACAAAAAACGGTGTAACATAGTGATATTGAAAATACCTTATTGAACAGCGCAAGCTGTCACATTATCCTGTGGAGCCGCAGTGGAGGTATAGAGGAGGGAGCAATATGCGTCGGAAGAGAAAAGGTGGATTTACGCTGGTTGAATTGATCGTGATCATTACGATTATTTTGATTCTGGCGGCAGTATTGGTTCCTGCCCTCATGCGGTATATTGACAGGTCAAAGGAAGCCGTGTGCCGCTCGAATGAAGCTACGCTGAAGACTGAGCTTGCGGCCGAGCTGACAGAGAGTATGGCGGAGGGAAAGAGTATGACGGAGGCGGAGCTTCAGGCACTCGCAGATGCTTCCGGCGCCCACTGTCCTTCCGGGGGAACGTATTCGGTTCAGTTGACGGCAGGCGACGATGGTTTTGACACAGTAGAAGTGACCTGCAGCATCCATGACGATGGAACGAACGGAGGCGGAGGAATGCCTGATACGAACGTAATCAGTAAAGGCCTTCTAAAAGATTTTACGGATTATATCCGGGGTTACACCGGCGGAAGAAATGATAATAACAGTATCAGAACTGCTTTTTATAACAATAACGGCGGGAAGTGGCCGACGCTGACTGTGAATGGTGAAAGTTATTCTGTACAGCCGTTTTACCGTAAGGATGAAAGTGCCGCTGATCTGACAGGCCAGGTCTGGCTTTATGCGACAAAAGATTATGACGACTGCACCAATGGCAGCTGGAATGTTCAGATGGTGTATAATCCCATGGACAGTAAATGGTATCAGGCAACCAACTATAATGGAGAACCCGGCAGCAAGGCATCGATTACTTTTAACAGTGTTGAAGCGTTAAATGAAGCGGTGACGAATGGAAAGCATTCCAATGGAAAGGCAAAATGGGTGGAAGTAACAGAATATACAGAGAGTGAATAGATTAGAGAAAAGGTGCAGTTTTCTGAAAGAGCTATAATCAGAGCAGGGGGGGACAGGATATGAAAGCTCGCCAGACTGATTTTTCCGGGGGAAGCGTGTACCGGAATATTTTACAGGTTGTGCTGCCCATGATGGCAGCGCAGCTTCTGAATCTGCTCTATAATATTGTGGACAGAATGTATATCGGAAGGATGGAAGGGAACGGGACCCAGGCGCTGAGCGGGCTGGGCCTTTGTTTTCCGGTACTGATGTTCGTGACGGCATTTTCTAATTTGGTCGGCAGCGGTGGGGCCCCGCTTTGCTCCATGGAGAGGGGCAGGGGGAACCGGGAGGAGGCGGAGAGAATCATGTGCAATTCCTTTCGTCTGCTTTTGATAATCGGTGTTGCGCTGACGGCTGCCGGTCTGGTGTTTCACAAGCCGGTTCTGTATTTGTTCGGGGCCAGTGATGCTATCTACCCTTATGCGCGGGATTATATCATGATCTATCTGACGGGAAGTGTGTTCGTGATGATTGCTCTGGGGATGAATCCGTTTATCAACAGCCAGGGTTTCGCGCGCATCGGTATGCTGACCGTATTCCTGGGAGCTGGCGTCAATCTGGCTTTAGACCCGCTCTTTATATTTGTCTTTCACTGGGGAGTCAGGGGCGCCGCTGCCGCCACGGTGATTTCACAGGTTTTATCGGCACTGTGGGTGATCCGTTTTCTTACTGCCGGGCCGGCCGAGCTGAAGCTGCACAGGTCTGCCATGAAGCTGGATGCCGGCCGGGTCAGGAGAATCCTGAGTTTGGGCACAGCGGGATTTGTTATGTCCTGTACGAATTCTGTCGTGCAGGCGGTCTGTAATTCTATGCTTCAGACCTTCGGAGGAGATCTCTATATTGGAGTGATGACAGTTCTGAATTCTATCCGGGAGATCGCCCAGACTCCCGCGCAGGCCATCGGTGAGGGGGCGTCGCCCGTCATGAGCTATAATTACGGAGACAAGCAATTCGGGCGCGTGAGAAAGGCAATTTGGTTTATGACCGTGGTGGGCATCGGGTATCTGTTCGTTCTTTGGCTGCTGTTGTTTTTGTACCCGCGGCTGTTCATCTCTATCTTTAACCAGGACGCAGCACTTGAAGAAGCCGCTGTGCCTTCTATGAACCTGTATTTTTTTGGCTTTTTCATGATGGGGCTGCAATTTGCGGGGCAGAGTGTATTTAAAGCGCTGGGAAAAGCAAAGCAGGCGGTCTTTTTTTCACTGTTCCGGAAGGTTTTCATTGTGGTACCGCTTACCTTGGCGCTGCCTTATGTAGGAGGGCTGGGAGTGAAGGGGGTTTTTATGGCGGAACCGGTGTCCAATTTTATCGGGGGCATCGCCTGTTTTGCGACGATGTGCGCTACGGTTTTGCCGGAATTGAAGAAGAAAGAATTTGAGACTTGATTTTTTGCGACAATTAGATTATAATAAGTAGCATGCAGATATAGTTCATCGGTAGAACGCTAGCTTCCCAAGCTGGAGAGACGGGTTCGATTCCCGCTATCTGCTTTTCTTATGCCCGGAAGTAGAGGGAAACTGTACTTCCGGGCTTTTTGCTTCTATTCTCTATGGTTATGTCTACAGGGAAATACCTGTCATGATGCTCCTGCCAGTTGGTCCAGAGAACGGAACTGGTATCCCATTTCTTCCCATTTGGTAAGCAGTTCATCCAGTATCTGGGCGTTGGTGCTGGAGGTGCTGTGAAGCAGGACAATGGCGCCGGGATGGATTCTGTTCAGCAGTTTATCAAAGGCTTCTTCCTTACTGGGCTGATTGTCCTGATACCAGTCCACATAGGCGAGGCTCCAGAAGAAGGTGTTGTAGCCCATATCCTTCGCCATTTCCAGGTTGGAGGTGCTGTATTTTCCCTGAGGCGGCCGGTAATATTTTTTCATCGGCTGTCCCGTGATATCCTCATAGAGAGCCTCTACCTTGGACAGCTCCTGGGTAAAGGCTTCACGGGTGGAGATTTTCGCCATATCAGGATGGGAAAATGTGTGGTTGCCTACGATGTGGCCTTCTGCCACCATCCGTTTAATCAGGTCCGGTTCATCGGAGACGAAATTTCCCACTACAAAGAAGGTGGCCGGAACGTTATGCTTTTTGAGAGCATCCAGAATAGGCGCTGTATTTCCGTTCTCATAGCCGCAGTCGAAGGTCAGATAGATGATTTTTTCCTCTGTATTTTCTGCAAAATATGCATTGTATTGTTTGAGTTCATCTATGGTAGCATTGCCCACTGGGGTTTTGCCCTTTTCCGGGAAGCTCAGGCCCCAGCTATCGTTAGCGGAGTCCAGCTGGGCGGAGGTTTCCTTTGCAGTGCCCTTCGCCAGGAAATGACCGGAAAAGAAAGCCGCTACGAACAAAAGGGCGATGGGAATTATCTTGCGTATGTGTGATTTAATATCCATATGCAACTGCCTGAGTTGAATTTGGTCTAATATATGCTTAAAAAGATATAATATTCCGTTCTGCGGGAAAATGTGCGTCAGAGGATCTTGAACGGCGGTTAATAAATTTGAGAAATAGTTAACAGCGTTTCAATTGAAGAATGAAACTGGGTTTGCTATGCTGGATTTACAGTAAATGAATGAAAACGGAGGATTCAGATATGAACATAGGCACTGTAATCAGGAAATACAGGAAGGAAAAACAACTGACACAGGAAGAAGTGGCCGGTTATCTGGGCGTGACGGCTCCTGCGGTTAATAAATGGGAAAACGGAAATTCCCTGCCGGATATTTCACTTCTGGCTCCCATCGCCCGGCTGCTGGGGATCAGCACGGATATGCTGCTTTCTTTCAGGGAAGAACTGACGGAGGAGGAAATGAATGAAATCATCCGGACAGTCAGCAACAGGATCAAGAGTGGAGAAGACTATGGAACCGTGTTCTCCTGGGCGGAAAAAAAGATGCAGGAGTATCCAAATTGTGACCGTCTGGCGTTTCAGATTGCACAGATGCTGGACGGATACCGCTATATATACGGGAACACGGAAGCAGAAGAATACAGGGGAAAAATCTATGGCCTGTATGTCCGCTCCCTTCAGAGCGCCGACGGTGACGTCGCCCAGTCAGCGGCTGTAGCGCTGTTTCACATGGCAGTGGCGGAAGAAGACTATGAGAAGGCCCAGGAGTATCTGGACCGAATTCCGAAAAGAGGCTTTAATCAGAATCAGATGCAGGCCATTCTGTATCACAGGCAAAAAAAGGTTGAGGAGGCTTATCGGCTGTATGAGAGGATTCTGTTTACAGGCTTTAATGATCTGAACGGGGCTTTAAACGGGCTGCTGAGCCTTTCCATAGAAGAAGGGAAGATTGACAGGGCAAAGTCGATTGTGGACAAACAAAAGAGAATGGCGGAGATCCTGGAGATGGGGAAATATATGGAGGCCTCTCCGGGTCTGGATCTGGCCATCCATCTGAGAGACAAGGAAGAGATCCTGAAAATTCTGGAAAGCGTCATATACAGCATAGATGACATGGATGCGTTTAAGAATTCAGAGCTGTATTCCCATATGTCCTTTTCAAACGCCGGGACCAAAGAGATTGCGCTCATGCTGAAAAATGCTCTTGAAAATGATAAAAAGGTGGAATTTGTAAAAGCAGACAGAAAATATCAGGAACTGTTGGAAAAATTGTGCCGCTTTATCGAAAATTAAGCGTTTCGGCTAAAGACACCGAGTACCGACGGCTGATACAATTATGAGATGCTGCCCTTCTGATAGTTGTTGCGATTGCCCGGCTAATATGTTAAAATATGTATAATATGGATAAAAAATAACTAAAAAATAGCCAAAAATAGTGCAAAGTGCGGGGGTGTGTCATATAAGAAAGAATGATGAGGAAAATAAAAAGAAAGACCCTTATTTAGCCCATGTAATCCCGGAAACTCATCAGATACAGCCACTTCTTAATCATCATACGAATGTTAGACATTTAATATTGAATAATTGTCCGTTGGAGATTCTAACCAGTGTTGCGTGGCTGGCCGCAACATTCCATGACTGCGGGAAATATGGCCCTGAATTCCAGGCATATATGGAAGAAGTATTAGAAAAGGCCGGGGAGGAAGTGAAACGCAATGTCGATCATTCCACAGCAGGCGGCCGACTGATTACGAGCCTGGCCCCCGGAATGCTTGCATCCAAAATAATCAGCACAGCGATCTACTCACATCACGGTTTAGCAGACTGTATAAATATGGAAAGTGGCAGGTCTCTGGAAGAAGAACGGAATGAAAAGAAAATAGATTACGACACCATAACAGAACGTTTTTTTCAGTATACAGATATAGATGTCATTCAAGAACATATAGACAGGGCAAAAGCAGATTCGTTAAAAATAATGGACAGTATTGCTGAAATGATCAATAGAGATAAGCCGTCAGTTTATGGAAGCGGTAATTTCTATCTGGGGATGTATGAACGTCTTTTGATTTCCCTGTTAATTGACAGTGACTGGAGCGATACAGCAAGCTTTTTTGAGCAGAAAGGATTGCCCCGGCGTTTGTCAAAGGAAGAAACACAACATATATGGGAGCAGAGTATAGCCTATTTCGAAGATTATTTGAGCACCCTCACAGCTAGGGATGAAAAGAAAAAGAGTCCATTGAATGTTATCCGTCAGGAAATATCAGACATCTGTCTGAAGGCAGCAGAACAGCCAGACAAACTGTACTGTTTAACCGTACCCACCGGAGCAGGAAAAACCTTCAGCGGCCTTCGGTTTGCTCTTCATCATGCCAAAAAATATGAAAAACAGCATATTATGTATGTTGCTCCATTCAACTCCATACTGGAACAAAACGCTGAGGAAATTCGCAATGCCGTAGGAAATAATGAATTTGTCCTGGAACATCATTGTAATATTGTAAAAGAAAGTGCGGATGAGGAGGAGAAGTATCGAAGGCTCACCGAGACATGGGATTGTCCCATCATAGTCACGACTGCAGTTCAGGTTTTGAATACGTTGTTTTCCGGCCGGAAGCGCGATATCCGGCGGATGCACAGTTTATGCAACAGCATTATTATATTTGACGAGGTACAGGCGTTTCCCATCAATTGCACGGAGCTTTTTAATCTGGCAGTGAATTTTTTATCAGCGTTCTGCAATACAACGGTTGTTCTGTGCTCAGCAACACAGCCTACACTTGCGAAGCTGCCGAAAAACTGTATGTTTGATGCGAATCATATGGTGAGAAACGTTGATAGATATAGCGAAGAGTTTAAAAGAACTAAAATCCAAGATATGACAGACCTGGTCAGCGGTGGAATGAGCGTTAATGATTTGAAAAATTTTATAGATGAAATATTCCCGGATGAGGAAAGCATTTTAGTGATTGTGAACACGAAAGCTTGCGCTAAGGCATTGTATGAGCTTTTAGAAGGATGTTATAATGACACGTGCATTTTATATCATTTGAGCACTAATATGTGCCCGAAAAATCGGCAGGAACAGTTAGATGAAATCAAGCAAAGCCTTGACAGGACGAAACGTGTTATCTGCGTGAGCACCCAGCTTGTGGAAGCTGGGGTTGACTTTTCCTTTCGCTGTGTAATCCGCTCCATGGCCGGGCTGGACAACATCATTCAGGCGGCGGGAAGATGTAACAGGAACAAAAAAAATCCAGATGCCGGCCCGGTTTATATTGTGAGAATGTCTCCGGAGGCAGAACATCTTTCCGGCCTGCCGGATATCAAAGCTGCACAGGAAGCGATGGAAACGGTTCTTCATCAATATCGTACATGCCCGGAATCATTGGACGGGAAGCTGGATTCTCAGAAGGCGGTTGCATTCTATTATAGACAGTTCTATTTAAAAATGGTCAACATAAAAACCAATTATCCTGCCAGTTATCGCAACACGCCTTGTAATCTGGTGGATTTGCTGTCAGATAACAAATTGGGAAAGTCACAGTATACAAATGTGCATGGCCATCGCGCAAAAAATGTTTTGAATCAGGCATTCAAAACTGCTGGCGAACTATTTCGGGTAATTCCGGACGATGAGGGCGTTAAGGTGGTGGTGGAGTATGATGAGGAAACTAAGAAACTGTTAAATGAATTGGACAACCCTTATTTAGGATTAAAGGAGCAGAAGGAAATATTGAGGAAGCTTCAGGTTTACACCGTCGGCATCTCGGAATATAGGAAAGAGAAGCTGGGAAGGGCAGTTACATCTGTCTGTCAGGGAAATGTTCTTGTTTTATCTGAAAACTATTACAGTAAAAAAACAGGGGTGTCGGATATTCCTAAAATGAATGATTTATTTTCTTAATGTACATATAAAGGGGTGATGAAAGTGGAAAGGTACAGAAATACAATTGAATTTGAGGTTTATGGCGATTATGCGTTGTTTTCAGACCCTGTTATGCGGGTGGGCGGTGAAAAAACCAGCTACCATATTCCTACCTATGAGGCAGTTAAAGGAATCGTACACAGTATCTACTGGAAGCCTACCCTCATTTGGGTTGTGGATGCTGTCCGTGTTATGAACCAGATACAGACGGAGACGAAAGGAATACGTCCTTTGACCTACAATAAATCCGGCAACGATCTGTCCTATTATACATACCTGAAGGATGTGTGTTACCAAGTCAGGGCACATTTTGAATGGAATGAGAACCGTCCGGAGTTAGCCGGGGACAGGAATGAGCATAAGCATCACAACATTGCCAAGCGCATGGCAGACCGGGGCGGGCGGCGTGATATATTTCTGGGCACCAGGGAATGCCAGGGATTTGTACGGTCATGCAGCTTTGGCGAGGGCGGAAGCGCTTATGACGGTATGGAGGGGGAAGTGGCTTATGGATTTATGTACCATGGAACAACCTATGCGGATGAAGCCATATTACCTGAGGATCAGGGGAAATTGACTGTCCGGTTTTGGCGTCCTGTGATGAAACCGGGCGGAATCATTGAATTCGTAAGACCGGAAGCCTGTGCTGATAAACGTTATATTAGGGATATGAGCATAAAAGAATTCGGGACAGATAATTTTTGCGGCCTTGAGGAATTTACGGAAGAGGAGGCGATCTATTGAGCTGGGCGGATGAACTCTGTGAATTATATGAAAAAAACAAACATCATGCAGGCGTTATGGAATATAAACCTGTCAATACAAAAAAAGGTGTGGAAATGATACCATACGTATTGCTTCCGCCTTTTCATACCACTGTTACAGCTCAGATCACAGTCACCATAGACGAACATGGAAATTTCCTTCAAGCGGAGCCGGTGGACAACGGTGATAAGCTGACGATCATTCCCGTGACGGAGAAATCAGGCAGCCGGACCGCCAGCAAAGAGCCGCATCCCTTTTGTGACAATTTAAAGTATGTGGCAGGAGATTATGTGAAATATTCCGATGAGGACAGCACAGGAGATGCCGCATATTATGAGTTGTATATTCAGGCATTGGAAAAGTGGCATACCTCCTTGTATACTCATAAAAAAGTAGATGCTTTATATCTATATCTGGAAAAGGGATGCCTGATCCGGGATCTCGCGGCCGCTCATGTTTTAAAATTAGATGAGAACGGTAAATTGTCAAAGAATGAGAAGATACAAAATATTCCACAGAGTAAAGCTTTTGTACGCTTTCGTATTATGGAAACCTTTTCGGATGTGACGTCTGTTGCCGCAGGTCAATACAGAAGTGAGTGCTGGGTGGACCAGACTCTTCAAAATAGTTTTATAGAATACTATAGATCTCTGGCAGACAGTAAAGGGATCTGCTATCTTTCGGGCCATGAGGAGCAGATTTCCTATCTCCATTCTAAAAAGATCAGGAATGAAGGGGATGGGGCAAAGCTTATTTCCTGCAATGATTCTGAAAACTTTACGTATCGGGGACATTTTTCAACAAAAGAGCAGGCCTTTGCGATAGGTAATGAGACCTCGCAGAAGGTACACAATGCGTTGAAATGGATTATCAGAAAGCAGGGGTACAGCCATGATACGCTGACCATTGTGACCTGGGAGACGAACCTTTTGCCTATGCCCCAATGGGACAAGGATACCGATGAAATCTGCAGTGATTATGACGGGTTTGAGGAAGAAGATGACGAGGCAGTAACGAATGCTCGCGCAGCACAAAAATTTTATCAGGCGCTGGATGGTTACGGAAGAAAGCTGGAAGGGATGTCGAGGATGATCCTGATGGCATTCGACGCTGCCACAACGGGCCGCCTTGCCCTGGTGGAGTACAAAGCCCTGGAATCAACAAGATATTTAGAGAACATAAAATTCTGGCACACAGAATGTCAATGGGTGCATCACAAAAGATATAAAAAGGCCGGGCCTGATTTTTGGGGGATGGTGGGTATACGGGATATTGCAGATATCCTCTATGGCACAGAAAGTAATGGGATGCTCACAATTCTGGATAGAAGCAGTAAACGGATGTATGCGAATATCAGTAAACAGCTTCTGCCCTGTATTTGGGACCGCAGTAATGTGCCTCCCTATTTAATGAACCTGGCAGTATCTAAGGCGTCTTCGCCAGTTTCCTATAAAGAGAGCTATAATTGGGAGAGAGTTTTGACATTGGCATGCTCTTTAATAAAAAAACACAGACATGAGAAAAATCACGAGGAGGTATGGACTGTGGCACTAGATAAGGATTGTAGAGACAGAAACTATCTGTATGGAAGGCTGCTGGCAGTAGCGGACAGGGTTGAGTACCGGACCTTTGACCCTGAAAAAGACGATTCGCGTACGACAAATGCAAGGCGCTATATGACTGCATTTTCACAGCGGCCTTATGAAACTTGGAAGGTGATTGAGGAGAACCTCCCGCCCTATTATAATAAACTGAAAAGATCGGAGAGACTTCATTATCAGCGGTTAATGGATGAAATATGTCAATTATTTGATGTGAAGAGCTTTAGTGACAACAGCCGGCTGGATCCTTTATATTTATTGGGATTTCATAGTCAGTCACATGAATTAAAGGAGTATAAAAATACGAAATCAGAGGAGGACTAATAATGAGTGATTTGAAAGGAAAAATTGATTTTACGCTGTTTCTGAGCGTGGAAAACGCTAACCCCAATGGCGATCCCTTAAACGGTAACCGTCCCAGAGTCAATCTGGATGGGTATGGGGAAATTTCGGATGTATGCATAAAAAGAAAAATCCGAAACCGTTTTCAGGATTTGGGTGAGAAGGTGTTTGTACAGTCTGACGACCGTTCGGACGACGGTCTTACAAGCTTAAAGGACCGTGCAGATAGCTCTGAAGAATTAAAGGCAGAAATTGGTCAAGGAAAAAGGGCAAACAGAGATAAATGTATAAGTATTGCCTGCAGAGAGTGGATTGATGTGCGCAGCTTCGGGCAGGTATTTGCTTTTAAGGGAGAAGAGGTGTCCTTTGGGGTGAGGGGACCGGTGTCGGTTCATCAGGCGGTAAGCTTGTCTCCTGTTGATGTTATCAGTATGCAGATAACCAAAAGTGTAAACAGCGAAGCAAATAAGGAAAGCAAGGCTTCCGATACGATGGGAACAAAGCACAGGATAGGCTTTGGAGTATATATGGTAAAGGGAAGTGTAAATGTACAATTGGCGGAGAAGACAGGTTTTTCCCAGGAGGACGCTGATGTTTTAAAGGAAGCGTTAATGACGCTTTTTGAAAATGATGCGTCATCTGCCAGACCGGAGGGAAGTATAGAGGTCTGCAGATTATATTGGTGGCAGCATGAAGAAAAAGTGCCGCAGGTATCTTCCGGAAAAATCCAGAGAGGATTTAAATTCATTGAGAAGGAACCGCATCCAAAAAAATTTGAGGACTATGATATCCAGTGGAGCGTGGAAGGCTGTATGGAGCCGGAGGTATTAGAGTTTGTATGAGGAAGAAGATTTTCTGCAGCTTTCGGGCATCCAGCATTTTGCATTCTGTCGCCGCCAATGGGCATTGGCGTATATAGAGCTTCAGTGGCAGGAAAATGTGAGAACCATAGAAGGCAGGCTTCTTCACGAACATGCCCATGACGCGGATTTAAAAGAAAAGCGTGGTGATTTAATCATTGTAAGGGCAATGCCCATTCATTCCAGAGAATTAGGAATCAGCGGTGAGTGTGATGTTGTGGAATTCCATAAATGCCAGGACGGGATCAACCTGGCCGGGCGTGAAGGGAAATATTACGTCATTCCTGTGGAATATAAGTGTGGACAGCCCAAAATAAATGATGTGGATATGCTGCAGGTTACTGCTCAGGCCATGTGTCTGGAGGAAATGCTATGCTGTGAAATCTCTTTTGGTTATCTTTATTACGGAGAAACGCGGCATCGCCAAAAGGTCGAATTCACAGATGAATTGCGCCAAAGGGTTAAGGATATGTTCGAAGAAATGCATCAGTATTACGAGCGCAGACACACTCCGAAGGTCAAACGGACGAAAAGCTGCAATGCCTGTTCTTTAAAGGATATCTGTCTACCGGTATTGAACAAAAACAGGTCGGTCTCCGATTACATAAATGAACAGATTTTAGAGGAGGAGTATCTGTGAAAAGATTACTGAATACGCTGTATATCACTTCGAACAATCGATACCTTTCTCTGGACGGTGAAAATGTTGTTATTCTTGAAGATCAGAAAGAGATAGGCAGAATCCCACTGCACAATTTAGAGGGAATCGTTACTTTTGGGTATACCGGCGCAAGTCCGGCATTGATGGGCGCCTGTGCCCAGAGAAACATCGATTTATCCTTCCTGTCAGCTAACGGCCGATTTTTAGCGAGAGTATCAGGTGAAGTGAGGGGGAATGTCACTCTTAGGAAACAACAATACCGTATGAGTGAGGATAAAGGTGAGAGCATCATTATTGCAAGAAATTTTATGACTGGCAAGGTATTTAATGCAAGGTGGGTATTAGAGCGTGCCGCCAGGGATTATCCGATGCGTCTTGATTCTGAAAAATTAAAGGCAAAATCCGCAATTTTGGTGAAAAGTCTTTTAGATATCAGAAAATGTGACAATGCATCCACTCTTCTGGGATTGGAAGGAGAAGCGGCGTCTGTGTATTTTTCCGTATGGGATGATCTCATATTGCAGCAAAAAAAGGATTTCTTCTTTAGGGGAAGAAATAAAAGACCACCATTAGATAAGGTTAATGCTATGTTGTCCTTTGCCTATACACTTTTGGCAGGTATGTGCGGATCCGCTCTGGAAGGAGTTGGACTAGACCCATATGTTGGATTTTATCATACGGACCGGCCGGGCAGAATGTCCCTTGCACTTGATTTAATGGAAGAATTACGCAGCGTGATGGCGGACCGTTTTGTTTTGACAATGATTAATAAACGAATGATCAAGGCGGATGATTTTATCAGCAGGGAGAGTGGAGCCGTCGTGTTGACAGAATCTGGCCGGAAAACTTTTCTGTCAGCCTGGCAGGCTAAGAAGCAAGAAATAATCAAACACCCGTTTTTAGATGAAAAAATCGAGTGGGGAATCGTACCCCATGTCCAAGCGATGCTGCTGGCGAGGTATCTGCGGGGAGATTTAGATGAATATCCGCCGTTTTTCTGGAAGTAGGTGACTATGCTCATTTTGATTACTTATGATGTAAACACGCAGACGGAGGCTGGCCGCCGTCGTCTGCGCAAGGTTGCAAAGCAATGCGTAAATTATGGGCAGAGAGTACAGAATTCTGTATTTGAATGCCAGATGGATGCGGCTAAGTGCAGAGAGGTAAAGGCTATTTTAGAGAATATCATAGACAAAGATGTAGATAGCCTGCGGTTCTATTATATTGGCGATAAATATAAAAATAAAGTAGAACATATCGGTGCAAAACCTGGATTTGATGTCAAAGATCCGCTGATTTTTTAGTGCGAATACCAAGTGCCCAGAAAAACACTGGAAGATTCGCACCAGAAATTTATAAGAAATATGGATTTAATAGAGTGTTGAAGTTTATGATAATTTATTGAGTGTATTTTGGATTGATATATATGCACAAATAAATTTCTGCAATTGATTGAAAATTAGCTATATTTGCCGTCGTCCTCTGTGTTGAGGACGTGGATTAAAGCTTTTAATTAATTATAACATACATCTTGTAATTATGGTCGTCCTCTGTGTTGAGGACGTGGATTAAAGCTTTCCGCCGTTGTGATTGCATCGGCTGAAGCATTGTCGTCCTCTGTGTTGAGGACGTGGATTAAAGCATTGAGCACGCTGTAGAACTTCCGCCTAGAGCGTCGTCGTCCTCTGTGTTGAGGACGTGGATTAAAGCAACACAGTTCCAGTATAATTACTTGTTGCGTTAGAGTCGTCCTCTGTGTTGAGGACGTGGATTAAAGCATAATCCCCTCAAAGTGGGTATTTGCCTTGTCTGTGTCGTCCTCTGTGTTGAGGACGTGGATTAAAGCCGGAGAGCTTATTACAAAACCCGCACGATTACTGGTCGTCCTCTGTGTTGAGGACGTGGATTAAAGCCGCCATCTACCGAAAAAACAGATGTGGGTGGAGATGTCGTCCTCTGTGTTGAGGACGTGGATTAAAGCGGCATTGCTTAAAGCCTGTGCTTCTGTTGCTGTGTCGTCCTCTGTGTTGAGGACGTGGATTAAAGCCAGTGATTACCATTCCTAACAGGCCGCCAGAAGCAGTCGTCCTCTGTGTTGAGGACGTGGATTAAAGCAGGATCGCCTTATCCTTTGCCAGGCCAATTGCTTCAGTCGTCCTCTGTGTTGAGGACGTGGATTAAAGCCTTCCCTCGCCTGATTAATGAGGGTGTCCAGTATGGTCGTCCTCTGTGTTGAGGACGTGGATTAAAGCTTCTCTAACATAATTCAGCGCCTCCACCTTTTCGTCGTCCTCTGTGTTGAGGACGTGGATTAAAGCATCCTTGTCTTTTTTGTCCCAGCAAATCCATTTCGTCGTCCTCTGTGTTGAGGACGTGGATTAAAGCGATACAGATAATGAGAGTAAATACGCGTCTGGTGTCGTCCTCTGTGTTGAGGACGTGGATTAAAGCCCCTCTTGACAATTATATAATAACATATATGTACAGTCGTCCTCTGTGTTGAGGACGTGGATTAAAGCAAGACCTATTAATTTTTTAACCGCATCCTTTTGAGTCGTCCTCTGTGTTGAGGACGTGGATTAAAGCACATGTGATGATCCCAGCCCTGCCGGAAAACGGGAGTCGTCCTCTGTGTTGAGGACGTGGATTAAAGCATCCGCATTAATAAATCAATGGTAGATGCCGGAAAGTCGTCCTCTGTGTTGAGGACGTGGATTAAAGCCTTCCTCTGTTCCGCCGATATGTGGCGACCATCGTGTCGTCCTCTGTGTTGAGGACGTGGATTAAAGCACCACATCAACCAGGCATCTGAATCCGGATTGATAGTCGTCCTCTGTGTTGAGGACGTGGATTAAAGCTCTTCCTCCCTGGCCCTGGCAATTCTCCGCACTGTCGTCCTCTGTGTTGAGGACGTGGATTAAAGCAAAAAGCGTCTTATTGAAGCTCTTGCTCAATTAGGTCGTCCTCTGTGTTGAGGACGTGGATTAAAGCGTTATATTCTATATTTAGTGAAGAACATTCGTTCGTCGTCCTCTGTGTTGAGGACGTGGATTAAAGCGACCCCAGAAGGACATGCCTTCCTTGCAAACATCGTCGTCCTCTGTGTTGAGGACGTGGATTAAAGCGAAACAGTTGAAATGTTCAGTGATCCGATGGATAACGTCGTCCTCTGTGTTGAGGACGTGGATTAAAGCATCAAAATTCTTGTAAAGTATTGTGAGGGTAATGTCGTCCTCTGTGTTGAGGACGTGGATTAAAGCAAGCATGATGCTCCCTCCTATTTTGTAGTTTCAAGTCGTCCTCTGTGTTGAGGACGTGGATTAAAGCTTTGATCTCATTTTCGGTTTCGGAAATTTCTTCTTCGTCGTCCTCTGTGTTGAGGACGTGGATTAAAGCATCATTATAAAATGCACCCCAGCGATTCGATGTCGTCGTCCTCTGTGTTGAGGACGTGGATTAAAGCATTTCCGTTGGCACGGATTGTTCGTATGGCAGCCCGTCGTCCTCTGTGTTGAGGACGTGGATTAAAGCGATTAATTATCGAGATAACAAACCCTATGAAATAGTCGTCCTCTGTGTTGAGGACGTGGATTAAAGCAGTTTCATCTGCATTCATGTTTCTCTCAGAAGCCGTCGTCCTCTGTGTTGAGGACGTGGATTAAAGCGTATGCAGAGCAAATTAATTTGTCGGAGTCTTTAGTCGTCCTCTGTGTTGAGGACGTGGATTAAAGCAAATATAAAAATGGTGCGATACCCGGAAATTCTTGTCGTCCTCTGTGTTGAGGACGTGGATTAAAGCATTTTTCCACTCATGAAACGGCATCTTATGCTGGTCGTCCTCTGTGTTGAGGACGTGGATTAAAGCGTAATTGATCTCATTGAGGGCACGGTTCATCATGGTCGTCCTCTGTGTTGAGGACGTGGATTAAAGCAAAGCGGGAGACCAGGTGAGAATTGTGGAATTAAGTCGTCCTCTGTGTTGAGGACGTGGATTAAAGCACCTCCTTCAGGCACATGCCCTTAATTAGAAACCGTCGTCCTCTGTGTTGAGGACGTGGATTAAAGCATTTCCGCTGTCGTCAGGGAACTGCTGCTGGAAGGTCGTCCTCTGTGTTGAGGACGTGGATTAAAGCGCTTTAGGTGGCTTCGGAATCTCAACTCCAGAAGTCGTCCTCTGTGTTGAGGACGTGGATTAAAGCAGAATAATTTTATTGACCGATTAATGTTATCATGGGTCGTCCTCTGTGTTGAGGACGTGGATTAAAGCACGAACGGGTGAAGCGGGGCGATGTGAACCAATGTCGTCCTCTGTGTTGAGGACGTGGATTAAAGCAATAAAGGAACTTTTATTCAAAAGACAAGAGAACGTCGTCCTCTGTGTTGAGGACGTGGATTAAAGCATCCCTGTAAAAGAAGAGAAGAAACAACCGGGGTGTCGTCCTCTGTGTTGAGGACGTGGATTAAAGCGCTAATTGGAGGTAGAGGCATGACAGACAGAGAAAAGTCGTCCTCTGTGTTGAGGACGTGGATTAAAGCATGATCCTGTTTGGCATCCCATCACCGCCTTATAGGTCGTCCTCTGTGTTGAGGACGTGGATTAAAGCACCAATTTTTTTCACAGAAAACGGTAGTAATTTTAGTCGTCCTCTGTGTTGAGGACGTGGATTAAAGCGCTTTTGCGTCGGCAGAGGTGGAAGGTGCGGTATCGTCGTCCTCTGTGTTGAGGACGTGGATTAAAGGACCTGGCGGACAAAAAGGACGCTACAGGCGGCGACACGTCGTCCTCTGTGTTGAGGACGTGGATTAAAGCATTGTCACCCACACCTAGTTGGTCGTCGGTTATTCGTCGGCAGAACGGAAAGTATGCAGTACCTCGGTATAGCATGGTCGTTCTCCATGTTAATGCCATGAAGCACAGGAGTATCTGGAGCGGATTCCTAAAAGGGGTTTTTACCAGAATCAGATGCAGGCCATTTTGTATCACAGGCAAAAAAAGGTACAGGAGGCCTATCAGCTGTATGAGAGGATATTGTTTACAGGCTTTAATGATCTGAATGGGGCCCTGAACGGCCTGCTGAGCCTTTCCATGGAAGAAGGAAAGATTGACAAGGCAAGATCCATAGTGGACAAACAGAAAAAAATGGCGGAGATCCTGGAGATGGGGAAATATATGGAGGTCTTTCCGGGGCTGGATCTGGCTATACATCTGAGAGATAAGGAAGAGATTCTGAGAATTCTGGAAGGCGTCGTATGCAGCATAAAAGACATGGATGCGTTTAAGAATTCAGAATTGTATTCCCATATGACTTTTTCAAGCGCCGGGATCAGAGAGATTGCGCTCATGCTGAAAAA
Organism: Wansuia hejianensis; assembly: GCF_014337215.1. NCBI lineage: Bacteria > Bacillati > Bacillota > Clostridia > Lachnospirales > Lachnospiraceae > Wansuia > Wansuia hejianensis. The sequence goes on along the minus strand of NZ_CP060635.1, from coordinate 1,424,433 downwards.
TGCCATTGAAAATGACAAAGAGATGGAATTTGTAAAGACAGATAGAAGATATCAGGAGCTGCTGGAAAAACTGTGCCGGTTTATTGAAAATTAGGCGCTTCGGGTGTATTCTGTTCAGGCAGGTATAAGTCCGGCGGACAGCGTGTTACAGGCGCTGCCAGCCGGAGTCCGGCAGTCCTGGCAAAATTGTCTGAAAGTTTTTGTGAGAAAAAATTTAAAAAAAATAAAAAAAAGAGTTGACTTCTGGGATTAAAGCTGGTAATATATCCGTTGTGAGCGACAGAAAGTCGCTGGAAGAAATCAGATGCAGGAATGGCGGAATTGGCAGACGCGCAGGCTTCAGGTGCCTGTGGTAGCAATATCGTGCGGGTTCAAGTCCCGCTTCCTGCACTATTTTTTTGCTCTGAAATCTGAAATAAATTTAGGCAATCTTAAAAATATTTAGGAATTGAATCTGTTGAAAACGCCCGATGATTGTGGTAAACTTTTAAAAACCAAAGAGGATAGTTTCTCTTTTTTTTTGCGCATAGGCGGCATGCCATGCGGTATACCAGCGTATATTCAGGTACGCAGGCCCGAAGCATGAGCGGAAGGCCGGTGACAAGGCTGTGAAACTGCAGGTGACGGCAGAGAAAGAAAGGATACAGAATGAATATGAAGGCTTTTCTGATTTTAGAAGACGGACATGTTTTCACAGGAGCCAGCATCGGTTCCAGGAAAGAGATTATCAGTGAAATTGTCTTTAACACATCAATGACTGGATATTTGGAAGTGCTTACTGACCCCTCTTACGCCGGACAGGCTGTCTGCATGACTTACCCCCTGATAGGAAATTATGGAATCTGTTACGAAGACCAGGAGTCTCTGCGCCCGTGGCCTGACGGTTATATTGTCAGAGAGCTTTCCAGGATGCCAAGCAATTTCCGCAGCCAGGATACAATCCAGAATTTCCTGAAGCGGTTTGATATTCCCGGGATTGCGGGAATCGATACCCGGGCGCTGACTAAGATACTGAGAGAAAAGGGTACGATGAACGGGATGATCACCACGGATGAGAACTTTGATCTGGATGCGGTGATTCCCAGGCTGAAAGCATATAAGACAGGAAACGTGGTGGAGCGGGTGACCTGCTCTGAACCTTCAGTTCTCAGGGGAAATGGATACAGGGTGGCGCTGATGGATTTCGGTGTAAAGAGCAATATCCCGCGGTCCCTGAACGAAAGAGGCTGTCAGGTAACCATCTATCCTGCCCAGACGACGGCTGAGGAGATTCTCGCTGCAAAACCGGACGGTATTATGCTTTCCAATGGACCGGGAGATCCGAAAGAATGTACCACGGTTATAAAAGAAATCAGAAAACTGTATGAAGCTGACGTGCCGGTATTTGCCATCTGCCTGGGGCATCAGTTAATGGCCCTCGCCACGGGGGCGGATACGAAGAAGATGAAATACGGGCACCGGGGAGGCAACCACCCGGTAAAGGACCTTGCTACCGGCCGTGTCTACATCACCTCCCAGAACCATGGTTACATGGTAGATACTGATACGCTGGACCCGTCTGTGGCGGTCCCTGCCTTCGTCAATGTCAATGACGGGACGAATGAAGGGCTGCGGTACCTGGGCAAGAATATTTTCACTGTGCAATATCATCCGGAGGCGTCTCCGGGGCCGCAGGATTCCGCATATCTGTTTGACCGTTTTATAGAGATGATGGGAGGGAACAAATAATGCCTAAGAATCCGGATATTAAAAAAGTTTTAGTCATCGGTTCTGGACCGATCGTCATCGGACAGGCTGCAGAATTTGACTATGCAGGGACACAGGCCTGCCGTTCTCTGAAGGAGGAAGGCCTTGAGGTTGTCCTGCTGAATTCCAACCCGGCCACCATCATGACCGATAAAGATATTGCAGACCGGGTATATATCGAGCCTCTGACAGTCGAAGTGGTAGAGCAGCTGATCCTCAAGGAAAAGCCCGACAGCGTTCTGCCCACCCTGGGCGGGCAGGCAGGCCTGAATCTGGCCATGGAGCTGGAGGAGAGAGGATTTCTGAAAGAGCACAATGTGCGGCTGATCGGCACGACCTCCCAGACCATCCGGAAAGCGGAGGACCGCCAGGAATTCAAGGATACGATGGAGAAGATCGGAGAGCCGGTGGCGGCGTCGAGGGTAGTCACCAACGTGGAAGACGGAATCGCATTTACCAATACGATCGGCTATCCGGTCGTGCTCCGTCCGGCCTATACGCTGGGCGGCAGCGGCGGAGGCATCGCCAATAATGAAGAAGAGCTGACAGAGATCCTGTCCAACGGCCTGCGGCTGTCACGGGTAGGTGAGGTCCTGGTAGAGCGGTGCATTGCCGGCTGGAAAGAGATTGAATATGAAGTGATGCGCGACGGCGCCGGCAACTGTATCACCGTCTGTAATATGGAAAATATTGACCCGGTGGGCGTGCACACCGGCGATTCAATTGTAGTGGCGCCCTCTCAGACACTGGGGGACAAGGAATACCAGATGCTGCGTACTTCTGCTTTGAATATCATCAGCGAGCTGGGAATCACCGGCGGCTGCAACGTGCAGTACGCCCTCCATCCGAAGAGCTTTGAATACTGTGTCATCGAGGTAAATCCCCGCGTAAGCCGGTCCTCTGCGCTGGCTTCCAAAGCGACAGGCTATCCCATCGCCAAGGTGGCGGCCAAGATCGCCCTGGGCTACACTCTGGATGAGATTCCCAACGCCATCACGAAGAAGACTTATGCCAGCTTTGAGCCCATGCTGGACTACTGCGTGGTGAAAATACCGCGGTTGCCCTTCGACAAGTTCATCAGCGCGAAGCGGACGCTGACCACGCAGATGAAAGCCACCGGAGAGGTGATGAGCATCTGCAATAATTTTGAAGGCGCCCTCATGAAAGCGATCCGTTCCCTGGAACAGCATGTGGATTCGCTGTTGTCCTATGATTTCACAGGCCTTTCTGAAGAACAGCTGACGGAGGAAATGGCGGTTGTAGACGATATGAGGATCTGGAGGATTGCCGAGGCTGTCCGCCGCGGGATCTCCTATGAGAAGATTCATGATATCACACAGATAGATGACTGGTTCATTGATAAAATTGCGATACTGGTAGAGATGGAACAAGCGCTGAAGAGCGAAGCCCTGACGGAAGACCTGCTGCGGGAAGCCAAGCGGATGGAATTCCCCGATTATCTGATTGGGAAGCTGGCCGGAAAGACGGAGGAGGACATCAAGGCGCTGAGAAAAGGATATGGGATCACGGCTGCCTACAAGATGGTTGATACCTGCGCGGCAGAGTTCGCGGCGACGACGCCCTATTACTATTCGGTATACGGCGGAGAGAATGAGGCCGCCGTGACCACCGGAAGGAAAAAAGTCCTGGTACTTGGTTCCGGACCCATACGGATCGGGCAGGGCATTGAATTTGATTTCTGCTCAGTACACTGTACCTGGGCATTTTCCAGGGAAGGCTATGAGACCATCATCATCAACAACAATCCGGAAACCGTGAGCACAGACTTTGATATCGCGGATAAGCTGTATTTTGAACCGCTGACGCCGGAGGATGTGGAAAATGTAGTGAACATCGAACATCCAGACGGCGCTGTCGTCCAATTCGGCGGTCAGACCGCCATCAAGCTGACAGAAGCCCTGATCCGGATGGGCGTGAAGATTCTGGGAACCTCCGCTGAAAATGTAGACGCGGCAGAGGACCGTGAGCTGTTTGATCAGATTCTTCAGAAGTGCGGGATTCCGCGGGCTGCCGGCCATACGGTATTTACCGCAGAGGAAGCAAAACAGGCGGCCCATGAGCTGGGCTATCCGGTACTCGTCCGTCCCTCTTACGTGCTCGGCGGCCAAGGCATGCAGATTGCCATCAATGATGAGGATATTGAGAAATATATCGGGGTCATCAACCGCTATACCCAGGATCATCCGATCCTTGTGGACAAGTATCTGGAAGGCAAGGAAATTGAGGTGGACGCCGTCTGTGACGGCGAGGACATCCTGATTCCGGGAATCATGGAGCACATTGAGCGTGCGGGTATTCATTCCGGCGACAGTATTTCCGTCTATCCGGCCCAGAGTATCAGTGAAAAAGCCAAGGCCTTGATCGTGGAATACACCAGACGTCTGGCCAGTTCTCTGCATGTGCTGGGAATGATCAATATCCAGTTCATCGTGTATAAAGAAGACGTCTACGTGATCGAAGTGAATCCCCGTTCCTCACGGACGGTGCCGTATATCAGCAAGGTGACAGGGATACCGATTGTGCCGCTGGCCACAAAGGTGATCCTGGGCCATAAGATCAAAGATCTGGGCTATGAGCCCGGACTTCAGAGGGAAGCGGACTATATCGCCATCAAAATGCCGGTATTCTCCTTTGAGAAGATCCGCGGAGCCGATATCAGCCTGGGCCCGGAGATGAAATCCACGGGAGAATGCCTGGGAATTGCCCGCACCTTCAATGAAGCTCTGTACAAGGCGTTCCTGGGAGCCGGAATTAACCTTCCGAAGCACAAGAACATGATCATAACCGTCAGGGACAGCGAACAGCAGAACATCATACCGATCGCACAGCGCTTTGAAAAGCTGGGCTACCGGATCTATGCCACCAGAAGCACTGCAAAGGTGCTGCAGGAGAACGGTATAAAAGCCATCCGGACCAATAAGATCGAACAGGCCAGTCCGAACCTGATGGACCTGATCCTTGGCCATAAAATAGACCTGGTCATCGATATTCCGGAGCAGGGCATCGAACATGCCAAAGACGGTTTTGTGATCCGGAGAAACGCAATAGAGACAGGAGTCAACGTGCTGACCGCCATGGATACCGCGGCGGCGCTGGTAACGTCATTAGAAAATACAAATATCAAGAGACTGGAGCTCATAGACATCGCGACCGTCGACAGGAGATGATGGTTTTGAGGCGAAGTGAAGGTGGGTACCCGGATGAAAAACAGCGGGAGCCGGAATGCCTTCTCTCTGGGCCGGACAGGCTTCTGCAGAGCTGTCCGGCCCAGCGGGAGACGTTCCGGCTCCCGTTGTTTTTCTGACTATTTCAGTTGGCACAATGGCCCTTGCCTGCCGTCTGCTTCCATCGGGGTTCTATCACTGGCGAATTGACAGGTATTGGATGAAAGATTTGATCCACCACCAACTCGCCGCAAAACATAATTTGTGGTTTTCCTTTTGTGGGGTTTGGTATATAATAATACGAGTGATTAAGTGAGATCGGAGAGATACATACATGGGTTTGATTGAATGGTTTAAGGTGGTGGTCCTTGGTATTGTGGAGGGGATCACGGAGTGGCTGCCTATCAGCAGTACCGGCCATCTGATACTGGTGGGGGATCTGCTGAAGCTGAATGTCAGTGATGCGTTTATGGAGATGTTTAACGTGGTGATACAGCTGGGGGCAATCATGGCGGTTGTCGTGCTGTATTTCAGCCAGCTGTGGCCATTCCACACGATGAAGACGGCCCCGGCCCGGAGCTGCTTCGCACATCCGGTTGAAGACGGGGCCGCGGGGAAATTCCAGAGGTTTGCCAATCATTATCTTCACATGGACAAAATTGTCATGTGGCTGAAGATTGCAGTATCCTGTATACCAGGGCTGCTGATCGGCCTTCCGTTGGATGACTGGCTGGAGGAGCATATGCACCGCACGGTTCCGGTGGCAGTTATGCTGATTGTCTATGGCGTGCTGTTTCTGTTGGTGGAGAATCATAACCGGGGGAGGAAGCCGCGGATTTCAAGAATCAGCCAGATTACATGGAAGGACGCGCTGATTATTGGATTTTTCCAGGCGTTGGCGATAGTTCCGGGCACCTCGCGTTCGGGTGCGACGATTATCGGCGGGATACTGATCGGGATGTCCAGGACTCTGGCGGCGGAGTATACTTTCTATCTGGCTGTCCCCACAATGCTGGGCGCGTCAGCGATTAAGCTGCTGAAGTTCGGACTCCATTTTACAGGAGTGGAAGTATCGGTGCTCATCATCGGCATGGTGGTGGCATTTGCTGTGTCCATCCTGGCTATTAAATTCCTGATGAGCTATATTAAACGCCATGATTTCAAGGTGTTCGGCTGGTACAGGATTGTGCTGGGGGCGCTGGTGATCGGGCTGTTTGCGGCGGGAATATTAAAAGGCTGAGTTGCGTGCGCTCTCGTCATGGGTTATAATAAAAAAGCAGCTCTGGGCAGAATAAATTTTAAAAGAGACATAGATTGAATGGAGTGAAGGGAGCAGTTATGCTGAAATACTATTTGATTACATTTCTGGTATCTATGGTTCCGATTATTGAACTGAGGGGAGCGATCCCGATTGCCGTCGGCATGGGCGTTCCGCTTGTCCCGGCGTATATAATTGCCGTGATTGGAAACATGCTGCCTGTGCCGTTTATTTATTTCTTCGCCAGAAAGGTATTGGTCTGGGGGAGCACCAAAAGGGCCATCGGAAGGTTTTTCCGGTTCTGCCTGGAAAAAGGTGAGTCGGGCGGCAGGAAACTGAAGGAAAAGGCAGGGAAAGGCCTGTTTATCGCATTGTTGCTATTCGTGGGAATCCCGCTTCCGGGGACGGGCGCCTGGACCGGCACGCTGGCGGCCAGCATGCTGGACATGGGATTCAAGAAAAGCGTGATCGCCGTAATGGGAGGCGTGCTGCTGGCCGGAGTCATCATGGGAGCTGCATCGGCCGGCCTGTTCGGAGCGGTTGGAAGCGTCCTGGGCGGCTGACGGGCAGGAGCACACATTAAGAAGGAACATAACAAAGGACAGGAGGATTTTTAAATGAAAACGAGAGTGGAAAAGACCCAGGAACTGCACAGCAGGGGTTATAACTGTGCGCAGGCAGTGGCCTGTGCCTATTGTGATCTCGTGGGGATCAGCGAGGATGAGATGTTCCGCATGACGGAAGGTTATGGACTGGGTATGGGCTGCATGAACGGGATCTGCGGGGCAGTATCAGGCGCGGTCACACTGGCAGGCATGAAGAACAGCCTGGGCTGTGAAAATCCCACCAGCAAGAAAGCTACGTATCAGCTGTCAGGAGAGATCCTGAAAGAATTTGAAGAGAAAAACGGTTCTGCGATCTGCCGTGATTTAAAAGGGGTGGATACGGGCAGGGTGCTCAGGGCGTGCAACGATTGCATCAGAGACGCGGCAGAGCTGGCGGAGAAAATTTTATTTACGAAAGAGGTATAGACTGGAGATGGCATGTCATCGACAGGCTGAGTAATAGAATCGGAACAACGGAAATCAGGATACGTAGAAGCTGGAAATTTCAGATAAATCGACGGGTATCCTGATTTTTTTCGTGACAATGACAGGAAAGTATCCTATAATTAAGATGATGCCGGCGTAATCCGGCAGCAGTATTTATAGACGAAGGATCCAGGAGGAAAAAGTTATGGCAGGAATCATCAAAAGATTTAAGGACATTATGTCAGCGAATATCAATGCGTTGCTGGATAAGGCAGAAGACCCGGAGAAGATGATCGACCAGTATCTGAGGGACATGGAAAGCGACCTGGGCAAAGTGAAAGCTGAGACGGCCGCTGTGATGGCAGAAGAGACGAGAGCGAAAAGAGAGCTGGATGAGTGCGGCCAGGAGATTGAGAAAATGCAGCGCTATGCTGAGAAAGCCCTTACGGCCGGCAATGAGGAGGACGCCAGGAAGTTCCTGGAGAAAAAAGCCCAGCTGGCCAGGAATAAAGAGACCTGTCAGCAGGTCTATGACAGTGCGTCTGCCAACGCCGAGAAGATGAAAGAAATGCATGATAAGCTGACAAAGGACATAGCCAGTTTGAACGAGAGGAAAGCGTCCATTAAGGCCAAGCTAGCGGCAGCCAAGGCACAGCAGCGGATGAATGATCTGACCGCCAAGGTGGGCAATGTGAGTGTCACCGACGGAGTTTCCGCCTTCGACCGAATGGAGGCCAAGGCCGACAGGATGCTGGACGAGGCCAATGCCATGGCAGAGCTGAACACTCCCTCCTCAGAGGACCTGAGCGTCGAAGACCTGAAGAAAAAATACGATGGCGGCGCCTCCGCAGATGTAGATGACGAGCTGGCGGCGTTGAAAAAGAAAATGGGACTGTAATTGAGCAATGGAAGAGAAAACGTATAAATGCGGAAGCTGCGGCGGCACTATGGAATTTGACGTGGCGGCGCAGGCATTAAAATGCCCCAACTGCGGAACTGTGATAGAGATCATTAATGACAGGAACAAGATCGTCGAACACCCTCTGGACAGATACAGCAGCAGCAGAATCCGTGCGGATGAAAAAACATCTCATACAATGGAGTGTAAGAGCTGCGGCGCTAGAATTGAAGTGGAGGCCAGCTGTACCGCTACAGAATGCCCCTATTGCGGAACCACCTATGTGCTGGCGGAAAAGCAGGAAGAGGTGGTAATCCCGGACGGCGTAGTGCCCTTCCAGATCGATCAGAACCAGGTGGGAGAGCTGTTCAGGAACTGGATCAAGAAGCGCTGGCTGGCGCCGGGAGCCCTGCGGAACTTGTATCAGAAGGGGAAGCTGCAGGGGGTTTATCTGCCTTACTGGACCTTCGACGCCCAGACACATTGCTACTATACGGCACAAGGCGGAAGAACGCGGACAGAGACTTATAGGGATAAGGACGGAGAGACCCATACCAGGACTCATACGGACTGGTATTTTACCAGCGGGACAGTCGGCTGTTTTTTTGATGATGTGCTGGTAAGGGCTTCCCACAAGCTGGACGGCAGGCTTCTGGAGCGGATCGAACCATTTCAGACGGCAGATGCCGCGTCCTATTCACCTGATTACTTTTCGGGCTATGAAGCGGAGTGCTGCAGCCGGGATCTGGAAGATGCGCACCGGGAAGCCAGGCAGGAAATGGAACGGGAGTTGTACCAGATGGCGGAACGGGATGTCCTATGCCGCTTTGATTCGGTGAGAGATGTACATATACAGCCGGAATATCGGAATGAGACATACAAACAGCTGATCCTGCCTGTATATGCCACTGCCTATGACTATAAGGGCAGGCAGTATACGGTGCTGGTCAACGGACAGACCGGGAGTATCAGAGGTGGATATCCCAAGAGTCCGCTGAAAATTGCCCTGCTGGCCGCAGCGGCAGTTGCGGCCTTTATTCTGATCTATCTGCTGATGTGGGGAGATGAGCTTCAGAGCTCCTCAGCTTTGCCGGGCGCGCTTCCCCAGGTGGCTGCTGCGCAGGAAGCAGATTGGATGGCTGACGCGGCTGAAGAGAGCCGTGAACAGTGGGCGCCGGTAGCTTCCGGTATGGCATACGAATGGCCGGACAGGAGGATATGATAGATGGGACTATTTGGAAATCAATTTGCGAATGTTGTTGAATGGGAGGAGTACCGGGATGACGTCCTGTTCTGGAAATGGGGCAACCGGGAGATCAAGAAGGGCAGCCGGCTGATCATCCGGCCGGGCCAGGATGCGGTCTTTCTGTATAATGGCAGGGTGGAAGGCATTTTTAAGGATGAGGGAAGCTTTGATATTGAATCAGAGATCATCCCGTTCCTGTCTTCCCTGAAGGGATTTAAGTTCGGATTTAACAGCGGTATCCGTGCTGAAGTGCTGTTTGTCAACACAAAGGAGTTAACAGTGAAATGGGGCACAAAGAATGCGATCAATATCCCTGCACCGGGGCTGCCGGGGGGGATGCCGGTCCGGGCTTTTGGTACGTTTAACTGTAAGGTGGCTGACCACGCAGTCCTGATCGATAAAATTGCGGGAATCCGGCAGCAGTTTACAATTGACGATGTGAAAGAACGGGTTATATCCATACTGGATCAGCTTTTGATGAAGTGGATCGTAAGAGAAGGCAAGGATATGTTCAATCTGCAGGCCAATGCATTTGACATTGCCCGGGGCATCTGCGAAGATTTGGATATGGAGATGCTGAAGATAGGAATTGGGATCGCGGGCTTTGTAATTTCCAATGTCAGCTATCCGGAGGAAATACAGAGAATGGCTGAGAAGGTTGCTTCTCAGAGCATGATCGGCGATATGGGCCGATATCAGCAGGCAGCGATGACAGACGCTGTGTCCAACGGCGGCGGATCAGCCGGCAGCATGGCCGGTACCATGGCCGGCATGGGAATGGGGATGGCTATGGGGCAGCAGATGGCCAGCCAGATGCAGCAGGCATCAGTATTCGGCGGCCAGAATCCACAGGGAAACCCAGCTCCGGCAGGACAGCAGTCCGGCCAGAGCGGCGGTAGCGTGCCGAATTTCTGCCCGAATTGCGGAATTAAGACAGAGGGAGCTAATTTCTGTCCGAACTGTGGGATAAAGCTGATACGTTCCTGACTCCCGGGCAGCAGCTGGATATCCATGCGGGCATGGGATTCCGGCCTGCTGCCTCCGGGAACGGATGGCGCGGCGGCACTCTTTGGAGGTGCCGGATAAGAATTGAATCAAAGAAATGTAAAGGTTGGAGCTAGAGATGAAGAGTTTGGAAGAACGGATTCGAAAAGACGGAATCGTAAAGAGCGGGAATGTGCTGAAGGTAGACAGCTTCCTGAATCATCAGATGGATGTGGAGCTGTTTAACGAAATGGGAAAGGAATTCAAACGGCTTTTTGCGGACCGTCCCATTAATAAGATTCTCACGATTGAGGCGTCCGGGATAGGGATCGCCTGCATTGTGGCGCAGCATTTCCAGGTGCCGGTGGTATTCGCGAAAAAGACACAGAGCATTAATATAGACGGAGAGGTTTATTCAACAAAGATAGAATCCTTCACCCATAAACGGGTCTATGATGTGATTGTTTCCAGAAAATATATTCAGCCCACAGACCATGTGCTGATCATTGACGATTTCCTGGCCAACGGCTGTGCCGTGCGCGGTCTGATCGACATGATCCAGAGTGCAGGAGCGACCGTCGAAGGCGTGGGGATCGCTATTGAGAAGGGCCAGCAGCCTGGCGGCAGGATGCTTCGGGAAGACGGAATCCGCGTGGAGTCCCTGGCGATCATCGAGAGCATGGATGATGAGACTGGGACCATCCTCTTCCGAGAACAGTGAGAAGGGTCTGAAGATGGAAGAACATGTCCGTTACCATATGATCGTATCCGGACGGGTGCAGGGAGTGGGCTTCCGTTACCGGGTGAGCCATGCGGCGAATGCCCTGGGGCTGACCGGATGGGTGACGAATTGCTGGAATGATACGGTGGAGCTGGAGGTTCAGGGACCGCCGGATGTTATCGGCCAGATGCTGGATATGGCCGCGCGTTCGGAGGCTGTCTGGATTGAAGAGATCCGGAAGACGCGGATGGAGCTGCAGAAGGAATCAGGCTTTCACATCCGGTGATGAAGAAATGAAAAAGTCAGAAGAGCGTTCCGCCGGCTCCCGGTGAGCCGGGCGGAGCGTTCTTCTGTTCAAAGGATGTTGCGTTATGGATTCCGTGGAGGCCTTGGCGGAGGCGGAGGCGGCGGTTCTTCGGGGATTTTGACGAGGATGATATCATCTCCGATCTGGCAGATACACTCCCAGGGGATGATGATGTCCTTTTCACGTCCCAGAATGCCGCAGAATTTTGCAGGGCCGGGAACGATCAGCGCAGTGATCCGGCCGGTGATACAGTTGAATTCCACATCTGCGGGACAGCCGATGGAGCAACAGGTGCAGATGTTGATGACTTCTTTCTGTTTCAGGTCAATTAGGCGCATGAAAAAGTCCTTTTTTTCTAGTATATGATTGACTTGAAGGGGGTTAGACTTTATACTGGAAAAAGAAATCCGCATATTTAAGAAGTGAGGTTAATCATATGAAGTGCCCATTTTGTAACCAGGATAATACAAGGGTGGTGGACTCGCGTCCGGTGGAGGATAACAACGCCATCCGGCGCCGCAGAATGTGCGATGAGTGCGGGAAACGGTTTACTACTTACGAGAAGGTGGAGACAATTCCCCTGATCGTAATTAAGAAGGATCAGAACAGGGAGCAGTATGACCGCTCCAAGATCGAGGGCGGAGTGCTCAGAGCCTGTCACAAGCGGCCGGTTCCGGTGCAGAAGATCAATGAGCTGGTAGACCAGGTGGAGATAGAGATCTTCAATCTGGAAGAGAAGGAGATACCCAGCACAGTCATCGGGGAACTCGTGATGAATCATCTGAAGGATCTGGACCCTGTGGCCTATGTGCGCTTTGCATCTGTGTACCGGGAATTCAAGGACGTGAATACCTTTATGGACGAACTGAAAAAGATCCTTAAATAAAATTGCCTTTTTATCTCTGAATGCTTTAAAAGCGGCGGCAAAGACTAAATTAGACCAAATAAGATTTGACAAAAGGTGTAATATGAGATACAATTTTAGCATTGAGTGAGATGACGGTTTAAAGCACTAAAGTGCCGCTCCGCTTAATCGTAATACTGGAAGGAAAAGAGAGGGAATCATTATGAAAAAGGCAATAGCTTTTGTGACAGTGTTGATGCTTGCGGCATCGATGGCAGCCTGTGGGTCTGACGGAGCAGGAAGCGCTTCTTCCGGCTCATCGAAGGAAGAGTCCAAGACGGAATCCAAGTCGGAGAGCTCCGGAAGCACAGGAACCAGCAGCTCCGGCAGTTCGGAAGAAAAACAGACGGGCGACGGTACCGTATATAATATCGGCATCTGCCAGTTAGTGCAGCATGAAGCCCTTGACGCAGCCACTCAGGGATTTAAGGATGCTCTGGTGGAAAAGCTCGGCAAGGACAATGTGAAATTTGACGAACAAAATGCGTCAGGAGATTCAGCGACCTGCGCGACGATCATGAACCAGTTCGTATCCTCGGATGTGGATCTGATTCTGGCCAACGCGACAGCGTCTCTTCAGGCAGCACAAGCGGCGACGAGCGAGATCCCGATCCTGGGGACCTCCATCACTGATTATGCGACCGCGTTGGATATCGATGACTGGACCGGCGTGACCGGAACTAATATTTCCGGAACCTGCGATCTGGCTCCGCTGAAGGATCAGGCGACCATGCTGAACGAGCTGTTTCCGGATGCCAAGAATGTGGGAATCCTGTATTGTTCGGCAGAGGCGAACTCCAAATACCAGGCCGATACGATCCGCACATATCTTGAAGAATACGGCTATACGTGTAAGGATTATACCTTTGCGGATTCTAACGATATCGCAGCCGTAACGACCAGCGCCACATCTGAATGTGATGTGCTCTATGTCCCGACTGACAATACATCTGCTTCCAATACGGAAGTAATTAACAACGTCTGCCTGCCTGCTGGAATTCCGATCATTGCGGGCGAAGAAGGTATCTGTTCTGGCTGCGGCGTTGCGACTCTGTCCATCAGCTACTATGACATCGGCTACAAGGCTGGAGAGATGGCGGTACAGATTCTGCAGGATGGCGAAGATATATCCAAAATGCCCATCGAATCCGCGCCGAACGTGACGAAAAAATATGTTCCGGCCAGATGTGAAGAACTGAATATCACCGTTCCGGATGATTACGAAGCGATAGAAGGTTAATAAATGCTGTCGGCAGTATGATTTGACAGAACTGCCGGTTGGGGCTGCTGCATTGGAACAGATGCAGCAGCCTTTGCTGGCGTACAAGGGAGGAAATGTTGTGGAGATAGTAAATCTTTTAAATGCTCTGCCCGGTGCCTGCGCGCAGGGACTGATCTGGGGCATTATGGCAATCGGCGTGTATATTACTTATAAGATCCTGGATCTTGCGGATCTGACCGTGGACGGTACGATGGCGACCGGAGGGGCCGTCTGTATCGTTATGATGGTAAACGGGCATTCGGTGGGCGTATCGCTGCTGTGTGCCTTTGCGGCGGGAATGCTGGCCGGATTCGTGACGGGGATTCTGCACACAGCCATGGGAATTCCGGCGATCCTGGCGGGAATTTTGACCCAGTTGGGCTTGTATTCGATTAATCTGCGGATTCTGGGCAACGCGTCGAACATGGCGATCAGCGTGGATAAATATGATCTGCTGGTCTCTCTCCGCTATATCAAAGGAGTGCCCTTTTATAAAAATACGCTGGTGGTGGCGGCTCTCATCATTATACTGCTGATCGGAGTGCTTTATTGGTTCTTTGGTACGGAGCTGGGATGCTCTATCCGGGCCACAGGAGCCAATCCCAGAATGTCCTGTGCCCAGGGTATTAATATTAATTTCTGTAAAATACTGGGTCTAATGCTTTCCAACGGAATTGTCGCTCTGGCCAGCGGACTTTATGCCCAATACCAGGGATTTGCCGACGTACAGGCCGGGCGTGGTGCTATTGTAATCGGACTGGCCGCTGTTATCATCGGACAGGTGGTATTCGGGAAGATCTGCAAGAACTTTGCCACTAGGCTTCTGGCAGTTGCCCTGGGAGCCGTGATCTATTATCTGGTGCTGCAGGTGGTGCTGTGGCTTGGGCTGAATGCCAATGACCTGAAGCTGATTTCTGCGATCGTTGTGGCAGTATTCTTGGCAATACCGGTGCTCCTGGAGAAATGGAAGATTAAACGTGCCTATACAGAAGGGGGAGAACGCTGATGTTGATGCTGACAAATGTTGAAAAGACCTTCAATAAAGGTACTGTCAATGAAAAGAAAGCCTTGTGCGGGCTGAATCTGACTCTGAAGGATGGTGATTTTGTTACCGTCATCGGGGGCAACGGCGCCGGTAAATCCACCATGCTGAATATGATCTGTGGTGTATATCCCATTGATAAGGGGAAAATCATTCTAAACGGCGAGAATATTTCCCGTTGGCCGGAACATAAACGGGCCAGATTCCTGGGCCGTGTGTTTCAGGATCCCATGATGGGAACAGCAGCAGACATGGAGATAGAAGAAAATCTGGCCCTGGCATACCGCAGGGGCTTGAAGCGCGGGATGAAATGGGCGATCACGAAGGATGAGAAGGTGAAATACCAGGAATCACTGAGAACACTGGGACTGGGACTGGAAAGCCGGATGACCAGTAAGGTCGGCCTTCTCTCAGGCGGACAGCGTCAGGCACTGACACTCCTAATGGCGACGCTACGGAAGCCGGAACTGCTTCTCCTGGATGAACATACAGCGGCACTTGACCCCAAGACAGCGGCCAAGGTGCTGGAGCTGACGGAGAAGATTGTCGCGGAAAACCATCTGACTACGCTGATGATCACCCACAATATGAAGGATGCCATCCGGATGGGCAACCGCCTGATCATGATGCATGACGGAAGAGTGATCTATGATGTGGCGGGCGAAGAAAAAAAGAATTTGGAAGTCTCCCAGCTGCTGGAGAAATTCGAGCAGGCGGCCGGTGAAGAATTCGCCAATGACAGAATGATGCTGAATTGAACATTAACGAACGAAGGAACAACAAGCCATATATCAAAGAGTGTGACATGATTTTTCATGTCGCACTTTTTTTGTTCGTGAGATTGGCGAGTATGGAAATATACGACGCTATGTGGTACTATAAATAGTAGGAATAATCTGAATGTCAGATGGAGGAATCTATGAATATTACGGCTGGTATTGTTATATATTCACTTTCTTTGGATACTACAATTCGTACCAACATTGAAGTGGATCAGGATTTTGAAATAGACTCTTATGAGCTGTGGGAAAAGGGGCTGCCCCAGAACCGGGTACTGTATATTGTTGAGAAGGAGAGGCTTTTGCGGGATCTGACCATCTGGAGAAGAAAATTTATACTCTGTGCAGGATGGCTGGATGAAGAGGAGCTGGAGGGACAGGAGTTGTACTGGATCTGCATGTCAGGCAGCATTGGGGTGCATGAGATTATGGGATATGTACAGCAGGTTTTTAACAGGTATTATCAATGGTATATCCGGTTGGGTACTCAGATACGTAAGAAGGAAAGCCTGAGCGAGTTGTTGGATACGCTGGATGAAGTCTATAAGCTGACGGGCTGCATAGCGACTCAGTCCATGAGGATTGTGGGAAGTTCCTCCCGTTTTGAGGAGTTTAATTCCTGGGTAGACGGCCAGGGAATGGTAACGCTTGGGATGGTGAACGAGCTGGTGGCTGATGAGGATTTTCAAGAAGCGGCTAAATATGATGATGTTTTTCTGTATTATAATACTTATCAAGACTGGTATTACTGCTATAATTTTAAAAGCGACGGGCAGTATCAGGCGAGGCTGCTGGCCAGTACGGAAAACCACGAGAAAGCCCATGGAGTGAGAAGGCTGATACAGGATTTTGGGGAATGTGTCTCTGATGTATATGAGGATTACTTCGGGCAGGGGCAATATCTTCAGAGTGGGAGAGAGATGTACGAGATGATTTGCGGGCTGCTGCAAGGTGTGAAGGTGAATGCAGGGGATATCCGCCGTGTGCTGAGCCGGTATCACTGGGAGATCAGCCATCATTACCAGGTGATTCTCTTCCAGTTTCAGGAAGGAGTCAGCGGCGGCGTTGGCATGGCCTATTATAAAGCACAGATACGGAAGCTGTTTCATGACTGCTATGTGGTAGAAGAGAAAGACCGGTTTATATGCATCAGGAATCTGAGCAGGTCTGAGAACAGTGCCAGTGTGTATGAAGAAAATCTGCCGTATTTTTTGCGGGAGACCCTGTGCAAAGCGGGAATCAGCAATGTATTTGACGATTTCAGCCGTCTGCACAGATACTGTGTGGAGGCTGAACGGGTGCTGCTGATCGGGGAACGCACGGACAGCACAAAATGGTATTATTCCTTTCCAAAATATGTGCTGCCCTATCTGATGGAACAATGTACCAGAGAGCTGCAGGCAGAGCAGGTCTGCCATCCGGCGATAACCGTTCTGCAGGATTATGACAGTAAAAATGAAACCCATCTGCTGGAGAGTCTCAGAGTGTTCCTGAGGGAACGGCACAGCATCACACATACGGCCGAACTTTTGGAAGTACACAGGACAACTCTTCTTGTCCGTCTGGACCGGATCAGGCAGCTGACAGGAATAGATTTTGATAATTATGAAACCTGTCTGCACCTGATGATTTCTTTTGAAATCCTGAAACTGGTAACGGAATGCTATAAAATGTAGTATGTACAGTTCCGTAACTTCATCTATTTGCAGAATTTACAGAAAATATGCTCCTATATTATAATGCAACCTATCAGAGATTCCCAGAGCGGGAATCCGTTGGGAACAGTGCGAATTAGATTTTAGGAGGACTAATTATGCTGACTGCAAGAGAGAATTACATGGAACTGGTAAAAGGCGGAAAGCCGGAACGTCTTGTCAATGGGTACGAACCTTTTGAATTCGTTATTAATGAGCCGCTGCTAAATAAATATTATTTCAGCTGTTATATCGAAGGGCAGGATACTAAAAATCCTTTTGGGGTGACGATCCGGTGGAAAAAGGGTGAGCATGCGGGGATGCCCTATGTGACAGATGAGACAAAGGTTATAAAAGATGTAACGGAATGGCGGAAGGATTTTATCAAACAGGATCTGCAATTTCCGGATGAGGCCTGGAAGGCAGCTCAGGAGGCATGCGCTGCGGTTAATCGTAAAGAAAAGCTGGCAACGGGTCTGATGGTCACCGGATTATTTGAATCCAGCCATTTCCTCATGGGATTTGAAGATACACTAATGAATTTTCTGATGGAGCCGGAAGCTACGGGGGAATTGCTGGATGCGCTGCTGGACTGGAAAATGGAGTATGCAAAGGAACTGATGGATCATCTGGACCTTGATGCGATTCTGTTTCATGATGATCTGGGCGCGAAGGATAAGCTTTTCTTTAGCAAGGAAGTATTTGATGAATTCTTCAAGCCGCGTTATGAGAAGCTGTTCGGATATATTACGTCCAGAGGGGTACAGGTGATCCTGCACGCGGACAGCTATTGTGAGCCGCTGGTTGAGGATTTCGTGGATATGCATATCACCACCTGGCAGGGAGCGCTCAGAACCAATAATTTTAAATCGATTCAGGAAAGGGTGAAGGGAAAACTGATCTGCATGGGAGGCATTGACTCGATCATCGACAGAGAGGACTGGCAGGAAGAAGAGGTGCGGGCGGAAGTGAGAAGAGCCATCGCTGAGGGAGAACCCTACGGCGCGTTTATTCCCTGCATCACCTATGGGCTTCCGGAATCTATTTTCCCGGGCGTGCTGGAATGTATTATGGATGAAGTGAACAGGTACAATGAAGAACAGATGAAAAAATGAAGATCTGATGAAGGAGCTGCGGATTTGAAGTGACCCCAAAAAGTTAGACAATATTTGAAAACAAAATTTGTTCAAGCAGCCGAAAGGGCTTGTTGTCTGTGAAGAGCAGGCGGCAAGCCCTTTAGCTTTGCCTTGATGCGGCGGTTGTTGTAGTAGTCCAGACAGTTGCCTTTGCGGCTCATACTCTGTCGAATGCCTTTCTCACGAAGCATACGCTGGTACTGTTTATGTTGGTATTGCCAACCTTGGTCGGAATGAAGGATCAGCCCTGTTCCGTCCGGTATTGTTTCAAAAGCCTTATCCAGCATGGTAGTGACCATACTCAGAATCGGTCGGTCAGAGATTGCATAGCTCACCAAGTACCCGTTGTGCAGATCCAGGATTGGAGAAAGATAGAGCTTCTGGCCAAATAGGCTGAACTCTGTCACATCGGTCACCCATTTCTGGTTTGGTTTTTCCGCATAAAAATTCCGCTTGAGCAGATTCGGTGCAATTTTCCCTACTTCACCCTTGTAAGAGCGATATTTCTTGATTCTGACACGGCAAACCAATCCCAGCTGCTTCATAAGACGCTGTACTGTCTTGTGGTTCAGATGAATCCCTCTGTTGTGCAGCGCTGTGGTAATACGGCGGTAACCATACCGCCCTTTGTTTTCGTGATAGATAGCTGCAATTTCCGTTTTAGCCACTTCGTATTTGTCTGCGCAGCTTATCCGCTTTAGATGATAGTAGAAAGTTGCACGGGGAAGTTGAGCGATTGAAAGAAGGAGATCCAGAGCGTGTCTTTGCCTCAGCTTTTGAACTACCTGCGTTTTCTGCGCTGGCGTCGCTCGTCTTCCAAAACCAAGGCTTGCAAGTTTTTTAAGTATTCATTCTCCGCCCGCAACCGTTGAACTTCTGCCAGCAGATCCTCTTCTACCTCTTTCGGCAGCTTTCTCGGACGACCGGTGCTACCTCGGCCCCGGCGTTCGATTGCAAAGCCATCCGGCCCTTCTGACAGATAGATTCGTTCCCAGTCCTGCACGCGCTTGTGGCGAACTCCAAATCTTTCCGCTGTTTCACAATAGCCAAGATGCTCTTCTTGCATGGTTTCCACTACCAGCTTCTTGAATTCTGGTGTGTATTTTTTGTTCGGTACCCCTTTTGGCATAATTAAACACCCCACTTGTTATTCAGTATAACATACTGTCTAACAAATGGGGTGCAGTTCAATTACCGGCAGCTCCTTTATTTTCCGGAAAGGTCAAAAATTGTCAATTGGTCTTCTCTGAAAGAAACGGCTTTTCTTTCCCTGATGATATCGCCAGGCTGGGTGCTCCCGTACAGCAGAGGAGAGCGGGGATCGTGGGATTGATAATTTCTCCGCAGCGCCGCGGGGCTGTGGTTGGCGTAGCAATAGAGGCAACCATTCCGGCAGCTGTTGTAAGCTCCAATATCAATGCTTGACGCACAGCCGCATTCCGGGCGCTGGCCGGTATCCCGGCCGACAGACAGGCGGCAGCCGCCGATCCTCTCTAAGAGAGATTTGTCAATGCAGCAGCCGTGAGGGATTCCGAGAAATTCACTGTCAAGGGCCTCAGCGCAGGTATTCAGGCGGAAGCCGTGTGCCGCCGCTGTCTCAGAGAAGCGTTCCAGGAGTTCCAGCTGCTGGCCGGCGGAAGATGGATGAATCCGGAGCGGACGGGTGGCCGTAAAAGTATTGCTGTAGTAATCCAAAAAGCTCACCGTACAGGTCTCCATGCAGCCTTCCAGTTCTGAGGCCAGAAACCTGAAGCAGCGGCTATGGTATTCCAGCGTATAAGTATCGCTGAAGAAGACAGGGTCATACCGCCAGATCACCCGTTCTCTTCCGAGCAGAGAAGCAAGCTTCCGAAAAGCGGGAATCAGGACAGATTTCTTGGAAGGAAGGCCGGGCTCTGCGTCTTTTCCATAAGGGGTAAGGGTGAACTGAAAATAATAGCTGTATGGTTCCAGCACGGGGTCCTTTAACCGGTTCAGCATGGGCGCCGGGTTTTTCGTCCAGAAGACAATTCCGTCGACCACGCCGGGAGACAGGCTGACCTTCCCCACCTGCTTCTGGTTGACAGGATTTCTCACGAGAACATTTCCCTCTTCCAGACGGTGAAAGAACCAGTCGGAATAGTAAGACGGTATGTCGGTTCTGCGGCTGGCGCTGATGATCATCGGTTTCTCCTTTCAGTTTATTAGCCGTTCATTCCGGACAGGTACACTGTGACTGTTCCAGACGGGAATGGGGAGGAAGGATGATAAACCTTTCGGAGTCCCATTGGCCTGAGAGCAGTTCCTTCAGATAGTCTATGGTGCCGGGAAGCTGGATGTAGGAAAGATCCAGCTTCCTGGCTATTTCCTGTGTCTCGGCAATTGCCTTCTTCATGTCGAAGCATCCGGTGTCTATGAGCGCCAGGTTCCGGTAATTCTGAAACATGGTATCGAAGATTTCCTGCCCCAGCTCCGGTCCGTATTTGTGGATCGTGTATTCGTATTCCTTCCAGATATTCCGCTCGCCTTCCAGCCAGCCTTCGGTCATAAAATAGGTGCTGCCGGTGGCTGACTGCTCTTTGCGGCGGCTGACTGAGCCGAGAAGCAGAGAGATGCAGTCGTCGATGCGGGGCATAACAAGCTGGAAGTCATGAGTCTGGATTCCGGCCACTGAGTTCCCGCAGAAACCCATGGCGAGGAGGACCGTATCGCAATCTGTACATTGGTCGAGGAGGTCCTGCAGGGTGTTATGCAGTTTTTTAGGAAAATTGTGGAGCCCTGATTCGATCCAGCGGATCTCACAGGAATAACCGCAGGCAGACATCGCGGCTGCCAGTTCGTTTTGCAGGGTTTTACAAGCAACAATGATTGTACTCATAATAATCTCCTTCTAAAGTCGGTGTCCTGACATTCCATTCAGCTGCCCGTAGGGCTGTTTTACGTAAAACAGTGCGTAGCCGGCCAGACAGTCGTCCTGTTGGATGAAAAAACGTTCAATCAGAAGCAGAGGTTCACCTATGTCGCACTGCATGGTATCCGCCAGCTTCTCGTCTGCCGCAACGGCAGAAATACGGATACTGGTATACATGGAATAGGTGTCCATCTTGGGCAGGGTGATATCGGGAAAAACAGCGTAATTCAGTTCATTCTCCACGGAAGGGTGCGCCCGTTCATAGGGAAGATACTTTTTGCTGTAGGCGATGATTGCCCCGTCAGGATTGATTGTGAGCTGTTCGAATTCGATGACGACCTGCGAAGGGGAAATATCCAGCGCTTTTTGCACACGTTCATCCGGAAGCGTTCCATGGATATCCTTATACTGGGTGGTACATCCCTCGAAATACTCTGTAAAATTCACGGTAAAGTCGCTGTGGCGCGGTGTACAGACAAAATAACCGATCTTTGGGCGTGAATAAATCAGCCCTTCAGATTCCAGCTCCTTCAGGCCTTTGCGTACAGTTTCCCTGCTGGCATGGAATTCGGTACACAAATGACTTTCAGAAGGAAGCATTTCTCCCGGGAGAAACGACCCGTTAAAAATTTTAGAGCGCAGCTGTTTATAAATTGTGCTGTACAGAGGTCTCTTTTTAGTTGTTTTTGGCATAAGAATTCTCTATCACTTTCTTACAGAAGTCTACGGTATAAATAGTATCATAACCCCAGTTGTCGGCGCCGGTCTGCGTGCAGAGCTGCTCGCTGGCGCACTGGCCGCCGATGTAAATAATAGTATCCCTGCGGCCGGGTTCGGCGTTTAATTCTTTCATGGTCCTGGCGACGGCTGAGACGGATGCGCTCAGCAGGCCGCTTAACAGGATGATGTTCGGATGATAGGTTCGTAAGGCGTGTACAAAGCGCTGAGGCTTCACATCCACGCCGAGATCTATCACTTCGAAGCGTTCTGAGCGGAGCAGGCTGACGACAATATCCTTGCCGATATCGTGGATATCACCTTCGACAACGCCAATCACAGCCCGTCCTACAGGACGCGGATCTCCGGATTCTAGGGGAGGGATCAGAAGAGACAGCGCATGCTGGTAGATCATTCCTGACACGATCAGGTCAGCAATAAAATATTCGCCGTCTTCAAAATAGCTTCCCACCTCTTCAGAACCTTCTGTCAGGCATTTCCGAATGGCTGCGTGGGAGTAGCCTGATGCAAGCATTATTTGTACATACTTAAGAACGTTTTCTTCGTCCAGCTCAGCCATCGCTTTTGTTAATTTCTTTTGATAATCCATGCTAATCTCCATATACACGTATTTATTATTCAATTATACCAAAAAATAAAATATATAAAAGTGCTTTTTAACAAAAAAATAAAAAGAGATTGACTTATAAAAAAAATGGGGTATACTACTTGTATAGACAAAGTAAACATACAAAAAAGAAAGGAGGAAGATAAAGGGTGATAATCATAGGTGAGAAAATTAACGGAGCGATCCCCAGTGTCAAAGAGGCGATCGCACAGAGAAACGCCGATTTGATATGCCAGAGAGCGATTGCCCAGACAGAGGCGGGCGCCCATTATATCGACTGCGCTCCGAGTACGGCGCCGGACCAGGAATATGACGCCATGGTATGGCTGATCGGCCTGATCCAGGAAGTTACCGGTACGCCTGTCTGTATCGACAGCCCCAACGCGAAGCTGCTGGCAAGGATTATTGAAGAGGGCCATCTGAAGAAGCCGGGTATGGTGAATTCTGTCAATGAAGAAGGAGATAAATGCGAGACCATTTTTCCGCTGATCGCGGGCACAGAATGGAATGTTCTGGGCCTGACCTGCGACAAGGACGGTATACCCGCCCAGGTGGATAAGAAGCTCGACATAGCAAAACGGATCATTGATAAAGCGGTTAAATACGGAGTTGCGCTGGATCATCTGCACATCGATCCCTGCGTAATGGCATTATCCACAATGCCATCTTCGATGAAGGATTTTGAGCAGTGTATTATTGGAATCCATGAGTATGCTCCGGAGGTAAAGGTGACGGGAGCGATTTCCAACATCAGCTTTGAAATGCCAGCCAGAAAATACATCAACTCGAATTGTATGGCCTACGCCATCCGGGCGGGACTCGACTCTGCGATCATGGATCCCTGCAATGTGGACATGATGAGCACTGTATATGCCTGCGAAGCGCTGTGTATGTTTGATAAAGGCGGAAGAAAATACAACAGAGCTTACAGGAAAGGTATGATTGGAAAGAAACAAAAATAGGAGGAATTTTACCGTGATTGAATTTGAAGCTTTGGCAGAAGCAATGGGAGACCTGGATGAAGATGTGATGGTCGAAAGCCTGACACAGGTCATGGACGAAGGGGGTGCAGACGCACAAAAAGCCCTGGAAGCATGTCAGAAAGGTATGGATATTGTCGGAAAGCTGTTTGAGGATGGAGAGTATTTTGTCGGAGATCTGATTTACGCGGGAGAGCTGATGACAAAAGCCGTTGATATCCTGAAGGATGCTCTGGTGACAGGCGGCGATTCCGGAGAAAAGAAGACGAAAATGATTCTCTGCACCGTAAAAGACGATCTGCACGATATAGGGAAGAACATCGTGAGATCCATGCTGGAAGCAGCCGGCTTTGACGTAATGGATTTGGGGATCGACGTTCCGGCAGGGAAGATTGTGGAGACTGCGAAAAAAGAGGATATCCACATCATCGGCTTGTCTGGGGTGCTGACTCTGGCAATCGATTCCATGAAGAATACTGTCGACGCGTTCAAGGAAGCGGGGATGCGGGATCAGGTCAAGATTGTGATTGGCGGGGCACCGGTAAATGCGGAGGTTTGCGAACAGACAGGCGCAGACGCGTGGGCGAGCAGCCCCCAGACCACCATTCATTACTGCAAGGAGTGGGAGCAGGCTTTAGCATAAAATTTTGTGAGGTTTGAAGGAGGATTTTATGAGTAAAGGGTTACAATCAGCTAAATCTATCAGTAAGTTTACCAAATGGATGGTCATAGCGATCATCAGTTCAGGCGCCTATGTGGTTTATCTGACATATCTGGCGAGATATTCGTTCTATGACCAGGTAATTGACGGCCTGAAGATTTCCAACACTCAGCTGGGTGTTCTGTACGGGTTATATGGGACAACGGCAACGATTGCGTATTTTCCGGGAGGCGTCCTGGCAGATAAGATCAGAGTAAAATACTTGGCGACGCTGGGCTTCGCCATGAGTGCGGTGCTCACCTTCTGGTATTCAACGGTTCCCAGCTATGCGGAACTGAAGGTGATTTTCCTGCTGTTCGGTTTGTGTACCACATTGATTTTCTGGGGAATCCGTTACAAGGCAATCCGCCTTGTCAGCACCGAGGAAAATTATTCGACGGCGATCGGGTTTTCTTATGGAATTGTCGGCGTCGTAGGTCTCGTCGTAAGCTTTGTATCCATCGGGATTTTTGGCCTGTTCACAAATGCGACGGCAGGTTTCCACACTGTTTTAATGTTCTATGCAGCCATTAATGCGATATTTGCAGTGCTTTCCTTCATTTTCATTCCGAAGTTTGAAGATGAATTCGCTGGGGAACGCAAGAAATTCAACTTCAGCGAAGTGGTTCAGGCGTTTAAACATCCGGGCGTATGGCTCACGACCTTATGTATGTTCTTCATCTACACCATTTACACTTCCCTGGCTTATACGGTTTCGTTCCTGACAGCGATTGGAGCAGCTGCTGCCATAGCATCTATCGTAGGAACGATCAGGACATATGGGACCAGCCTTTTCTCTTCACCGATCGTAGGAGGCATTGCGGAGAAGAAGACACCGTCCAGAACCATTGTAGTGTGTACGGCTATTACGGGGGTTTGTCTCGCAATTATGGCTTTTGCGCCGAAGTCGCAGAGCTTGATCATTCCGTCCGTCATACTGATTATCGTGCTTTCCTTCTTCCTGAACGGCGCTTATGGAGTGACCTCCTCCATGATGACCGAGACAAAGGTGCCGGCTGCGATTTTTGGTTCTGCGTCGGGAATACTCTCTGTCATTGGATTCGTTCCGGACATGTTCGTATCTCCGATCGCCGGCAAATGGCTGGATACATATGATACAGCGGGAGCGTATACGAGGATTTTCGCAGTTCTCGCGGTGAGTGCGGTATGTGCGCTGATCTGCGCATTGCTGGTGAGGGTTTATAAAAGGAAATTGGCTGAAAAAGCGGCTAAGTGAGAGAGGATGCAGTTTCACTAAGATTTGATTATGGGAGAAAAAATTGATGGAATTAGAAAAATTTTTCTTTACAGAGGAAGACGCGGACTTTGTCCATGAACAATCTCTGAAAGTGCTGGCTGAGACAGGATGTGTCTTTGACGATGACAAGGCCATTGAGATCTTTAAAAAGCACGGGGCTAAAGTTGACGGGGTTACCGTATATTTTACGAAAGAACTGATTGATAAAGCTCTGTCCACGGTGACAGATTCCTTCGAGATCTACAGGCCGGACGGAACACTGTATTCCATGGGTAAGGGAAGCAAATCAATGTGTGCCGCGGGAAGCCCTCCGTACATATTGGACAATGACCAGTTTCGGTTTGCAGTCATGGATGACTATGTTAAAATCTGCAAGCTGGTACAGACAAGCGACTGCCTGGACATGACACATCTGAATCTGTGCGATGTGTATGATATTGACCGGAACGAGAGAGCGTATCATATGATGGCGGCACTGCTGAAATACACAACGCTGCCGATCTCAATAACGTCTCTGATGACTGCGAAAGAAGATACCGGTATGATCGCGGGCAACCTGATAGATATGGTATCACGGTTTATCGGCGTAAATGACGGCCATGTGCTGATCGGATGTGTGAGCCCGATCTCACCCCTGGCATATATCAAGGAGGCGTTGGACGCCCTGTACGTTTACTGCGAGAGAAATCAGCCGATCCAGCTGGCCACCTGTTCCCTGCCGGTTCTGACGAGCCAGGCTTCGCTGCTGGGGACAGTCATCCAGAACAATGCGGAGCTGCTGGCGGCAATCACGCTGATTCAGCTGATTAAACCGGGACTTCCGGTATTTTATGGGAATACTTCCACTTCGACGAATCTCAGAAAAGTGTCCATGTCTCTTGGATCAAGTGAGACAGCTCTGATCTCTCTTGCTACAGCGAAGATGGCGAAATATTACCATATGCCATTCCGGACCTCGGGCGCCCTGAATGATGCGGTGGACATCGACTATCAGGCGGGCGTGGAATCCACTCTGAATCTGATGTGCGGCGCTTTGAGCGATGTGGATCTGGTTTATTTTGCAGCGGGCATGCTCAGCGGATTTAATGTTACCTCCCTTGAAAAATATGTGGTGGATGAGCAGCTGATCAAGATGGTGAAGCGGCTGTACAAAGGAATGGCCATCGATAAGACAAAAGACTATACGGCTGAGATTAATAAGGTAGGACCCAGAGGAAGCTTCCTGAGAGGAAGGACGCCGAAGGAATACCGCGCGGAGCATTTTGTTCCAGATATATTTGTAAAACAAGATTACAAGTCCTGGGAATCGGAAGGAAGCGTCAGCATCAAAGAAAAGGCTTCCCAGGTAGTGAAACAGCGTCTGGAGGGTTATCAGGCACCGGATATTTCAGCAGAACAGCTGGCAATCATTGAAAAATACCTGTAATTGAAATGACGGCAACCCATTCGGATTGCCGTCATTTACTCGATTGAGGGAAAATGTCCTGAAGTTTCAGTACGACTTTCAGTTGTAATATTCAGTAGAAGAGACTAAAATGATTATAATGATATTTATTGCTCAGTATCGGATTATCACGGAGAAAAAAGATGATTGAATACAAGAATGTTAAAAAGTATTTTGGCGACCAGTTAATCATCCATGACGTCAGCATGACTGTGAATGAAGGAGAGTTTGTTGTAATCATCGGGCCTTCAGGATGCGGAAAGACGACGACCATCAAGATGCTGAACCGTCTGGTGGAGGCTTCTGAAGGGGATATCCTGATTGATGGCGTTAATAATAGAAAAATGGATCTGATACAGCTCAGGACTAGAATCGGGTATGTGATCCAGCAGATAGGCCTTTTTCCCAATATGACAGTGGAAGAGAATATATCAGTAGTCCCTCAGATCATGAAATGGGAGAAGGGAAGAACTGCCCAAAGGGTCAGAGAACTGATGGCTATGGTGAATATGCCATATGAACAATATGCGAAAAAATATCCGCGCCAGCTGTCCGGAGGACAACAGCAGCGGATCGGAGTTCTGCGGGCAATGGCGGTAAACCCGCCGATCATCATTATGGACGAGCCCTTTGGCGCGCTGGACCCTATAACGAGAGAGATCCTGCAGAATGAAGTTAAGAAGATACAGAAGAATCTGCACATCACCGTCCTGTTCATCACACATGATATGCACGAGGCAATGAAGCTCGCGGACAGGATCGTATTCATGGATCAGGGACGGATCCTTCAGGAGGCCACTCCCGGTGAGATGGTGCGGCATCCGGCAAATGAGACGGTTGCCCAGTTCATACGGCTGCAGGAAGTCAGGACCGAAGAGGGGCAGAAGGCAGCGGGAGAACTCATGCAGCCTGTTGCTGGACCTGTGGTGTCTGAGGGAGCGGTCTTCGTGCAGGAGAGCGACACCCTGGAGACGATCGGGAAGAATTATGATTTGTCTAACAGCAGGAAGATCTATGTGCAAGACCAGTCAGGCTCTGTGACAGGAGAAATTACGGTAGAGAGCCTGATCCTCAATTCTCTCAGGCAGGTGTGATATGCAGGAATTTATTGATAAATATGCGG
This sequence comes from Wansuia hejianensis, assembly GCF_014337215.1. Taxonomy (NCBI): domain Bacteria; kingdom Bacillati; phylum Bacillota; class Clostridia; order Lachnospirales; family Lachnospiraceae; genus Wansuia; species Wansuia hejianensis. The sequence goes on along the minus strand of NZ_CP060635.1, from coordinate 1,396,501 downwards.
AAAAATTAGGAGTTGCCATTCTACAGCATATCGGCTATGTGCTGGTGAGTGTGGGAATCGCGGTTGTGATCGCGCTGGTTTTGGCGGGCGCTCTGTCGAGGATCCGGAAGGCTGCCAGGGTTATCATACCGGTGATCAGCGTGTTCCAGACGATTCCCGGCATTGTATTTATCGGTTTGCTGATGCTCAGGCTGGGAATGACAAAGGTTACAGTGATATTCGCATTGAGCGTTTACGCCATCTTCCCCATTCTGAAGAATGCGTATCAGGGATTGGTGGATGTGGACCCGAGTATGATAGAGGTCGCTCAGGGCTGCGGAATGAACCGCAAGCAGATATTTTTCCGGGTGGAGCTTCCGCTCGCTATGCCGGCGATATTTTCCGGTATCCGCATGTCGATCATCTATACGGTGAGCTGGGCGATCCTCGCGGCGATGATTGGACAGGGCGGTCTGGGTGAATTCATATACAGGGGGATCGATGCAAACGTCAAAGAATACATCGTGATCGGTTCGATACCTATAGCTATTTTAGCGGTAGTATTTCGTCTGTTAATAGACAAGCTGGAAAAAATAATTGTTTCGAAAGGAATTCAAGGGGATTAAATGAGTCTAGAACTGGTTCTTGAACATTTATACTTAGTGGCAATTTCCTGCGTGGCTGTAATAGCGGTGGGTATCCCTCTGGGCATCTTCACATATTATCATGCCAGGGTAGGGAAGATAGTCCTTACAATAGTAGATCTGATCCAGACTGTGCCGGTCCTCGCCGTGATGGGTCTGCTCATGACTGTTTTCGGGGCGAACTCTGTTACGGTCATCATCGCCATGATACTCTATTTGCTGCTGCCCGTGGTTCGCAATACGAATACAGGGCTGAATCATGTGAATCCGCTGCTGAAGGAGACAGCGGACGCTATGGGAATGAGCGGCAGGCAAAAGCTGATGAAGGTAGAATTCCCTCTGGCATTTCCATTTATTCTGACGGGCATCCGCATCACCGTGGTCAATGCGGTGGGAGTGGCTGTGTTTGGGACGTTTGTCGGCGGCGGCGGGCTGGGCAGCATTTTATACCGGGGAATCCGGATACAGAACCTGAATTTAATACTGGAAGGGACATTGGCACTGATCGTAATATCCATGTGCTTTGATTATCTTCTGGGATTCTTTGAGAAAAAGATACGGAGGTTATTATGAGAAAATGGAAGAATCGGGTATTTCTGTTTTTTTCCTGTTTTGTACTGGGCTGTAATCTGGCCGGTTGTTCGGGTAAAAAAAACGAAAATACAATTACCGTCATCGACGGTGATTTTGCAGAAATGAAATTTTTTACCCAGGTTGCGAAAATCCTGATCGAAGACCAGACCACGCTGAAGGTGAATGTGCAGGATTCTATGGCCAGCAGCCTGGCGTTTGAGCAGATCAAATCAGGTAAGATGGATATTTATATGTCTTATGACGGTTCTCTTCTGGCTGCATATCTGGGCAAGGATCCGTCTGACGTCCCTGAAGGGACATCCCTGTATGATTATGCCAATCAGCTGGGACAGGAGACCGCAAATGTCATGCTGACTCCAAAGCTCGGTGAAGAGAATACATATATTATCGCAGTGAATAAAGAGCTGGCTGATAAATACGGTCTGGAATGTGTCAGTGACCTGAAAGAGTACGCGCCATCCCTGGTTTTTGCCGCAGAACATGAATTCTTTGACGAGGGATCGACCCACTATGACGCGTTTGTGGATTTCTATGGCCTTTCTTTTAAAGAAGGCACAACCATAGACAGGGGCCTGAAATATACGGGAATGAGTTCCGGTAATATGGACGTGACAGTCGTGTATACAACAGACGGCTTGAACCGCAAGTTTGACCTGGTCACCCTGGAAGACGACAAGAATTTCTTCCCGGAATACAACGGCGCTTATCTGGTGCGTGCGGACTTATACGAGGATCATCCGGAATTGGAGGGGGTGTTCGCTTCCCTGGAAGGGAAATTTACGAACGAACTGTGTACTGAGATGAATTACCGCATCGATGTGGAAAATGAAGATCCCCATGAGGCTGCCTATGATTTCCTGAAGGATAACGGGCTTATATCCTGAGAAAATGATAGTGTTTTGAGGCCGGTTAAGGTATGGTTACCGGGACGAAAAGCAGCGGGAGGCGTTCAGCCGTTCCGCTGCTTTTTGTCCCGGTATTCATGCTAAAATCCAAATATCTTGAAATTCTTGAAGGTTAATGCTAAAATAAACTATTATGGGCTTACTATTTAACGGTTGAGTCCGGAGAGGAGCAGATTAAAATGAGAACTTTTGGAAAATCCTCGAAGCTGGATCACGTTTTATATGATGTCCGCGGACCGGTTGTAGAAGAAGCTGCCAGGATGGAGGAAGAGGGAAAGAAGATCCTGAAGCTGAATATCGGGAATCCCGCTCCTTTTGGTTTTTCAGCGCCGGATGAGGTCATTGAAGATATGATGCAGAATGTCAGAGACTGTCAGGGGTATTCTGACTCGCGGGGTATTTTCTCAGCCAGGAAGGCGATCATGCAGTATTGCCAGCTGAAGGGGATTCCAGGCGTGATGATGAATGATATTTACACAGGCAACGGCGTCAGTGAGCTGATTAACTTGTCCATGCAGGCCCTTCTGGACGACGGGGATGAGGTTCTTATTCCAGCGCCGGACTATCCGCTGTGGACAGCTTGTGCGACGTTGGCTGGCGGGAAGGCAGTTCATTATATCTGCGACGAACAGGCTGATTGGAATCCGGACATTGACGATATCAGGAAAAAGATTACTGACAGGACGAAAGCGATAGTGATCATCAATCCCAATAATCCCACAGGCGCCTTGTATCCTAGAGAAGTTCTGGAGCAGATCGTGCAGGTGGCACGGGAACATGAGCTGATGATTTTTTCAGATGAGATTTATGACCGTCTTGTAATGGACGGGCTGAAGCATCTGTCGATTGCATCTCTGGCTCCGGACCTGTTCTGTGTGACTTTTTCCGGGCTGTCTAAATCGCACATGATTGCGGGCTTCCGCGTGGGCTGGATGGTTTTGAGCGGCGCCAAGGAGAAAGGCAGGGATTATATCGAAGGCCTGAACATGCTTTCTAACATGCGGCTCTGTTCTAATGTGCCGGCACAGTCGGTGATCCAGACGGCGCTTGGTGGTTATCAGAGCGTGGAAGAGTACATTTCACCCGGTGGAAGGATCTATGAGCAGAGAGAATTTATTTACAATGCGCTGAGGGATATTCCGGGGATAACGGTCGTGAAGCCGAAAGCGGCCTTTTACATTTTTCCGAGGCTGGACAGGACAAAATTTAATATTTCTGACGATGAGCAGTTTGCGCTGGACTTTCTTCATGAGAAGCAGGTTCTTGTGGTGCATGGCGGCGGATTTAACTGGGGAGAGCCGGACCATTTCCGGGTCGTGTACCTGCCGGATATCCGGACGCTGAAGCATGCGGCCGCTCAGCTGGGAGATTTCCTGGCAGGATACAGCCAGGCATGAACAGAGAATGCGTAAGCACAGGAGGAAAGGAATGTCTGAAAAAAAGAAGATAGAGGTATGCCAGGAATACTGTGTTCATGAACATATCACGAGGCAGGAGATTCCTTCTGACGATGAGCTTTACCGGTTGTCAGAATTGTTCAAAACCTTTGGCGACGTGACCAGAATCCGGATTTTAACAGCACTGTCCAAACAGGAGCTGTGCGTCTGCGATATAGCGGACCTTTTGGGTATGAGCCAGAGTGCCATATCACATCAGCTTCGCGTCCTGAAGCAGCAGGAGCTGGTGAAATTCCGCAGGGACGGTAAGACAGTTTTCTATTCCCTGGCGGATTCTCATGTATACACTATTCTGGCACAGGGATTACAGCATGTGAACGAATGAGGAGGGCGATTAACAGGTTAACAGCAATAGGAAAGGAGATAGACTGAATGAGTTTTAAGATGAAAGCAACACCGGAGATCATAGAGCTGACAGATGTCTGCGTCGAGAATTCGACGATGGACGTCGCATTATATGGGAAATATGACGTGAAAAGAGGGCTGAGAGATATTAGCGGAGCCGGCGTCCTGGCCGGGCTGACGCAGATATCCGATGTGGTATCTTTTAAGAATATCGACGGGGTGAAGGCACCCTGTGAAGGAGAATTATACTACCGGGGAATTAATATCGCACAACTGACGAAGGGGTTCCTGAGTGAGGGCAGGATGGGATTTGAAGAGACTGCTTACCTGCTGCTGTTCGGCTCGCTGCCGACGGAGGAGCAGCTGGCTGCCTTTGAGGGAATATTGAAAGCACAGCAGTCTCTGCCGAAGAATTTCGTGAGGGATGTTGTCATGAAAGCGCCCAGCAGGGATATGATGAACACCCTGGCCAGAAGCGTGCTGACGCTGTACGCTTATGATCCTCTGGCGGATGATATCACTCTTCCGAACGTGCTGCGCCAGTGTCTGACGCTGATCGCAGTCTTTCCTATGCTGTCTGTCTACGGATATCAGGCATATAATCATTACATTATGGGCAAAAGCCTGTACATTCACAATCCTTCTAAGAAACTTTCCACTGCTGAGAACATATTGCGGATGCTGAGACCGGATAAGAAATATACCAAGACAGAGGCGATGGTGCTGGATCTTGCGCTGGTGCTGCACATGGAGCACGGCGGCGGCAATAACTCCACATTTACGACTCATGTGGTGTCTTCCTCAGGCACGGATACTTATTCAGCGATTGCCGCGGCGCTGGGATCTCTGAAGGGGCCCAAGCATGGCGGCGCGAACATAAAGGTCGTCCGCATGTTTGACGATATGAAGAAAAATATCGGCGACTGGACAGATGAAGAAGAGGTAGGGAATTATCTCCGGAAGCTGCTGCACAAAGAAGCTTTCGACAATAGAGGGCTGATCTATGGGATGGGCCACGCGGTTTATTCCATTTCGGATCCCCGGGCATGTATATTTAAGAAGTTTGTGGAAAAACTGGCGAATGAAAAGGGAAGAGAAAAGGATTACCAGCTATATGCCATGGTAGAACGCCTGGCGCCGAAGATCATCGGCGAAGAGCGCCACATCTATAAAGGTGTCAGCGCAAATGTGGACTTTTACAGCGGCTTTGTCTACAGCATGCTGGATCTTCCGCTGGAGCTGTATACGCCCATGTTCGCCTGTGCCCGTATCGTCGGGTGGAGCGCGCACCGGATGGAGGAGCTGATCAACACCGACAAGATCATCCGTCCGGCTTATAAAAATGTGAAAGAAAAAGAGCCGTATGTACCGATAGGAGAGCGTTCTTAAAGAACGCTCTTATTAAGGAGGATTTCAATGAAAGAAGCAGGACTGATACTGGAGGGAGGAGCGATGCGGGGGATTTTTACGGCAGGGGTCCTGGACTATCTGATGGAACAGGATTGTTACCTTCCTTATGTGGTGGGGGTATCTGCCGGTTCTAGCAATGCGGTTGATTATGTGTCCAGGCAGATTGGACGGACGAGAGACTGTATGGCGATGAAGGAGAAGAGATACCGCTGCGTCAATAAGAACCCTCTCAGGGTGATCAGGACAAGAGAGATTTTTAATATCGATATGGTCTATAACAGATATCCCAATGAGCTGTTTCCTTTTGATTATGACACATATTTTCAGTCAGAACTGGCCTGTGAGCTGGTGGTCACCAACTGTCTGACCGGTCAGGCAGAGTATCTGGACGAACGGAAGGATAAAAAGCGGCTGATGGATATTAACGCGGCTTCCAGCAGTGTGCCAGTCCTGAGCCATATGATACAGGTGGACGGGATGCCGTGCCTGGACGGAGGAATCGCGGACCCGGTTCCCCTCATTCATTCTATGAAAAAGGGCTACCGCAAGAATGTGGTCGTCCTGACCCGGCAGAAAGGGTACCGCAAAAAAGAGAGCCGTCAGGTGAATGCACTCTATAAAACCATGTACCGCAAATATCCGGAACTGGTCAGAACCCTGTGCGGAAGAGTACGGAGATACAATCAAACCATGGACCGCATTGACAAGTGGGAAGAGGAAAGGAAAATTTTCGTGATCCGCCCTCAGGGTCTGACGGTAGGGAGGACGGAACAAGATTATGACCGGCTGATGGAGCTGTACAGGCATGGGTATGAGGAAATGAAGAAGAACTATGGAAGAATGCAGGAATATCTGGGAAATGAGGGGAACAGCCAGTGAAGAAAAAGGGTTTTCTTTCGGCCTTTTATCCTGACGAATGGGTGGATTCCACCTATTCCATTGATTTTGGCGACTGGTATGAGAGAGGCTTCCGGGGAGTGATATTTGATATTGACAATACGCTGGTCCCCCACGGCGCGCCGGCAGACGAACGGGCTCTGGCTCTGTTTGAACACCTTCACGAAACCGGATTTGCCACTTGCCTGATTTCTAATAATCAGCTGCCCAGGGTCAAGCCCTTTGCGGATGCGGTGAAATCAGCATTCGTGGAGGACGCCCATAAACCTTCGACGAAAAATTACCTGAAAGCCTGTGAAATGATGGGACTGGAAAAGGAACGGGTACTCTTTGTGGGCGATCAGTTGTTCACAGACGTCTGGGGAGCCAAAAGGGCTGGTATTTACAATATCCTGGTGAGACCGATCCATCCTAAGGAGGAAATCCAAATTGTATTTAAGCGGAAGCTGGAACGGGTCGTCCTGTATTTCTTCCGGAAACACCGCCCGGCCGCCCGATCGGTAACGGTGATTGAAAGCTATGAGAGCAATGGGAACAGCGGCAAAAAAAGTTGTTGAAAATTACCAGGAAATATTATAGAATAATTAATAGTTATGTTGCGTATAAAATGACGCATATCCCGCAGAGAACCCCGCGCCACGTATTTTGACGGCAGGGAGTTTTGTGCCGGATTGTTATACCCACAGGGCATTCCGCGGTGCATGCACTGTCGGGCGGGTGAACAGCTTCGCTGTTCTACAATGTATACCCACAGGGCACACCGTAACACATGCCCCTAACGGGGCGGGGAAACAGCTCACGCTGTTCCACAATGTATACATTTAAGGAGGAATATCAGGATGGTATCAGCAGGCGATTTCAGAAACGGCATTACCCTCGAGATTGACGGTAACGTTGTTCAGGTAATTGAATTCCAGCATGTAAAGCCAGGGAAAGGTGCAGCGTTCGTCAGAACAAAATTAAAAAATGTTATCAACGGCGGAGTAGTTGAGAAGACCTTCCGCCCTACAGAGAAATTCCCACAGGCCAGGATCGACCGCGTGGACATGCAGTATCTGTATAACGACGGGGATCTGTATTATTTCATGAACGTGGATACGTATGATCAGATCGCTATCAATAAAGAGACAATCGGCGATGCTCTGAAGTTTGTGAAGGAGAACGAGATGGTCAAGGTATGTTCCTACAATGGCAGCGTATTTGCCATTGAAGCTCCGCTGTTTGTAGAACTGGAGATCGTTGATACGGAACCGGGATTTGCAGGCAATACGGCGCAGGGCGCGACCAAGCCGGCTACCGTTGAGACCGGAGCGCAGGTTAATGTACCGTTGTTTGTTAATCAGGGCGATAAGATCAAGATTGATACCAGAACAGGCGAGTATTTGAGCCGCGTCTGATATTCAATTCTATTCTCAAAACGGGAAATTCTCTGCCGGTGCAGGCAGAAGGATGGATCTTTCAAGACGAGGAGAATGTGGCAGTCTCAGGACCGATTGCAGTTCTGAGGCTGTTCACTAAAATCTAATAATATTCATTTCAGTTATTCAACGTCGAACATCCCATTACAGATTAATTTTTATATTTGCTTCATCATGTCAGCATCCGCCTGCAAAGGGGCTGTTGTGTCTTTTTGCCGCGGAAAAATAAAAGGAGGTAGTGCTATGAACTACGAAATGTTTCAAAATACCCTTGCGGAGGAGGTCAGAAGGCAGTCCGGAGGGGAGGTAACAGTAACCCTGCAGCAGCTTCCCAAGAATAATGGCGTAACTGTAGAGGCGTTGGAAATCCGGGCCGCGGGCGATCTGCTGTCTCCGTCGATTTATATGGACTGCTTTTATGAGCAGTTTTTGAAAGGGGTTTCGGTGACGCATCTGGCGAAGCTGGTAATCGGGCAGTACAGGGAGTTTAAAGAACAGAACAGATTTCCAGAGGATTTTTTTACAGAATTCGGGACCATATCGGAGAATGTCTTTTGTAAAGTGATTAATTATGATAAGAACAGAGAGCTTTTAAAAAATGTTCCCTGCAGACCCTGGCTGGATCTGGCGATCGTCTATTATTATCAGGTGGAAGAAAGCCTGATAGAGGACGCTACGATACTGATCAGGGACTGCCATCTGAAGCGTTGGAAGATTTCAGCCTCAGAGCTGGAAAAACAGGCCTGGGAGAACTCAGTAGAGAAGCTTCCCCCGGTGATCCAGAAGCTGAGCCGGGTGCTCCGGCAGTGGGGAGAGCTGGAGGACGAGGATGAAGAAACACTGAACAGCAATTCTCTCTATCTTTTGACCAACAGCAGAAAATGTCTGGGCGCGGCCTGTATCTGTTATCCGGGACAGGCAGAGGAGATTGCCAAAATCCTGTGTTCTGATTATTATGTATTGCCTAGCAGCATCCATGAATGCCTGATTTTACCCGCTGACGGCCAGTACTCTGCAGAAGAGCTCCAGGATATGGTGAGAGAAATAAACAGTACCCAGCTTCAGCCGCAGGAAGTTCTATCGGACCACGTCTATTATTACGACTGGGCGCTTCACCGGCTGAGCCTGGGTACAGTCCATGAGGATTAACAATTTTAAAATGTATCGGATGCATCCGAGGAACTGGATGTCTGGTTCTGTGAATACTGGCTTTTTGCGTTTTCTTTTGCTTCTTTTACGGCTTCTTTCATGGCCTTGCCCTGTTCAACGGCCTGTTCTCCTTTTTTTGCCAGCGTGTCAACAACCTGTTTTGCAGCTTCTGCAGTGGTGGCCACCGCGCCTACGCCGGCCAGAAAAGTCTTTTTAATTCCATCTTCTAATCCCATAATAAACTCCTTTCACTGGAAGTATCATTTTTATTCTCTGTCCCGGTTAGTATGGCAGATTTGCTGATTTTTTATGCACCGTTGACAATTTTTGTGGTATGTGATATTATTTTATTGTTGTCAAAAAACAGGTGACAGCGAATCAGCGTTTGTAGCTCAGGGGATAGAGCAACGGTTTCCGGTACCGTGTGTCGGGGGTTCGAATCCCTCCAGACGCGGTTTGCCTTAAACAGCCGGATAAATTCATATTTATCCGGCTGTTTTCATTTATGCGGGCAGCAAGCTAAGGGGACAGGCCGGCACATTGGGACGGCGGCTGCCGCATGATCGGGTAGAATTTGTGAAGTGTTTTCCAGCTCGTACAGGAAGCCGTGGGATGCTCACAGGGGATGATAAGGGGAGCAGTTATATGGAAGATAACAAGGATAAGAAGCCAGTGAATAAGGGGAATCCGGTCAGAGAATGGATTTCTGATAACCTGCGGTATATTATTTTGATTGTAGCGATTATCGCTATCGTTGCTGCCGTAATTTTTGGCGTGAGGGTAATATCCTCACATCTGAACAGCAATGAGGACCAGCCATCGCAGAAGAGTACCAGCCAGGAACAGCCGGAGGGCAGTCCGGAGCCAACAGCCGCGCCAAAAGTCACGGATACGCCTGAAGCAACAGCCACGCCGGAGGCCACAGCTACGCCTACGGCAACGCCGACGCCTAGCGAGGAACCAGAGAAGCTGACGGCAGCGGGCAATGGTGTAACGGAGGTAGTGGTCGGCTATTTTAATGCTTTGGCAGGCCGGGACGCAGACACGCTGTCAGCCTTCGTGGACCAGCTGACAGAGGAAGACAAAGCTGCGGTGGAGAATAACCAGTTGATTGAATCATACAGCGGTATCACGGTGTACACCTATCCGGGTCCGGAGAAGGATACGTATGTGGCATTCGCTTCTTATAATTATAAATATAGAGGCTATGATACGGAGATTCCCGCTCTGACTCAGCTGTATTTATATAAGAAAGAGGATGGAAAGCTGTGTATTGCTTCTGAGGTGACTGAAGAAACCGTGAACGGCTATATCAGCCAGATCCTGGAGAAGGAAGACGTGAAACAGCTGATAGCAGATACTCAGGAAGATTATGAGAACGTTTTGAACGCACATGCGGATCTGAAGGCATATGTGAGCAGCTTAAACTGACGGACAAGCCTGCTGCCCTGTGGAGCTGTTGTCCGGGAGTTATCTTAAATAAGTGGAATCTATGAGTCTCCGCATGGAAGCATGCTCCGTTTCATGGCTGCCGGCCGGGGCTTTCATAGTAAATGAACAGGGAATGGTCGAAGGCTGTCTTAAAACAGAAGAAGGTTTTGAGACAGCCTTCCTTTGACGGAAGGTATCGTATGAGGATTAATAAATATTTGAGCGGCTGCGGCCTGTGTTCCAGGCGTGAAGCAGACCGTCTTGTGGAAAAGGGATGTGTCACGGTGAACGGCCGTCAGGCTGCCGCCGGAATGCAGGTGGAAGCGTCAGACCATGTATGCGTCAACGGACGGGAGGTGCATCTGGAAGAGCAGAAGGTCTATCTGAGATTTTATAAGCCCAGAGGAATCGTCTGTACGTCGGACAGGGATGAAAAGAATAATCTGACGGACTTTCTGGACTACCCGAAGCGGATCACCTATGCGGGCCGCCTGGATAAAGAATCAGAGGGGCTGCTGCTTCTGACAGATGACGGGGAGCTGATAGACCGGATGATGAGGGCGAGAAACTGCCATGAAAAAGAATACGAAGTGTCTGTGGACAGGAAAATAAAAGATTCTTTTCTGGAAATAATGAAGAAAGGTATCTATCTGGAAGAGCTGGGAGTGACAACCCGGCCCTGCCAGGCCGTTCGCACCGGGGAAAAGAGCTTCCGGATCATTCTGACCCAGGGGTTAAACCGGCAGATACGGAGAATGTGTGAAGCGGAAGGCTATCACGTCTGTACCCTGAAACGGGTCAGAGTCGTGAATCTGACGCTGGACGGCCTGCGGCCCGGCGAATACCGGGAGCTGACGGAGGCGGAATTGCAAAAGCTTCAGGAGACTGTGAAAAGGCAGGAGATCAAACATGGATGATGCGAAGAGAATGAAAGAGCTTGTTGATAAGCTGAACGAGGCTGCCCGGGCATATTATGCGGAAGACCGGGAGCTGATGAGCAATTACGAATATGATAAATTATACGATGAGCTGGAAGAGCTGGAGCAGAAGACAGGCATGGTACTGGCCAATTCACCTACGGTAAATGTGGGATTTGAGGCGGTGGATGAACTGCCCAAGGAGGTTCACGAGAGTCCCATGCTCTCATTGGATAAGACGAAAGATCTGGAAGCATTGCGCTCCTTCATCGGGGACAGGAAAACGCTGCTGTCCTGGAAGATGGACGGTCTGACGATCGTTTTGACTTACCGGGACGGACGGCTGGACAAGGCGGTCACAAGAGGAAACGGGATTGTGGGAGAAGTAGTGACGAACAATGCCCGCGTATTCGCAAATCTCCCATTGCAGATTCCCTGCAGAGGGGAACTGATTCTGAGGGGAGAAGCTTTCATCACCTACTCAGACTTTGAAAAGATCAACGAAGAGATCGAGGATGTGGACGCCCGGTATAAGAACCCCAGGAATCTCTGCAGCGGTTCTGTACGTCAGCTGAACAATGAAATTACGGCCAGAAGAAGGGTACATTTCTGGGCCTTTGCCCTGGTAAAAGCAGAAGGAGTGGATTTCCATAATTCGCGCCAGGAGCAGATGGACTGGCTTTCCTCCCAGGGATTTGAGACGGTGGAATACAGAGTAGTGGATGGAAAAAGCCTGGATGAGGCCATGGAATATTTTTCAGCGAAGATCGCGGTAAATGATTTTCCCTCTGACGGCCTGGTGGCGATCTATGATGATATCGCTTACGGCGATTCCCTTGGAACGACGGCAAAATTTCCCAGAAATGCCTATGCGTTCAAATGGGCGGATGAGAAGAAAAAGACCCGGCTGCTGGAAATTGAATGGAGCCCGTCGAGGACCGGCCTGATTAATCCCATTGCGATCTTTGAGCCTGTGGAGCTGGAGGGCACCACGGTATCCAGAGCCAGCGTCCACAATATCAGCATCATGAAGGAACTGGAGCTGGGGATCGGTGATGAGATCGAGGTGTACAAGGCCAACATGATTATTCCGCAGATCGCGGAAAATGAGACGCGCAGCGGCGTAAAGGGCATACCGGACAACTGCCCGGCCTGCGGGGAGAACACGCAGATCTCTGATACGAATGGGGTGGAGACGCTTATCTGTACGAATCCAGGCTGTCCGGCTAAGGCGATGAAGGCCTTTACCCTGTTTGTAAGCCGGGATGCGATGAATATTGACGGGATGTCGGAGGCAACGCTGGAAAAATTTATGGCGCACGGACTGGTACACGATTATGCGGACATTTTCGAGCTGGACCGCCACCGTGAGACGATTGTGGCGATGGACGGTTTTGGAGAAAAATCATATGAAAAGCTTTGGCAGGGAATCCAGAAGGCGCGGGATACCACCCTTTCCCGGGTGATCTACGGAATGGGCATCCCTAACATCGGCCTGGCTAACGCGAAGCTGATCTGCAGAGCTTTTGACGGAGATCTGGATCAGATACGGAACGCGACAGTGGAAGAGCTGAGTGCCATTGACGGAATTGGCGGCGTCATTGGAGCCAGTTTCACGGACTGGTGGAAGAAGGAACGGCACGGTGAGATGTTTGACCGGCTGCTGCCTCATCTGAATATCCAGGAAGAAAGCAAAGGGGAAGGGCCGCAGAAGCTGCAGGGTATGACCTTTGTCATCACGGGAAGCCTGTCCCATTTTCCGAACCGGAATGCGCTTAAGGATCGGATCGAGGAGCAGGGGGGCAAGGTGACAGGAAGCGTCACCTCTAAGACGACTTATCTGATCAATAATGATACGGCTTCCAATTCCTCAAAGAACAAAAAAGCCAGGGAACTGGAAATCCCCATTCTGTCGGAAGAAGATTTTATGAAGATGCTGGAATGAACCAGGGAATTGTGTTATACTGGTGAAAGCTGAACGAAAGGGGAAAGAAATAGATGCCTATTAAAATACAAAGCGACCTGCCGGCCAAAGAGATTCTGGAGAAGGAAAATATTTTTGTCATGGATGAGATCCGCGCCCTTCACCAGGATATCCGCCCGCTGCAGATCCTGATCCTGAATCTGATGCCCCTGAAAGAAGAGACGGAACTGCAGATTTTGCGCTGTCTGTCGAATTCTCCGCTGCAGATTGACGTTACTTTTCTGATGGTATCGTCTCATGCCCCGAAGAACACGTCTGTCAGTCATTTGAATAAATTTTATATCCATTTCGAGGACATCAAGAAAGACTATTTTGACGGGATGATCATTACGGGAGCGCCCATTGAATTTCTGGAGTTTGAAGAGGTCGACTTCTGGGACGAGCTGACCAAGATCATGGACTGGACGGAGACCCATGTGACCTCTACTATGTATCAGTGCTGGGGAGCGCAGGCGGCCATGTATTATTTTTATGGAATCAGGAAGCGTATCCTGCCGGAAAAGATGTTCGGGCTGTTCTGGCATAAGGTGAACGACCGGAAGATTCCTCTTGTCCGGGGGTTTGACGATATATTCCTCGCGCCCCATTCCAGACATACAGAGGTTAACCTGGAGGAAGTCAAGGCCTGTGAGAAGATCACCGTCCTGGCGGAATCAGACGAGGCAGGCTTCTTCCTGGGCATGTCTGACGACGGCCGGAAGATCTTCATCCAGGGCCATCCGGAATACGACCGCGTGACATTGGACGGAGAGTATAAAAGAGACGCAGAGAAGGGAATGGAGATTGCGCTCCCGAAGAATTATTACAAAAACGACGACCCCTCCAGCAGGCCGCTGCTGATGTGGCGGGCGCATTCGGCGAATCTGTACATGAACTGGCTCAATTATTACGTATATCAGATCACTCCCTATAACCTGTACGGGGCGCCGGAATTCGGGAAATAATGGCGCATTTATGGGATGCGAGGAGAATTTGTGAAGTACGGAATAACATTTTGAACATCGTTTTCCTGGGAAAGTCGCAAGGCGTAAGCTTTACGGCTTTCATTATTTTAAATAGATGTGTGTCTCACAATGAAAGGAAATGATAGGTCATGATCAGAGAACTGAGGGAAGCAGACCTGGACCAGGTTATGGAATTGTGGCTCCAGAGCAATGAGCAGGCACATGCTTTTATAAAAGAGGAATATTGGAAAGGTCATTATCGGGAGGTCAGAAAGCTGCTTCCCAGGGCCGAGGTATATGTTTATGAAGAAAATGGAGAGATAAAGGGGTTTATAGGAGCGGATGGGCCGTATATCGCCGGAATATTTGTAGATTTCCGTTCACGGTCCATGGGGATCGGAAAACAGCTTCTGGATTATGTGAAACTTAGGAAATCAACGCTTACGCTGCAAGTCTATGAAAAAAATGAACGGGCTGTCAGTTTTTACCGGAGAGAAGGGTTTATAGTAAGGGAAAAACTGGTAGATGAAGAAACAGGCGAGACAGAGTTTCAGATGGATTATACCGGAGAGCAGACGGCGTGGGATATAGCTCGCTAGGGAATACACCAGGAAAAAAAGAAAATTGGCTTGACTCGCACAATTTTCTTTTTTTATGTGAAATACATTGACAGATGAGGTATAATGATTTATGATGTAACAAAAGAAGGGAGGTATATCAATGTCCATTACAGCCGACATATTGAGAGGACATACGGAAGCGATTATTTTATCACATCTGATGGACAGTGACAGCTACGGCTATCAGATCAATAAAGATATACTGGAAAAGACAGATAACCGGTATGAATTGAAGGAAGCTACACTGTATACAGCCTTTCGCAGGTTGGAGAAGGCCGGATACATCAGCACCTACTGGGGTGACCAGAACACAGGCGCCCGAAGAAGGTATTATTCTATTACAGAATCAGGGAAGACTGCCTATGCTGCATATAAGCAGGACTGGACGGAAGCCAGAGAGCTGATTGATAAATTGTTGAAGTGAGGAGGATCATAGAGATGAAAGAAAAAATAAGAGCCTTCATGGACGATTTGCTGAAGGACGTGACCAAGACGAGGAAGGTGCTGGAGTTGAAGGAAGAGCTGATCGGCAATATGGAAGAGCGGTACGATGATCTGATCCGTCAGGGGTATCGGGAAGAGGATGCCTATCAGTGCGCGCTGGATTCGGTGGGAGATGTGAGAGAACTGTTCCGTGAGTTTGCGGATAACGGTGCTCAGGATTATAGCGGCCGGTCTGCAATGGAACCTCTCGGGGACAGGAAGAAACGGGCGTTTCTCCATGCGGTGGGAATCAGCCTCTATATTGTGGGCTTTGCCGTCTGGATGTTGATCATAGCAATCGGTATTGGATTCGGAGAAGGCGAGGATATGTTCGGGCTGATTGGATTTATTGTCATGCTGATCTTTTCTGCGGTTGCTACGGGTATTATGGTCTACTGCTCCAATATGTATCCGAAATATCAGAAGCAGGACGACACGCTGGTGGAAGAGTTCAAAGAGTGGAAGAGCGGCAATACGAGGAACAAGGAAGTGAAGAACGCGGTAAGTTCTGTGATCTGGCTGATTGCAACAATTCTCTATTTCCTCATCAGCTTTGGAACCGGCGCATGGTATATCACCTGGCTGATCTGGCTGATCGCACCCTGCGTACAGACTGTTGTAAATCTGCTGATGAATCATAATCAGTAAAAAGCTAAATAGTGGGGATTGAGAGGTTTTGTATATGAAAAAAGGGAAGGGAATATTAATAGCGGTCTTATGTGTTCTGATCGCTTCCATGGTTGGAGTGATGATCTGGATGATTACACTGGGCGGGACGGGAGCACGTGAGTTTTGGAAGAATTTTAGCTTTAGTTTTTCTTCCGGAGACGCTAAGCTGGTCAATGAACAGGAGTTAGACGTCACTGGTTATTCGGAGATTTCAATTACCTACCGTTCGGCCGACCTGATTTTTGAAACCAGTGAAACCGGCAGCTTTACCGTTTCCGAATACATGGCGGGCAAGCCGGAGGAAGAGAATTTGGCCAAAATACAGAATGATACAAAGAATGGCACCCTGTCCGTGGAGGAAGGGAAAAGCTTCTACGCCATAGGATTTCTGAATTTCGGAACTGGCATCCGTTATGTGAAGATTGGAATTCCGGCAAAGTTCCGGGGATCATTGAACATCAAGACGGGCAGCGGCAATGTCACCATGTCTGACAGCAAGGCAGGCGACTTGTCTGTCACCGTTGGAAGCGGCGACGTCACACTGCTGAGAATCGGTGGTAAGACAGTCACCTGCAGGTCGGGCAGCGGTAATCTGAATCTGAACCAGATCGAAGGGGATCTGGATGTGCTGACTGGTTCCGGAGATGTGAATATTACCGGGATTAAAGGAAATGTGATATCTGAGACAGGTTCCGGAGAACAGCAGATAGCGGACAGCACGGGAGATGTGAAGAGCCAGGCGGGAAGCGGCGACCTGTTCCTGGATCGTATCGGCGGAGGGATCGACGCGAGGACCGGAAGCGGGGACATAAGGATTACTGGCCTGGAGGAAAAATCCTTCACGCTGCAGGCAACGACCCATTCAGGCGATATCGGGGGAAAGATGGACAGCGGTTTGTCTTACAATAAAAAGGGAACGGAAGCGACAGGAAGCTTTGGAGAGAAACCGGAGTATCTGATAAGCCTGGATACCGGAAGCGGTGATATTACGCTGAACTGATGCGGCAGGCCGGGTTTTCGGGCGGTGGATATGGATTTTACGAAGAATTTACGAGAATTTTTCGGAAATCGGATATCCGCCGTTTCTTTTTGCTTTTATAATGGAAAAAATGGGAAGAGTCTTCGGCGAACAAAAATTAAGAATTTACAGAGATTTAACGTAGTTGGATGCCGGGGAAACCAAGAGGCGCAGCCGTTTCAGACGGCTGATTAGCCGGGGTATTTTGTAGAAAACTTACATGCCGGGGGACAGAGGGATGAGAAATGGAATTGCGCTGCGGATTGAAGAAAAGTACGGAGATCTGAGAAAATCTGAAAAAATAGCCGCAGATTATATTCTGGAGCATTTGAACCGTCTAGCGGAGCTGCCGCTGGACCGGCTCGCAGAATATTCCGGTGTGAGCCAGCCCACGGTCCTGAGGATGGTAAAGGCGATCGGATATGGCGGCTACCGGGAGTTCCGGTATGCGCTGGTGGCAGAGGAGGCTCGCAGGAATACAGAAGAACAGGGGACGGTGGAGCCCATGTACGGGTATTCGCTGACCGGAGGAGAGAAGCTGTCGGAGATTCCAGGGAAAATAGTCAGGACGACTTCCAAAATCATGGAGGATAACCTGAAAAGCATTTCCCTGAAAACCTATGAAAAAATCATTGAAACGCTGAACTGCGCCAGACTCATAGATATTTACAGTGTGGAGAATTCCAATGTGACGGCTCGTGATTTGCTGACGAAGCTCTTGTATCTGGGGCTTAACTGCCGCCATTTTGACGATTATTACCACCAGAGGATCAGCGCCAGCAATTTGACCGGGAGGGATGCGGCAATTGGTATTTCCTACTCGGGATGTTCAAGAGATACGGTGGACGTGATGAAAGCGGCTAAAAAAAGCGGTGCGGTGACCATCGTACTGACAAATTTTAAAGACTCGCTCATCAGCAGGTATGCAGATCTTCTTCTTTGCACTTCTCAGGAACAGCTGTTTTACGGGGACGCCATCTTCTCCAGGACGACGCAGCTGCTGCTGGTGGACATGATCTATATGGGGCTACTGGCGTCGGATTACAACAGGTATGCGGGCCGGCTGGACAAGAGCAGCAGGGTAATCAGGGATAAGGCTTATGAATGAAAACGGAAACTGTGTAGATTTACTACACGGTTTTTTTATGGGATTTTACAGTGAGCTAACAAAGAGTTGAAATTGATTTTGTTGTTTTCTAAAATGGCGCTTGCTATAATGAGGCCGTCTCATAAAAAGGCGCTTTTGGACCTGCGCATACCGCAGAGAATGAGGAGATTTTAAGTATGCTGAAATTAGAAAATGTTAAAAAAGCTTACGACGGAGTGACGATTTTGGAACATATCAACCTGGAAATTGAGGACGGTGAAATTGTATCCATTCTCGGTCCGTCCGGATGCGGAAAAACTACGCTTCTGAACCTGATATTGGGGATTACAGAGATTGATGCCGGTAAGCTGTATTTCAACGGCGAGGATATCACAGAAGTCCCCATGGAAAAGCGGGGATTCAACATCGTTTTTCAGGATTATGCCCTGTTTCCGAACCTGAATGTCTATCAGAATATAACCTATGGACTGAAGAACCGGCCATCCATTTCAACGAAGAAAGAGGTGGATGAGCTGATCGGGCTTCTGGGGCTGCAGGAGCATCTGAAGAAAAGGATCGATCAGCTTTCCGGCGGACAGAAGCAGAGGGTAGCTTTGGCCAGAACCATGGTCATGAAGCCCAGGATTCTGTTATTGGATGAGCCCCTGAGTGCTCTGGACGGGGTAATCAAGGAATCAATCAAAGACCGGATACGGGCCATCGCCCAGGAGTATCATCTCACTACGATTATCGTGACACATGACCCGGAAGAGGCTTTAACGCTGTCGGACCGGGTGATGATCGTGAACGAGGGGGCAATTGCCCAGTTTGGAAGACCTGGGGATATCATAGAGAAGCCAGGCAACGAGTTTGTGAAAAAGTTTATACTGAATCAGCTGGAAATTAAAAAGAATAATATCTTCGCCCTGTTCGGCGCAGGCTGCCCGAACGTACAGGTATCATGAGGGCAGAATGATGAAAAGTAAAAAACAGACAGAAATTAAAGTGATATTCTGGGTCCTGGCAGCATTATTCCTGATGTTTCTGGCCGCACCGGTGGTGCAGCTCCTGCTGAAATCTTTTGCTTCCGGTCAGGGAACGGGAGTAACCCTGCAGAACTATGGAGAAGTTTTGGGCGGCCGGGGATTTCTGAACGCGCTGGGGAACAGCTTTCTGGTTTCCTCCGCCAGCGCTCTGATTACGACTGGCCTGGCCTTTGTGCTTGCCTACACGATCCATTATACAAACGTAGGAAACAGATATAAATCTTTCCTGCGGGGAGCCGCGGTACTGCCCATGCTCCTGCCCACCATCACCTATGGCTTTGCCATCATTTATTCATTCGGCAAGCAGGGGCTGCTGACCCGGCTGTTCGGGCGCCAGATTTTTAATATTTACGGATTTAACGGGCTTCTGCTGGGTTATGTGATCTACACACTGCCTATTTCCTTCATGCTGTTGAACAATACGATGGGTTATATTGATAAAAAATATGTGATCGTATCAAGACTCATGGGGGACAGCGGATTCCGGACCTTTCGGATGACAGTTCTGCGCTCGCTGGCAGGGACGCTGGCAGCATCCTTTATTCAAGCCTTTTTCCTGAGTTTTACGGATTTTGGAATCCCCGCCTCGGTGGGGGGAAAATTCAATGTGGTGGCCGGAGTTCTTTATAATGAGATGTTGGGCAGCATTCCCGATTTTGGAAATGGGGCGGTGGTGGCTCTGGTCATGCTTATCCCCTCTGTCGTGAGCATTGCGGTGCTGCACATTTTGGAAAAGTATAATGTGAGATACAACAGGATCTCTGCGATTGAATTGAAGAGAAGCAGAGGACGGGATGCAGTATTCGGGGCAGCCAGCGGCCTGATCCTCCTGTGCGTGCTCGCGGTCTTTGCTGTGATCTTTGTTGTGCCTTTTGTATCGGACTGGCCCTATCAGGTCAGCTTTACGCTGGAACATGTTCGGGCGGTGTTTGCAGACAGCAGTCTGTCAGGGGTATATGTCAATTCGATTCTGGTGGCGGCGGCTACCGCCCTGGCCGGAACGCTGATGGCTTATGGGGCGGCGCTGATTACGGCCAGAAGCAAGGTGCCTCCGGTTATGAAAAATATTATAGAAGGGATCGCGCTGGTCACCAATACCATCCCCGGAATGGTGATCGGCCTGGCGTATCTGTTTTGTTTTTCGGGGAGCCCTCTTCAGAATACATTCCTGATTCTGATTATCTGTAATACGGTACATTTTTTTTCCACTCCGTATCTGATGATGAAGAATTCTCTGTCCAAAATGAATGCGTCCTGGGAAACGACGGCAATGCTGATGGGGGATAGCTGGGTGAAAACAATCCTCCGGGTGGTGACTCCCAATGCTTTTGCTACGCTGATAGAGGTGTTCAGCTATTTCTTTGTGAATGCCATGGTGACAGTCAGCGCAGTTATTTTCCTGGCAGGGGCCAGAACGATGGTCATCACCACCAAAATTAAGGAATTGCAGTATTTTAATAAATATAATGAGATATTCGTATTATCCCTGCTGATTCTATTCACGAATCTGGTATGTAAAGGCATATTTCAAAAGCTTGCGAATAAAAACCATAAAAAGGAGAAAGCAGTTAAAATGAAAAACAGTAAAAAGAGTGTATGGAAACGAGCAGCTATGGTAACGCTGGCGGTGATTCTGGGAGCCGGAGTGGCCGGGCTTTCCGGCTGCGGGGGCAGTGCGGATTCAGGCAAGGTTGTCATCTATTCCAACGCTGACGATGAAGCGGTAACTGCCATGAAGAATGCCCTGGACAATCATGGCTTCAAGGACCAATACCTGTTCCAAACCTTTGGAACCTCTGAGCTGGGAGGAAAGCTTCTGGCCGAGGGCAGTAAAATAGAAGCAGATCTCGTGACGATGAGCACCTTCTATGTGGACAGCGCCCAGGAACTGAACCAGATGTTTCTGGACCTGGATTTTGACGTAAATACGCTGGATGAATTCCCATCCTATTGTGCACCGATTACCGCGCAGGAGGGAACCATCCTGGTGAATACGGAAATGCTTCAGGAGAACAGTCTCCCGATGCCCGAATCTCTGAAGAGCCTGGCGGACCCGGTCTATGAAGACTTTCTGTCAGTGACGGATGTTGCCTCCTCTTCCACGGCCTGGCTGCTGATCCAGGGGTTGATCTCGGAGTATGGAGAGGATGGAGCCAAAGAGATCCTGAAGGGGATCTATAAAAATGCGGGAGATCATATAGAGGATTCCGGTTCTGCGCCTCTGAAGAAGGTTCGCGCCGGGGAGGTGGCTGTCGGGTTCGGGCTTCGCCAGCAGGCTGTGGCCGATAAAGCAAAAGGGCTTCCCATTGACTATGCGGATCCCGTGGAGGGTAATTTTACCCTTACAGAGTCAGTTGCAGTCGTAGATAAAGGAGATAAGACAAATGGAAAGGCCATGGAAATGGCAGCCTGCATCATACAGAACGGCAGAGAGGAGTTGCAGTCTTATTATCCGGTAGCGCTGTATGAGGGAGAGAAAACCGACAGCGCCAACCAGTCAGGAAATCCTAAGAGCTTCAGTGAACCGCTGACAGTGGAGCTTCTGAAGAAACACCAGGAACTTTCGGAAGAATGTAAATAGAAAAGGAGTGATCGTAATGAAAGATTATAAATTACTGACGCCAGGTCCTCTCACGACTACTGATTCTGTAAAGCGGGAAATGATGTTTGATCATTGTACCTGGGATGAGGACTATAAAGAAATCACTCAGGAAATCCGCAGAAATCTCCTGAAGCTGGCTCATGTGACGGATGAGGAATATACCGCGGTCCTGATGCAGGGAAGCGGAACCTTCGGGGTAGAGTCTGTCCTGACCAGTGTGACGGGTCCGGAGGATAAGCTTCTGGTCGTGGCGAACGGGGCCTATGGCGGCAGGATGGGGGAGATCGCGGAACATGCGGGCATTCCCCATGAAATTTACAGGGAACGCTTTGACCGGGTGCCAGAAGCTTCTGTCATTGCCGGGTGGCTGGATTCAGATCCGGCGATCACCCATGTCTCTATGGTACATAGCGAGACAACGTCGGGAATTTTGAACGATATAGAAGCTGTGGGGAAAGCTGTAAAGGAACGAAACCGGGTATTCATTGTAGATGCCATGAGCAGCTTTGGCGGCATAGATATTCCGGTGGCGGAATGGGGGATAGATTTTCTGGTCAGCAGTGCCAATAAGTGTATCCAGGGGGTTCCCGGGTTCTCCTTTATCATAGCGAGGAAAAGCCTGCTCCTGGCCAGCGCGGGTAATGCGCGCAGCCTCTCACTGGATCTGTATGACCAGTGGAAAACTATGGACGTGGATGGAAAATGGCGTTTTACCTCCCCCACCCATGTGGTGCTGGCTTTTGCGAAAGCATTGAAGGAATTGGAGGAAGAAGGAGGGATTCCAGCCAGGGAAAGGCGTTATTCCGAAAATAACCGTCTGCTGATCCGGAGGATGGAGGAACTGGGAATCCATCCATACATAGAAGGGAGTCATCAGGGCCCGATTATTACAACCTTCTACTATCCGGAAAATAAAAAATTCTCCTTCGGGGCCATGTATCATTATGTCAAAGACCGTGGATACGCGATTTATCCGGGCAAGGTCACAGAGGCTGAAACCTTCCGGATCGGTAACATCGGAGAAATTTATCCGGACGATATTGAAAAGCTGTATGAGATCATGAAGGAATTTCTGGAGGAACAGGAGCATGCGTGAAATAAAAACAGTTATCTTTGACTGGGCGGGCACAACAGTAGACTACGGCTGCTTTGCCCCGGTTCGGGCATTCATGGAGATTTTTAAGGAATATGGCGTGGTTCCTACTATAGAAGAGGTGAGAAAGCCCATGGGGATGCTGAAGATAGATCACATCCGGACAATGCTCGGTATGGAGCGGATTGCAAAAGCCTGGCAGCAGGCCCATGGAAAACTGCCCGGGGAAGAGGAGGTACGGCAGCTATTTCATATATTTGAAGAAAAACTGCTGGATATCCTTCATCTGTACGGAGAACCGAAGCCGGATACGCTGGAAGCGGTAGGGCGCCTGAGAGAGCAGGGAATCGCAATAGGCTCCACAACAGGCTATACAGACAGGATGATGGAAATTGTCACCACAGCGGCCGAAAAAAAAGGCTTTGCGCCGGACGTTTGGTTCAGCCCTGATTCCACAGGGGGCAAGGGCCGCCCCTGGCCGTATATGATTTTCCGTAACATGGAGGCTTTAGGCGCCCGGAATGTCCGCGAGGTACTGAAGATCGGAGATACAGTAGCTGATATCCTGGAAGGAAAGAACGCGGGGGTATGGACTGCGGGAGTGATCGTGGGAAGCTCGGAAATGGGATTGTCGGAAGCTGAATATAACAGCATGACAGAAGAAAGGAGAGAAGCTGAATGCAGAAGAGTAGCGGAGGTATATGAGAGAGCAGGGGCGGACAAAGTGTATAAGACATTGAAAGAGCTGGCCGATGAGCTGACGGCAGGCTGAAAAGGGAAGAGGGTGAAAACATAAAATGTTCTCGCCCTCTTATTGATCGTTCATTTTGGTTCCGGCTGTCCGGTATCAGGGGAACAGTCCCAGCATAGTCTCTGAATTCCTCTCTGACAACGCATCGGCATTGTTCAGGAAAAGCAGGTCATCCACGCCCTTCTCCTGGATAAACTGAGTCAGATTGCCCTGATAGTACCGGTAGTCGATCACGTAGACTGTCTGGTAATGATCTACTAAAAATGGAACAAAGGCATTTCCGTAAGATTCTTTGATGATTACGCAGGAAGAACCATCGGTTATCGACGGATTATTGATCTCCGTGTAGGGATTGTCGCCGCCGATAAAACAGTTGTATTTCTGACCTGCGCCATATTCGCTCACGTCATTCACAATATTCCAATTGACTGTCTCCCCGTTGACATTCGTAAGTGTCGCGTCATTTGTCCCTATCGGCACATAGGCATAGACCGTATCCGGGTTATTCTTCAGGGCTTCCGATTGGTTACTGTAAGAATAGAAGGTGCCGAGAAATCCAGGATAAACCTGTTCCGTATAATCGGAAAGCTCATGGGGTGTAATCCCTTTTACCTGAGCAAACTGGCGGTACGCGTAATAAGCGCCCAGGGCTGTCCAGTGGTGGTCGGTGTTATAGTAGAGATATTCGGCATTGTGGCGGACCAGTTCATCGTATACGGGTACCTGTCTGACAGAAGGATCCAGCATTCCATAGATGTAGTTAAATGCATCCTTCTGGCTGGAACCGCCCAGTGAGCTTTGGACATTCTCATCCAGACAGACACCGAAATTCGTGGGCGCCAGCAGGCTGTAGACGTTTACCTGGCTGCCTACCTTTGATTTAACGGTATTGATCATGGAAGCATAGGCATCCGCGCCTCCGTGGTTGAAATAGTAAATTTCGAATCCGCGGTTGTCTGCCACATAGATAGTTCCGGCAACTTCAGGCGTATTGTGGATAGAACCGTCCGGCAGATCTTCGGGAAGATCCTCCGGATCACCGGCAGGCTCCGGCGTGGTGGTGATGACCGGCGCCGGCGTCACGGTAGGCGCGGTATCAGAGGCGGTGGGTATC
Organism: Wansuia hejianensis; assembly: GCF_014337215.1. NCBI lineage: Bacteria > Bacillati > Bacillota > Clostridia > Lachnospirales > Lachnospiraceae > Wansuia > Wansuia hejianensis. Next base: position 1,371,944 of record NZ_CP060635.1, on the reverse strand, counting down.
TCGTCGGCCACCTGTCCCGTTTTTCCATAAATTTCTTCGCCCCTCAGGCCATACAGGCTTTCTACCCCTGCTTCTGCGGAGAGCAGCTGTTCTCTAAAAGGGAAGGTGTCAGCGAACCAGGTGCTCACGTCCTCAAAGAAACTTCCATCCCAGAGGGCGGCAAAAGAAAAGGCAGGAAATTTGGCCAGCTCTCGTTTTTCCAGATCGGATTCCCTGGGCCTCAGAGGAAGACACAGGCCTAGGACAAAGAGAGCAGCAAAAAGGATCACGAATACCTGAACCAGGATACGGCTCCATTTCCGCCGGGCTTTTTTTGCGTTTTCATTATAGACACGGCTGTCATGCTTTTTCATTGTTTCCTCCAGTGGTGCGGCTGCGGCGCCTGATGTCAGGGGTGGGTAGCCGGCCGGTTGCTGTTAAAACTGATAATAAAGGAACGGGCTGTAACTGTTGCCAACCAGCGCGAGGATGGACAGTAACAGAAGCAGAACGGCGATCACCAGCTTACCGGCATGTACAGGAACCTGGGACTGGCCTCTGCTTTTTAAATAATTCTCCGCGTAACTTCGCAGACGGCCGAACAGCGGAGTGACGGCCAGGATCGCGAAGATCAGGAAAAAGATGTTATTTTCCAGTGTAATTGCCACGCTCGTGTTGGAAAAGCCGTTCTGATTCAGGCCGAACATTCCCAGAAACGCGGTGCCGAGGTTTGAAAAATTCTCAAACCGGAAGAAGATCCAGCCCACATATACCACGGCAAGGGTGTACACATGATTCAGCACCGGATGCCAGGGCTTAAACTCCTTCTTGCGGCGCCAGTTTTCAAATACGATGAAGGCAAAATAGTACAGCCCCCACAGTACATAGTTCCAGCTTGCGCCGTGCCAGAGCCCGGTCAAAGCCCAGACAGCCAGCAGGTTCAGCGTGGTGCGCCGCAGGCTGCAGCGGCTTCCTCCCAGGGGGATATAGACATAATCCCGGAAAAAAGTGCTCAGCGATATGTGCCAGCGTTTCCAGAAGTCCTTGACGGAACTGGCAATATAGGGATAGTTAAAGTTCTCTTCATAATGAAACCCAATCATCCAGCCCAGGCCGATCGCCATATCGGAATAGGCCGAAAAATCCAGATAAATCTGCAGCATATAAAACAGTGCTCCCAGCCAGATACCGGCTGCCGGAATTGTAGTCAGATCGCTGGAGAGGGGTAGCAGTGAGTCTGCAAGCACACCGCAGTGATTGGCAAGTATGGATTTTTTGGCTAGTCCGATGCAGAAGCGGTAGATGCCGGCGGCGATGGCTTCTATGGAAATCTTCCGGTCTGTCAGTTCATTCTTAATGGAAGTATACCGTACAATAGGGCCGGCCATGCAGTGATGGAACAGTCCGGTGTACAGCAGCATGATCCAGTAGCTTTTTTCAGCCTCGGTTTTCTCATTATAAACATCCGCTATGTAGGAAATCAGCTTAAAGGTGTAGAAGGAGATTCCAAGCGGCAGCGCGAACTGCAGGAACTTCCAGTCCTGGCGGAACAATGCGCCGAAGGTGCCCAGGAAGAAACCGGTATATTTAAAGATTCCGAGCACTGCCAGCAGAATGGCAATGGATGAAACCAGCCAGCGCTTGCGGAGCTTATGATTCTTATCGTACTTCTGTATCTGGAGCGCGAAGAACCAGCCGACGGCCGTCATTGCAAAAAGAAGCAGCAGATAGCGCACGCCTCCCCAGGCATAAAAAACCAGAGAGAAAATGAGAAGAACCCTGTTTTTTCTCTCAATATCAGGCATCTTATAATAAATCAGCAGACATAGTGGTAAAAAGAACAGAATAAAAAATAAGCTTGAAAATATCATAATCCCCTCAGAAAACGACCCCTTAATTTCAGCGGGCAAGGAGACGGGAGGTAATAGCTGCGTTCCTGTCCGTCGCATGCCGCGAGAGTCGAATACCCCGTCGAGACGGCGGAGTATTTGACTTGATTGATCAGTTAAATAAAGGCAGGAACTACAGTGAGCACCTGCTTATGTTAATTATACCGTTGATTCGACAGATGTCAAGATAGTTCGACATAATTTTTTCTTGACAAATCCAGGAATTCTTATATACTTTAACTATCAAACTATTTTATAGTAAAAGCATATTTGCCGTCCGGTGCTTTCATAGTATATGGAAAATGGAGATTAGATATGACTGGAAGAATTATTGGAACAGGCGCCTGTGTGCCTGAAAGAGTCGTCAGTAATGATGACCTGTCTAAGATGGTTGAGACTAATGACGAATGGATTCGCGAGCGCACAGGGATCGCGCGGAGACATATTATTTCCGGAGGGGAGACGACGGTGACCCTGGCAGCGGAAGCCGGCAGGCGGGCGCTGGATATGGCGGGAATCGCGGCAGAGGAGCTTGATATGATCCTCTTGTCGAGCATTTCCTCGAATGTTATCCTGCCCTGTGCGGCCTGTGCGGTGCAGGGACTGATCGGTGCGGTCAATGCGGTCTGCTATGACCTGAATGCGGCCTGCAGCGGGTTTGTATTTGTCTATAATGCCGCCCAGGCGCATATCATGTCGGGGATGTGCAGGACGGTTCTGATCATTGGCGCGGACTGCCTCTCCGATCTGACGAATTGGAAAGACCGGAGCAGCTGTATCCTCTTTGGAGACGGGGCCGGGGCGGCTGTGGTCCAGGCGGCGGAGGGCGTCCCCTTTGAGTTCGCCATGCATTCGGACGGGAACAGAGGCGGCTCGATGACCTGTCAGAGCAGGAATCAAGAAAATTGCCCGCCGCGGGAAGAAACCTATATGCAGATGGACGGAAAAGAGATTTTTAAGTTTGCCTCTATGAAGGTGCCGGCCGTCCTTCATGAGCTGCTGGAAAAGGTTTCCCTGAAGCCGGAAGAGATCGACGCTTACCTTTTGCACCAGGCAAATGGCCGGATTATCGAAGCGATTGCCAGGAGGATGGGGCTGGATATCAGCAGATTTCCGATGAATGTGGCGGAGTATGCGAATACGTCGTCGGGCACGGTGCCGATCCTGCTGGATGAGCTGAACCGGAAGGGGAAACTTCTGAAGGGCCAGAAGCTGATCATGTGCGGTTTTGGAGCCGGCCTTTCCTGGGGCGCCGCCTATCTGGAATGGCAGTAAAGCAGGCGGATAGTCGAAGTAATAACATTAAATTGAGAAAGGATTTAAAATGAAGACAGAAGTATCGCAATTATTGGGAATTGAATATCCGATCATCCAGGGAGGGATGGCCTGGGTGGCTGAGCACAAGCTGGCAGCGGCCGTATCTGAGGCTGGCGGCCTGGGTCTGATAGGAGCGGCGAATGCCCCGGCCGAATGGGTTCGTGAACAGATCCGTGAGGCGAAGAAACTGACAGAAAAACCATTTGGCGTGAATATCATGCTGATGAGCCCTTATGCGGATGAGGTTGCACAGGTGGTAGCGGAGGAAGGCGTTAAGGTAGTGACTACAGGCGCCGGCAATCCGGGCAAATATCTGGAACTTTGGAAGCGTGCAGAGATCAGGATTATTCCGGTAGTAGCGTCTGTTGCTATGGCCAGGATGATGGAAAAGGCAGGGGTAGATGCTGTCGTTGCGGAGGGTACGGAGTCCGGCGGCCATATAGGAGAGACGACCACCATGGTGCTGGTTCCCCAGGTGGCGGATGCGGTGAAAATCCCGGTAATTGCGGCCGGAGGTATCGCCGACGGCCGTGGTGTTGCGGCAGCCTTCATGCTGGGCGCCAGAGGCGTACAGCTGGGCACTCGGTTTGTGGCTACGAAAGACGCGGTCGTCCATGAAAATTATAAACAGTACATCTTAAAAGCGAAGGATATAGATACCCGGGTCACCGGAAGGACGACCGGACATCCGGTACGTGTCCTCAGGAATGCAGTCACAAAGAAATATCTGGAGCTGGAAAAGAACGGAGCCACCTTTGAGGAGCTGGAAGAACTCACCGTCGGCGGCCTGAGAAGGGCAGTGACTGAGGGAGACACGCAGACAGGAAGTATGATGTCAGGACAGATTGCAGGACTGATCCATGATGAGCCGACCTGTGCGGAGGTGATTCAGCGCCTGGTGAGCGAGACAGATGAATTGATGAAAGGAACTGGCATTTATGAGTAAAACGGCATTTCTTTTTCCGGGACAGGGAGCCCAGAAGCCGGGAATGGGAAAAGATTTTTATGAAAACAGCCCTTTGGCGGCAGAAATATTTGACTGTGCGTCGGAACTGCTGTCTATGGATATGAAAAAACTGTGTTTTGAGGAAAACGACTGCCTGGATCTGACCGAATATACCCAGGCGGCCCTGGTAACGACTTGCCTGGCTATGGAACGAGTGGTTAGAGCGTCCGGGATAAAGGCAGATATAGCTGCCGGCCTGAGCCTGGGAGAATACTGTGCGATTTACACCGCAGGGGGAATGTCCGCGGCAGACGCCATAAAGACCGTGCGGGCCCGTGGGATACTCATGCAGGACACGGTCCCGGCGGGGAAGGGAGCCATGGCGGCCGTCCTCGGAATGGCGGCGTCAGCTATAGAAGAGACGCTGCAGAGTCTGGAGGGCGTGTGGATCGCCAACTATAACTGCCCTGGCCAGATTGTGATTACCGGGGAAGCCGGAGCTGTTGACAGCGCGTCCGCTGCCCTGAAGGAGAATGGAGCCAGACGGGTGCTTCCGCTGAATGTCAGCGGGCCCTTCCATTCGCCGCTGCTTCGTCCCGCCGGAGAGAAGCTGCTGGAAGCGCTGGAACAGGTGCGGTTTACGGAACTGTCCATTCCCTATGTGACCAATGTGACGGCAAAGCCGGTCACGGACATCCGGGAAGCGAAAGAGCTTTTAAAAGTCCAGGTTTCATCTTCTGTGCGCTGGCAGCAATCTGTGGAATACATGTTGAGGGACGGAGTGGATACCTTTGTGGAAATCGGGCCTGGAAAGACACTGGCGGGTTTTCTGAAGAAAATAGATAGAAATGCAGTTGTTTATAATGTGAGCTGCCTGGAAGATGTGGATCAGGCTGCGGCAGCCCTGGCGTAAGGAGGATCTCATGACAGAAAAGAGTATAGCAGTGGTGACGGGCGCGTCCCGGGGAATCGGCCGCGCGGTGGCCCTGGAGCTGGCCGGCCGTGGGAATCTGACTGTAATTAACTATAATGGCTCGGCAGAGAAGGCCGAGGCGGTGAAAAAAGAAATTGAGGCTGCAGGAGGGGAAGCGGCGCTGTTCCAGTGCGATGTGTCCCGGTATGAGGACTGTGAAGCCTTTATCAAACAGGTCGTCCGTGATTACGGGAGGCTGGATATCCTGGTGAATAACGCAGGAATCACCAGGGATTATCTGATTATGCAGATGAAAGAAGAGGCCTTTGACCAGGTTCTGGAAGTGAACCTGAAAGGTACTTTTAATACCATTCGTTTTGCCGCCCGTCAGATGGTGAAGCAGAGAAAAGGGCGGATCGTGAACATGGCCTCTGTAGTCGGCATTCATGGGAACGGCGGGCAGTCCAATTACAGCGCGTCAAAAGCCGGAGTGATCGGCCTGACGAAATCAGTGGCCCAGGAGCTGGCGCCCAGAGGCATTACAGTGAATGCGGTGGCTCCGGGCTTCATCGAGACAGAGATGACAGGAGCGCTGCCGGAAGAGGTACAGGAAAGCGCCAGAAAAGGAATCCCGCTGGGTACGTTCGGGCACCCGGAGGATGTGGCGGCTGCCGTTGGATTTCTCACGTCAGACGCCGCGGGATACATTACCGGGCAGGTGTTGTGCGTAGACGGCGGCATGGCAATGTGAAGGAGGGAAAGCATGAAGAGAAGAGTTGTAGTGACAGGACTTGGCGCCGTGACGCCGATTGGAAATAATGTAGAGGATTTCTGGAAGAGTATCCGGGCCGGGAAAGCAGGCATCGGACCGCTTACAAAATTTGACACATCAGAATATAAAGTAAAGCTGGCCGCAGAAGTGAAGGATTTTAAGGCGGCGGATTATATGGATGCAAAAGCCGCCCGGAGGATGGAAGCATTTTCTCAGTACGCGGTGGCGGCGGCAAAGGAAGCCTTTCAACAGTCGGGAATCCGGATGGAGGAGGAAGATCCCTATCGCGTGGGCGTGATTATAGGCTCAGGCGTGGGCAGCCTTCAGGCGATCGAGAGGGAATATGAAAAGCTGCTTACAAAAGGTCCTTCAAGGGTGAATCTTTTGCTGGTGCCGATGATGATTTCTAACATGGCTTCCGGCAATGTATCCATACAGCTTGGCGCTAAAGGAAAGTGCACGGATGTAGTGACAGCATGTGCGTCAGGAACCCACAGCATCGGAGATGCGTTCCGGGCGATCCAGTACGGAGATGCCGAAGTGATGATCGCCGGAGGGGCGGAAAATGCCATTACGCCCATCGGAGTTTCCGGATTTACGAATATGACGGCGCTTACTACCTGTGAGGACCCCGCAAGAGCCTCTATTCCCTTTGATAAAGACAGGGCTGGTTTTGTGCTTGGGGAGGGAGCTGGCGTTGCAGTTTTGGAAGAGCTGGAACATGCGAAAAAGAGAGGGGCGAAGATCCTGGCAGAGGTCGCGGGCTACGGCGCCACGGCGGATGCTTACCACATCACCGCGCCGTCAGAAGACGGAGAGGGTGCGGCGCACGCCATGTCTCTGGCCATGAAGGAGGCGGGGATTACGCCGGAACAGGTAGATTATATCAATGCCCATGGAACCGGAACCCACCTCAATGACCTGGCAGAGACAAAGGCGATTAAACTGGCGTTCGGAGAAGCCGCCTATGGCGTGAAAATCAATTCTACAAAATCCATGACCGGCCATCTGCTGGGCGCAGCGGGTGGGGTGGAATTCGTTGTCTGTGTCAGGAGCATCCAGGACAGTTTCATCCATCAGACAGTCGGATCTGCTGAAACCGATGAGGAATGTGATCTGGACTATTGCATCGGCGCTCCTGCGGAGCAGAAGGTCAATTACGCCATTAGCAATTCCCTGGGCTTCGGCGGCCATAACGCGACGCTGCTCATCCGGAAATATGAAGACTGACAGGAGGAGAGGAATGGAAATAGAAGAATTATGTCAACTCATTCAGGCGGTTTCAGAATCAAACCTCGGTGAATTTTCCTATGAGGAGAACGGGGTAAAAATATCCATGAGCGGTAAAAGCTGCGGCAGCCTGGCGGAACCATTTACAATGCCTGCAGGTACCCCATCGGGAGCAGACCAGCCGGGAATCCTTCCAACTGCGGCGGCGCCATCAGCCCATCAGCCCCTGACGGCGGTCGGCTCGGAGATGTCTTCATTGAACGCTGATGTTCAGCCGTCAGCCCGGGAGGAAGAAAAGCCTGGAAGCCTGGTGACTTCTCCACTGGTGGGGGTATTCTATACGGCGCCGTCTGAGGACGCCGCGCCTTTTGTTAAAATAGGGGATCAGGTAAAAGAAGGCCAGGTGATTGCCATTGTAGAGGCAATGAAGCTGATGAATGAAATTGAATGTGACTGCAGCGGGACAGTGGCCGAGATCCTGGTGGAAAATGGTCAGGCGGTGGAATATGGCCAGCCGCTGTTCCGGATAGTATACCCACAGGGCACCCCGTAATACATGCCCCTGGCGGGGCGGGGGAACAGCAGACGCTGTTCCACAAGGTATACCCACAGGGCACCCCGTAATACATGCCCTGGCGGGCGGGGGCACGGCCGGCCTGTTGGACAGTTGCTGTGCAGCGCTATAAGGAGGTTTTCATGAACAGATTAGGTATTAAAGAAATTGAAGCGATTATTCCCCACAGGCATCCGTTCCTGCTGGTAGATTATATAGAAGATTTCGAGCCGGGCGTGTTCGCAACAGGCTATAAATGCGTTACCTTCCGGGAAGATTTTTTTGCCGGGCATTTCCCGCAGATGCCGGTGATGCCGGGCGTGCTGATCATAGAAGCGCTGGCCCAGGTAGGCGCTGTGGCGATTCTCTCCAAAGAAGAGAACAAGGGGAAAATCGCCCTGTTTGGCGGAATCGATAAATGCCGTTTCAAAGGCCAGGTGCAGCCGGGTGATAAGCTGAAGCTGGAAACCCGGATCATTAAAGAAAAGGGCCCCGTGGGCGTGGGAGAAGCCATTGCCAGCGTTGACGGTAAAATGGTGGCCAAAGCCGAAGTGACATTTATGATAGTGGCCTAGGTTAGGAGAAAATATGATTAAGAAAATTCTGATTGCAAACCGTGGAGAAATTGCGGTCCGTATCATCAGGGCCTGCCGGGAAATGGGAATCGAGACGGTAGCCGTCTACTCGGAAGCAGATGCCGAGGCGCTTCATGCCCAGCTGGCGGACGAAGCTGTCTGCATCGGTCCTGGCCCTTCAGCCAAAAGCTATTTGAATATGCAGCAGATCATCAGCGCTACGGTCATCACTGGGGCGGACGCCATTCATCCGGGGTTCGGTTTTCTCTCAGAGAACAGCCGTTTTGCGAGGCTCTGCGAGGAATGCAAAATCACGTTTATCGGACCGGGCTCTGAGATCATCGATAAGCTGGGCAATAAGTCAGAGGCACGGAACACGATGATTGAAGCAGGAGTGCCCGTTATACCGGGGACAAAAGATCCGGTCTACGACGTCCGCCATGGGAAAAAGGAGGCTGAGAGGATCGGTTATCCGGTCATGATCAAGGCCGCGCTGGGCGGCGGAGGAAAAGGCATGAGGACGGCCTTTTCCGCAGATGAATTTGATCTTGCATTTCAGACAGCTCAAAAGGAAGCCAGTATGGCTTTCGGGGATGATACGATGTATATCGAGCATTTTGTGGAGCATCCCCGCCATATTGAATTTCAGATCCTGGCTGACAGCCAGGGGAATGTTGTCCATTTGGGAGAGAGGGATTGTTCGATTCAGAGGAATCACCAAAAGGTAATTGAAGAAGCGCCCTGCGGAGCGATTTCTGAAAAGCTCAGGAGGAGGATGGGCGAAGCTGCAGTCCGCGCCGCTAAAGCTGCCCACTATGTGAATGCCGGCACCATTGAGTTTCTTCTGGATAGAAATGAACAGTTTTATTTTATGGAGATGAATACCAGAATTCAGGTGGAGCATCCGGTGACGGAGATGATCACGGGGCTGGATCTGATCAAAGAGCAGATCAGGATCGCTGCCGGCGAGCCGCTTTCTGTCTCTCAGAAAAATATAAATATTTCCGGTCACGCGATTGAATGCAGGATCAATGCGGAAAATCCAGATAAAAATTTCAGGCCTTCTCCGGGGACGATACAGACTCTGTATCTGCCGGGCGGCTGCGGTATCCGCATGGATACTGCTGTCTACAGCGGCTATACCATACCGCCTTATTATGATTCCATGATCGCCAAGCTGATTGTACACGGAAAGGACCGGGCAGAGGCCATCGCCAAGATGACCAGCGCTCTCGGTGAAGTGATCGTGGAAGGCATTGATACTAATGCAGACTATCTCTACCGGATTTTAAATGAACCAGATTATCAGGCCGGCCGCACTGATATAGAATACCTGAATACCCATACTCTGTGAAATGAGAGGTACTCGGGAATATATTGTGGAACAGCAAAGCTGTTCCCCTGCCACGCTGGGGCATGCGTTACAGGGTACCCTGCGGGTATGAAATCTGAAAGCAGGAATATTAGACGATGGAATGGAAAGAATTGTTTAAGAAAACCAGAAGAGCGGACAGCGAACCAGCTGGAAGGCGCTCTCATCCGGAGGTGCCGGAAGGCCTTTTAAAAAAATGTAATGCCTGCAAGGCCGCCATATTGACGGAAGATGTGAAAAAAGGTTACTATACCTGCCCCAAATGCCATAATTATTTTCGGGTTCACGCGTACCGCAGAATCGAGATGATTGGAGATGAAGGCAGCTTTGAAGAATGGGACCGGGGCCTGCCTGAAACAAACCCGCTGAAATTTAAAGGCTATGATGAAAAACTAGTTTATCTGAAAAACAAGACAAAGCTGGATGAAGCCGTGATTACCGGGCAGATCAGGATAGACGGGCAGGCGGCTGCGGTGGGTGTCTGTGACGGGCGTTTTATGATGGCCAGCATGGGCCAGGTGGTAGGAGAGAAAATCACCCGCGCGGTGGAGCGGGCAACGGAGGAAAAGCTTCCAATGATCCTGTTTGCCTGCTCCGGCGGCGCCAGAATGCAGGAGGGGATTGTGTCTCTGATGCAGATGGCTAAGACGGCAGCCGCCCTGAAACGGCACAGCGATGCCGGACTTCTATATATCACAGTTTTGACAGACCCGACAACCGGAGGGGTTACCGCCAGCTTCGCCATGTTGGGAGATATCATACTGGCAGAGCCGGGAGCGCTGATCGGGTTCGCTGGCCCCCGCGTCATTGAGCAGACCATTGGAGAGAAGCTCCCGAAAGGTTTTCAGCGCTCAGAGTTCCTGCTGGAGCACGGGTTTGTTGACCGGATATTGGAACGGGAGGAGCAGAAACAGGTACTTTCTCAGATTCTGAAGCTGCATGGGGATTCAAGCAAGAATGCTTTCGCCCCAGAGCCGTTCCGTGCGGTCCAGGGCCTGTCAAAAACAGCCGCTGACGCCGGCCAGGCTGAGAATGTTACCTTCAGCCAGACTGAGAACGCTCTACCAGGGCGGGGTGATCATTCTCCCGCAGGGCAGGCAGGGAACGCTTCCGCAAAAGGACGGAACCGGGAGAAACAGCTGTCAGCCTGGGACCGGGTTCTGTTGTCCAGGAGAAAAGACCGTCCGGTGGGTACAGACTACATTCAGGGACTGTTTACTGAATTCATAGAATTCCACGGAGACCGGTATTGCAGGGACGACCGGGCGATTGTGGGCGGAGTGGCCAGATTCCACGGCACTCCTGTCACAGTCATCGCCCAGGAAAAGGGCAAGACGACCCGGGAGAATATGAACCGTAATTTCGGCATGCCATCTCCCGACGGTTACCGGAAAGCCCTTCGTCTGATGAAACAGGCAGAAAAATTCGGCCGTCCGGTCATCTGTTTTGTGGATACGCCGGGAGCATTCTGCGGTATGGAAGCGGAAAAGCGGGGCCAGGGAGAGGCCATTGCCCGGAACCTCTATGAGATGTCGGCACTGAAGGTGCCTGTACTGTCTCTTGTGATCGGAGAGGGCGGCAGCGGAGGCGCGCTGGGTATGGCGGTAGCCAACGAAGTATGGATGATGGAAAACGCCGTCTATTCAGTGCTGTCGCCGGAAGGCTTCGCGTCTATCCTCTGGAAAGACAGCAAGAGAGCTGCCGAAGCAGCCGGAGTGATGAAGCTGACCTCCAGAGATCTGCAGCAATTGGGCGTCATTGACCAGGTGATACCGGAGCCTGAGCCGCTGAATCAGGCCGGGCTCCGCCCGGTGCTCTGCTGTCTGCGGGTGAAAATCGACGCATTTCTGCAGAAATACCGGACGATGACAGGAGAACAGCTGTCGGCTCACAGATACGGGCGGTTCCGTAAAATGTAGAAAGCTGTAAATCTGCCGGCCATGGGATGAACAGTAGTTGAGCGAGTTCTCCCTATTTAATGAAAGAAAGATTTTGAAAAGACGCTGCGGGTATGCTATACTAAAGGCGGAAAATGATTCTGGAAATCTGACAAAAGGCAACAGGAGAATTGATTTGAACGCACACGATACCATCAATGATGTTCTGGTTTATCTGTTCAATGAGATATGGGAACTGGAAGAACAGGCGATCATTACGGAAGAATTTAGAGATATTACGAATAACGACATGCATGTGCTGGAGGCTGTAGGCCTGTCGGGCAATAATATGTCTGCGATTGCGAAAAAACTGAATATCACGGTGGGTTCGCTGACGACGGCCATGAACAGTCTGGTGAAGAAACACTATGTGGACAGAAGCCGCAGTGAGGAAGACAGACGGGTGGTGAACATTAACCTGACGGCTAAGGGCCGGAGGGCCTATGACCATCACAAGGACTTCCACGACCAAATGACGGAAGCAGTCATTCAGCATCTGAGCGGGCCGGAAGTGGAAGTGCTGGCCCATGCGCTGGATAACCTGTCAGATTTTTTCCGGACCTATGGGAATAGGCAGAAGACAAAATGATTCACACCCCCGGGGGGCCGCATACAATCATGCGGCCCCCCGGGGGTGTTGTCTGTCCGAGTGAACGCTTGCTTTTCAGCATTATATTAGATATAATGAAACAACAAAACTCAAAGGGGAAATCATATGCTGGTAGATGTAGTGTTAGATACGCTGAAGGATACGGCTAAGCTGCTGCCGTTTTTATTTTTGACTTATCTCGTTATGGAATATCTGGAGCACAAAACGGGGGAAAAGTCTGCCCGTATGATGGGGAAAGCCGGCAGGTTCGGCCCTCTGTTCGGCGCCGCTGCCGGTGTGGTGCCGCAGTGTGGGTTTTCAGCCGCAGCTTCCAGCCTGTTTTCCGGCGGGGTGATTACCGTGGGGACACTGCTGGCCATTTTTCTTTCTACTTCCGACGAAATGCTTCCGATCTTTTTATCTGAGGCAGTCAGAATACCGACGATTCTAAAAATTTTGCTCACTAAAGCAGCTATCGGTGCGGTGACCGGGCTTTTGATAGATTTTCTCTTCCGAAGCCTGAAGGCCGGACGCGGGAAGGAAAAGGATATCCATGACCTGTGCACACACGAGCACTGCCACTGTGAGGACGGTATTTTAAAATCTGCTCTGAATCATACGCTGCGGATAGCAGTGTTTATATTTCTGGTTTCTTTTGGAATCGGCCTGATGATTGAAAGTGCCGGGGAGGCGGCGATTTCGGGATTCCTGTCGAACCAGCCGGTTTTGGGTGTGTTTCTGGCAGGGGTCATCGGCCTGATCCCGAACTGTGCTTCCTCCGTGGTCATAACCGAGCTGTATCTGCAGGGACTTCTGGGCGCAGGACAGATGATGTCCGGCCTTCTGGTGGGAGCCGGCGTTGGTATTCTGGTACTTTTCAGAACTAATCAAAATCTCAGGGAAAATCTGAAAATTACAGGAATTCTCTATGGGGCTGGTGTGCTGTGGGGGTTGCTGATTGAGGTGACGGGGGTGGTATTCTGATGGATAAATACTGTAAAATATCAAAGAAATGCGGCGGCTGCGCATATCAGGGAATTCCCTATGAAGAACAGCTGAGAAAAAAAGAAACCCAGGTGAGAAAGCTGCTGTCAGACATTTGTCCGGTGCGCCCCATCATGGGGATGGAGGAACCGTACCATTACAGGAACAAGGTGCATGCGGCCTTTGCCCGGAAGCATGACGGAAAGGTTATCTCAGGCGTTTACGAAGAAGGCACTCACCGGATAGTTCCTGTGGAGTCCTGTCTGATAGAGGATGAAAAAGCAGACGCCATCATCGGGACGGTCCGCAGCCTTGTAAATCCATTCCGGATCAGGATTTACAACGAGGACAGCGGTTATGGCCTGCTGCGCCATGTGATGGTGCGGAGAGGCTTTCAGAGCGGTCAGATCCTGGTAGTTCTCGTGCTGGCGTCGCCTATCCTGCCGGCAAAAAATAACTTTGTAAAAGCTCTGCGCAAGGAGCATCCGGAGATCACCTCCATCGTACTCAATGTCAACGCCAAGCGGACCAGCATGGTGCTGGGCGAGCGCAATATTGTGCTTTACGGCAAGGGGTATATCGAAGACACGCTCTGTGGAAAAACCTTCCGGATATCTCCCCAGTCATTTTATCAGGTAAATCCCGTGCAGACAGAGAAGCTTTACGGAAAAGCGGTGGAGCTGGCCGGACTGACGGGAAAGGAACGTGTGATAGACGCCTATTGCGGGATAGGGACTATTGGGCTGATAGCTTCCGGCAGAGCGAAGGAAGTCATCGGCGTGGAGCTAAACCGGGATGCGGTAAAGGATGCGATCTATAATGCCAGGATAAACGGCATAAAAAACGCCAAATTTTATGCCGGAGATGCCGGCGAATTCATGACCGTCATGGCGGCGGAGGGTGAAAAGGCGGATGTGCTTTTCATGGACCCGCCGAGAGCCGGAAGCGGCGAGGCATTCCTGTCGTCGGCCGTGAAGCTGGGGCCGGAGAAAATCATATATATTTCCTGCAATCCGGAAACACTGGCAAGAGACCTGAGATATCTGAAGAAAAAGAAATATGAAGTGAAAGAGGCCTGGCCGGTGGACTGCTTTGCGTGGACGAATCATGTGGAAAGTATTGTGTTGCTTTCAAAACTTAAATCTAATAAGTTGAAGCATATCGATGTGGAGTTAGAGATGGATGAGCTTGATTTGACGGCGGCGGAAAAGAAAGCGACCTATCAGGAGATTAAGGATTATGTGATGGAACATAGCGGCTTGAAGGTGAGCAGCTTATACATTGCTCAGGTGAAAGGGAAATGTGGTATTATTGAACGGGAGAATTATAATAAAGCGAAGTCTGAGGATGCCAAGCAGTCACAGTGTCCAGCGGAGAAGGAAGCAGCTATAAGAGAGGCGTTAAAGTTTTATGGTATGATATAAGTAATTAAAGTATTATGTTTGAGGGAGATCTGTATGTCAAATAATATCATTGCGAAATGTATAAGTATATCAAAGGCTTGTTTTATAAATATTCCATATAAAGCACAGACCACTATAGAAATGTATGCGTCGAATGGTTTTGCAAACAAAGCAACTGGAATATGCCACTATTGTACGATTGATACGCGAGGTTTGATGAACGCCGGTAAGGAAGTTTTGAAAACAAACTAACTTAACGACTGGCAAACAGGGAGCTAAAAGGCGGCATTGCATTCTTTTTAGTGCGATACCGCCTTTTGACAACGTACAACTTCCTATAACAAATTACTACTTAGTGCTTTTCATGTTTATGATTAGCTAAAGTTTTTCCCGCTTTACTTTTAGCACTTTTACTTGAAGATTTTTTTGCTAAGGTTTTTCCAGCAGCCCCAATTTTTCCGCCATGATGAACAGCCATATTCTTTCACACCTTTCATACTCTTGGCAATTTAAGTAAATTGTCTCGTTCCGTATCATTAGGTTCCGAACGAACATATTTTTCACCACGAGAACTTAGTGCAGGCAGTACATCAGGATAAGGAGAAATATAGACTTTGATACTTCTGGGATTCTTTTTTAAATAATCATAAAGAACAGACTTTTTAAAGTATCCCGGATTATTGCAACCGTCAATGTAAATTTCTTCAATCTCCTGAACATTGTTTGAGTTACTACATCCGTATTTCATTTTAATTTTTTTTGCGTACATCATAATGTGTCCTCCTTCTAAAAATCTCCAGATAGGTTGGTATCTTGTATAAGAAGGCACGACGCATACAAGATATAGCGATTGTTTTTTCGGTACTAAAATGTTAAAATAATTACAGGAAGTTGGTGCTAAATTCTTGTGAAAGTGCCATTAGAGAGGACAACAGAGCGTGAGTGCGAATCATAATCTGTTGTCTTTTTTATACAACTACCGTTCCATCTGTGCAACAATAGTATATCACATGCGTTCCTTAAAAGCAACACCTTTTTGTTGCTTTTGTGGAACGGTTATGTTATACTCTTTTTGAAAGGAGTATTCGTATGGAAAATTCGTTTGGGAAATATCTCGTTCATTTAAGAGAACAGAAATCAATTAGTCAAAGGAAACTGGCTGAATTAGCTGGCGTAACTAATTCAACAATCAGCCGGCTTGAAGCAGATTTGGTAACACCTGACTTAAAAACTCTTGAAAAACTTGCTAATGCTTTAAAGATTGACAAAGCATTCTTGCTAACAAAATGTGGGTATAGTGAAATTCCCGAGGAGTTTGTTATAATAGCGCGTAAAACAGGAGAATTATCAGAGGAGAAACGAGCAGAAGCATATAAAATATTTAATGATACCATTGATAAATTTCTTCTTGATGATGACGACGATGAGGAGGATTGATTATGCGTTTCGACTGGGCGAAAATTACCTCCTTAGCGTACTTAACATTATTAGAACTTGATATACATGAATTTCCTATACCTGCAAAAAAAATCAGATGTAAAGATGTTATAATTAGTAGTTATCAAAAGTATGCTAAAATAACAGGGCTACCCATTGAAAAATTAACTCTCGGACATGAATTGGAAGATGCTTTTCTTCTTAAAGGTTTACGTCCTGATGTAACACTGATTTTGTATAACAAAGAAAAATATGGTCCGCGAATGAAACATACTTTGTGGCATGAGATTGGACATATTAAATGTGGACATAAAAAACATAGTGAGCGTGAAGAAATCGAAGCGCATTTTTTTGCTGCGCAGGCGAATGCCCCAAATATTTTAATTAAAGCCATATCTCAGCGAGGATATTCTATCAATGTTCCATTTTTGGTGGAATGTTTTGGCCTAAGTAAAGAAGCAGCAGAGAAAAAAATGGAATATTTACAAAAATACAGTTTCAATCATTGTAACGAGTATGATGATCTTGTACAGTTACAATTTGCTCAATACTTGAACCAAAAATATCCCACCAAAACTAACCACTATTATGATGATTACTTTGAGGATATGGAAAAAGAACGTCAAGGTTGGTATTGAAAAATTATACTTTTGAGAAAATATCAATGAATGGTTTTGAATGATGGGATGGTGAAAAATGAAGAAATCAGAAGACAGATTACACATAGTGGAGAACGAAATCCTCATCTATCAAACGGAAGACGGACAGACGAAAATAGACGTTAAAGTTAAAGACGAAACCGTTTGGCTTACGCAGGCACAATTATGTGAACTTTACCAAACCAGTAAGTCTAATATCAGTGAGCATATTAAGCACATTTTTGAAGAAGGAGAACTAGAAGAAGCCGCAGTTGTTCGGAAATTCCGAACAACTGCGGCTGATGGGAAAAACTATAATACAACACACTATAATCTTGATATGATTATTTCTCTTGGATATAGAGTAAAATCTAAAATTGCTACAAATTTCCGTCGGTGGGCTACCGAACGATTAAAAGAGTACATGATAAAAGGCTTTACGATGGATGATGAGCGGCTGAAAAATCTGGGTGGAGGTAATTACTGGAAAGAGCTATTAGACCGAATTCGGGATATTCGCTCATCGGAAAAAGTTATGTACCGACAGGTACTTGACCTTTATGCAACGAGTGTTGACTATGATCCCAAGAGTAGTGAATCCATTGCGTTTTTTAAGATGGTACAGAATAAATTACATTATGCAGCACACGGACATACAGCAGCAGAGGTTATATACGAGCGTGCGGATGCCAGTCAGCCTTTCATGGGATTGAAAAGTTTTTCTGGTGATTTTCCTGTATTGAAAGATATAAGTATTGCAAAAAATTATCTTAATGATGAAGAATTGAAAATTCTAAATAATATTGTATCAGGTTACTTTGATTTTGCGGAGATTCAGGCCATGCGGCATAACCCTATGTATATGGCAGATTATGTAGAGCATCTTGACAATGTTTTGAAAACTACGGGTGAAAAGGTGTTGCAGGGAGCTGGAGTGATTAGCCATGCACAGGCAATTGAAAAAGCAACAGAAGAATATCGAAAATATCAGGCACAGAACTTGTCGCCGGTTGAAGAGGAGTATTTGGAGAGTATTAAAAATATTCATAGCGCAGTAAAGAAAAAGGGGGAGAATTGAGTTTGGACAATGGTCATCAAGTCGAGACTGTTGTACTGCTTTCCCGCAAAAAACTGACAGCATAATCAGCGTACAAGCCAAAAGAGCGAGTTACCTACAAAATGATAAATGAATACATAGATGCTAAAAATGGCTTCAAGGTACATACTGCTTATATAGCAGAGGTAAAAAGAAGTTTGGGCTTGCCAGTGTATGATGCTCCTAATACAGCAGAAGCGTTGAAACAACCGAGGAAACATCCGACAGCAGAGAAGGTGGAAGCGATTCAAAATGCTTTAAAGCATTCTGAAGCCATTTAAAATCAAGGCGTATCATTAGAGATAGTGATACGCTTATTTTTTGCCGAGATCGCACATTTGAGCTGTTCTCCATTCCCACATATAATGAGAGTGAAGAAATGGAGGTGGTTCGTATGATAGAACAGAAATTCCACATTTATCTGGATAGCCATGAAAGGACAAGGACAATCCTGTTACATAGCCTTGTGGAATTGAAAAATTAGCTCCTTGCGCAAGGCAGATATGCGGACTGTGTTGACGAAATGATTAAGAAATCAGCAAAGAAAGGTAAGAATGTTCATGCCTGAAATGCCCGAAGTAGAAACTATAAAAAGAATGATTGAACCATAAATTAAGGGACAAACCATACGGTCTGTGATTGTAGGAAATCCTCAGGTTATTGCTTATCCAGGTGAAGTCACATTTGTAAAACAGTTAACTGGACAAACTATAAAAAATATGAGCCGCAGAGGAAAGTTTCTTTCAATTCATTTCGAGAGTGGTGATTGCGTAGTGATTCATCTTAGGATGACAGGGCAGCTTCTTGTCACTCCAGTGGACTACCCGGAAGAAAAACATACGCATCTTATTTTGAATTTGTTGTCAGGTGGAAATCAGATCAGATACATAGATGTAAGACGCTTTGGTCGGTTCTGGTATTTGAAAAAGGGCGAAGAAGATACTGTTACGGGATTGGATAAATTGGGAGTGGAGCCATTGGATGATACGCTCACTGCTGAATATTTGAAAGAAATGCTTGGGAAAAGGAAAAAAACAATAAAAGCAATGCTTCATGATCAGTCCATCGTTGCCGGAATCGGAAACATCTATTCTGATGAAATTTTATCAGAAGCAGAGATTTACCCAGAGGAAAAATGTACTGATTTGACGGATGGTAATTGGGAGAATCTCGTAGTAAAAATCAAAGAGATTATTGCGTGGGGCATCAACACCAATGAAATGACACCAGAGGAATATCTTGCGGGAAAAGGAGAAGAATATAGTAATATTCAAAACCTAAGAGTATATGGTCGAGAGGGACAGCTCTGCAGAAAATGCCAATCAACGATTCAACGAATTGTGATTGGAGGCAGGAGCAGTTGTTATTGTCCCTTGTGCCAGGTGAAGAAAAGCTGAAAAAGTAAAATACTTTATGGGCACATGACACTTAGCGGTGTGATGTGCCTTATTTGTGATTGAGACTTAAATGAATCTATGGTATACTTCTCCCTATACATGCAAAGCAGCGTAAGATGCCGCGCCTCCTTGGTGGGGGTACTTTACGTTATTTATACGCAATATAAGAATGAAAACGTTGCATGCAGGCTGTGACTAAGCCTGCAGCAGGTTACTAAGGAGGCCAGAATGAGAGAATCAATTGAAATTACCGGCGCGTCAGAGAATAATTTAAAGCATTTAAACATCAGCATTCCCAAGGAGAAGCTGGTGGTGTTTGCCGGTATTTCCGGATCGGGGAAAAGCTCTCTGGCATTTGATACTGTGGCGGCTGAGAGTATCCGCCAGTGGCAGTCGACCTACCCCCTGTTTTTACGCCACCGTTTGCCTAGCTATAAGCGTCCGGCGGTGAGCGATATCCGCAATCTGACTCCCTGTGTGGTGGTGGACCAGCGTCCGATTGGGGCCAACGCCCGTTCCACGGTAGGGACTGCTGCGGATGTGTCGCCCCTGATCCGGCTGCTGTTCTCACGGGTGGGCATTCCCAGCGCCGGGGGAGCGATGGCATACTCCTTTAACCATCCACATGGCATGTGCCCGGCCTGTACAGGGCTGGGTGAAAAGGTACGGCTGGATGAGAAGCGTATGTTTGACCCGGATAAATCCATCAATGAAGGGGCTATCCGTTTCAGCCAGTTCTTCGGGGGAAGCTGGCAGGATTTTTATTATCGCTATAACCCTCTGCTGGACGCGGATAAAAAGCTCCGGGATTATACGGAGGAAGAGTGGAAGGTTCTGCGCATCGGGCCGGATAAGCCTCTGGTGATGGACTACATCCGCAACAATACGGGGCAGGTGTCAAAACTGCCCTATGAAGGGGTGGTGGCACGGTTCAACCGCCTGTATCTGAACAGGGATATTTCAGGTCTGAAGAAGGAAGCACAAGAGGAGGCCATGCGCTTTGTACAGCGGGAGCCCTGTTCCGTCTGCGGCGGCAGCGGCCTGAATCCCAAGGCTCTGGCATCCAGAATCAACGGGCTGAATATATCTGACTATTATTCCATGCAGGTCAGCGATCTTCTTCCTGTGCTGAAAGAGATTGACGATCCTCTGGGACGCTCTATCGCGGAACAGATTGCCCGGTGCCTGGGGCACATGGTCCAGGTGGGCCTGGGCTATCTCAGCCTTTCACGGCGCACGGACACGCTCTCAGGCGGAGAGGCGCAGCGGCTTAAGATGGTCCGTCATCTGGGGAGCAGCCTGAGCAATATAACGTATGTTTTTGACGAGCCTACGGCCGGGCTGCATCCTTCAGATGCCCGGAAAATCGGCGAACTGCTGTTAGACCTGAGGGATAAGCATAATACGGTTCTGGTAGTCGAGCATACGCGCCAGATGATTGAACTGGCAGATCACGTGATTGAGCTGGGGCCTCTGGCCGGGAGCCGGGGCGGTGAGATTGTCTATGAAGGCGGACTGGAAGGCCTGCGGCAGAGCGGCACGATCACTGCCGCCTCACTCCGCGGAGGCATACGGCCGAATCCGGCACCCCTGCCCTGGCAGGAAGGCTTTGAGATTAGAAACGCCAGCCTGCACAACCTGAAGGATGTTACCGTCTCCATTCCCAAAGGTGTGCTCACGGCAGTGACCGGCGTGGCCGGTTCTGGAAAAAGCAGCCTTATCTGCCAGGAGTTTGTGTCACGCTATCCGGAGGCTGTGGTCATCGACCAGGGGCCGATCGGAACCTCTGCCCGGTCGACCCCGGCTACCTATACAGGCGTGATGGATGAGATCCGCAAGCTGTTCGCCAAAGAGAACGGTGTCAGCGTCCAGTGGTTCAGCTTCAATTCCAAGGGAGCCTGTCCTGCCTGCAAAGGCAAGGGTGAAATCAAACCCAATGTGGCTTTTGCAGATCCGGTGGCCATACTGTGTGAGGAATGCGGCGGCAGCCGTTATAATCCAACGGCTCTGAGCTACACTTATCAGGGCAGGAATATCCAGCAGGTTATGGAACTGACCATCAATCAGGCACTGGTATTCTTCACCCAGCCAAAGCTCCTGAAACCTCTGCGGACCCTTCAGGAGGTAGGCCTTGGGTATATGACTCTGGGACAGCCGACCAGCACACTTTCCGGCGGCGAGACTCAGCGGTTAAAGCTGGCCAGTGAGCTCCATAAGGAGGGCAACATCTATGTGTTGGACGAGCCCACGACTGGCCTGCATAACCAGGATGTGGAGCATCTGCTGGCTCTGCTGCGCCGGCTGATCAGCCAGGGCAATACCGTAGTGGTTGTGGAACACAGAATGGAACTGATCGCTGCTGCCGACTGGATCATAGATCTGGGCCCGGCAGGCGGCAATCAGGGCGGTGAGATCCTTTTCACCGGCACCCCCGGGGACTTGATTAACTGTCCCCATTCGGAGACCGGCCGATATCTGCGCCGTTTCTGTGTGGAAGAGGCATGAGCCAAGATGAGAGAGGCAGATGCTTCGACATACATATTTTGGGCAGCGGGTCATATTTGGACCTGGATATCATCTGTCCCGGCTGTTTATCGAAATGCAGAAGGTTCTGACAGGATGGAAGAACTGTAAGGGCTGTACTTATTGCAAATGCCCCGAGGGATGACGCAAAATGATTGATATTTGCAGGGCGGCGGCTAAAAGTCTGAAAGCTGCGCCTTGCGGAATGAAAGTTTTGCGGCATCCCTGTTTGTGTATATTCGTCACTTTCTCGTGCCTGTTCGTTTAACACAAGCTTTAGGCCTGTCTGCTTTCTCTGTTCCTTTTTGTAGGCAGATTTGGTAAAATATAGACAGCTATAACTGAAAAATCAGATGAGAAAAGGAAAGAGGTAGTTACATGGAACATCAGGAAAGACCTCACAGGCGCCGCGTCCGCTATTCTGGCGCTTATCCCAGGAACTACAGGGAAAAATACAAGGAGCTTCAGCCGGAAAAATATGCGGATACGGTCTCCAGGGTTATCAGTAAAGGGAGTACGCCTGCCGGCATGCACATTCCTATCTGCGTAAAGGAAATCCTGGAATTTCTTCAGATACGGCCGGGCCAGCAGGGGCTGGACGCGACTCTCGGATACGGGGGCCATGCGCAGGAAATGCTGAAATGCCTGGATTCCAGGGGGCATTTGTACGCGTTGGACGTGGATCCTATAGAGTCGGCCAGGACGAAGGAACGCCTGGAACGGCTGGGTTATGGGCCAGAGATACTGACCGTGCGCCTTCAGAATTTTGCGGATATCGACCAGGTGGCAGAAGAAGCAGGAAAGTTTGATTTTGTGCTGGCCGATCTTGGCGTGTCTTCTATGCAGATTGACAATCCCGACCGGGGGTTTACCTATAAGGCAGAAGGCCCGCTGGATCTCCGGATGAATCCGGGGCAGGGAATCAGCGCTGCTGAAAGGCTGTGCCATATCACGAAAGAAGAGCTGAAGGGAATGCTCATGGAGAATTCCGATGAGCCATATGCGGAAGAAATCGCTTCAGAAGTGACGGGCAGGCTGAGGAAGGGAGAGGAGATAGCCACCACTACCCAGCTGTATCAGGCGGTAGAGGGAGCACTTTCCTTCCTTCCGGGTAAAGAGCAAAAGGAGGCGGTGAAGAAGGCGTGTCAGAGAACCTTTCAGGCACTGCGGATCGATGTGAATAACGAATTTGAAGCCCTGTACGCGTTTATGGAAAAGCTGCCGGAGGTTCTGGCTCCCAATGGAAGAGCTGCGGTTTTAACCTTTCATTCGGGAGAAGACCGCCTGGTAAAAAAAGCGTTTAAAAAGTTTTACAGGGAGGGGCTTTACAGTGAAATCTCCGATGAAGTCATCCGGCCGTCCCGGGAAGAATGTGTGAAGAACAGCCGCGCCCGTTCTACCAAGATGAGATGGGCCGTCCGCGCAGGATGATCCGGCGGAGCGTCCGGACATACAGGAAAGCCAGGAACCATCGTCTGCGGATGAAAAGAAAAATCCGGATTCTGGGGTTGACTCTCACATTGTGGTATACACTACAGTAGAAGTGAGCTCAGAAATACACATATATGTGAGGTGAAATTGATGTTAAGAATCGGTGATTTTTCGAAACTGTCAAGAATAAGTATCCGCATGCTGAGGCACTACGACGAATGCGGTCTGTTGAAGCCGGAGAAGGTGGACCGGTTTACCGGCTACCGGTATTACAGTGAATCACAGCTTCCCCTGGCGGGCAGGATACAGATGCTGAAAAATCTGGGGTTTAAGATTTCCGCAGCGGGAGAAATCCTGGATAAGTATGAAAATGCTGAGGAGATGGAACAGTTCCTGACCATTAAGAAACGGGAGCTCGAAGGCCAGGAGCAGATCCTCCGTCAGCGGATACGGCAGCTTGACAGCACAATCGAATGGCTACGAAAGGATGGTAATATGATGGGATATGACGTAAGCTTGAAGGTGCTGCCAGAGCGGTATGCTGCGAGTGTGAGACAGGTGATTCCGGCTTATGATAAAGAGGGTGTTCTGTGGAACATCATGATGGAGGATACGGCCGGGCTGAACCTTCAGGATGGGAACCCCTGTTACACCACCGCGGTTTTCTACGATGGCGAATACAAAGAACAGGATGTGGAGGTAGAGGTGCAAAAGTCAGTCAACGGCACCTATCCGGATACCGGCCGGGTGAAATTCCGGACCCTTCCGCCGGTTCAGATAGCCAGCGCCACCTACAAGGGCAGCTATGAACAGATTAACCAGGTGAACGAGGCGGTAGCGAAATGGATCGTTGATAACGGATACGAATTCGACGGGCCCGCTTTCAATATATACCATGTGAGCCCGCATGAGACGGACCGTCCGGAGGAATATGTCACAGAGGTGTGTTATCCGGTAAAGAAAAAATAGAAGGGCCATATGATGGAAATAGTTTTTGACAGCAGTGTCTGAGGCAGTCTGAATATAGCGCACTCTGTACAATTCTTATTTTGTCTGCCCAGTCTCCGTGTTCCCTGCGCAATCGGTTCGTTTGGCTTCAGCCTGGGCAGTTATTCACGGACAGCAGCTTTTTGATCATAATAGGAGCCAGTATTTTTTAGATACTATAATACCAGGAAGTGCCTACCCCACTTTAAAGTGCGTACTTTTAAATCAAATTCTTTTGAACTATGATGGAATCAAAGGAACAATCGTTTGCATATTTCCATGAAGGAGGAATTTGAGATGAAAAGAGTAGTAGATTTTTTGCAGGCTAACCCGGTGCAGTATCTGGCAACAGTGGGAAGAGACGGGAAAGCAAAATGCCGTCCGTTCATGTTTGCCCTTGAAAGGGATGGGAAGCTGTGGTTCTGCACGAACAATCAGAAGGATGTCTATAAAGACATGCAGGCCAATCCGGAAATTGAGGTCAGCATTTCTGACGCTTCTTATGCATGGCTGCGTCTTCACGGAAAAGCGGTATTTGAAAACAACCGTGAGATAAAAGAGGCCTGCATGGCTAATCCGATTGTCAAAGGCCAGTATCAGACTGCAGATAATCCTATTTTCGAGGTGTTCTATCTGGAAGATCCCCATGGTGTGATTGCTGATTTTAACGGTAATCCGCCTTATGAATTTTAATTTCCGGCTCCGCGGGCAGATCAGGCCAGGTTTTTTTTGTAATTAGCACCCCAGAGAGACATGGAATCGAGAATCGGTTTCAGGCTGAGCCCGGTCTCTGTCAGAGTGTATTCAACTCTGGGGGGTACTTCGGGATATACTTTTCTGCTGAGAAGCCCATCGGCTTCCATGGCGCGCAGGTGGCTGGTCAGAACCTTCTGGGTGATGCCGGTCACTGAGCGCATGAGTTCATTAAATCGTTTCGTTCCTGTCATCAGATCACGGATGATCAGCACTTTCCATTTGTCGCCGATCAGCTGTAGGGTCATTTCTACGGGACAGTCAGGTATTTTCTTTTCTGGATTCACGGTATCGCCTCCTGAGTATTTTTAAGGGTGTATAGATATATGTAACTCTTAAGTATAATTATATACTGTAAAAAGGATTTTGCAAGCGGAGTTCTGGAAATTCATAGAAAGGCGGAAGGAACATGGGGACGTTGAAGGAAGTGCTTGGACGCGCTGAAGCGGTTGTGATCGGCGCCGGCGCCGGAATGTCTGCGGCGGCTGGTTTAACCTATGGAGGGGAAAGGTTTCAGAAATACTTCTCCGATTTTATCCGGCGTTATCACATGACGGATATGTACTCGGCCGGATTTTATCCTTTTGCTACACAAGAGGAAAAGTGGGCTTACTGGAGCAGGCATATATACTGCAACCGGTATGGGCAGCAGGCCGGGAAAGCCTATTTGGAGCTGTTGGAACTGGTGAAGGATAAAAATTATTTTGTAATTACTACGAACGTAGATCACCAGTTTTGGCTGGCCGGATTTGATCCGGAGAGAATCTTTGCCGTGCAGGGGGATTACGGGCTGTTCCAGTGTGCGTACGCCTGTCATAGAAGGCTGTACGGGAATGAGGCTGAGGTGCGGGCTATGGTGGCACACCAAAAGGATTGCAGGATACCGGTGGCTCTCATTCCCAAATGCCCTGTGTGCGGCGGGAATATGGAGGTAAATCTCAGACGTGACGGTCATTTTGTAGAAGATGAATCATGGTGCAGGGCGGAAGAGCGGTACAGAAGATTCCTGGAAAAGAACAGTCAGAAAAAGGTGTTGTTTCTGGAACTGGGGGTCGGAATGAACACGCCGGGGATTATTAAATACCCCTTCTGGCAGATGACCGGCCGCTGGAAGAATGCCTTCTACGTCTGCCTGAATCAGGGCCAGTCATGGGCGCCGGAGGAGCTGAAGGGCCGGTCACTCTGTGTGGATGAAGATATAGCTGACGTGTTAGAAAAGCTGGCGAAAGGAAAGATATCCGGCGCCGGCGCGGAGGAACAGGAGGTGGCAGCGCTGTGACCCATGAAGAAAAAAGAGTATATCTGATCAAAAGACTGTTGGCGGAGGATTCCCAATATCAGGGTGTTGTAATACCCAATACTCAGGAAAATCAGGAGGATTTGCTGCGCAGCCTGATGAATGTCCGCCCACCCATGCCGGTTAATGAAGAATTCTTAAAACTTCAGGATGAATATCTGGGAGAAGAGAGCGAGCAAAGGGGTGTAGTGGATGGCAGGACGCTGCCGCCGGTCCAGCCGGGAGGAAGGATGGTACTCTGGCAGGGAGATATTACGACGCTGAAGGCGGATGCGATTGTCAATGCGGCCAACAGCGCTTTGCTGGGCTGTTTTCAGCCGCTTCATTCCTGCATCGACAACCTCATACATTCCAGGAGCGGTATTCAACTGAGGCTGGCCTGTGACAGGCTCATGAGAGAGCAGGGCCATGAGGAGGAAGTGGGAAAAGCCAAAATCACCCCGGCCTTTAATCTTCCTGCCAGATATGTCCTGCACACTGTGGGTCCGGCCGTCTATGGCAGGGTCACGGAGCGGGATTGCGGTCTGTTGGCCTCTTGCTACCGCTCGTGCCTGGAACTTGCCGTAGAAAATGGATGCAAGAGCATCGCGTTTTGCTGCATTTCCACAGGGGTCTTTCATTTTCCCAACAGAAAAGCGGCAGAAACCGCCGTCACAGCAGTCAGAGACTATCTGGCGGGTGACAGCAGTATAGAGAAAGTCATTTTTAATGTATATAAAGACTTGGATCTGGAACTATACAGGAATTTGCTGCAGGTATAGACCCCCGTTTATTTTCCGAAAATCTTCCGGTCAATATCGGCAATTGTGATTGTTGCCAGATGATCCATGCACAGGGCGTTCAGGTCTCCGTACAGATCATCCATAATACCGGCCATACCTGAAGCCACCAGGCATTCCATGTCGGCGTTCCCAGATTTCCAGGAGGCTTTCACGATATCCTCCCGGAGTGCTTCACAGACAGATTTCAGCGTGATATCCTCCGCGGGCTTTCCGATACGGTAACCGCCCTTTAAGCCTTCCTGCGTCACGATCAGCCCGCCGGTCTTCAGCTTGGCCATCACCTTGCGGATACGGGCTGGGTTCGTGCAGATGTTTTCTGCCAGTAATTCACTGGACAGGGTTTCGTTTTTATGGTTGAGATAGACGAGAGCATGTACTCCGATCGCAAATTCACTCGTCACGTTTTTTTACCTCCTTTTTCCCCAGCCTGCTGCTGATGGCCTGTGTCGGGCAGGCCTGTATGCATTCGCGGCAGCGGATACATTCCCGGCTATTGGGCGTTTTCCATACTGGAATGTCCATTTTACAGGTCTTCTGGCATTTTCCGCAGTGAATGCATTTGGATTCGTCCACATCCAGGCGGTACAGGGACACGCCGTTGAATAGGCTGTAAATTGCCCCCAGAGGACAAAGATATTTACAAAAAGGCCTGTAGATAAAAGCAGAGAGCACTACAATGAGCACTAAAACCGCCATTTTCCAGGAAAACAGGAAGCCGATGGCGGCCCGCAGCGGTTCATTCGTGATTACCAGAGGAAGTCCGGCCATCAGGGTGCCGCTGGGACAGATGTACTGGCAGAACCAGGGCCTGCCCTGGCCGAGGAAATCGGTAGCCGCCAGGGGCAGGAAGATTACGAAGACTCCCAGGATCACATATTTCAGCCAGACCAGAATCCGGTGACCCGGAAGGTTTTTCCGTTTGCCTATAAACGGTATTTTATAGAGCAGGTCCTGGATCAGGCCGAAGGGGCACAGCCAGCCGCAGATAAATCTTCCGAACAGAGAGCCGGCCAGCATCAGGAAACCGATGACATAGAAAGAAAAACGGTAATTGCGGCTTCCGAGAACTGCCTGAAGGGAACCGATGGGACAGGACCCAAGGGCTCCCGGACAGGAGTAGCAGTTCAGGCCCGGCAGGCACAGGGCCTTAGAAGGGCCCGTATAGATTTTTCCTTTTACAAATCCCAGCAGATAGCCATTAGTGACCGCAGCGAACAGGATCTGTATCCATAGGCGCAGCCGCCTGCTAAAACGTCTGAATAATTTAACCAATTCCGATACACTCCATGCAAATATTCACCGCTTTTTGAAACACGGTGGTGACTTCGCCCCTGGCAATTCCAATGGCCAGGAACAGGAGGGCAAGAACCGCAAGGCCTGCCCAAATCCATCTTCTATGATTACGCTTCATTTACCTTCTCCAGCATTTCATCAATGATTTTTTTCCAGCCCGCCTTGTCGTGTGCTCCTGCATATACCTTTCCGACCTGGTTGCCTTCCCGGTCCAGAAAAATAGTGGTAGGCACCACCTGTACCTGGGAAAGATAATTATCATACAGATCCTGTGAGATGAGCAGATGGGTGTAATCCGCACCGGTCTGGTCAATGATCAGGGCGGCGGTTTCGTCTTCCGGTTCGGTCACGTCGCTGATGATTCCTACAATCTGCATTTTATCCTGATATTCGTCAGACAGTTCGGCCAGGTATGGCATTTCCTGCAGACATGGCCGGCAGTAGGTAGCCCAGATATTTACCATAGTCAGGTCTGACTGGGTGAATAACTCCTGGCTGATGGGATTGCCGGCCAGGTCCGTGGTCTCGAAGGTTCCCAGAAGCCCGCCTTCAGAAGCGGAAGTATTCTCAGAAGAACCGGAGGCAGCCTGGCTGGAAGAATCTGATCCGGAAGTCTGGCTGGATGCAGCAGATTCAGAGGAGGTATCAGATTGAGACGGGGAGCCTGCGGAACCAGCCCCCCCTGTTCCACAGCCTGCCAGGGCAAGAATGAGGATGAGCAGCAAAGCTGCAGGCATGATCACTTTTTTCATAATACGTTCTCCTTATATTTAGTTGGCAAATAAGTCATTCAGTGATTCGCTCATGGTAGGATGGGTGAAAATCTGGTCTCTCAAAAGCTGATAAGGTGCATCCAGATCCATGGCAAGCTTTACGATATTAATCATTTCGTGAGAGTCTTCACAGAAGAGCATGGCTCCCAGGATTTTATCTGTGTTACGGTCAATCACTGCTTTTAACAGGCCGGTGGTCTTGCCGAGCACATGTGCTTTTGGGATGGCGGATACCGGAAGCCTGCTAATTTTAACGTTGTAACCGGCAGCCTCTGCTTCCTGTTCGTTCAGCCCGACTCTCGAGTAGGTGGGGGAGAGGAATACGCTGTAGGGAACGGCTTTGCGCGCTTCCCGGTTATAGCTTCCGCCGTGCAGGCCGGACCAAACGATACGTGAATCATCCAGGGAAACGTAGGTGAATTGCTGTCCGCCGTTGACGTCACCTACAGCCCATATGTCCGGGACGGAAGTCCGCAGGTTCTCGTCGACAGCGATGGCACCTCTGGCAGAGGTTTTAATTCCGGCATTCTCAAGGCGCAAAGCTGCGGTGTTAGGTTTTCTGCCCGTGGCCAGCAGTACAGCTTCTCCCTGCAGCAGATGTGGTTTCCCGTTCCAGTCAAAGTGGACGGAGGCGCAGGGACCATCGGCAGTGATAGAATGAATCTCAGCGCCCAGGCAGAAGGTAACGCCCTTTGATTCCAGTGAAGCCTGAATCGCTTCAGCGATATCCCGGTCCTCTCTGGGAATCAATGTCTTACTATCCTGGAGTACGGTCACTTCACTGCCGAAACCGCTGTACATGGAAGCAAATTCCAGTCCGATATAGCCGCCGCCAACAATAATCAGCCTTCTGGGCAGTTCGGGCAGATCCATCAGGGAAGCGCTGGTGTATATGAATGGATGGTTTTCTACACCTGGAATGGGCAGGATGACCGGCGATGCCCCTGTATTGATGATGATTTTTTCTCCCTCCAGTTCCAGAATCAGGCCGTTTTGCCGCACTTCCAGCCGGTGGGGAGCTGTGAAAGAAGCTTCGCCATGAATGACGGTTACCAGTTCCAGATCATCCAGCTTGTGAAAGTTTTTATCTCTGAGCATGGAAGTAACGCGGCGTTTTTCCATTATTGCTTTTTGATAGAATTTGGCCTTTTCCTCAAAGGCCCTGTCCGGGTGGCGCATGGCGGACTGAGAGTAGCGCACGAGAGTTTTAGAAGGAATGCAGCCGACGTTGATACAGGTCCCTCCGTACATGTTGTCATCCTTCTCAATGACGGCTACAGTTTTGCCCTCTGCTGCGTATTTTCCCGCCAGGGTTTTGCCTGCTTTTCCGAATCCGATTACAATCATATCATATTTGTCCATGAGTTGTCTTCTCCTTTCATCTGTAACAATTATTATTTCAGTTATTACTGTAATTATATATGTTACAGTAATGAATGTCAAGCAAATATGAAAATAAATATCAAAACCAGTCATGGCCCTGGGAATGGAGAGTGCCGTATGTGCCATGAGAAAGATAGGCAGGAGGAGAGCTGTGTGGTATAATAAAAATCAGACAGCTCCGTTAAGAGCAGAGCGGTTGGAAAGGGACAATTCTATGGAGAAAAATTATCGTGCGGAACTGACGGCAGTGTTCGGTGATCCGGTGGACGGCAATCCTACGGGAGTGATGGAGGAAGCCGCCTATGAAGCGCTGGGTCTGAATTACCGGTATCTGACTCTGCGTGTGAAGAAGGAAGACCTGGAGGCTGCGGTGAAAGGGGCGAAGGCATTCGGCATGAAGGGGTATAATCTGACCATGCCACATAAAACAGCGGTCATCCCATATCTGGACTGCCTGACTCCGGCAGCGGAAATCATAGGAGCGGTGAACACGGTCGTGTGCCGGAACGGAAAATGGACCGGTGAAAATACGGACGGAAAAGGGTTTGTGCTGTCGTTGAAAAGAGATGGGATTAAACCGGAGGGCAAGAGGATCACCCTTCTGGGAGCAGGAGGAGCTGCGCGGGCAATCGGCGTCGAGTGTGCTCTTGCCGGGGCGGAGCATATCACTGTGTTGAACCGGGATGTAGGCCGCGGAGAAGAGCTGGCGGGGCTGATCGGCCGGAAAACCGGGGCAGAGGCGGAATTCTGTCCGTGGACGGAACAGGCCAGGATTCCGGAAGGGACAGATATCCTGATCCAGGCGACCTGTGTGGGGTTGTATCCGGACAGCGGCAGGAAACCGGATATCGCTTATGATACAGTGACAGACCGGATGGTGGTGTGTGATGTAGTATTTAATCCGGAGCGCCCGCTGTTTCTACAGGAGGCAGAGAGACGGGGAGCCAGGATAGTTACCGGTATGGGAATGCTGGTTCATCAGGGTGCTCTGAACTTTGAACTCTGGACAGGCAAGAAGGCGCCGTTGGAGATTATGTATCAAGCACTGGCGAGAGAATTTGGGGCTTCTCAAATTGGCCTGCCGTGATATAATGGTCAGGAAGAGATTTGGAATAAAGTTATCAGTCACAGAGCTGGCAGCGATAGATGAAACGGCGGCATAACAGACGGCAGGGGAATAAACAGCAATGAAATAAGCAGCACGGATAGAGAATAAACTCAGACAAAGAGACAGTGAACACCGAAGGAGGTAGAATATGAGAATCTTAGTGACAGGAGGCGCCGGATATATAGGCAGCCATACATGTGTGGAACTGCTGAAGGAAGGCTATGATGTGACGATTGTCGATAATCTGTACAATGCCAGCGAAAAAGCCGTCGAACGTGTGGAGCGGATCACCGGAAAAAAGGTGACTTTTTATAAGGAAGATATCTGCAGCCGTACAGCGATGGAACAGATTTTTGAGCGGGAAGCGGTGGATGCGGTCATACATTTTGCGGGATACAAGGCAGTGGGCGAATCTGTGGCAAAGCCGGTGGAATATTACCAGAATAATCTGGTCGGGACTCTGACTCTCTGTGACGTGATGAGAAAACACGGAGTAAAAAATATCATTTTCAGCTCTTCCGCAACCGTATACGGGGACCCTGCCGAGATACCGATTACTGAGAATTGTCCCAAAGGGACATGCACGAACCCTTACGGGTGGACGAAATGGATGCTGGAACAGGTGCTGACGGATATCCAGACGGCTGATCCGGAATGGAACGTGATCCTTCTTCGTTATTTCAACCCGATTGGGGCGCATAAGAGCGGTTTGATCGGTGAAGATCCCAAGGGGATTCCCAATAACCTGCTGCCTTATGTGGCGCAGGTCGCCATCGGTAAGCTGAAATGTCTCGGTGTGTTCGGCAATGATTATGACACGCCTGACGGCACAGGCGTCCGGGATTACATACATGTGGTGGACCTGGCCAGAGGTCATGTAAAAGCCGTTCAGAAGCTGGCTGCCAGAGAAGGAGTCAGCATATATAACCTGGGGACGGGAAAAGGGTACAGCGTGCTGGATGTGGTTCATGCCTTTGAAAAGGCCTGCGGCCATGAGATCCCCTATGAGATTAAGCCTAGACGGGCAGGAGATATCGCGGCTTGTTACTGTGATCCCCGCAAAGCCAGAGAAGAGCTGGGCTGGGAAGCGGCGTATGGGATTGAAGAAATGTGTGAGGATTCCTGGAGATGGCAGACACAGAATCCCGATGGATACGGCGAATAATGTCACCCCGGGTCGGCAGAATGCTTTGATTTACACGGGATTCTAATTGAAAGGCAATATGCTCTGTGGTAGAATGGTTACATGTCGGATATGCCGACGGGAGGATACTGTATGACCGGAAAAAGCACGTTGCTTAAGATAACGTCTGTTCTGCTGATCGTGTTCGGAGCTATGGCTGTGCTCATGAACGGGATAGCGCTGGCAGGCATGAATGTACTGAACCAATGGGCCCTGGCAATGGGCGGGGCCAGCCTGCCGCTGGGAGTGTATATCTTTTCATTGCTGGCTTCCGCGCTGGAGCTGGCGGCCGGAATCATGGGCCTTGCATGGAAGTCGCGCGGTGTTTTGATGGGGATCGGAATGGCTGTGGTGATTGTGGCGTTTATATCGCTGATCGTGAATACGGTTGTCGACGGATTTCAGGTTATGAATTTGCTCAGCCTCATTTTACCGGTGCTGTATGTGGCAGGCGCAGTAAAATCTGAATAAGGACAGGCTATTTGAAAGGGCTGCTTCAGGGCAGCCTTTTTTCCTGCTCAATCCAGACGGCAGCAGATTGCTTTTTAGAAAGAATTATATTAATATATTGCTATTACATATGATAAGACACGAGAGAGGAAGAAGCTGACATGGTACTGCTCCGTAGAGATGATATAGATATTGGGCAGATTTGTGATTCGGGACAGTGCTTCCGTATGGAAAACATGGGTGGGGGCAGGTTTTCCATGGTGGCGGGGGATCATTATCTGGAAATCGAGCAGAATAAAAAGGGGCTGCTGTTCCGCTGTGAAGAAGAAACGTTTGAAAGTATCTGGAAGGATTATTTTGATCTGGATACGGATTACCAGTCCATTCGGAAGAAGATTGACAGCGGGGACAGCTATCTGGCGCGCGCCGCTGAATTCGGGAAAGGGATCAGGATACTGAGGCAGGATCTGTGGGAGATGGTTATTACATTTATCATTTCCCAGCAAAACCATATTAAGAGAATCCGCAGGATCATCGGGCTTCTCTGTGAAAAATACGGGGAACGGAGAAGATGTCCGGAGAGCAGCCAGGGAGACAGAAGGTTTTATGATACGTTTCCGGGGCCGGAACGGCTGGCAGCTGCAGGGCTGGAGGAGCTGCGGGAGTGCAACCTGGGCTACCGCGCACGGTACGTGAAAGAGACGGCAGAACAGATACTGAAGGGTGACGTAATACTGGAAGAGATCGCCGGGCTGGAATATCCGGCGGCTAAACAGGAATTATTGCGCTGCTGCGGGGTGGGAAGCAAAGTAGCCGACTGCATCTGCCTGTTCGGGCTGCATATGCTGCAGGCGTTTCCGGTGGATACACACATCCGGCAGATACTGGCGCTGCATTATCCAGAGGGATTCCCTTTTGATAGGTATCAGGGCTATGAAGGTGTTTTCCAGCAGTATCTGTTCTACTTTGATCTGTTTGGGGAGAAAGGCGGCGCAGCCAGGGACATTTCGTAGCCCTGTGAACACGCTGGCCTCAGGAATATAAGCAAGAAAGGAAAATAAAGTGGAAGCATTGATACAAATGGATGGAAATATACTGCTGTGGATTCAGGACCATCTGCGAAACCCGGTTCTGACCCCGGTAGTGAAAGCAATTACTTCACTGGGCAATTCTGGGATTTTTTGGATTCTTCTGACAATTCTGCTGCTGTTATTCAGAAGGACGAGAAAGGCGGGTATTGCCAGCGCGGTTGCTTTAATAATTTCATTTATAATGGTAAATCTGATTGTAAAAAATGTAGTGAACCGGACGAGACCCTATGAAGTGGTAGAAGGTCTCAGGTGCCTGGTGGAAAGGCAGATGGACGCCTCTTTTCCGTCCGGCCATGCTTCGGCCTCTTTTGCGTCGTCAGTCGCCCTGCTGATGTATCTGCCTTGGAAAAAGGCCGCTGCCGGGCTTGTTATACTGGCTGGAATTATCGCATTTTCGAGGCTGTATGTGGGTGTCCATTATCCAACAGATGTACTCGCGGGTATACTTTTCGGTATACTGTCGGCTGTTCTCGCCGTCTGGCTGATCCGGTACGTTGAGAAGGTTCAGAGAAAAAAGAAAGGGGAAGAAAGCCTGTGAAATATCTGATCATAGGGGCAGGCGGAACCGGCGGCTGCCTGGGAGCATATCTAAGAAAAGCCGGGCAGGATGTCACGTGGATTGCCAGAGGAAAGCATCTGGAAGCGTTGAGAGAAAAAGGGCTGGAGGCCCATACGGCGGGAGCCGGTGATTTTCGGCTGTCTCCAGTAAGCGCGTATACCATGGAAGAATATTCTGACAGTCCGGATGTGGTCTTTGTATGTGTAAAATATTATTCCCTCGGAGAGTGTGTCCCCTTTTTAAAACGTGTTTGCAACAGCCATACGGCAGTCATTCCCGTTTTAAATGTATTCGGGACCGGGGGCAGCTTGCAGGAGCAGCTGCCGGAGATCCCTGTTCTGGACGGATGTATTTATATCTACGGAAAGATTGAGAAACCGGGTGTGATTGTTCAGCCTTCACCAATCTTCCGGGTGTTTTTCGGTTACCGCCCCGGACAGCCGAAGCGGGAGGAGGAGAATCTCCTGCAGGTGGAGCGGGATCTGAAGGCAGCAGGGATAGAGGGGCATTTTACCCCGCAGATCCGCAGGGACGCCCTTCAGAAATTCAGCTACGTTTCTCCGGTGGGGGCTGCCGGGCTGTATTACGGCGCGACAGCGGGAGATTTTACAGTTCCCGGAGAGAAACAGGACCTGGTCATCACTCTGATCCGGGAGATTGAGGCGATCGGGCAGGCCATGGGAATTACCTTTGAACAGGATCTGACGGAAGTGAATCTGGAGATACTGAAGGGACTGGAAAAAGATGCGGATACATCCATGCAGAGAGATGTGGCTGCCGGCCGGCCTTCAGAAGCAGAAGGGTTGATACATAATGTTGTGGAACTGGCCGGAAAATATGGGCTGGTATGTCCCGGATACCGGATGGTCAGCCGATGGGCCAGGGAAAGAGGATTGTAAAAAAAGTTACTCAATTTTTAAGAAAGTTACAAAAAAATTAAATCCTTTTATGGGTGAAAAATAGCATATTATGTATAGCGCCCGCAGAAAGACCACAACTTCCTGTGGTTGGACAGTGATAATGGAAAAAAGCCTCATTTTTGGGGCTTTTTTAATGGAGATTTTTGTGGTATAATGAGGCCTGAACATAAAAAACGGTGTAAATGACAGTGAATTATGTCAATGAGTATACATTTAGCGAACGAAGTATGAGACAAAAGCGAGGGTTATTTCATGAGGGCACAGAAGAAAAATGTTGTGAAATTGTTAAGCTTATTCCTGGCAGTCCTGCTGGCAGCCGGAGGGGTTTTGACCGTATCGGCCGGTGCAGACGAGGAGGAAAAGCCAGACAGCAAGGAAGCGGTGATTTATCTGGATACACGCAAGGGTGATGACTCCAATGACGGCCTTACCGCCGGGAAGCCGCTGAAGACCGTGCAGGCGGTACAGAAATATTTTGATAAAATAGAAGCAGAAAAAGAAGAAGATAAAGAAAACAAAGAAAATCAGACAGTGAAAAAAATAGTGGTCCTCTGTGGTAAGACGGAGTTGACATCTGAACAGAAAAAAGAATTTGAAGCGGAAAAACTGACAGCCATGACCGCAGAAGAATATAAAAAATATAACGAGGCGACAGATTCAGGAGCGCAGCCATCTCCGACGCCGGCACCCAGTCAGTCGCCGGAGCCATCCGTATCGCCGTCGCCAACGGCAACGCCGGAGCCTACAGTGACAGCGGCACCAACGGCAACACCGGAACCTACAGTGACAGTGACGCCAACCGTGACACCATCGCCCACAGCATCTCCGACGCCTGGAGTGACGCCAACCGTGATACCGTCGCCCACAGCATCTCCGACGCCTACTGTGACGCCAACGCCCACTGTAACTGTGACGCCTACTGAGGCGCCGTCCCCGACAGTGAGCCCAAGTCCGTCTGAGACGCCGGACGACGGGAAGAATGCAGTGACGCCAGCTCCAACAGTGACGCCTGCCCCTGATAACAGTGGAGAAGGAAAAACCACGCCTTCAACGGCGGAAGATCCTGCAGAAGAAGGGGCTGATGGAAATAAAGCGCAGTTCCGCACTTTCCGCGCGTTTATCATGAACCATAAAGACGGCGGCGATCCGCCGCAGGATACAGCCACAGGGGAAGAAAACCGGGAAGAGGAACATCTGACCGCGTCGGCAGCAGAAGGGAATCCTCTTCTGGCCGCGCCCGCTGTGGTGAATCCTTCTGCTGTTAATGAGGTGAAGCCCCAGAACCTGAGAAAACTGCCGGGTACAGATCTGGTGGGAAATGGCACGCCATCCGCGTCCACGGGGTCTGGCAGCTCTTCAGGCGCTTCCTCCGGCAGCTCCGGTTCTTCAGGCAAGACACAGAATGCCGGCAGCCACAGTCTGACGCCTCAGGTTTCCGCCCCGGTAAAGACAGGAGACCTGTCGCAGATGTATCCGTTTATCATCAGCCTGTGCATGGCGATTTTGGCCTGTGCCGTTCTGTATCGTCTGATGCTGGAGAATAAGAGAAGAATGAGAAACGCAGGCTATCGCGCAGAGCTGGATAAATTCCGTGAGGACTGCAGAATCTAGTAACAACCCGAGGCATTACGTATCGCTGTTTGGTGTAAAATCAAGGTCTAAAACGTACAACCCTTCCATATATAATGTATGGGAGGGTTCTTTTATGGAACAGACAAAATTATCCAGACGGAAGATACTGTCGGTAGTGAAAGCGCTGCTGGCAGCTTACGGGGTCACTGCAGTGCTGCTCCTGATACTGGCCCTGCTCCTTTTAAAGCTGAATCTGTCAGAGGGGATAGTGGCCATAGGAATTATGGCGACCTACCTGATATCCTGTTTCCTGGGCGGATTCCTGCTGGGAAAAGGAGTGCGGAAAAACAAATTTCTATGGGGGCTGATCCTGGGCGTAGTCTATTTCGTCCTGCTGATCATCCTTTCAGGAATCGCCAGCCCCGGAAATTTCGGAGGCTTCGGCCGTATGATCTCCACATTCCTCTTATGCGCAGCCGGCGGAATGGTAGGCGGAATGCTATCCTGAGAAAAAACCATCCACAGAAAAAAACACTTTAAAAATGAAGGGGCGTATGGTATAATGTCCACGAAAGCAATGAGCAGTGCAAAATAAGACGAATTTAAATTGACGTTGTGCTCGCACATAAGGCAATTTAAATTTGGCTTATTTTATAGGGCGAAGCCCGTGAGCCCGTAAAACCTCAGGTTTTGCGGGCGGTACTGCGGCTGGCAGAGAGGCCAAGCGTCAAATTTAATGAAAGGCGAAGCCCGTGAGCCCGTAAACCTGAGGTTTTGCGGGCGGCGCTGCGGCCGGCAGAGAGGCCACGCCTCCCAAGCCATTGCAAATACCAGCTGAGAAAGGAGGAAGGGACTATGAAACATATCAAGACATTGAATACGAAGAATCTTCAGAATACAGTTAAAAAAGGTGGATGCGGCGAATGCCAGACATCCTGCCAGTCTGCCTGCAAGACATCCTGTACCGTAGGCAACCAGAGCTGCGAGCATACAAAATAAGAAGAGCTGAGACAGATTTTCTATGAGGTGTTCCTGATGCCGGGTAACCGGAATCAGGAACACCATTTTCTTGAACCACAGGACAACACTTGAGAAAAGAGGTTTACCCGTGATACACCAATATAAAAATAACGGTTTTAACATGGTTCTTGATGTGAACAGCGGCTCCGTCCATGTGGTGGATGACGTCGTGTATGACATGCTGGAGCTGATGGACCGGCAGATTTCGCCGGAAGATATTTCAGAAGCCCTGAAGGGAAAATATGCGCCTGAGGAGATTGGGGAAGCATGCGCTGAGGTACGGGAGCTGACGGATGAGGGCATGCTGTTTACCGAAGATGTTTACCGGAATGCGATTGACCATTTTAAGGACAGACCTGCCGTGGTTAAGGCTTTGTGCCTGCATATCGCCCATGACTGCAATCTGGCATGCAGGTATTGTTTTGCGGAGGAAGGCGAATATCATGGCAGAAGAGCCCTGATGTCCCTGGAGGTGGGCAAAAAGGCTCTGGATTTTCTGATTGCGAATTCGGGAAGCCGCAGGAATCTGGAAGTGGATTTCTTTGGCGGTGAGCCGCTGATGAATTGGCAGGTGGTTAAAGAGCTGGTGGCTTACGGGCGCGAACAGGAGAAGAAGCATGACAAGAATTTCCGTTTCACCCTTACTACAAACGGAGTCCTTCTGAATGACGAGGTGATGGAATTCTGCAACCGGGAGATGGGCAACGTGGTTCTGAGCATTGACGGGCGGCAGGAGGTCCACGACCGGATGCGTCCGTTCCGGAAAGGGGCCGGCAGCTACAGCCTGATCGTTCCCAAATTCCAGAAGTTTGCTGAGAGCCGTCATCAGGACAAATATTATGTGAGAGGCACCTTTACCCGTTACAATCTGGACTTTGCCGCCGATGTGCTGCATCTGGCCGATCTAGGATTTAAGCAGATCTCCGTGGAACCGGTGGTGGCGCCGGCCTCTGCTGATTATGCGATCCGCAGAGAAGATCTGCCCGTCATCATGGAGCAATACGATATCCTGGCCAGAGAAATGATCCGGAGGCAGAGAGAGGGGAGAGGCTTCAACTTTTTCCATTTCATGATAGATCTGACCGGCGGTCCCTGCGTGTATAAGAGGCTTTCAGGCTGCGGATCAGGAACTGAATATCTGGCGGTTACCCCATGGGGAGATTTCTATCCCTGCCATCAGTTTGTGGGGGAAGAACAATTCTGCCTGGGGAATGTGGAACAGGGCATCAGGCGGACAGACATCTGCAATGAGTTTAAACAGTGCAATGTTTATTCCAAAGAGGAATGTTCCAAGTGCTTTGCCAGATTTTACTGCAGCGGCGGATGCGCCGCCAATTCCTGGAATTTCACGGGAAAGATCAATGATATTTATGAAATCGGATGTGCCATGCAACGCAAGCGGATTGAATGTGCATTGATGATAAAAGCGGCACTGGCCGACGAATAATATGTAGAAGAGGGAAAGAACATGAAGAAAAAACAGAGTATTGTTATTCTGGTCATCTGTGCGGTTCTGACGGTGCTTCTTGGCTTCACTGCCATCAAGGGATGGGGGCCGACGGGTACCGGGAGCATGGCGAATATCCGCACGGGACTGGATCTTTCCGGCGGCGTCAGCATCACGTATCAGACGAAGACGGAGAATCCTTCGCAGGAAGATATGGACGACACAATTTACAAGCTGCAGCAGCGTGTTTTCCAGTACAGCAATGAGGCACAGGTATATCAGCAGGGGTCTAACCGGATCAATATCGAGATTCCGGGGGAGAACGACGCCAACGCGATTCTGGAAGAGCTGGGCAAACCGGGTTCGCTGGTATTCCAGGATGAGAGCGGTAATACAGTCCTTGAGGGAACGGATATCGCAGACGCGCAGGGTGTGGCGAGAACAGATTCTACGACCGGACAGCGGGAATATATGGTAGACCTGACGCTCACTGAGGCAGGCAAATCCAAATTTGCCGAGGCTACCACAAACAACGTGGGCAAGAGGATTTCTATCGTATACGACGGTGAA
This sequence comes from Wansuia hejianensis, assembly GCF_014337215.1. Classification (NCBI taxonomy): domain Bacteria; kingdom Bacillati; phylum Bacillota; class Clostridia; order Lachnospirales; family Lachnospiraceae; genus Wansuia; species Wansuia hejianensis. The sequence goes on along the minus strand of NZ_CP060635.1, from coordinate 1,331,775 downwards.
GTAATCAGTTCACCTACGGTTAAAAGTGCGATCACAGAGGGCACGGCCCAGATTGACGGCATGGCCGGGATTGACGAGGCCAAAAACCTGGCGGCTGTTATCCGTATCGGCTCCCTGTCTCTGGAGCTTGAAGAGATCTATTCTAATGTGGTCGGAGCACAGCTGGGCCAGGATGCGCTGAGCAGCAGCGTGATGGCCGGTGCTATAGGGGTTCTGATTGTCATTATATTTATGATTTTTGCATATAGGATATCCGGCCTGGCAGCGGGCTGGGCCCTGGTGGTATTCACTTTCCTGGACCTGATATGTCTGAACGCCTTTGATGTTACGCTGACATTGCCCGGAATTGCGGGCGTCATTCTGACGATAGGAATGGCTGTGGATGCCAACGTAATTATCTATGCGCGAATGCGGGAAGAGCTGACAGCGGGCAGAGGGCTTCACGGTTCCATTCAGGCGGGCTTTAAAAAGGCTTTTTCAGCGATCTTTGACGGCAACGTGACAACTTTGATTGCAGCGGCAGTGCTCTATCTGCTGGGAACCGGAAGTATCCGCGGGTTTGCGATTACGCTGGCCATGGGTATTGTGCTGTCCATGTTCTCAGCTCTTGTGGTATCCAGAGTGCTGAGTTATGCGTTCTATGGCGCAGGCATCCGGAATGAGAAATTTTATGGCAAAATCAAAGCCCACAAGCCGATCAATTTTGTCGGCAAGAAAAATCTTGTGTTCATCATCTCGGCAGTCCTGATTCTTTCAGCGCCTGTGGGGATGGCGGTTTATAACGCCAATACCGGAAAAGCCCTGAATTACAGCCTTGATTTCATTGGCGGGACGGCTACCACAGTGGATTTTGGTGAAAAGCTGAGCCTCAGCGATCTGGACAGCCAGGTACAGCCGGTGGTGTCAGAGGTAACCGGGGATGCGAATGTCCAGTTCCAGCAGATTAACGGCACTGATCAGGTGATCATTAAGACAAGAGAGTTGAATGTGGATGAAAGAGAGCAGCTGAATACAGCCCTTGCCGGAAAGTTCTCGAATATTAAAGCGGCAGAGATTACGGCAGAAAATATTTCTTCCACGATCAGCGGGGAAATGCGGTCAAACGCCATGAAGGCCGTAGTAATCGCGGTAATCTTTATGCTTTTGTATATCTGGTTCCGTTTCCGGGATCTCCGGTTCGCTTCCAGCGCGGTGCTCGCCCTGGTGCATGATATTCTCATTGTGCTGGCCTTCTACGTATTATCCCGTTTCTCGGTGGGCAGCACTTTTATAGCTGTCATGCTGACGATCCTCGGCTATTCGATCAACGCCACTATCGTAATCTTTGACCGGATCCGGGAGAATCTGTCAATTATGAAGGGCAGCAGCCTGAAACTGATTGTGAATACGTCTGTAACCCAGACTCTTACGAGAAGCATCTATTCTTCTCTTACGACGTTTATCACAATTTTTGTGCTGTACCTGTTGGGTGTTCCGTCAGTAAGGGAATTTGCCCTTCCGATCATCGTGGGAATTCTCGTGGGAGCCTATTCTTCCGTATGCCTGACCGGCTCTCTGTGGTATATCATGAAGACGAAGCTGGGCAAAAAGAAGATCATAGACAAAGAGGAAGTGCCGGAGCTTTCGGCGGCGGAAACATCCGTACCGGGCGCCAGCGCAAAACCGGCGCCTGTGAAGGCAGCCTCTGCGGCGCCTAAGAAAAAAACCGCAAAGAAAGACAGATCAGAACTGCAGAGCGTAAAACCTAAGAAAGGCAGACGCAGGAGATAGTAATGGAGGGACAGAAGCTTACAGTTTCTGTCCCCCTTTGCTTTCTTCCTGTTCAGGAGATACTATGGAAAAATGGGTTGTGACGGCAAAACGTGCCGATTTTAACGGCATTGCCGGGAGATTTTCAATTGATCCGGTGCTGGCCCGGCTGATACGGAACCGGGATGTGGTCGGGGATGAAGAAATTGAGAAATATCTGTATGGAGGGCTTTCAGACCTGTATCCTCCGGAGCAGATGAAGGGGATGCGAGAGGCAGGCGAGCTTTTGCTGCAGAAGATCAGGGAGCGGAAACCGATCCGGGTGATTGGAGATTACGATATCGACGGGGTGATGTCTTCTTATATATTACAGACAGGACTGAAGCGCCTGGGTGCTGTCTGTGATGTGCGGATACCAGAGAGGATCAGGGACGGGTATGGCCTGAATGAAAGCCTGGTGCGCCAGGCAGGCGGTGACGGCATTGATACGATTGTGACCTGTGATAACGGAATCGCGGCGTCCGGGCAGATTGCCCTGGCCCGCGAACTGGGCATGTCCGCGGTGGTGACCGACCATCATGAGATTCCCTATTCTGAACAAGAGGATGGAACCCGTGAATACATACTTCCGCCTGCAGATGCGGTGATTAATCCCAAACAGCCGGGCTGCGGGTACCCCTTTAAGGGTCTTTGCGGCGCCGGTGTAGCCTGGAAGCTGGTCTGTTATCTCTATAGCCAGTCAGGCATACCGGAAAAGGAGCAGGAGGACTTTCTGGAATTCGTGGGCATTGCCACGGTCGGAGACGTGATGGACCTTCAGGGGGAAAACAGGATTCTGGTAAAAGAAGGCCTGAAACGTCTCCACAGGACGGAAAATCCAGGACTCCTGGAACTGATCTCACAGAACGGCCTGGAGCCGTCCCAGATAGACGTCTATCACATCGGATTTGTGCTGGGACCCTGCCTGAATGCCAGCGGGAGGCTGGATACGGCGAAACGCGCCCTGGCTCTTCTGACAGCGGAAAGCAGGGAAGAGGCGGCGCGGCTGGCAGGAGATCTGAAAGCCCTGAACGAAAGCCGGAAGGAAATGACGGCGCAGGGGGTGGAAGAAGCCATCAGCCTGGTGGAGTCCACATCGCTGAGAGACGACAGGGTCCTGGTGGTCTATCTGCCGGATTGCCACGAAAGCCTGGCCGGGATCATCGCCGGAAGGCTGAAAGAATATTACCACAGGCCTTCCTTCGTGCTGACGGGGACGGAAGAAGGGGCGAAGGGTTCCGGCCGTTCTATTGAAGCCTATTCCATGTATGAGGAGCTTTGCCGGTGCCGGGAGTATTTAACGCGCTTTGGCGGTCATCCGATGGCTGCCGGAATTTCTCTGGAGGAGAAGAACATACCGTTATTCCGGAAGAGGATCAATGAACTGTGTGCGCTCTCGGAAGAAGATCTGATCCCCAAAATCACCATAGACGTACCCATGCCCATACGCTATGTCAGCCGGGAGCTGCTGGAGCAGATGGAGCTCCTGAAGCCCTTCGGAAAGGGAAATCCCAGGCCTCTCTTCGCAGAAAAAAAGATGAAGGTGTTGAATCCCAGAATTTTTGGCAAAAATAGAAATGTAGTAAAAATGCAGGTGGTGGACGAAAACGGCTGCGCGATGGACGGAGTTTACTTCGGGGACGCCAGCGGATTCACCGACTACGCCGCCGCCCATCCCCAGCTGTCCCTGGTCTATTATCCCAGTATCAACAGTTACATGGGCCGCGAAACCCTGCAAATCACAATCACCAACTACCAATAATCACTCCGCTTGCAAGCAAAATCGTTGATTCTGCGCTGAAATAATGGTATACTTTAAGTTACGATGTCGAAAAAAGGAGATTGGCTATGAAAAAGTTGGAAGAGTATGTGAGAAGTATTCCGGATTTTCCTGAGCCGGGGATTATATTCAGAGATGTGACCAGCATACTGCAGGACGCGGACGGGCTGAAGCTCGCAATCGACTCATTGCAGGGGCTGCTTGAAGGTTTAGATTTTGATGTGGTTGTGGGAACGGAATCCAGGGGATTTATTTTTGGAGTTCCGGTCGCATACAATTTACATAAACCGTTTGTTCCGGTTCGCAAGAAAGGCAAGCTTCCCTGTGAGACGGTGGAAGCCAGCTATGAACTGGAATATGGAAGCGCTGTCATTGAGATGCACAGGGATTCTATCAAGCCCGGGGACCGGGTTGTGCTGGTGGATGATCTGATTGCCACAGGCGGAACGATTGAAGCCTGTGCGAGAATGGTGGAAGGGCTTGGCGGTGAAGTGGTCAGGATGATTTTCGTTATGGAGCTGGCAGGACTGAACGGCAGAGACCGGCTGAAAAAATATGATGTAGCTTCTGTCATCCGTTATGAGGGAAAGTGAAAGTTAGGGTAGGCTTATGGAAACAGACGCAAGGGACGCAAAAGGAAAAGAAGAAATATTGGAAGAAGAGATTGCAGCCGTTGACGCCAATGTGAAAACGATGGAGGACTTTACAAGCCCGGAGCAATTATATGAGGAACTGATCACCAGCGTGAAGAAGTATCATCCTTCTGCCGATCTTTCCCTGATTGAAAAGGCATACCGTATGGCGGACGGCGCACACAAGGGGCAGGTGCGCAAATCAGGAGAACCGTATATCATCCATCCGTTGTGTGTGGCGATTATCCTGGCGGATCTGGAGCTTGACAAGGAGAGTATAGCTGCCGGCCTTCTTCATGATGTGGTGGAAGACACCATCATGACGAAGGAAGAGCTGGCCGGCGAGTTCGGGGGTGAGGTTGCTCTTCTGGTGGACGGCGTTACCAAGCTGGGCCAGTTGAATTATTCGGCGGACAAAATTGAGGAGCAGGCGGAGAATCTGAGGAAGATGTTCCTGGCCATGGCCCGTGATATACGGGTGATTCTTGTGAAGCTGGCTGACCGTCTTCACAATATGCGGACGTTGAAATATATGTCTCCGGAGAAGCAGAAGGAAAAGGCCAGAGAAACCATGGATATCTATGCGCCCATCGCGCAGCGCCTGGGTATTTCCAAGATCAAAGTGGAGCTGGATGACTTGTCTCTGAAGTACCTTCAGCCGGAGGCCTATTACGATCTGGTTCATCAGATTAACCAGAAGAAGGATGAAAGACAGAGGTTTGTCAATCAGATTGTGGTTGACGTGAAAAAGCATATAGACGAGGCGGGAATCGAGGCGCAGGTCAGCGGAAGGATCAAGCATTTCTTCAGCATTTACAAGAAAATGGTGAATCAGGAGAAGACACTGGATCAGATCTACGACCTGTTCGCGGTGCGGATCATTGTGGAGACTGTGAAGGACTGCTATGCGGCCCTGGGCGTCATCCATGAGATGTACACGCCGATCCCCGGCCGTTTCAAGGATTATATCGCCATGCCGAAGCCCAACATGTATCAGTCTCTCCATACGACGCTGATAGGACCCAACGGCCAGCCTTTCGAGATTCAGATCAGGACCTTTGAGATGCACAGGACCGCAGAATACGGCATTGCGGCCCACTGGAAATATAAAGAGGCCTCCGACGGCAAGAAATCCGGGCCGGAGCGTGAGGAAGAGAAGCTGAACTGGCTGCGCCAGATTCTGGAATGGCAGCAGGATATGTCCGACAACCGGGAGTTCATGAGCCTCTTAAAGAGCGATTTAGACCTTTTTACCGACAATGTGTACTGTTTTTCCCCGGCGGGCGACGTGAAGACACTGCCCACTGGCTCCTGCACCATAGATTTTGCCTATACGGTCCATACGGCGGTGGGCAACCGGATGGTGGGCGCCAGGGTCAACGGCAAGCTGGTACCCATCGAGACGGAGCTGCACAACGGCGACCGGGTGGAGATCATCACCTCCCAGAATTCCAAAGGGCCCAGCCGTGACTGGCTGAAGGTGGTGAAGAGCACCCAGGCCAAGAACCGCATTAACCAGTGGTTCCGGCAGGAACTGAAGGAGGATAATATCCTCAAGGGCAAGGAGATGCTGAACAGCTACGCCAAGCTGAAGGGCAAGGTTCTCGGCATCTATCTGAAGCCTCACTACATGGAGGCTGTCATGAGAAAGTACGGATTCCGTGACTGGGATTCCGTGCTGGCCGCAATCGGGCACGGAGGCCTGAAGGAAGGCCAGGTGCTGAATAAGCTTCTGGAGGTCTGGGAAAAAGAGCACAAGAAAGAGATTACGGATAAAGAAGTGCTGGATGCCGCTTCGGAGGCAAAAGCTGAGCTTCCGGTGGCCGGTAGCAGAGGCGGCATTACCGTCCATGGCATCAACGACGTTGCCGTCCGTTTCTCCAAATGCTGCAGCCCCATACCGGGCGATGAAATCGTAGGATTTGTGACCAGAGGCAGGGGGATTACGATTCACCGGACGGACTGTGTGAATATCATGAATCTTCCCTCAACAGAACGGGAACGCCTGATCGAGGCGGAATGGCAGCCGGAACAGGCCGGGGGCCAGCTGTATACGGTGGAGATCAACGTCTACGCTAACAACAGGACGGGGCTTCTGGTGGATATCTCTAAGATTTTCACAGAGAGAAAGATCGATCTGAGCGCGATGAATGTCCGGACCAGCAAGCAGGGGACGGCGACTATCGACATGACCTTTGACGTTAACAGCAAGGAAGAGCTGCATGCGCTGGTGGAAAAGATCCGCCAGGTGGAAAGTGTAATTGATATAGAACGTTCGAAAGGATGATACCATGGCAGAGATGAGAATTCAGAATCTGGTTCTGGGAATGGTGGCGACCAACTGCTATTTCCTTCTGAATGCAGATACAAAGGAAATGATCCTGGTGGACCCGGCGGATGAGGCGGAGGCCATCGAAGAAAAGGTGAATGCCATGGGCGGCAGGCCTGTGGCCGTGCTTCTGACCCATGGGCATTATGACCATATGCTGGCGGCCGACAGCGTGCGCCGGACCTATCAGATCCCAGTATATGTCCATGAGCTGGACGAAGCGGTTCTGGAGGACGCTTCCCTGAACCTTTCCGGGTTCTGGAGCTCTTCCTTTACCATGAAGGCGGACCGGCTGCTGAAGGATGGGGACGAGCTGCGTCTGGCAGGCTTTGAGATCCGCGTCCTGCACACTCCGGGCCATACGGTGGGCAGTGCCTGCTATTATTTCCCGGAGCAAAAAGTGCTGATGAGCGGGGACACCTTATTTTGCCACTCCTATGGCCGGACAGATTTTCCCACCTCCAGCATGAGGGATATGCAGAAGAGCATCCGGAGGCTGCTGCAGGAACTGCCGGAGGATACGGCCGTATATCCGGGACACGAGATGTCCACGACGATCGCGATGGAAAAGAGGTACAATCCCCTTGCTTAATATCAGCCTTCAGTTTAACCGGAGAGATTTTGAATACGACGTCTATACGCTGGTCGGTGCATTTTATCCCGGCAGCCGGATTAAGACCTGGTATGAGGGAGAAGAGGCACCGGAGGGTGAATTTGCATATTATTATAGTATAAACTACGGGCAGGAGCAGATTACTTTCAGCATGAACGGGCCGGGCAGAAGCCAGTTCGCCTGCTGCAGGCTGAAAGATGCCGGAGACCGGACGGAGACAAAGAACCAGCTAAAACGGCTGGTTTACCGTTTTTTATCGGAACAGACAGGAAAAGAGCTGCCGTGGGGGGATTTAACGGGCATACGCCCCACGAAGATTCCTATGCGACTTCTGGAAGAGGGCTGGAGCAATGTGGAGATCGCCCGCCATATGAAGGAAACTTACTTTACGAGCAATGAAAAAACAGCTCTGGCGATCGCGACAGCCAACCGGGAAAAGGCCCTGCTGTCGCAGCTGGATGTGGAAAAGGGTTACAGCCTTTACATAGGAATCCCCTTCTGCCCCTCCATCTGCCTGTATTGTTCCTTTGGGTCCCATCCGTTGAAGCAGTGGGGACATATGATGGAGCCTTATCTGGAATCATTGTTCCGGGAGCTTGCGTTTATATCCGGGCGGATGAGCGGCCGCCGTCTGAACACCATCTATGTGGGGGGAGGAACTCCGACCACGCTGGAGCCTCCGCAGCTGGAGCGACTGCTCTCTTTTGTACAGGAGCATTTTTCCTTTGAACATCTGAAGGAGTTTACTGTGGAAGCCGGACGGCCGGACACGATCACAGAAGAAAAGCTGGAAGTCCTCAGGAACCATCCGGTCACCCGGATTTCTATCAATCCCCAGACTATGAACCAGAAGACCCTGGATCTGATCGGACGTAAGCACACGGTGGAGGAAACGGTTGAAACCTTTCATCTGGCGCGGCGCATGGGCTTCGATAATATTAACATGGATCTGATCGTAGGGCTGCCCGGAGAGGGCCAGGAAGAGGTGGGGGCCACACTGAAGGCTGTCAGGGAGCTGGACCCGGACAGCCTGACCGTTCATTCTCTGGCGCTGAAGAGAGCCACAAGGCTGCATCTGTTCAAGGACCAGTATGAGGATATCTCTTTTGAAAATTCTGAGGAAATTATGAGGATGACAAAAGAATGCGCCATGGAAATGGGAATGGGGCCTTATTATCTGTACCGCCAGAAGAATATTGCGGGGAATTTTGAAAATGTTGGCTATGCAAAGGTTGACAAAGCTGGTATTTACAATATACTGATTATGGAAGAAAAACAGACCATTATGGCTGCCGGTTCCGGAGCCTCTACTAAATTTGTCTTCCAGCAGGGAACACGTATTGAACGGGTCGAGAATGTCAAGGACCTGAAGAATTACGTGGAACGGATCGACGAGATGCTGGAGAGAAAACGTAAAGGGATGGAATTGTATGGAATATGAAAATCAAAAACATTTATTGCGTTACAGCCTTTCGGAGCAGTTGACCCACGGCATGCAGGTGAGCAATCTGGCTCACGAGATCGCCCGGGAACTGGAACTGCCGGAAGAGGAGTGCCATGAACTGGCAGTGGCCGGCGTGCTCCATGACATCGGGAAAGTGAATCTGATGCATGAAGCGGAGCTGCAGAGCCATCCACTGGTGGTGGAAGAGATGAAATACGTCCGGATGCATCCTCAGAAGGGATATCAGATCCTGAAGCAGAGGGGTTATTCGGATTCAATCTGTGAAAGCGTTCTGTACCATCATGAGAATTATGACGGCAGCGGATATCCCTATAACCTGGAAGGACTCAATATTCCCGTAGGAGCCAGGATTCTGAGGGTCTGTGATGTGTTCTGTGCGCTGATTTCCGACCGGCCATACCGCAGTGCCTTTCCTCCGGAATCCGCTGTGGAGCTGATGATCGATGAAATCAAGAATTACGATATGAAAGTGTTTCTGGCTTTTATGCGGGTGATTCACGACAATCCTGACCGTGAGATCCGGCTGCCTGAAATTACATTGGATGTGAGAGGAGAGCTGCGATAATTATGACGTTGAAGAAAAAGCCGGTGACCGGCATGAAGGATATTTTGCCACAGGAGATGGCAGTCCGCGACTATGTGATCGGGTTGATTAAGGAAACCTACAGGAATTTTGGGTTTTCTTCTATGGAGACTCCCTGTGTGGAGCACATTGAGAATCTGAACAGCAAGCAGGGCGGCGAGAATGAAAAGCTGATTTTCAAGATTCTGAAGAGAGGCGAGAAATTGAAGCTGGAAGAAGCCAAGGAAGAGGCAGACCTGGTAGACAGCGGCCTCCGGTATGACCTTACCGTGCCGTTGTGCCGGTATTATTCCAACAATGCCAGCCAGCTGCCCTCACCCTTCAAGGCGTTGCAGATGGGGAACGTCTGGAGAGCTGACCGCCCCCAGAGAGGAAGGTTCCGCCAGTTTATGCAGTGCGATATTGATATCCTGGGCGAGCCCACCAATCTGGCGGAGATTGAATTGATCCTGGCCACCACCACATTGTTGGGCAAGCTGGATTTCCATAATTTTACCATCCGGATCAATGACCGGAGAATACTGAAGGCCATGGCCGCATACAGCGGTTTCCCTGAGGAGGCTTACGATACTGTGTTTATCATTTTGGATAAGATGGACAAGATCGGCCTGGATGGGGTGGCCCAGGAGCTGGAAAAAGAAGGCTTTGCAAAGGAAGCTGTGGAGAAATATCTGGAGCTGTTCCGGGTGATCACACCGGACGCGGCCGGGGTGCGGCTGGTGAAGGAGAAGCTGTCCGGTTATCTGGACCCCGCCTATGCGGACGGGCTGACCACGATCATGGACAGCGTGGACGCGTCCAGGGACGCGGATTTCAGAATTGCCTTCGATCCCACGCTGGTGCGGGGAATGTCCTATTATACAGGGCCGATTTTTGAGATTTCCATGGACGAGTACGGCGGGAGTGTCGGCGGCGGCGGGCGGTATGATGAGATGATCGGCAAGTTCACGGGACAGGACGTGCCAGCCTGCGGTTTTTCCATAGGATTTGAGAGGATTGTCATGCTGCTTCTGGAGCGGAATTATCAGATTCCGGGTATTTCCAGGAAGAAGGCATATCTGCTGGACAAGAACCTGAGCCCGGAGGCTATGGAGCGGGTGATCGGAAGAGCCATGGAGGAACGGAAGGACGGCTGTACCGTCAACCTGTCAGTGATGAAAAAGAATAAGAAATTCCAGAAGGAGCAGCTGGAGGCGGAAGGCTACACGGAGATTGAAGAGATTTTCGCCGACAGGCTGTAAGGATGAGATGGAGGAAGAATAAATGGCTGAGTCAATGAAGGGGATGCATCGTTCCCACAGATGCGCGGAGGTTACGGAGCGTGAAATCGGCGCTAAGGTCACACTCATGGGATGGGTGCAGAAAAGCCGCAACAAAGGCGGAATCATATTTGTCGACCTGAGAGACCGGACCGGCGTCATGCAGTTGATTTTTGAAAATGGCAGCATCGACGGGGAAGGGTTTGAGAAGGCGGGAAAGCTCCGCAGCGAGTTCGTAATCGCTGTCACTGGTACCGTAGAGCGGCGTTCCGGCGCGGTTAATGAGAATCTGGCGACAGGCACGATGGAGGTGCGGGTGGAATACCTGCGGATTTTGGCAGAGGCAGAGACGCCGCCGTTCCCAATAGAAGAGAATAGTAAGACAAAAGAAGAGATCCGTCTGAAATACCGTTATCTGGACCTGAGGCGCCCGGATATCCAGAGGAACCTGATGATGCGTTCCCAGGTGGCGATGCTGACACGTCAGTTCATGGCCAGGGAAGGCTTTTTGGAGATTGAGACGCCGATGCTGGGTAAGAGCACTCCGGAGGGGGCACGGGATTACCTGGTTCCCAGCCGTGTGCATCCGGGCAGCTTCTACGCCCTGCCCCAGTCTCCTCAGCTCTTCAAGCAGCTTCTGATGTGTTCGGGATATGACCGCTATATCCAGATCGCCAGATGCTTCCGGGATGAGGACCTGCGGGCCGACCGTCAGCCGGAATTCACACAGATCGATATGGAGCTGTCTTTTGTGGACGCAGAGGATGTGATGGATGTTAACGAACGGCTGTTGGCGTACCTTTTCAGGGAGGTGCTGGCTGTGGATGTGCCGCTGCCGATCCAGCGCATGTCCTGGCAGGAGGCCATGGACCGTTTCGGCTCTGATAAGCCGGATCTCCGATTCGGGATGGAGCTTGTGAACGTATCGGAGGTTGTGAAGGGCTGTGAGTTCGCCGTGTTTAAAAATGCCCTGGAGCTGAAGGACGGTTCTGTGCGCGGGATCAACGCCAAGAGACAGGGCGGTATGCCGAGGAAAAAAATTGACAAGCTGGTGGAATTCGCAAAGGGATACGGCGCGAAGGGGCTGGCTTATGCGGCTATTCAGGAGGACGGTACGCTGAAATCCTCCTTTGCCAAGTTTATGAAGGAAGAAGAAATGACAGCTCTTGTGACGGCTATGGACGGACAGCCGGGGGATCTGCTCCTGTTTGCGGCGGACAGAAATAAGATCGTCTGGAACGTGCTGGGCGCGCTGCGCCTGGAGCTGGCCGGGGAAATGGGGCTGCTGAACAAGAACGAGTACCGCTTTGTATGGATTACAGAGTTCCCGCTTCTGGAGTGGTCCGATGAGGAGAACCGTTTTATGGCCATGCATCATCCGTTTACCATGCCTATGGAAGAAGACTGGGACAAGATCGATACCGATCCGGGCAGCGTCCGGGCCAAGGCTTATGATATCGTGCTGAACGGGACGGAGCTGGGCGGAGGTTCGGTCAGAATCCACCAGAATGATATACAGGAGAAGATGTTTGAAGTTCTGGGCTTTACGAAAGAACAGGCCTGGGAGCAGTTCAGCTTCCTGCTGAGCGCTTTTAAATATGGTGTCCCGCCCCACGCAGGGCTGGCGTATGGCCTGGACCGTCTGGTCATGCTGATGGCACAGGAGGATTCTATCAGAGATGTCATCGCCTTTCCGAAGGTGAAGGACGCATCCTGTTTGATGACTCAGGCGCCTGCGCCCGTGGACGGCAAGCAGCTGGAAGAGCTGGCGATAGCCGTCTGCAGCAGGGAAGAGTGAAGGAGCAGAAAAGGCTTACTGTGAAAGCTCCGGGCGGCGGCCATCTTTCAGGAACGAGGTTGTCCGTGCCGGCAGACACATATGCTTAGACAGGAGGAGCAGGGTATGAAACGTTCAGAGATTAACAAAGCATTGAAGGAAATGGAAGCAATGATCCGGAGCTGCCGTTTTGAGCTGCCGCCGTTTTGCGGATTTACGCCGGAGGAATGGCAGGAAAAAGGACACGAATATGATGAAGTCCGGGACAACATGCTGGGATGGGATATCACGGATTACGGCCTGGGCCGTTTTAATGAGATGGGCTTCTCCCTGATCACCCTGCGCAACGGCAACGTGAAGCTGCCGAAATATACGAAGACTTACGCGGAGAAGCTGCTGTTTCTCCGGCCCGGCCAGGCGTCTCCCATGCATTTCCACTGGAATAAGATGGAGGATATCATCAACCGGGGCGGCGGCAACGTGCTGATCCAGGTATATAATTCCGATGAACAGGGAGGGTTTGCAGACACGCCAGTGGAGGTCCACTGTGACGGACGGGCGTTTACCGTCCAGGCTGGAGAGCGGGTGCGCCTCTGTCCGGGAGAGAGCATCACGATCTATCCTTATATGTATCATGATTTTACGCTGGAAGAAGGGACAGGGCCGGTTCTTCTCGGAGAGGTATCCATGTGTAACGACGATGAGAATGATAACCGTTTTTACGAGGAGATGCCCCGCTTCCCAGCGATTGAAGAGGATGAAAAGCCTTACCGCCTGCTGTGTACGGAATATCCGGAGGCGCGTTAGAGGCAGCAGGGGAGAGCAAACATCATGAAGAAAAACCACAGTATCATCCTGCGGTATGCATTTAAGAAATCGCTGCCTGTTATGTGCGGCTATCTGTTTCTGGGCTTTGCCTTCGGCATCCTGCTTCAGCAGGCCGGCTATTCGGCGGTCTGGGCATTCTTTATCAGCCTGCTGGTCTATGCCGGTTCTATGCAATTTGTGCTGGTGACGCTTCTGAGCGCCGGGGCCGCCCTGCCGACGGTAGCCATGATGACATTATTCATCAACTGCAGGCATATGTTTTATGGGCTGTCATTTGTGGAATCCTTTAAAAAAATGGGGAAGAAATATCTGTATATGATTTTTTCCCTGACTGATGAAACCTATTCCCTGCTCTGCTCCAGCGGACAGGAGGCAGTGGAAGGGGAAACGAACCACGAATCCTGGTTTTGGATCGCCCTGCTGGATCACTCCTACTGGATTGTGGGATCCGTGATAGGGGCTCTGGCGGGGCAGCTGATCCCACTGGATTTTACAGGAATTGATTTTTCCATGACTGCACTGTTTGCGGTCATCCTGATCGACCAGGTACGGGATTCGGGCCTGGCAATCCGGATACCTGCTCTCATCGGAGGGGCTGCCGCTCTTGTGTGCCTGCTTCTGTTCGGGACAGATGCCTTCCTGCTCCCCGCCCTGATATTGACTGTAGTCAGCATCGCTGGCTTAAACGCCGCTGCGGGCAGGCAGAAACGGCAGAAAAAAGGCGGACCCAAAGCCGGAACGGAGGCAGCGCCATGACGATACCGGTATCACAGTCTGTTTTGATCATAGCAGTTGTGGCGGCAATTACCGTGTTCACCCGGGCGGTTCCGTTCCTCTTTTTCGGAGGAAAACGGGAAATGCCTCCCGTTGTCCGGGCTGTAGCTGAAAAGCTTCCGCCGGCCATTATTGCGATCCTGGTCATCTACTGCATCAAAGACGCTCTGTTCCAGCCGGGAGGCACCCTACTTGCGACGCTCGCGGCGCTGACGGTAGTGGCCGTGCTGCATCTGTGGAAGAGAAACACACTGATCAGCATAGCGGCAGGGACTTTCGTTTATATGATATTAATCAGAGTTTTGTAAGAGCAGAAGCTTAAAACAAGGAGTTAAAAGCATAGAAAGCTGAATGGTCAGGCGATGAATGACGTTTTCAGCTTTTTTATTTTTGGTTGTTGTGGAAGGAGGTTTTGGCTGCCCGGACGAAAGGCTTGTCTAAAACGTTTCACCCAGATTCAACGAAAGTGCCGCCGGTATAGCTTCAGACAGTAACCACTGGCCGATTGCAGCTGATTGGCGGCCGCTGTACCGTTTGAAATGGCCAGAAAAGCAGCGGGTATCCATCAACTTCCCGCAAACTTTCCATATCTTCCTATAAGAAGATACTTGACAGAGGGTGTATTATGTGAGATAGTACAGTTGATACGATGGGTAAAATCGGAAGGAAGGAGATAAGACCATGATTGTCATTGATTATCAGGACCGCCGTCCAATCTACGAACAGATTGTGGACCGGTTTGAGCTGCTGATCGTCAAAGGTGCGCTGGAGCCTGATTCCCAGATGCCTTCTGTCAGACAGATGGCGATGGAGCTCTCCATTAATCCGAATACAATACAGAAGGCATATGTGATTCTGGAGCAGGAGGGTTATATTTACCCGGTCAAAGGAAAGGGGAACTTTGTAACGGGGAATCAGGCAGTTAGGGAGAAGAAGAAGCAGGCCTGTTTCCAGAAGCTAGAGGATTGCCTTCTGGAGGGAAAAGAGTTTGGAGTCACCCGTGAGGATTGCATGCAGGCGCTAGGACGGGTTTACGGGGAGGTACGTGTATGATTAAGCTGAAGGGGCTGCACAAGAGTTTTGGCAAGATAAGGGCTGTCAGGGACCTGAGTGCGGAGATCCGGGAAGGGGAAGTCTTCGGTGTGGTCGGGACGAACGGCGCGGGCAAGAGTACGCTTCTTCGGATGATTGCAGGGGTACTGAAGCCGGATAAAGGAGAGGTTTTTGTGGATGATAAACCGGTGTTTGAGAATCCACAGGTTAAAAGTGATATCTGTTTTCTGCCGGACACGGCTTTCTTTCTTCCCAATGCTACGCCGAAGCTGATGGCTGAGAGCTACCGGGTGTTTTATCCAGAATTTGATATGAGGCGGTTTGAAAGCCTGACGTCCAGGATCGGGCTGGAGACGGGAAGGAAGATCCGAATGTTTTCCAAGGGGATGCAGAAGCAGGTGTCTGTCATCCTGGGCATCTGCACGAACACAAAATACCTGTTGTGTGACGAGACCTTTGACGGTCTCGACCCTGTAATGCGCCAGGCTGTGAAGAGCATTTTTGCTGTAGAGCTGATCAACCGGGATTTTACGCCGGTAATCGCTTCTCATAATCTGCGGGAGTTGGAGGACATCTGTGACCATGTGGGGCTGCTCCACAAGGGAGGAATCCTGTTTTCAGAGAACCTGGAGGATATGAAATTTCACATACAAAAAGTACAGTGTGTCATCGGTGATCCAGTCAGGGAAGAGCAGCTTTTAAAAGAGCTGTCAGTCATGCAGTATGAACGGCGTGGTTCCATGATGCTTCTTGTGGCGAAAGGAACCAGAAATGAAATTCTTGAACGGGTCAACAGCAAGCATCCGGTGTTTGCGGAAATTTTGCCGTTGTCTCTGGAAGAAATCTTCATCAGTGAAACGGAGGTGGCAGGTTATGACGTCAAAAATCTCCTTTTTTAAGCTGCTGAGAGAAAATCTCCGGCATCGCGGCTGGTTGATGATTCTCATGTTTTTTATCAATGCCTTTCTGCTGCCGATTAACTTTCAGATGAGGCTGGAAAATGTGCTTCACATCCAGTTCACAGATATGACGTCCAATCAAATGAAAGTCTGGGTTGAGCAGAACCGGCAGCTTGCTGCCGAGCAAGTGCTGGGTCCTTCCAACGGCATGATTATGGCAGCAGTTCTGGTGGCTGCTATACTCTGTGGAGTGACAGGCTTTGCATATCTTCATTCTAAGGAAAAGGTAGATTTTTACCACAGCATAGCGGTGAGAAGAAGGCAGCTGTTTCTAATACAGTATCTATCGGGAATTATCATAGCGGCGGTTCCCTATGTAGTCTGTGTGCTGATAGCAGTGCTTGGGGTGGGTACGGTTAACGGAATAGTTACGTCGGAAACCGTAGCGATGGCATTGGGAACGATGGGATTTTTCTGCCTGAGCTTTTTGACTGCATATACGGTCTGCGTACTGGCCAT
This sequence comes from Wansuia hejianensis, assembly GCF_014337215.1. Taxonomy (NCBI): domain Bacteria; kingdom Bacillati; phylum Bacillota; class Clostridia; order Lachnospirales; family Lachnospiraceae; genus Wansuia; species Wansuia hejianensis. The sequence continues at coordinate 1,315,476 of NZ_CP060635.1, read as the reverse complement.
GCTGTTGACAGGGAGAATACTGACAGGTATTCTGGGGACGGTTTTTTTCTGGGGATATGGCCCCATGTGTTTCTGGGTGATTCGGAATATGATGGTTTCATTTTTTGATACTTATTGTACGATTCCAGGCAGCACGAATCCGGGCACCTATTTTTCCCCGGTCACGCTGATGATCTACATGGGTAAGCAAATGGGGCTGAGAGATACTGTTCCGGCTCTCATGTGGCTGATCCTTCCGGGCATTTTGGCGGCAGCGTTGCTGCTTTGTTTTCTGGTATATGAAAAGCGGCCGTCTGAAGCGGCAGAATGTGCGTTGAGCTATCCAAGGTCAGAGGGGATTGTGAAGATTATGATCACCATACCTGCCGCGCTTTCGGCGGGAATGGCCGTCAGATGGTTTGCAGGCTACGACAGCAGGGGCTGGTTTGTTTTCACGGCTGTTTTGGCGGCTTTATTCCTGAACTGTATCATTGAATTTGTGTTTAGCACAGATCTAAAAAATATCTGGACACATAAATATTCCTGCGGGTTTATCCTGGGAGGGGTTGGCGCGCTGTTGATTATATTTTTGCTAGATCCGCTGGGATATGACCGGTGGCAGCCAGATACCGGTGAGGTAGAAGAAATGTCGTTGTACAGCTACAGGATCTATGAGCCCTTCATGGAATATTATTCAGCGACGGAGCGGCTGGAGGCCACACTGTTGGAAAAAGGCGGACTCAGCAATTATATGCCGCTTTATGGACTGGCAGATGAAGGAATCAAGGCAGTCCGTTTTGATGAAACAGAAGATTTCATAGAGGAGGTTGTCCTATGCTATCATCTCAAAGGAGGCAAGAAAGCATACCGCCGTTATCAGGTCAGCGGCGAACTGCTGGAACAGACGCTTGAAGACCTGTCCCAGGATGAAGAATTTCGTGAGAAATATTATCCCGCCTGTGGTGACGGGATCACTGGGGCGGACAGCATAAGTGTAACTGACTGGGCGGACTACAGAGATACGGAACAGAAGTTGAATCTTTCAAGAGAGGCGCTGCTGGAATTCATTGGTCTGTTCAGAGAAGAGAGCAAAAAGGTGACCATTGGGGAGCTTCGGGAGACACAGCCGTCGGGAATTCTGAGGCTTAGCCGGAATGAGCCGGTGGATACAGGCCGCCAGTATGCCATGGGAACCGTCCATTTGATGGAAGACCGGCTAGATGAGGGGTATTTTTACTTATATCCCCAGTTTGAGAAAACATTGGATTTTCTGGAACGCATGGGAATTGTTTTCCAAAATGAAATCAATCCGGAAGATATTAACGGCCTGCGGCTGGAAATAGAACAGAATTCAGATGAGGGCATCAGTGCCGAGACGGAAAATGGTTATGCAGCTGCAGCAGAAGTCTCTGAGATTCACACTTTTTATAAGAAAAAGGATATTGAGCAAGTGCTGTCCTGCATAGAAAGATGCCGGTATTCAGATTATAGGGAGGATGAGAAATGGATTTACATCATACTGACCTATAAGGACGGCAGTTCTGGCGGAGGAAACTGCAGAATTACAGACGTGGAGAAAATGGAACAGCTGTTAAAAAACAGTGAGCCGGCGGTATGACAGAAATCCGTCTTTCTATAATGTGTGAAAAACAGAAAAACAACCCGTATTTTGCAGTTAAATACCGATATATTAAGGGAATATTAATAACAGTAATAAAAAAAGCGTGATATAATGAGAACGGCAAGAGACGGTTGTCAATGAGATTCAGAACATAATGACTGTTAATGAATGAAACGAAAATTTGAGCTGGAGGACAGATATGAAGAAAAAGGGTGTGGTTATCCTGTGTGCGGCAGTGGCTGCGGCAGCGGCCGTAGGACTGTTGTGCTGGCGCTTTTTGGGCAACAGGAATGGAGGCAAAGGTGACAACGTAGTATATGTCAATACGGTAGAGAAGCTGATGAGCCTTGGCAGCGGAAACGGTATGATGAATCGTTTTGCCGGTGTGGTGGAATCCCAGGAGACCTGGTCTGTACAGCAGAATCAGGAAAAGACAGTAAAAGAAATCCTGGTATCCGTGGGACAAGAGGTGACGGCAGGTACGCCCCTGTTTACCTACGATACGGAGAAATTTCAGTCAGATTTGTCCCAGGCACAGCTGGACCTGGAACGCATCAACAATGAAATCAGCAGTATGAATTCAGCAATCGCTGATCTGGAAAAGGAAAAGAAAAAAGCGGACGCTAACAGTCAGGCAACGTATACTCTGCAGATCCAGGAACAGCAGCTTCAGGTAAGGCAGAAAGAATTTGACGCACAGAGCAAGCAGCTGGAGATCGATAAATTGATTGAAAATATTAACAACGCAACGGTAACCAGTGAGATTGACGGCGTGGTTAAATCTATCAATAACGACAATTCCGCGGTCAGCTACGGTAATGGTGATAATTCCTTCATGACAATCATGAAGACCGGGGACCTGAGGATTAAGGGCACCATCAATGAACAGAATATGGGTTCCCTGATTGAAGGGTCTCAGGTAATCGTACATTCACGGGTGAATGACGAAGCGACCTGGAAAGGGACAGTCACGAAGATTGACCGGGAGAATACGGTGAATAACCAGAACAATATGTATTACGGTGGTTCTAGTGACGCGTCTGCCAACAGCAGTTCTTATCCGTTCTATGTGGATCTGGAAACGAGCGAGGGCCTGATGATGGGACAGCATGTATATCTGGAAATGGATTATGGACAGTCAGAAGTTAAGGAAAAAGAAGGAGTCTGGCTGGATTCCTATCTGATAGATATGACCGGTGAGGAACCTTTTGTATGGGCAGACAATGGAAAGGGCAGGCTTGAAAAAAGGAAGGTGACTCTGGGTGATATGGATGAGGTTCTGGGGCAATATGAAATTACAGAGGGGCTCGCTAAGGAGGATGCAATTACCTGGCCGGAAGAGGGTCTGGAAGAAGGCATGGAGACAACTATCAGCAAAGACGGCATGATGGGACAGAGTAATCCGGAGCCGGCTGACGGAGAGGACACTGACGGCGGAGCAACCGATGACGGCGCGGTAATCGGCGGAGAAGACGGTACATCCGGTGGAGAGGTGATTGGCGGAGAAGACGGCATGTCCGGAGGGGATGATATGCCGGCTGAAGGCGGCGCGGCAGCCGGCGATGGCGGAGATGAGCAGCCGGGCAGCGGAGAAATGGAGGATGCCAAGTGATTATAGAAATGAAAGATATCTGTAAGGATTATATACAGGGGAAAATGGATGTCCCGGTCCTGAAAAATATCTGCTTTCAAATGGAAGAAGGGGAATATGTGGCGATCATGGGCCCATCAGGTTCCGGAAAAACGACTTTGATGAATATTGTGGGATGTCTGGATCAGGCTACCAGCGGGACATTCTTGCTGGACGGCCTGGATATCAGCAAGTGTACGGACAATCAGATGTCAGATATCCGCCTGAATAAAATCGGCTTTGTATTTCAGAATTTCCAGCTTCTACCCCGCCAGTCGGCGCTTGAAAATGTGTCTCTGCCTCTGACCTATGCAGGGGTTCCCAAGAAAGAGCGGAGAGAGCGGGCAAGAGAGGCTTTGGAAAGGGTGGGCCTGGCAGACCGTATAGATTTCAAGCCGACACAGCTTTCCGGCGGGCAGAAACAGCGCGTGGCAATTGCCCGGGCTATGGTGAACCGTCCGAAAATATTGCTGGCCGATGAACCAACAGGTGCTTTAGATTCCAAGTCCGGTAAACAGGTCATGGAGCTGTTCAGGCAGCTGAACCAGGAGGGCGTCAGCATCCTGATGATTACGCATGACGCGGGGATTGCCTCATGGGCGTCGCGCAAAGTGGAAATCTGGGACGGCATATTAAAGTATAATGAAGAGGATAAGGCAGAAGATGCCACCGGCGGGGCGGAGGATCAGCATGTGCCGTCGATGCCTGGAGAGGAGGCGGGATCAGATGAATAAGAAAAAGATTCTGGCAGGCGTATTGTCCGCTGTGATCACCGTCGGAGCCATCAGCGGGATCGTGATAGGCGTAAAAGCTTCCAGACGTTCAACAGTCATGGTGATACAGGCCAGTGAACTGAATTATGGAGGATACTGGGGCTCCAGCTCGCAGATGCAGGGCATGATTTCTTCGGACGTATCTCAGGACGTCTATCTGACCGATACCCAGACCGTATCTCAGGTCATGGTAAAGGAAGGGGATCAGGTAAAAGAAGGCGATGTGCTCATGTCTTATGATACCACCCTGACGAACCTCAACCTGGAAAGAGAAAAGCTGAACAGGGATCAGATCAATCTGAAACTTCAGGTCGCCCAGGATAATCTGAAAAAGCTGAGAAATACAAAACCGGTATCGGACGGGGGCGGTTCTTCAGGCGGTATAGACGTTCCCGACTTTAATATACCGGATGAGCCGATAGATCCGGAGCCCACGGTGGAGCCGACGGAAGAACCCACGAATGAATTTACAATTGTATTTCATAATAACGGACATGGATCTGCGCCGGAGAATGTAACAGTGGGTAAGGATCAGAGCTTTCAGAGTTACCTGGACCAGCTCAGTGAAGAGCAGAGAAATAAATATCTGCTGTCAGAAGATGGCTATGTATTCGGCGGGTGGTATGCAGATCAGATCTGTACGGTGGCTTATGATCTCACGGCTCCGGTAACAGAGGATCTGCAGCTTTTCGCAAAATGGACGAAAGCAGCTCCCGACTACAGTGGAGCAGTGGCGAACAGTGAACTCACCGCGGATACTGCCGCGTATAATGAAGTTCCCGGCCAAACGGATGCAAGCCTTGGGACGGTAGTCAATCCATACCGTTATCTGTGTACTGATCAGGCTGTGATTACTGCGGGCTTTATGAATGCGCTGCGTGCAAGGGCTCAGGCGGCTCTTGACCAGGATTCCCAAGCTCATTATTATTTTATGCTTGAAGTTCATGACGGAGATACAGTGGCCGGAAAACTGTTGAAAGCCTGGATGCAGGATGCGGTACAGCTGTTAAATCAGGGGCAGGATTTTCCGGATGACTGGCAGGGGATTTTGAACCTGGCTACGGGAAATATTGATGTTTCAAAGAAACCTGCTGAACAAACAGATCAGCATGAAGACGGGACAACTGTCCAGGGTACCGCTGTTTCCATGAGAAAGATGACTCCGGTAGCCCTGAATGATACCGGTTCCGGTTCTGCGGGGCTGGGCGTACTTTCAGGGGAGCTTTCCTATACGAAAGAGGAATTGGAAAAGGCAATCAGGGAACAGGAAGAGGATATTAAAAGTCTCCAGCTGGATCTGAAAGAGTCTGATCTGAAAATTCAGCAGGCGGAAAAGGCTCTGACGGACGGTGTCGTGCGCGCGAAGCTGAACGGAGTGGTAAAAAAAGTCGGTGACCCGAAGAATCCGCCGAAGGACGGTTCCGCATTCCTGCAGATAAACAGCACGGAAGGGTTATTTGTCAGGGGCGGCATCAGTGAGCTGATGCTGGATCAGATCCATGAGGGTGACACAGTATCTGTCATGTCCTGGCAGAGCGGTACGGTCTGTGAGGCAGTCATTAAAGAGATTTCTCCCTATCCGGATGAGAGCGGAATGTTCAGCAGCGGTGATAATGCTTCCTACTATCCGTTTACCGCGTATATAGCTTCAGGCGGCGACAATCTGACGAATCAGGAATGGGTGCAGATCACTGCCGAAGGCGATATGGGAAGCATGATGGGCAGCGGCGATACGTTGTATCTGTGGAAAGCCTTTATCCGTGAGGAAGACGGGGAAAAATATGTCTATCTGCGGGATGAGAACGGCCGCCTGAAGAAACAGGTGATAACCGTAGGCAAGCTTTCCGGTGAAGGATATGAGATTTTGTCGGGAGTAACCTTTGAGGACTGGCTGGCCTTTCCATATGGAAAAGATGTGAAGGACGGCGCGAAGACCAAAGAAGGTTCTACTTCAGAACTGTACGGATATTAAGGAGGGAGAGCATGGTAGAAAATATTCGATTATCTTTTCAGGGGATTTGGTCCCACAAAATGCGCTCCTTTTTGACTATGTTGGGTGTCATAATCGGAATTGCATCGATCATTGCCATTGTATCCACAATTGAAGGTACTAATGAACAGATTATGCAGAATTTGATCGGAGCAGGAAATAATAATGTAAAAATCACTCTGAGGCAAGGCGAGGGGGAGTATTGGATGGATAATGGCGCCCCGGCCGGAGTATCTCTGATCAGCCAGGAACAGAGAGATCAGATCCTGGCTCTCGATGATGTGGAAAATGCTTCATTTTTCAACTACCGCAGCTATGTAGACGGCGTTACCAATGGAAAAAATTCATTGAACAGTGGAAAAGCCCTGGGTGTGGATTTAAATTATCTGGATACCTGTGGCTATGTGGTTTATGCCGGGCGTGGATTCCTGGAGACAGATTATACAGAGATCCGCAAGAACGTTCTCCTGGATGAGGCCGCCGCCGCATCCCTATTCCCGGACGGCAATGCCCTGGGGAAGACAATTGAAGTACGGGGAGAACCGTTCACTGTAATCGGCCTGATCAAAAAAGCGGATAATTTTCAGCCGGTGATCAATTCCTTTCAGGATTATCTGACCTATAACCAGGAAGATTATGGTGCGATGCTGATGCCGGATGTATGCTGGCCGATTGTATTTTCTTATGATGAACCGCAAAACGCGGTGGTCATGGCTAAGACGACAGAAGCGATGACGAATGTAGGGAAAGAAGCTGCTGAGATCATGAATGTTTCCATAGCGAATCCAGAAGGGGACATCAAGTATGAGGCAGAAGATTTGCTTGAAAAAGCCAGAAACCAGCAGGAACTGAGCGCGAGTACCAATAACCTGTTGCTTTGGGTGGCGAGTATTTCATTGCTGGTCGGGGGAATCGGCGTCATGAATATCATGCTGGTTTCTGTAACGGAGAGAACCAGTGAAATAGGACTGAAAAAAGCCGTTGGAGCCAGAAAACGGAAGATCTTGGCTCAATTCCTGACGGAGTCCGCTGTGCTGACCAGCTGTGGAGGAATGATAGGTGTTCTGGTGGGAATTATCCTGTCCCAGATCATCGCCCGGATGTCAGAGACCCGTGCGGCCATCAGCGTGCCGGCTATTATCGGCAGCGTAGCATTCTCCATGCTGATCGGTATCGTATTTGGACTGCTGCCATCTGTTAAGGCATCGAACCTGAATCCGATCGACGCACTGCGGAGAGAATAAATTACGGTATTGTGGCGAGTTATTGGATACCCGGACGAAAAGCAGCGGGAGACCTCCGGCCGCTGCGGTCTGCCCAACAGGCCGCAGCCGCCGGAGGTCCCCCGCTGCTTTTCTGGCTGTTCCAGATGGTACAATGGCTCTCGCCAGGGGTGGGAACCCTGATGGTATCAGGCGGTAGATTTCTGTATTTAATAAAGAAATACTGGCGCCAGTAGGCCACAATTAGCCGCTGATTACTGTCTGTAACCATACCGATGACACTTTCGGAGAACCGGGTGAAGCGAGTTTAGAATCCAAGCTCTTCTCCTACCATCACCACTGTGATTCTGCCCGGCTGGCGTGAACGCCGGGTTACCACTACCTGGCAGCAGATGGATTCGGGGCTCTGGCAGTCGGCGCACAAGCCGGTGGACGCGCAGGGCGTCTTCAGGCCTAGACGCACGCAATTGGGGGGCGTAGCGGCTGTACGTATGCGGTCTATTGCCTCCTGCACTGTCTTTGTGACTTTGTTCATGCCAGTCACGATGATGACATGGGCGGGGCCTGTAATCAGGCAAGCCACACGGTTGCCATTGCCGTCGATATTGACCAGCTCCCCGTCGGTGGTGAAGGCATTAGTGCTCATCAGAAAATAGTCTGCACAGACGATCCTGCCATAGAGGGCGCGGGCTTCTTCGGGAGACTTCGCAGAAGCACGGTCAATCAGCTCGTAGCTGCCTTTTTTTAGTGCGTCCAAAAGCCCGGTTTCAGACAGGGTCATTGAACCGCCCCAGGTGACAGAAGCGTGTTCTGGAATCAGCTCAAGGACTTTTCTGACTGCTTCAGTGCTGTCTTCACAGTAGCAGGCGTCAATTCCTCTTTTGTTAAAATTGCGGATTAGAGTTTCTCCTAAGTGGCGGTAGCTTTCTTTTTTGTAAGACATACAAAATCTCCTTTCAGTATTGCATGTTTAAATTATATCTATTATACTATAAAACAGTGTTCAGAATAAGAAAAATTTAGAAAAATTTAACCCCCTATAAGGGACAGATTATGGTAAAATAATAATATATCCACAGGGCGCATCCGAATGCATTCCCTGGCGGGGAACAGCTATTGCTGTTCAGTAATGTTTTAAATCTTATGTAAAAGCAGGAGAGTAGCAGGGCATTATGAATATACTTTTTTTTATTACGCCAAAGAGTGAGGTCGCCTATATTTATGATGACTTTTCACTGAGACAGACAATCGAAAAGATGGAATATCATAAATATACGGCAATACCGATGCTGAATCGGAGAGGGATATACATAGGCACAATTACTGAGGGTGACCTGCTCCGGACGGTGAAGGAGCAATATGATCTGAATCTGCATGATGCGGAGGATATTCCGATCTACAAAGTGAAACGCAGATGGAGAATGGATCCGGTGAATATTAACTGTGATATAGAGGATCTGGTGTCCATTTCGATGAAGCAGAATTTTGTGCCTGTGGTAGATGACGAAGGGGTATTCATCGGTATTATCCGACGGAAAGTGATCATTCAGTATTGCTATGAGAAAAGCGGACTCGGGGTCTGCCCGTTGAAGGAGAAGGCCTGACTGTCCGTCAGAGGCCATGAACATAAGAATATCAGGAATATAAAAGAGACAGCTATCTTGCAGATGTACTTTAGTCTGCACGGTTTTTGTCTCTTTTTTATCGCTCAGGGCTATACAGCAGAATATCGAAGAGCCCTGAATCCGGAGATTTGAAAGATAAGGCAGTCCGATGAGAATGAAAAAATTTAGAGGCCAGGGGCCGGGGAATCCCGGCCCCTTTGCAGAGGCGTCAGAGGGAAAACTGTTCCCCGTCGTCGGGGACGTAGAGGTTCCCCGCATAAACGGGGGTGCCCTCAGCAAGGTATCGTTCCTTGCGGTGAGGGATGTCTTTGTCTTCAGTGTGCCAGAGTATGAGGTTCTTAATGCTGAGCGATTGTGCCAGCTCGCAGGCGTCCCTGACGGTGCTGTGATGCTTTTCATAGGGCTTAAAGCGGCTGCGCTCTTCATAGAGGCAGAAGGCCTCGTGGAACATCCAGTCCGCGTCTCTGAAGATATCAAAGAGAAAATCCGGACATGGTTCGTCGCCGGGGAAAGCGACCCGGATACCGTTGGAGGTGACACAGGAGAATCCTGTCTGCTTTGCCTTAGTGGAACGGATGTCCAGGAAAGTAAAGCGGCTGCCCAGGATGTCCAGAACAGTTCCGTCTTCTACGACATGGAACTGGATCCGTTCGTCAAAGTGGCGGCAGATTTTTGCCTGGACAGTCAGCGAGGCAATAGTTTTAATGGCCTCTTCCAGTTCTTTGTGGCAGTAGATGGACAGCGTGCCCTGATAAGTGCCTTTGTTCATCTTCGTGCCGATCATCCGGATCATCCAGGCCATACCCAGAATATGGTCGCTGTGCGCGTGGGTTACGAAAATATGATGGATCTGTTCCAAAGGAATCTGCTGCTGTTCCAGCGCCGCAAGAATGCCGTTTCCGCCTCCCGCATCTACCAGCAGATATTCATCTCCGTGCCGGAGCGCAAAACAAGTATTAAAACAATGAGTGACACTGGCATTGCCAGTGCCGAGTACAATTAATTTTTCCATGATCATATCCCTTTCGTAAGAAGCTTCTGTTATTAATATAACTACTGGAGAAGATTTCGTCCAGTGCTAAATATGCAGGTGATTGCAGGTGTTTTATTGTTTGGGGTGCATTTTGCTGTAAAGTGTGTTATACTGAAATAGCAAAGCTGCGCAGATCTGGATCTGCGTTCAATGTAACCTCCGGTTACGGCCAGCCATAGAAAGGTGGTATTATGTATCAGGTCAATGATGTAATCGTTTACGATAACCGCGGTGTATATAAGATATGCGGCATCGGCTCTCTGGAATTTCTGTCCAAGGAGAAATCCTACTATACGCTTCAGTCTCTGGAGGATTCCAAAGCAATTATATATATTCCGACAGATAAGCAGGATAAACTGTGCCAGTTGATTTCCGAAGAACAGGCAGTATACTGGCTTTCCGAGATTCCCAATATACCCGACAGATATAACAGCAACCCGAAGGAGAGGGATAAGGAGTACAGCAGGATACTTCAGTCGAGAGACTGTATGCAGTGGATTGAGATGCTGAAGGGGATCCGCGGCGAGAAGAAGCATCGTAAGAGCAACGGAAGGAATCTGAACGTCCAGGATGAATCAAATCTGAGGAAAATAGAGAAACGGATTTCCGTTGAATTCTCCGCAGCATTGAGGGTGTCCCAGGAGGAAGTGGAAGAACGGATAGATAAAATGCTGTAAGAAAATGCTCTCAATGACTTGACAAAAAGTAAAAGATATTATATAATGTATAAAGTTATTAATTTGAATTTGGCAGAGGCAGAAATTATAATTAATTTCGTGTCTCTGTTTTTTTATTCTGTTAATACAAATAATTAAATGGAGGTACTGATTATGAATAACGGTACAGTGAAATGGTTTAACGAGCAAAAAGGATTTGGATTCATCACAGACGACAACACTGGAAAGGATGTATTTGTACATTTTTCAGCAATTATGTCCAATGGATTCAAGACTCTTGGAGAAGGCCAGAAGGTAACTTTCGATACAGAAGTTGACCCCAAGGACAGCAGAAAGCTGAAAGCAGTCAATGTTTGCGCAGCATAAGCAGAACTACTAATTTAAGAGGAAAATAAAACTAATAGTTTTAAATATAATTTATTCTTTTGTACGTTGTTTATCTTCCATTTGGATATTTGTATTTTTAGAACCATCAAGTTTTATGTGAATGCGGAACCGCCGGTTTATAGTTATATGATAACTGTGAACCGGCGGTTTTACGTTTCCATAAGACAGAAAAACGGGACTGATTCCGGAAATCAGAAGAATTTGCTTCTTAATTTCCTATTTATGCAGGCGTAATACTTGAGAAAAATGGAAATTCGTTTTATAATAAACTCTATATGTGAAAAAAGAGGGCTGAGTCCCTGAATAAACGGCACCTGGCGGCAAGCCGCCCTGGATAGATGTGTGCCGCCGGAGGTTACTATGAAGAAATTAATTGAGCGGATTACAGAGGAAGCGGCAAAGGCTTTTGAAAAGGCAGGCTATGACTCTTCCTATGCCAGAGTGACGGTGTCCAACCGTCCTGATTTGTGTGAATATCAGTGTAATGGAGCGATGGCAGCCAAAAAAGCCTATCAGAAAGCACCGCTTCTGATTGCAGAGGATGTGGCTGCGGCCATGGACGGTTCGGAGGTGTGTGAAGAGGTGACGGCGGTAAAGCCGGGATTCATCAATATCAAGATTGCGAAACCGTTCCTGGCTGAATATTTGCAGCAGATGTACGAGGATGAAAGGCTGTCATCAGAGCTGTCATCGGAGCCAAAGACTATCATCGTGGATTACGGCGGCCCGAATGTGGCCAAGCCGCTTCATGTAGGGCATCTCCGTTCGGCTATCATAGGGGAAAGCCTAAAACGGATGGGACGTTTCCTGGGCCATAGGATGATCGGGGACGTACATCTGGGAGACTGGGGCCTGCAGATGGGTCTGATCATAACAGAACTGAAAGAAAGGAAACCGGAGCTGCCGTATTTTGATGAAAGCTTTGAAGGAGAATATCCGTCGGAGGCTCCCTTTACAATCAGCGAGCTGGAAGAAATCTATCCAGCTGCCAGCGCCAGGTCCAAGGAAGATGAGGATTACAGGGAAAGGGCGCTGGCCGCAACCCATGAGCTGCAGGAGGGCAGAAGGGGTTATATGGCTCTGTGGAACCATATTATGACGGTCTCCGTCAATGATCTGAAGGAAAATTACAAAAAGCTGGATGTGGAATTCGATCTGTGGAAAAAAGAATCTGATGCCCAGCCATACATCCCGGAAATGATTCAGCGGATGAAGGAGGAAGGCTTTGCCTATGAGGATCAGGGCGCCCTGGTGGTAGATGTGAAGGAAGAGACAGATTCCAAAGAGATACCTCCCTGCATGTTGCTGAAATCAGACGGGGCATCTCTTTATACGACAACAGATCTGGCAACGATTGTAGAACGGATGAAATTGTTCCAGCCGGATGAGATCCTCTATGTGGTAGACAAACGGCAGGAGCTGCACTTTATCCAGGTGTTCCGCTGCGCCCGGAAGACCGGGCTGGTGAAGCCGGATACGAAGCTCTCGTTCCTGGGGTTCGGTACGATGAACGGCAAAGATGGAAAGCCGTTTAAGACCAGAGAAGGCGGCGTCATGCGCTTGGAGAATCTGATCCGGGATATTGACCAGGAGATGTACCGGAAGATTGTAGAGAACAAAAGTGTAAAAGATACAGACGCTGAAAAGACTGCTGAAATGGTGGGTTTATCTGCCATCAAGTACGGCGATTTGTCTAACCAGGCGTCTAAAGATTATGTATTTGATACCGAGCGCTTTACCTCATTTGAAGGCAATACAGGACCGTATATTCTGTATACAATTGTCAGGATTAAATCCATACTTGCCCGTTATGTGGAGGAAGGCGGAAGCCTGCAGGGGAATGTGCTGATGCCTGCGGCCAGTGACAGTGAGAAGGCTCTCATGCTGGAAACAGCGCGGTTTAATTCTGTTGTAGATAATGCGTTTGAAGAAAAAGCGCCTCATAAAATCTGCTCTTATATTTATGAACTGTCTAATGACTTTAACCGTTTTTATCATGAGACAAAGATTCTAACTGAAGAGAACAGCGGACAAAAAGCGTCCTGGATCCTGCTTCTGGATCTGGTGCGCAGAGTTCTGGAAGAGTGTACCGGGCTCCTTGGCTTCTCAGCGCCGGAGCGGATGTGATGAAGAGGCCATCGAGAATCAAAGTCAATATCCTGCTGATTTTTATAGCCGCCATTGTAGTGGCGGTAGTAGTGGGAGGGCTTTGGGCGTATGGAAGATACAGAGCGGAGGAAGAAGCAAAGCAGAAGGCGAGAGAAGCAACAGTGACGCCCGTGGTAACGGCCACCGAAACACCGGCCCCGACTCCGGAGGTGAATATCCGGGAGGAGCTGCTTTCAGCAGCGGTAGGGGCGCTGGATAAAAACCGCATTACGGAATTCGGCAATTGCCTCAGATACCGGGACGAGCAGGGGAATCTGGCGTCCTACGATGAGAAGGCGCTGGCTGACTGTGTCCTGTATCTCAGAGCCCACGAGGAGCTGTATGAGCCCTTCCGCGGCCTTCTGGCAGCGGAGACGACGGAGATCGCGGAGGAAGGCGGGAACCGGTACTTTGTCCTGGCCGGGAAAAATCTCTGGGAGATTACGGGGACTCCCCGCACAGAAGAGGAAATCGCCCCGGAACTGGCGACGCCCACCCCGACGGAGGCGCCTGTGCCGAATGGACAGAAGATAGCCATCGATCCCGGACATCAGGCACAGGGGGACAGTGAACAGGAGCCCGTCGGCCCGGGTTCGGATCAGACAAAGGCTAAAGTAGCCTCCGGGACCCATGGAGACACGTCGGGACTGAATGAATATGAACTGAATCTGGCAGTGTCGCTGAAGCTGAGAGATGAGCTGGCAGCACGGGGATACGAGGTGTATATGATCCGGGAGACGAATGAGGTGAACATCAGCAACCGGGAACGGGCGGAAATGGCCGCTGCCTCAGGAGCGGATATTCTGGTTCGCATCCATGCGAATGGCTCTGCAGATACCTCTGTACAGGGCGCGCTGACCATGGCGCCGTCTACGGGCAACCCTTATGTGGGAAGCTTAGCGCTGGAGTGCCAGAAGCTGTCTCAGGATATCATTGACGCGTTCTGTGCGTCAACAGGGGCTGCCAGCCAGGGTGTCTATATCACAGATGAGATGAGCGGGATCAACTGGAGCACCATACCAGTGACGATTGTTGAAATGGGCTACATGACAAATCCTGACGAGGATCTGCGGATGGCGTCGGGGGAATACCAGGATTTAATGGTGCAGGGGATCGCCAATGGGGTGGACAGTTATTTCGCGGGGCAGAGCAATGGATAGGAGACGGAAATGATTGAACTGATTTTATTTGACCTGGACGGGACGCTGACTGATTCGGCGCCGGGCATCACCCGGTGTGTCCAGTATGCGCTGAACTATCTGGGAAAGCCCAGATATTCCCCGGAAGAGCTCAACTGTTTTCTGGGCCCCCCGCTGCATGAGCAGTTTATGAAGTTTGCGGGGCTGACCAGTGAGGAAGCGGATACGGCTGTAGAGCAGTACAGGGAACGGTATAACGGGATCGGGATTTACGAAAATGAGGTCTACGAGGGAATCCCGGAGCTGCTGGGCCTTTTGAAGGAACATGGAAAGCTGCTGGGGGTGGCGTCCTCCAAGCCGCAGGTCTATGTGGAAGAAATTTTAAACCATTTTAAACTGGCCGGCTATTTTGACGCAGTGGTGGGCAGTGAACTGGATGGATCCAGGACAGACAAGGCAGAAGTCATTGAAGAAGCCCTCTGTCGCACAGGCTATGAACGGAAGCGCGACAGGGTGATCATGGTGGGAGACCGGAGCAATGATGCAGAAGGCGCCAGAAAATGCGGGATTGCCTGCATGGGAGCAGCGTATGGCTATGGAGGCCGTGAAGAACTGGAGGCGGCAGGAGCTGAATATATCGCAGAAACGGTGAAGGATCTGGGCATTCTGGCGGCAGAGGACGAAGCTGCCTCTCAGGAGAAAAAAGACGTAAAAAAACGTGTCCGCTACGGACAGGAGCTGAGCTGGGGCAGGAAGATCTGGGATATGCTGTATCCGATGGTATACTTTTTGCTGTGCATGGCTGCTGTTACGGTGGCGGCCCTGATCGTGGCCAGCCTGGTTACAGGCGTAAGGGGACTGGATACCGTACAGCTGGTGGCGCTGATACCGGGGCTGCCGCTGATGATTAATATTGGTTTTTATGGAATTACAGTTTTCAGCCAGCGGAAAAGCTATCTGATGGATCAGGTACGCTTCGGGACTTATGAGCGGGCCTGGAAAGTGGGAAAGATCATCTTAGCCTGCCTTCTGGCAGTCTGCATCGGGCATCTCTGGAGTACATTCATCGATCTGAGCGGGCTGGAGCATGTGTTTCCCGGATATGCGGAAAGCGCGGCAGGTGCCTTTGAAGGGCAAAATCCGCTGCTGCTGATCGCTGCCACGGTCCTTTTGGGGCCTGTGGCAGAGGAAATGATTTTCCGCGGCATGACTTACCGGAGGGTGAAAAATTATCTGGGCACTGGCTGGGCTGTGGGGATTTCAAGCGTCCTGTTCGGCATTTATCACGGAAATACGATCCAGTTTTTATACGCTGCCGTTTTAGGTATCCTTCTGGCCGTGCTCTATGAATACAGCCAGAGTCTGCTGGTGCCGGTCCTGGCACATATGGCCGCCAACCTGTGGGCGATTTACAGCGGCGGTTGCATCACACTGCTGGCCGGGATGATTCCTCAGGCGAAGATCCTATTGCTGGCGGCCGAGGGACTGGTGGCTGTCGTGTGTATTTTTGTCCTGTTCCTGAAACAGACGGGAGACAACAGGTAAAAAAGGGGAAAAATTAGAAAAAGCCTGTAAAAGTGCTTGTATCCACACTTTTTTTATGGTATAATTTGCACGTTGCGAAAAAGCACGCATGCGGATTTGAGGGACGGTGCCTGAAGGCTTCAGGTTTCCCAAAAGCTGAGACATGCGGAAGAATTTAACCAAAAGGAGAGAAACAAATGAGCGTAATTTCAATGAAACAGTTACTTGAAGCAGGTGTTCACTTCGGGCATCAGACCAGAAGATGGAACCCCAAGATGGCTCCGTACATCTACACAGAGCGTAATGGCATCTACATCATCGACCTGCAGAAATCTGTGGGAATGGTAGACGACGCTTACCGTGCGGTTGCAGATATTACTGCGGACGGAGGCACCATCCTTTTCGTGGGAACGAAGAAACAGGCTCAGGACGCCATCGCATTAGAGGCAGAGCGCTGCGGAATGTTCTATGTAAATGAGAGATGGCTGGGCGGTATGCTGACCAACTTCAAGACGATCCAGAGCAGGATCGGAAGGCTGAAAGAGATCGAGACCATGCAGGAAGACGGAACCTTCGACGTACTGCCGAAGAAAGAAGTCATTGCATTGAAGAAAGAATTAGAGAAGCTGCAGAAGAACCTGGGCGGCATCAAAGAGATGAAGAGAGTGCCGGACGCAATCTTCGTTGTTGATCCGAAGAAGGAGAGAATCTGCGTTCAGGAGGCTCATGCGCTGGGCATTCCGCTGATTGGAATCTGTGATACCAACTGTGATCCGGAAGAACTGGATTACGTAATTCCGGGCAATGATGACGCTATCCGTGCCGTAAAACTGATTGTTTCCAAGATGGCGGACGCCGTGATTGAAGCAAGACAGGGCGAGACCGCTGAGGATGCCGTATACGAAGAGGAAATGGAAGCAGCTGAAGCAGACGAGCAGGAATAATCTGAACAGATACGGAGGAATATAAAATGGCTATTACAGCAGCAATGGTAAAAGAATTGAGAGAGACAACCGGTGCCGGAATGATGGATTGCAAAAAGGCCCTGACCGCCACCGATGGAGATATGGGCAAGGCTGTTGAGTTCCTGAGAGAAAAGGGACTGGCAACCGCTCAGAAGAAGGCAGGGAGAATTGCGGCCGAAGGCATCGTTATGCTGAAGGTTACCGATGACTGCAAGAAGGCAGTGGCAGTGGAAGTAAACGCTGAGACTGATTTTGTTGCCAAGAACGAGAAGTTCCAGAGCTATGTTGCAGAGGTCTGCGACCAGGCTATGGATACGAAAGCCGCTGACATCGAAGCATTCCTGGCAGAGCCCTGGAAGTTTGATACGACCAAGACCGTAAACGAGGCTCTTGCAGGACAGATCGCCGTAATCGGTGAGAATATGAACATCCGCAGATTCACCCAGATGGAAGAAGCCAATGGTTTTGTTGCAGCTTATACTCATATGGGCGGAAAAATCGGCGTTCTCGTAGATGTGGAGACTGACATCGTAAATGATGCGGTAAAGGAGATGGGCAAGAACATTGCCATGCAGGCGGCAGCCCTGAAGCCGCTGTATACCAGCAGAGACGAAGTGTCTGAAGAGTATATCGCCCATGAAAAAGAGATCCTTTTGGCTCAGATCAAGAATGATCCGAAAGAATCCCAGAAGCCGGAGAAGGTGATCGAAGGCATGATTAACGGACGTATTAACAAAGAGCTGAAGGAAATCTGCCTGTTAGACCAGGTGTATGTAAAGGCAGAAGACGGGAAACAGTCTGTCAGCCAGTATATCGCTCAGGTCGCTAAGGAGAACAGTGCGAAGATCAGCGTAAAAGGATTTATCCGCTGGGAGACCGGTGAAGGCATCGAGAAGAAAGAAGAAGATTTTGCGGCTGAAGTTGCAAAGCAGATGGGACAGTAATTGCAATGAGTTTTAATTAATTATAGAAGACATCGCTATCTACAAAATAGGTAGTGATGTCTTTTTTTCGGCTTTGAAGTGGCTTTTAAATGCGGTTTGAGAATCCGGGCTGGAAAGGTCAGAGGCTTTATGACTGGGAAAAGCTGTCCTATTTGCCATAAGTTGAAGATTTTTCCTGAACAGTATGATAAAATTTAAATTTAATGCTGATTTTCCTGAAAGAATATGTTAGAATCAAAGGAAGCTGTAAATGGCTTAGATAGCTACGGGGATTATGGAGAACTGAAGCGGAGGGGCATTTTGGAGTTAAAGGATTTGAGGTATTTTCTGGAAATAGCGGATTCAAAAAGCATGCGAAAAGCTGCAGCGAATCTGTATATTTCACAGCCGAGCCTGACGAGGTCCGTGCACAATCTGGAAAATGAGATAGGAGCAGCTTTACTGGTGCGGACGAATAAAGGTGTGGAGACGACTGAGCTGGGAGAGGGAATCTATCATTATGCCCAGTCTATTTTGCAGCGGGTAGATGAGATTACTAAGCTGCGGACGGAAACGTTGAAGTATGCGGAAGCAAAAGTGAGCGCCGCGATCGGGGGGATCATCCTGCAGGATGATCTGATGCTCAGATATTATGAAACCATCCGGGCCAACCGCACGAAAATCGTGCTGCTGGAGACGTCTGTGGAGAAAGTGGTGGATCATGTGGCAGCGGGGGAGGCGGAGATAGGCATTGTCTCGATCAATAATATACAAGTAAGAGTTCTGAATAAGCTGGCGGAATTAAAGGACCTGAGCTATTATGAAATCGGAGAAGGCCCCCTCTATGTGCATGTGGGAAGAATGAATCCTCTGTATGGCCGAAGTGAAATTGAGGTTGCGGAACTGATGCCCTATGCACAGGTCAAGCTCCCACCGGACTATTTTTCAGATCTGAACTGTGCGATGCGTATTGCTGGGGAGGTTCGGATGATGGACTTCAATAGAACAATTACGATCAATAATTACCATGCGATTATCAATATGGTGAAAAGGACGGATGCGTTTATATTGGGAAACCAGTGGCAGAGAGTTGAGTTGGAAAAGGGGAATATATGCAGCATCAAGCTCAGAAACTGCAGAATCAGACAGAAGCTCATATGGATGAAATGCAGAAGGACGACATTGACGGAACGGTCGGAGGAGTTTCTGAATCTAATACTAAAATGCTACCGCGGGTTAAACGGCGATACTTAAAACGTATCGCTCACTTATGATATTTAGGCATTATCCAAATCAATGAAAACCAGGTATAATTATAAATAACTAATAAAACCCCCTGGGATGAATTGAGAGGAGAATGAAAGTGAAACGCATAATCAGTAAAAAAGGAATGGTGGGTGTGCTGACTGCATCGGCAATTGCCGCTACGATGGCAGGATCCTACGCAATATGGGATACCCTGGAGAGTACAGGTACAGCAACACTGACACTGGAGAAACCGGTAGTGGCGGAAACTGCGTTGGATGCTAACTTTGCAATAGATGGCACCAGAAAACTGGGAGAGACAGGTACGTATAAAAATACAGTAACATTCACGGTAGCGGACGCCAAGGATCTAACGAAGCTGCAGGCGAGTTTCGTGCCGATAATTAAAGATGCATCTAGCCAGGATTGCACCAGCCAGTTTACCATCAAGATATCTGAAGGTTCAACAGAATTAACATCTAATACGGATACAAGTGTCGATGCAAGCAATACTTATACTATAGAAGTGACACCGACTGAAGCTGCAGCTTCGCTGGCGGGGACAGCGTTGACGGTTGAAGTTAAAGGTACCTTATCAGAGAAATCAACTTCCTGACATACATAATGATTAAAAAAATTTT
The DNA here is from genome assembly GCF_014337215.1 of Wansuia hejianensis. Classification (NCBI taxonomy): domain Bacteria; kingdom Bacillati; phylum Bacillota; class Clostridia; order Lachnospirales; family Lachnospiraceae; genus Wansuia; species Wansuia hejianensis. The sequence continues at coordinate 1,295,953 of NZ_CP060635.1, read as the reverse complement.
CAATTACTTATTTGACCTTTTATTTCTTTTGCTGACTGTATACATCGTACTAATACATGCTTGCCCGGAAAAGGTAAAAGAGTTTACCGGATATCAGACGTTCGTAATATTGACGGACAGTATGGAACCTGTAATTCCGACAGGCTCTTGCGTGTTAGTCAAAAATTTAAAAGAAAAAGAAGAACCTGAAGCGAACGATATCGTTTCATTTCGCGTGGACCGCCTGGGTGAACAGACGGTCTTTACGCATTATTTCCGGGAAAAGGAAACGGATGAGGATGGAAGGGTTCTCTATCACACGCAGGGAGTGACGGCAGACCGGTACGATGATTATAAAATATACAGAGAAGATCTGATCGGAACTTACGTATGGCATGTTCCCTATGTTGGGAAAGTTATGCTTTTTCTGCGAAGCCCGTTTGCATTGATAGAATTGGGAATCATCATGTTAATTCTGATTATTAACCGTTTGCTGTCGAACAAATTTACACGGGAAGAGGAAGCGTTGGCGGAAGCTGGTGTTCCTGAGAAGGGAGAGGCACTCGAATCAAAGGCGGCTGCCACTCGGGACAGTTTGATCGCAAAAGAATTGCCGAAGGACGGAAGAAGCTGAAAGAGGCGCCGTACAGGCTGTTGTAACTGAGCTGCCGCCCTTGAGACTCCGAACGCGCGCAGGGCGGCCGGAATGCCGCCCCAGTAGGTGCCAGAGCCATTGGAAGCGTAGCTGTGGGAGGCCTTCCACTGGGCGACGATCCAGGAATCCAGGTCCACGATGTCTGCCACTGAAGTAGAGCCGCAGCCGCTGGCGGCCATGAGCCCTCCTGCGTAGGGCAGGTTTGCCCATCGTGGGTCGTTCTGTCTATAATTTTTCATAGTGATTTTCCTTTTGTTATAATACGATTAAATCTTTCCAGGTGTTCGGGCCGCAGATGCCGTCGACGGTTAGCTGCCTCTCTTTCTGATAGGTGCGGACGGCGGCATCCATCTGGCTTCCGAAGATTCGGTCCAGCGCTCCGCCGTACAGTCCTCTGGCTTTCAGGATTTCTTCCAGAAGCAGCATATCGTTGCCGATATCGCCTGCGCGAACTTGTCTGCATGAGAACATATATTCAATTCATCCTTCTTGTTGATGGGTTGATCCGGCGTCATATCCTTCGGCGCTGATCCTTCTTTTAAAATCCCTCTAGGCAGCCTCGCTGCCGCTTTCGGAATACAAGCAGCATACGCCGGGGCAATACTTCCCGTTTACATCAAAGTGGCGGATGACCCGGCCGGCGGGGAGCACTGGCATTGCGGAAAAAATGCCTTTTCAATGATTCTTGCCGCGCCAGACGGGGTATGCTACAATAATAGGCAGAAAATTGAAGAAATACTTCAGAGCAAACCTTGACGCATGTCCTCAACAGGGGGATTAGACAAAAAAACTGACAGACGAAATCCTGAAACCGGCAAGGAGGAACTGAAACGGGGGCTTTTTGTGATTATCGGTCAGGAGCTGGATGAAGCCGCGCTGAATCATGCATTTATCTCCAGAAAACAGGTGAAAGCAGGAAGGCTGCGGATTTTGAATAAAAGGTTGAAAAATGTTTGTTTATTTGCTGCAAATACCGATAAAAAGCGATCTGGTTATTGAAAAAAGGCGGGCTTTCCGTTATAATAAAAACAGATTCCGAAAAGCGGAAAACAGTGAGATTTCATTCGGGTCGGAGGAGCCTGTGTGAATAATGTAGCAAAAAATAGACAGGGAGGCAAGTAATGAGACGAGTAGAGGAAATTATTCATGTTGTTCCGGAGGAAAGAGATGCCTATCTCCAGCAACACCTGAATCCATCGGAAAAAATTGCACAGATCCTTTGGATACACGGTATCCGCAATCAGTTTTATTTTAATCTGAACGATTTAATTTTGATGAGCTTTGAATATGTGGGCAGGCATTTCCATAAGGATATGGCAGCGATTGCCGCATATCCGGAGATGAAGGATTATCTCGTACAGAAGCGCCGTAAGGATGTGCCGGCAGAAGAACAGATGACTACGAACTGGTGGGCGCCGCTGAAACGGATAGGCAGCACCCTGACAGAGAGTCCGATGCCGGATGACGAAGAAGAGGAGCTGACTCTGGAAGAGCAATACCGCTCCATGGTAAGCGGATATATGGCTGAAGGCACCGTTGCTAATGATATATCCTATGATGAAGATGACTGGAGTGAGTCAATACATATCTAATTGAATGAGAAATGGGATGTCGGCATATGACCGCTTTGGTTGTGAACGGCATCCTTTTTTATTTCATAGTAAAGTTCATCCTATGAGATAAAACCCTCCGGGGGATGCACACTCCGCGCTAAGGAAATATGGCCGCTGAGGCGACCGCGCTCCGGCGCGAGCGTCCGGCTTGCCGGACTCTTTGTATTCTGCGGTTTTGGACGGAGGGATAGAGAAGGAGGGGGCGGGATATGCAAGATCGAATGCTGGGATCATCCCTTGCGGCATATGTGATCCCTGTGGTATAATTTGGAGGGCGCGTGAATTGGCCTGCATTCGCCGTGTTATGTGCAGCAGTACGACCTGCTGCGGAGCGTTTGGCCCGGCAGAGTCTCCGGTTATGGGGATGCTGTGTGGCATTTCTAAAGGCAGAGCCTGGGCGTCTGGCCGCTCAGATTATGACAGTGAACAGGAGAAGGAAAGATGGGGATTTTTCAGGATGCGTTGAATTTGATTGTAGAGTTTGCAATACTGGTTTTTGAATATATTGGCGTGGCGGTAATCCTTATGGCCGGAATCAAGGGAGTCGTCAACTATGTCACCAGAAACCCCAAGACAAGGCTGGATCTGGCGAAGGGCCTTGCGATGGGGCTGGAGTTTAAGCTGGGCAGTGAGATCCTGAGGACGGTAGTAGTGAGGGAAATGACAGAGCTGGTATTTGTCGCCGGGATTATAGCTCTGCGCGCTGTACTGACGGTGCTGATCCACTGGGAAATTAAAAATGAAGAAATGCAGGAACAGTCAGGAAAGGAAATACAACAGTAAAAGGAAGGGCAATGGAGAACAATACAGTTTCAATCATCATAATTGCAGTCTGTATCATACTATCCGGCTATTTTTCAGCCACAGAGACAGCATTTTCGTCGCTGAACGTGATCCGGATGAAAAATATGGCAGAAAAAGGTGACAAAAAAGCTTCGCTGGTGCTGAACCTGTTAGAAAATTTTGACAGCCTTTTGTCTACGATACTAGTAGGAAACAATATCGTGAATATATTTTGTGCATCGGTGGCGACACTGCTGTTCGTGCGCCTGATCGGGGAGGATGCCGGCGCCAGCATGTCAACGGCGGTCACTACAATTCTGGTGTTGATTTTCGGAGAGGTATCGCCTAAAAGCATTGCCAAAGAATCGCCTGAGAAATTCGCAATGTTTTCCGCACCAATCATCCGGGTTTTATATATCGTACTGACTCCCGTCAATTTTCTGTTCAGACAGTGGAAAAAGCTGCTTTCCCGGCTGTTCCGGTCTGAAAAGGGGACTTCTATTACCGGTGAAGAGCTGATGACAATTGTGGAGACGGCAGAGCAGGAAGGCGGCATCAATGAGCAGGAAGGAGCCATCATCCGTAACGCCATAGATTTTTCAGATCTGGAGGCTATGGATGTTTTTACGCCCAGAGTGGATGTGGCCGGAATTCCGGCAGAGTCTTCCAAAGAAGAGATTGCCAGGATTTTCAGAGAGACAGGCTACTCCCGGCTTCCGGTCTATGAGGATACTCTGGATAATATTGTCGGCATCATCAATCAGAAGGATTTTTATAATTTTGCCTATGATTCAGAACAGGATATCCGGTCGATTATACAAAAGCCATTGTTTATCGCCCGCCAGAAAAGGGTGGGAAGCCTTTTAAAAGAGTTCCAGCAGCAGCAGAACCATTTTGCGGTGGTTATTGACGAATTCGGCGGAACGCTGGGAATCCTCACCCTGGAAGACATTCTGGAAGAACTGGTCGGTGAAATATGGGATGAAAATGAAACTGCAGTAACGGAGATTGACAGGATATCAGAACGGGAATACCTGGTACTTGGAGATACCAATGTGGAGAAATTATTTGAACAGCTGGACCGGGAGCAGGAGTTTGAGACAACTTCTGTCAGCGGATGGGTGATGGGCGAACTGGGAAGGATTCCAAAGGCAGAGGATACCTTTGAATACCAGGGGCTGGAGGTCACAGTTCTCACAATGGCAGGAAAGCGCGTTGGGAAAGTGCGCATCCGGATTCTGCCGGAGGACGGGCAGGAGGAATAAAAGCGGACGGGAACGGGGCCGGCATGGCGAAGGAGAGTGATTAGTGATGGATGCACATGAGATACTTCAGAAAGTCAGGAACGGGGAGGTGTCGGTGGAAGAGGCGGAAGGCTTTTTCCGGAGACAGCCCTTTGAGGAGCTGGAATATGCAAAGCTGGATACGCACAGAAAAATGCGTTCCGGTTTTGCTGAAGTCATATATTGCAGCGGAAAAGCGGATCAGCACCTGATTCATATATTCGGGAGGATCTACCGGGAGGAAGGCGAGGTGCTGGGGACGAGAGCGTCAGAAATGCAGTATCAAATCCTGAAAGAGCATTTCCCGGAGACCGTCTATGATCCCGTATCCCGTATTATCAAGATTGAAAGGGACGGTAAAAGACGGGTCGGAAGCATTGCTGTGTGCACGGCGGGGACTGCAGACATTCCGGTTGCCGAGGAAGCCGCCCAGACGGCTGAATTCTTTGGCAGCCATGTGGAACGTGTCTATGACGTTGGAGTATCTGGGCTTCACCGCCTTCTGTCCCGGCTGGAGGTCATACAGAGTGCGAACTGTGTGGTGGCTGTCGCGGGAATGGAGGGAGCTCTGGCCAGTGTGCTGGGCGGAATGGTGGATAAGCCGGTGATCGCCGTGCCGACCTCTGTGGGATATGGAGCCAACCTTCACGGGATTTCTGCCCTGCTGACCATGATCAACTCCTGTGCCAACGGAATTGCAGTTGTCAACATAGACAACGGGTACGGCGCAGGATATCTGGCTACCCAGATTAACAGGATGGGGGTAAAGGCGCATGAGTAAGACAATCTATCTGGAATGCAGCAGAGGTATCAGCGGGGATATGTTCGCCGCGGCTCTTCTGGATCTGGGCGCCGATCCGGAAATTTTACGGAAGCAGCTTGACAGCCTGTCAATAGAAGGCGCTGATATAAAGATCAGCCGGGTGAAAAAGGCAGGACTGGACGTCTGTGATTTCGACGTAGTGCTGGATAAGGTACATGAGAACCATGACCATGACATGCATTATCTGTATGGCAGCCACGGCGGAGGTTTGGAAAAGCAGGCAAAGGCCTGCGAGCCTGAGGGAGCGGGAGGCGGGGCGGATAGCCATCATAAATCCGGTTTTGAACACGATCATGGGCAGAATCATGAATACTCGCATGAACACAGGGGGCTAACGGAAATTCTGGAAATTCTCAGGAGAGGAAGCCTGTCGAAGGGAGCTGCCGCGCTGGCGGAAAAGATTTTCCGGATTCTCGCGGGGGCAGAGGCGAAAGCGCACGGTGTCCCGGAAGAGCAGGTACATTTTCATGAGGTGGGAGCAGTTGACTCGATTCTGGACATAGCCGCCGCTGCCATCTGCATGGATAATCTGGGCATAACACATGTGATCATACCTCAGATTAATGAAGGGAGGGGGGCTGTCAGATGCCGCCACGGTGTCCTGCCGGTTCCGGTTCCTGCTGTAGTTAATATTGCGGCTGACTATGGCCTGCCTCTGCATATCATGGAGGAAGAAGGGGAATTCGTCACTCCGACAGGCGCTGCGATTGCAGCGGCCATCCGTACCGGAGGAAAACTTCCGGAGCGTTTTACAGTGAAAAGGACCGGCATGGGTGCCGGAAAGAGAGCTTATGAGAAGCCGGGAATCCTGCGTGCATTTTTGATTGAAGAGGAAACAGAGGTGGAATCGGACAGAATCTGCAAGCTGGAGAGCAATATTGATGACTGCACGGGAGAAGCTCTGGGGTTTGTGATGGAACGGCTTCTGCAGGCCGGCGCCAGAGATGTCCATTATACGCCGGTCTATATGAAGAAGAACAGGCCGGCCTACCAACTGGACGTAATCTGCAATCCCTCTGATGTTCCGGCAATGGAGAGGATTATTTTTCAGGAAACGTCTACCATTGGCATCCGCCGGATGGAAATGGACCGGTCGGTTCTGAACCGGTCTGCCGGGACGGTGAAGACTGTCTGGGGAGAGGTTCGTGTAAAGATCTGCCGTTTGCCAGAGGGGGTACGCTGTTATCCTGAATATGAGGATGTGGCGTCTCTCTGCAGAGACCATGGAATCGCCTATCCGGATGTATATCAGGAAGTGTTGCGGGAATGCGGGGATTGCTATGGCGGATTATGAACAGAAAAAAGAACGTTTGCTGACCAGGATGGAGGAATTGTCCTGCCAGGATCTCACAGTGGCATTTTCCGGAGGAGTCGACAGCAGTCTGCTGCTCCGCTTGGCCTGCGGGTATGCTGCCGGGAGCAAGCGCAGGATATATGCTGTCACCGCCCAATCTGAACTCATGCCGGAGCAAGACCTTGCGATCGCGGAGCGGGTGGCAGGGGAGGCCGGTGCGCTCCATCACATCCTGCGGCTGCGGGAGCTGCAGGAGGCTGGGGTCCGTGAAAATTCCAGGGACAGATGTTATCTCTGCAAGCATTACCTGTTCCGGAGGATTCTGGAGTTTTCGGCGGAGAAGGGTGTGAAAACGGTGCTGGAGGGAACCAATGAGGATGATCTGCACGTATATCGCCCCGGCATCCGGGCAGTCCGTGAGCTGGGTGTCCTTAGTCCGCTGGCGGAAGCTGGGCTGACGAAGCAGGAGGTCAGGAGGATGGCTGCGGAATATGGAATTTCAGTCGCCGCCCGTCCGTCCGCGCCTTGTCTGGCCACGCGTTTTCCCTATGGAACTGCGCTGTCACTTCCGGAGCTGAAAAGAGTGGAAAAAGGAGAAGCCTATTTGCGCAGCCTTGGTTTTAGGAATGTCAGACTGCGGGTCTATGGATGCCTGGTGAGAATAGAGGTTGATGCGGAGGATCTGGAAGGACTTCTGGATCGCAGGCTGGAAGCGGCCGCTTTCCTGAAGGAACTGGGATACCAGTATGTGACCCTGGATCTGGAAGGCTTCCGCTCAGGAAGCATGGATATGGATTGAAAGCGGGTTTAACAGAGACGCGGTCAAAAAAGCTGCCCCGGCACCAGTGTGAAGTGCGAGAGGGCAGCTTTTATATTCAGTTTTGTATTCAGGCGGCGCTGATCTTCACGCGGCCTGGTTTAGCCAGGGCTATGTGCAGCTGGAAAAGTTCCATCGTTGCACAGATTTTATCTGCGCAGGTGATCAGCCATGCCTCTTTGCTGGTTGGAAGCGGACCCAGAGGGAACATGTGCGAAAGAATCGCGTTAGCCTCCTTCTCAGAAATATTAAAGTGGTTCGTACTGTTGTAGGCAGCTACCTTGGGATGATAAAAAGCCTGCAGCTCCCTGGTAGGCTGCTTATCCCTGAAATCGTACAGGAAAAAATCGTGAAGCAGGCCTGCACGGGCGGCAGCGCGGGCATCACAGCGGAATCTTCTGGCAAGGCACCAGGAAATATACGAAACGTTCAGGCTGTGCATGAAACGCGTTGTCTTCAGGTGCTGGCGAAAACAATTCAGCTTCTTAAACTCCCGGTCTTCCAGGATATCCCGTACGACTTCCAGAAATTCTGAGTCGATATCTTCCGAAACGGTAATGTCCATCGGCAATCACTTCTTTCTATATTTGATAATTACAGTATGAGACAGGTAGACATAAAAAGTCAATGACTTTAGAAAAAAATAATAATTACCCGGCAGTACCCGTGTCCGTCTCTCCATAGCTGCTGTTAATCAGAATCAGCCCGGCCCTGAAGAGTCGCATGATCTGCCAGATGCCAACGCCCTCCATGCCGGAGTCTCTGGTGAGGGCCAGTTTTTCACTCCAGCTTCTGACGTCTTCAAACCAGACAACGTGTTCTGTCCCATCCTTCGTGTAGTAGAAGTACGGGGAGCGTGCAACCGGATCATATTCAATGGGAACGCCGTTTTGGACAGCGATCTGGACAGCCTCTACATTTCCGATCGTTACAGCGGAGGTAATGCCCTTTTGGTAGGGCAGGGGCCAGTCATAGCCGTAATTAGCCAGGCCCAGGCTCAGTTTTCCAGGTGGGATAACTCCGGTAGCATATGTGACCACCCGGCGAACCTGGTCCAGAGGGGCTACGGCCATCGGCGGGCCATAGCGGTATCCCCATTCATAGGTCATCAGAAGAGCGTGATTGGCTGCAGCCCCGAGAGCCTGGAAGTCTTTGCCGTCGAAGAGGACGCCTGTCTGTGTGGCTGAGACTTTGGGGGCCAGAGCCACCGAAACCTGGCCGCCTTGGCGGTTCATGGCCGCTGTCAGTTCACTGACAAAAGCTGTGAAAGCATCCCGGTCCTCCTTCAGGATATATTCAAAATCCACATTTACGCCGCCGAACCCCTTTTCCGGTACGATCTGCAGAAGCTGGGAGATCAGGTTGTTTTTTGCGGTTTCGCTCTGCACCATGGAATGGATCAGTGCATTGTTAAAGTTTCCGTCTGGCCCGAAAGGCGTCAGAGTTAGAATCGGAGTGACGCCGGCGGAAACAGCCACAGTAATCATCCAACTGTCGTCCAGGGCGGGCGGAAGGAGTTCCCCATTGCCTGTAAATCCATAGGAGAAAACAGGAAGCTCCTGAAGATAGGGGAGGGACTGCTCCAGAACCCATGGCGAAATGAATGGGTAAGCATATCCTGCTGTCCTCAGAAAATATTGCGCAGCTGCCGGGGATTCTTCCGTAAGCAGAAGGGACTGTCCGACAGCCAGTTCATAAGGTGGAATTAGTTGGTTGACATAAGCAATTGTATCCGCAGAGAGCTGATAAGCGGCAGATATTGAATACAGGCTGTCGCCTGGCTGAACAGTATAGATCTGCATGTTGTCTCCGGAACATAGTTTCTTTTTATTATATGCGAATAGTTCCGGCTTGAGTGCAGATTAGAAAGAATGTATAATGAGAAGTACAGATGGAAAGGGGATGAATGTCATATGAAGAAAATAGGCTGGATCGGAACAGGGATCATGGGAGCGGCAATGGTGCGGAATTTGATGAAAGCAGGGTATGAAATGTATGTCTATAACCGTACTAAGGAGAAAGCGGCGCCGCTTTTGGAACAGGGGGCTCACTGGTGCGCCAGTCCCGGGGAGTGTGCAAAACAGTGTGAGGCTGTGGTCACGATCGTAGGATATCCTGCGGATGTGAAGGCGTTATATCTGGGAGAGGACGGGATTTTGGAACACGCGGGACAGGGGACATATGTAGTCGATATGACCACCTCATCTCCTTCCCTGGCGGAAGAGATCTTCGAGGAAGCCCGCAGGAGAGGGGTCCATGCACTGGATGCTCCTGTCACAGGCGGAGATACCGGCGCGAAGGCAGGCACGCTGACGATACTGGCCGGAGGGCGGGAAGAGGATTTTCAGGCGGTTCTGCCAATATTGGAGGCGATGGGGAAAAAGATTTTTTATATGGGAGGACCCGGAGCAGGCCAGAAGACGAAGCTGTGCAACCAGATTGCCATTGCAGGGGCACTTGCCGGAGCCTGTGAGGCGATATCTTATGCGGAGCTGTCCGGTCTGGACGCTGAACGGGTGCTGGGAGCCATATCCACAGGTGCGGCAGGCAGCTTCCAGATGAGTAATGTGGCAGCAAAAGGGCTGGCAGGAGATTACACGCCGGGTTTTATGCTGAAGCATTTCATCAAGGATATGCGGCTGGGGGCGGAAGCTTCAGAGAGCTGCGGAGGGAGCCTGAAGGTGCTCTCTCAGGTGCTGAAGGAGTGTGGCGTTTTGGAAGAAAAAGGGTTAGGAGAAGAGGGGACGCAGGCTCTGCTGAAGTATTATAGGGACAGGTCATAAAAGAGCCGCTTACGCCAAGAAGACAATCTATTGATCGAATGATAAAATGGAAGCTTGTTCAGGCAGTAACATAGAAATGCCTGAACAAGCCCCAAAGTGATGTTACATAACTTTTTCTTATGTTATATTTTCCCTATCATCATGATTGTACGATCTACCCGGTCTAAATGATTTTTTAATTCGAGAAGAGCTATACTTTTTTTTCGTGCAAAGATATACTCCAAAAGGCGGAGATGTTCTGCCCTTGATAAATAATTGTCTTCCATGTTATCGTCGTAGATAATGCACAGGGAGAACAGATCTTTGATTTGGTTGTAGTGGTCCAGAAGATAGGGATTTTTAGAGGCCTTCACAAAACTGGAATGAAGAGCGGCATCATCTTTTTGGTATTGGAGGTTATCAAAGTGATCGCCGGTATTCTGCTGTATGCGTTGATATAGTTCATGTAGTTTTTCCAGATCCAGAGAATCAAAAAAATTATCCAGACAATACATCTCGAACATACGTCTGCAGCTGGAGATTTGAATTAATTCTTCTGGCGTATAGCTTGCAACAAAATAGCCCACCCGTGCTTTATTGACGACCAGCTTTTTGTCGCAGAGTTCACGAAGTGCCTGGCGTACAGGCATTGCACTTACGCCATAGTTTTGCGCTATTTCCTTAGTGGGAATCTGTTGGCCGGATGTCAGTTCTTTATTCATAATCATTTCTAATATCAGATTGGCAAATTGTTCTGCCAGACTGTTTGTATTAATATCCATGTTTGTAAATCCTCCTGTATGTATAAAAATATAGCCTTTTTCTAAAGGAAAGTCAATGTATAAATTGGAAATCTGAAATCTCAGATTTCAGATGGTACTATTTTCACAAAAATTTAGTTAAAATTTGGTAGAGTTATGCATTGACATATGAATTATATTTATTTATTATTTAATCAACGGATATCTGAAATATCAGATTATAGATATCAGATATCAATGTATAAATTTACCTGTCGATGTACAGGATGATTAAAAAATGGAAAACAGGAGGATCAAAATGAGCAAGTTACAGGAAATTTACGATGAGGCCAGACAGTATTTTATAGGCGGAGCCTCTGCAGGCGGAAGATTTAACAGCACATTGCAGCAGCCATTATATCTGAAGTCTGCCAGCGGCAGCCGGATCATTGATGCGGACGGAAAAGCGTATATCGACTATCATACCGGATCGGGCGCGGCATTTTTCGGACATAACCATCCAAGACTAAGAGAAGCTGCTGAGAAAGCTATGGATATGGGATTTTTCATGAATTTTGAAACTGAATATCATAAGGAGCTGGCAAAACTGTTTCATGAATTTTTTCCCTGTGCGGAAAGAGTTCGCTTTTCAAATTCCGGGACAGAGGTAACTATGGCGGCGGTTCGCGTGGCCCGTGCGTATACCGGAAAAGACATCGTTATCCGTTTCGAGGGACATTTCCATGGCATGAATGAGTTGGTATGGTATAATCATAATGGGGCCCGGGGAAAAAAGAATGATATTGGCGAAGTGGAGAATATTTCTGATACAGCCGGGACACCCCAATGCTTTTCAGAAGTGATCAGGAACGTAGAGTATAATGATTTGGAATCCTTTGAACGTTGCGTAGAGGCACACAAAGGACAGATCGCCGGCGTTTTGCTTGAACCTGTCAGCTTCAATTGCGGCTGCTATCCGGCACAGAAAGCTTTTCTTGAAAAAGTACGTGAGATCTGCAGCAGAGAAGGAATTGTCCTGATTTTTGATGAGGTGATCACCGGTTTGCGCATGAGGCCAGGTTCTGCCCAGGCTTATTACGGAGTGACTCCAGATCTTGCAACCTTCGCGAAAGCGATCGGAGGAGGCTTCCCGATTGCGGCTCTTTGTGGGAAAAAAGAAGTAATGGAAGTGCTGAATCCGCTTGGCAGGACGATCATGAGCGGTACTTATACGGGAGCTTTAATGCCGGTGCTGACGTCTATCGAATGTATGAAGATGGCTATGGAGCCAGATTTTTATGATCACATTGATGCTCTTGCGGATACGCTGTACGGCGGCATGAATGCGCTGATGAAAAAACATGGAATTCCAGGCCATGTGCGTGGTATTGGTGCAAGATTTGGCATTTATTTTGGAGTAGAAAACCCAGAAGATGATTATAACTGGAGAAAAGCAGGAGATAGCTATAGATGTGATATGACTAAGAGCTTCTTGATTAAATCACTGCGTGATGGTCTCTATATGCATGACTGCGGACAGGCGGCGCCGGCACATTATGGGTTCAGCGTTCAGCACACTATGGAAGATATAGAGATCACCCTGAATAAATTTGACAAGATATTTAAAGAAATGAAGGAAGAATTCTAAAGGAGGAAAATTATGTATCAGCATATTCCTGAATATCAAAGGGCGATGAGAGAACAGGGGATAGCCGTATCTGTTTTAAGGCTGCCACAGAATCTCACATTATTTACACAGTACTGGTCGAGGAACGGGTATTCATATATGACCATTCCGGCTGAAGGCGATCCCAGCGTTATTGTTCCAATTGCGGAAGAGATCGATACTAAGGAAGCAAAACTGCATAATGTTTATGTATATGATGACATTGATATGAATGCAGAAGATACAAGTATCCAGATTCAAAAGATTTTTGCAGAACTGTCAAGACAATATGGAATTACAAATGAATCTGTAATCGGACTTGAACTGGACTATGATGTGATAGCCCCATGCCATTGTTCAGGAAAGGTGTCGCTTGTGGGAAGCAAAGTGAAGAAGCTGGTGGCTGAAGGGTTTGGGAGTGACCATTTCGTATCTGTTAAAGATTTAATTACAGAAGTGATGGCTGTGAAAAACGAAAGTGACATTGAAAAGCTGAAGATTGTAAATGATCTGGTGGCTATGGCCATGGACCGCTTTGCAGACCTGGTAGATCTGCCGGGGATTCGGGAAGTGGATATCGTGAATGAAATCGAGAAACACATTCAGGTTAACGCCAGAGATTATAAAGGTGCAAGAGTTGCCAGAGCGTGGGCTCAGTTAAGCACCGGCCCCAAAAGTGAGATTGCTGCCTGTGACGGAGTGATCAGTGACGCAAGAGTTTTGGAAAAAGGGGACTGCTGCCTTTTTGAGATTGGTGCCTGTGTTGACGGCTACTGGGCGGATATCACTCGTTCCGCAGTGGTGGGAGGAGCTCAGGGCCGCTCAAAAGAGATGATGGAATTAATTGAAAAAGCTTTTCAGGCGGGAGTTGAAGCCGTACATATTGGAGCGGCAGCCAGAGATATCGATCTTGCGACCCGTAAGGTGATGGAAGACGCGGGATATGGAAAATATTATGTACATCCAGCCGGCCATGGCGTGGGATTTTCCTATCATGAATCCATACCGGAGTTAAATCCTAATTCAGAAACCATTTTAAAAGAGAACATGGTTATTGCTATTGAACCAGGCTTATATGTGCCGGGCATCGGAGGACTCCGAAAAGAATTGAATGTGCTGGTAACAAAAGAAGGCGGAAAAGTTTTTGGATGGTAAGCAATCAAATAAAAATATCATGTTAAGGGGGAATTTGTATGAGAAAAAAATTAAGTATGGTTTTGACCGCAGCAATGTTAGCAGGAATTATGGCGGGATGTTCTGACAGCGCCGCAGATAGTTCCAAGGTTTCAGCGGAATCATCGGATGAGTCTAAAACAGCTTCTGCAGCTTCATCAACTGATGATAAAGAAGTATATGAGATAGGAATCTGTTGTGCAAATTTTGAGACGCCTATGCAGGTAGCGTGGATGAATGCCGCTACGGAGGCGCTGGACGCTTATGGAAATTATAAGGTGGACCAGCAGGATGGTAAAGATGATCCGGCGACCCAAACCCAGATTATTGAAAATTTTATTACCCAGAAAAAAGATATGGTTATCGTGGCGCCTACCCAGACAGATGCCCTGGTCGCGGCTGTAAAGGAGTGCAATGAGGCTGGAATTCCAGTGATTACGGTGAATCGTACTTTGGGAGAGGGAGCTGAGGTGCTGACTGAGGTAAATATGGATTGTGTGGAAGCGGGACGCATGTCTGCACAGATGGTAGAGAAGCTTTTAGGTGGGGAAGGAAAAGTGGCTTACCTGATTGGTACACTTGGGGCCGGCCCTCAGATTCAGGAAAGTGAAGGCTTTTATAAATATCTGGAGGATAAGCCGGAGATTGAAGTAGTATTTGAGCAGACCACCGAATGGAATAAGGAGACAGCTATTCAGGTAGTAGAGAATATGCTTCAGAAATTTCCGGCAGGAGAAATAGATGCGATTGTTTGCCAGGGGCCGGATGATGCCGTAGGCGCGGTTGCCGCCTGTGAAGCTGCAGGAAGAACAGAACTGTTGGGTAAAATTATCGCGTTTGATTATCCTTCATATGTAAAAGAAGCGATTGAGGCTGGAACAGTATATGGCACCATCAACCAGGATCCTAGATTACAGGGTGTGCTGGCAGCAGAAGTTGCAAATGAATATTTTAGCAATGCGGATGCAGAATTCGGAGCGCTGAGCAGTATTGAGCTAAGTGTAGTGACCAAAGAAAATGCAGATGATTATGAGGTGGCATGGTAAAAAATCAGAAATAAAGAGGTAGTGGGGCAGAATACTGTGTCCAGGCCGAAAGAAAAGATGAGGTGCATATGAAAACAGGATTTTTAAAATCAAAAAGTAAGAAAACTACTTCAAAAGAATTCACAATGCTCATTGTGCTGGTAATCATGATTATCATTTGTATTTTTATCAATCCGGTATTTATCTCAATGAGCAATGTTATGAACCTTCTCGCGCAGAATTCTATCATTGGCGTCATGGCGCTGGGCATGGTATTCGCACTGATAACAGGTTCCTTTGATATGTCAGTTTCATCGACGGGTGCGCTGACGGCAGTCGTATCTACATATATGTTTATTGAATTCGGTTTGGCTGCCGGCATATTTACAGGATTATGTGTAGGGATTGCAGTAGGGCTTATCAATGGACTGTTGGTCACTAAAGTGGGAGTTAATGCGTTTGTGACAACTCTTGGTACGCAGACATCTGTCCGTGGCTTAGTCTATATTATAACCGGTGCAAAACCTATTACCGGAATACCGGCTGATTATAACTTTATCGGCATGGGCAAAATAGGAGGAATCTTCCCAGTCCCTGCCCTGATCTGGATTATTCTGGCTGTTATCATGGCTTTTGTTTTGAAAAAAACCAGATTTGGACAGTATGTATATGCGACAGGAGGAAACAGAAAAGCAGCCTGGCTGTCAGGTGTTAATACGGATAATATTAAAATTTCTGCTTTAGTACTCAGCGGTCTGTTTGCTGCTATCGGTGGTTTAATCTACACTTTGCGTATCCTTATGTGCACGGCAGACGGTATGGATGGGTATGAACTAAAAGTTATGTCAGCCTGCATCGTTGGCGGAACTTCTCTGGATGGCGGTAAGGGTTCTATTTCAGGCTGTATAATAGGTACTTTTATCATGGGCATTATTTTGAATATATTGCAGCTGGCAGGTGTATCCAGCTTCTGGCAGGATGCGATCACCGGCATAATTCTTATCGGAGCTGTGGCTATTGATAGTATTACAGCAAGGCGCCGTGAATAATGCCATAAAATTTAAGGAGATACAGCTATGAGTGAAAATATTCTGGAAATGAGAGGCATTATTAAGGAATTTTCAGGAGTTCGTGTGCTGAATCAGGTGGATTTTGAACTGAAAACAGGAGAAGTGCATGCACTTCTGGGCGCTAATGGTGCCGGAAAATCCACGCTTATGAAAATTCTGAATGGTATTTATACATTGACGGAAGGTGAAATCTATTATGATGGGAAAAAGGTGCGTATACATTCTCCGCGTGACGCGTATAGCTGCGGGATCACCATGATTCATCAGGAACTGGATTTAGTGGGGTGCCGGGATGTATCAGAGAATATCTATTTGGGGAGAGAGCTGTATAAAGACAGAGCCCATAGGATTTTAGACCGTGCCGGCATGCGCAGAGAGGCTCAGACACTGCTGGATGAACTGGAGTTTGATCTGAGGGCAGAAGATCTTGTAGAGAAACTCCCGCCGGCAAAGCAGCAGCTTATTCTGATTGCCAGGACTGTTTCCTGTAATTCCAGGGTGATTGTAATGGATGAACCCACGTCTTCCCTGTCACACAATGAAACAAAACAACTGTTTAAGGTCATCAAGAGTCTGAAAAGAAAAGGTATAAGTATTATCTACATTTCCCATTTCCTGGAGGAAATTTTTGAAGTGTCAGACCGGTTGACTGTTCTTCGTAATGGCGAGAAGGTTACAACCGCAGTTACGTCCGAATGTTCTACGCAGCAGCTGATTCAGTGGATGATTGGCCGGGAATCCGTAGTTCAGAAAAATATTGGAGAACCTAAGAATGATCATGAAATGCTGTTGGAATGCAGAGGGCTGACTACCCTGAGAGATTGTATAAAGAATGTAAGCTTTCAGATCAGGAAAGGGGAAATTGTAGGATTTGCCGGTGTGGTAGGGGCAGGGCGGAGTGAAATTGCAAAGATGATATTTGGTGCAGAGAAAATGGCAGCGGGAGAGATCTATCTGGATGGAGAGAAGGTTGTCATTAAGAGCCCCACTCAGGCTGTCAGGCATGGAATCAGTATGGTGCCGGAAGACCGGAAGCAGGAGGGATTGGTATTAAAATTAAATGTTGGCGCAAATATGTGGTTATCCTATTTAAATAAATTAAAAAGAGGAGTGGGACTGGATTACAAGAGTCTGAACGGGAAAGCCCAGCAAATGTTTCAACATATGTCTATCAAATGCGAAGGGGTCGAACAGGGCATTGATAAACTTTCGGGTGGCAATCAGCAGAAAGTAGCCATTGGCAAATGCCTTCTAAATGAGCCGAAGCTTCTGATACTGGATCAGCCTACCCGTGGTATCGATGTTGGGGCAAAGGGGGAAATTTATCGTCTGGTGACTGAACTGGCTCGTGATAATAACACGGCAATTTTATATATTTCAGATGAACTGGAAGAGATAATTGCTCTTTGTGACAGAATATATATTGTAAAGCAGGGACAGTGTGTGAAAGAAATTGATAATCATACGCAGCAGGTGACCAAGGCTTTACTTTTAAAAGATATGGTTGATTAATTTAAGAAAAAAACGGCTTTTAGCCATGACAGAGGAGATAATATATGAAAATGTCATTTCGATGGTATGGACCGGATGATGCCATACCCCTGAGGTATATCAAACAGATTCCCAATATGTATAGCGTTGTAACGGCTGTTTATGATGTGCCTGCCGGTCAGGTATGGAGCAGAGAAAGCATTTGGAATTTGAAAAAGCGGGTAGAAGCAGCAGGACTTGCTTTTGAAGTAATTGAAAGTGTTCCCGTTCATGAAGATATTAAATTAGGAAAATCAGACAGAGAGCAATATATTGCTAATTATCAGGAAAATATCCGAAGATTAGGGGAAGCGGGGATTAAATGCATCTGTTATAATTTTATGCCGGTTTTTGATTGGACCCGGACACAGCTCGATAAGATGATGCCAGATGGTTCGACGGCTTTGGTCTATTATGAAGAGCAGCTGAAGAAAATGGATCCGATGACGGGTGAATTAGCATTGCCGGGCTGGGATGCCAGTTATACGAAAGATTCCCTGAAAAAGGTTTTTGATGAATACAAGCAATTAACGGAAGAGGATTTGTGGAAGAATCTGGAGTATTTCTTAAAAGCTGTCATTCCTGTTGCTGAGGAAGCAGGAATAAAAATGGCCATACACCAGGATGATCCGCCGTGGCCGATTTTCGGACTTCCGCGAATTATCCGGGATGAAAAAAGTCTGGACCGGATGCTCGCCCTGGTGGATAGTCCTGCAAATGGCCTGACCTTCTGCACCGGCTCCATGGGAGCTTCGCCTGCTAACGATGTTGTGTATCTGGTGGACAAATATTCTGCCATGGGAAGGATTCATTTCATGCATATGAGAAATGTAAAAAGGCTGGATCATGGGTTTGAAGAGGCAGGACATTTTTCTGCCTGCGGCAGTCTTGATATGACAGCGATCCTGCAGGTGCTGTATAAAAATGGTTTTGACGGTTATATACGTCCGGATCATGGGAGGATGATTTGGGGTGAAGAAGGCAGGCCGGGATATGGTTTGTATGACAGAGCTTTGGGGGCCGCATATATTAATGGAATTTGGGAAACGTTAGAAAAAATGGATCAATGGGGGAAATATGAAATTATCGCAAGAAGCAATCGGGAATAAAAAAATTTGGGAAAATGCAGGCTTTATACTTCCCTGTTATGAACGTAATGCTATGATTGCTAAAACCAGGGAAAACCCTAAATGGCTGCATCTGGGCGCGGGAAATATTTTTCGTGCTTTTCCCTGCAGCCTGCAGCAGGAATTGCTGAACGCAGGGATAACAGACACAGGTATTATTGTAGCTGAAGGATTTGATTATGAGATTATTGAGAAAATGTATCAGCCCAAAGATAATCTCAGCCTGTTAGTAACATTAAAAGCTGACGGCGGTATTGAAAAAACAGTAATTGGGAGTATAGCAGAATCTGTTACGATGGATTCTGCAAACGAAGTTTCCTGGAGACGGCTGAAGGAAATATTTGCTGCGCCTTCCCTTCAGATGGTAAGTTTTACTATTACGGAAAAGGGGTATAACCTTTGGGATGCAAATGGTGTTTATTATCCGCAGGTTGCTGACGATCTTTCTGCGGGACCGGAGAAGGCGAAAAGCTATATAGGGAAGCTCACAGCTCTTCTATACTGCCGTTATCAGGCAGGGAAACTGCCCGTTGCCCTGGTAAGTATGGATAATTGCTCGCATAATGGCACACGTTTATATCAAGCGATACATGATTATGTAAGCGTTTGGACGGAAAGAAAATTAGTGGATGAAAATTTTGCCGCTTATATCGAAAATCCATCTGGCGTATCTTTTCCGTGGAGTATGATAGATAAGATTACGCCCAGGCCGGATGACAGTGTCAAACAGATGCTGAAGTCCGCAGGCTTCGAGGATGTAGAAGGAATTATCACAGGCAAGAATACCTATGTGGCACCTTTTGTGAATGCGGAAGAGCCCCAGTATCTTGTGATAGAGGATTCTTTCCCAAATGGAAGGCCGCCATTGGATCAGGCAGGTGTTATTTTTACTAATCGGGAAACTGTTGATAAAGTTGAGAAGATGAAAGTATGTACTTGTCTGAATCCATTGCATACGGCACTGGCAGTGTACGGTTGCTTGCTGGGATATACGCTGATTGCGGATGAGATGAAAGATCCTCAGCTAAAAAAATTGGTAGAGGGCATAGGATATCAAGAGGGGCTTCCAGTAGTCGTGGATCCAGAAATCATACGGCCGGAAGATTTTATTAAGGAAGTGCTGGTTAAAAGAATTCCGAATCCATTTATGCCTGATACGCCCCAAAGGATTGCTACAGATACATCTCAGAAACTGGGGGTCCGATTTGGGGAAACGATTAAAGCATATATGGCAAGTGATGTGCTGGATATTAAGCAATTGAAACTGATTCCGTTGGTTCTGGCCGGCTGGTGCCGTTATCTTCTTGCGGTGGATGATGAAGGTAATAGGTTCACGCCGAGCCCTGATCCAATGCTGAAAAGTTCTCAAAAATATCTGGAAACCATACATTTAGGAGATCGTAGAAAGTTTCATACAGAGCTAGAGCAGCTGTTGTCAGATTGTTCTATTTTCGGAGTGGATTTATATGAGGCAGGACTGGGTGAAAAGGTGGAGAGCTATTTTGCGGAACTGACAGCGGGCATCGGAGCGGTAAGAAAAACTTTGATAAAATATACTGATTATTAATAAAATTGACAGGCGGAAATGAATCCTTGCCTGTCAGTTTTTAAATAATTAAAAATCTTAACCATTTCTTAGCTGTGTAAGTGATATAATAACAAGAGAATTTTTAGGAGCGCAGTAAAATGAAAAACAGGATTTTAATCAACAGCCTGATATCGGCGGTAATACTGACAGTATCGTTCGCCCTGAGCCTGGCGATCCAGAATCTGTTCCGCACACAGTCCCTGATCCCGGCGGTATTCGTCCTGGCAGTCTTCTGCATTTCCCTTGTGACACAGGGATATATAGCGGGGATTCTGTCCTCGCTGGTCAGCGTGCTGGCTGTTAACTTTGCATTTACTTTTCCATATTTCAGATTTAATTTCTCAATGCCGGAAAATCTGTTTTCTGCAGTTATCATGCTCGCAGTCACAGTCATGACCAGTATGCTCACCACAAAAATCAAGCGGCAGGAGAAGATAAAGGCGGAGAGTGATAAGGAAAAGATGCGCGCCAATCTGCTGCGGGCGGTCTCTCACGATCTGAGGACGCCGCTGACGACCATATATGGTTCTTGTTCCGCGATCATGGAGAATTACGAGAGGCTCACACCGGAACAGCATCTGAAACTGCTGGGCGAAATCAGAGAAGATTCGGAATGGCTGATCCGGATGGTGGAAAATCTGCTTTCTGTGACCCGGATTGACGGGGAAAGGGTGAATGTGATTAAAACTCCGACAGTCCTGGAAGAGCTGATCGACTCCGTCCTGCTGAAATTCCACAAGAGGTATCCGGGCCAGCAGGTCTGCGTGACCATACCGGATGAATTTATAAGCATTCCCATGGATGCTATGCTGATCGAACAGGTGCTGATGAATCTTCTGGAAAACGCGGTCCGTCATGCGGAAGGGATGAAAGAGCTTTCCCTGAACGTTCATACAGAAGGAGGCAGAGCCGTTTTTGAGATTGCAGATGACGGCTGCGGAATACCGGGAGAGAAATTATGCGGCCTTTTTACAGGCTATCTTGAAAAAGAAGATGTGCCGGCCGACGGGAAGAAAAGGAGTATGGGCATCGGGCTGTCGGTGTGTGCGGCAATCATCAGGGCGCACGGGGGTGAGATCCGCGCAGAGAACAGAAAACCGGAAGGGGCTGTTTTCCGTTTCTGGCTCGAAATGGAGGGGAAGGAACATGAGCAGCAATAAATATAAGATTTTGGTGGTTGAGGATGAAACGAATATCCGGAGCTTTATAAGAACAATCCTGGAGGCGAACGGATATCAGGTATTGACGGCCGGAACCTGTGAACAGGGGATGCTCATATTTTCCTCACATTGCCCTGATCTGATCATTCTCGACCTGGGCCTGCCTGACAGAGACGGCCAGGATTTGATCCGTGCTGTGAGAGACGGTTCGGCAGTTCCAATACTCGTGCTGTCGGCACGCACCAATGAAAAGGATAAGGTGGAGGCGCTGGATCTGGGAGCTAACGATTATATCACAAAGCCTTTTGGAACGGCAGAGCTGCTTGCCAGAATACGGGCGGCGCTGAGAAACCGGAGAGGCGCAGAGCTGGGAGCCCTGCCAGGAGGAAAATTCGCAGTAAGGGATATGGAAATCAATTATGACCAGCGCAAGGTATATATCGGAGGAGAGGAAATCAAACTGACACAGACTGAGTATAACATAGTTGCATTACTCTCTGAATACCCTGGCAAGGTTCTCACCTATGCGGCGATCATACGTGAAATCTGGAGGGAATCAGATTCAGGGAGCGTCAAAAAGCTTCAGGTTAACATGGCGAATATCAGAAAAAAATTTGGTTCCAGGCCCGGCGCCAATCAATACATCATCAATGAGCTGGGTGTGGGTTACCGGATGTATGACGGGAATGAGTGAGGTAATTCAGGAATGAGCTTTATAAAGAGACAGTCGCCGGGAAGGATCATTGCACTGGGCTTTGCGATGGTCATATTAGTGGGTTCGCTGCTTCTGATGCTGCCCTGCAGCATACAGGACGGTGTGACCGTCCGGTATGTGGATGCGCTCTATACGTCCACCAGCGCCGTCTGTGTGACAGGCCTGATCGCCATCGACGCGGGAACTACTTTTACGCCGCTGGGACAGTTTTTTCTAGCGCTGCTGATCCAGATCGGAGGGCTGGGCGTCACTGCCATGGGAGCGGGAATTATGCTCGCTATGGGCAGGAAAGTCAACCTGAAGGGGAGGAACATCATCCGGGAGGCGATGAATCTGAATTCCGGACGAGGGCTGGTCAGTTTTGTGAAAGATATATTCATCACAACTCTGGTCATTGAGCTCGCGGGGGCCGTTCTCAGTTTTACAGTATTTGCCGGGGATTACCCGCCTCTGAAAGCTGCGGGAATCAGCCTGTTCCATTCCGTGGCCGCTTTTAACAATTCCGGATTCGATATCCTGGGAGATTTTCAAAACCTGATACCCTATCAGAGCAGCGTGATGCTCAATCTGGTGACCTGCGGGCTGATTATAACCGGAGGCATCGGGTTTCTGGTCATCCGGGAGCTGCTGAAAGAAAGGTTCCGGTGGCGGCGGCTGTCCATGCATACAAAGGTTGTGCTGGCGGTCAGCGGAGCCCTGATCGCGGCGGGCACTCTGCTACTGAAGCTGACGGAAGACGTTACCTGGCTCGGAGCCTTCTTCCAGAGTGTTTCCGCGAGAACGGCAGGCTTTTCCACTTATCCCCTGGGCAAATTCACCACGCCGGGGCTTCTGGTCCTGATTGTTCTGATGTTCATAGGAGCGTCGCCCGGATCTACCGGAGGGGGAATAAAGACGAGCACGTTTTTTGTGCTGCTGCAGGGGATCAAATCGGCTGCAACGAACAAGACAGAGAAGGCGTTCCACTATTCCGTCCCGAGGGCGGCGTTCAAAAAAGCGGCGGTGATCACGCTGCTTGCGGTTTCAGTGGTGATGACGGGCACGTATTTCATGACTGTCATGGAACCGGCCGTGTCTCTGAGAGACGCCCTGTTTGAAGTGACCAGTGCATTCGGCACAGTCGGATTGTCTACCGGTATCACGCCCGGGCTGGGAACAGGCAGTAAGCTGCTATCCATACTGATCATGTACATAGGGAGAATCGGGCCTTTGACGGTGGCCTCGCTGTGGTATTTTAACCGGAAAGAGCGGATCAGCTATCCGGAAGGGAACATTTCAATTGGTTAATCTGGGAGGACTGGCATGTATACAAAGAGGAAAAATGATAGAATGGCTTATGGCATTGTCGGCCTGGGGCGTTTCGGTTACGCGCTGGCTATGGAACTGGCCCGATCCGGCGCAGAACTTCTGGTGATCGACCGGGATGAGGAGAAAGTGGGAGAGATCCGGGAAATCACAGAAAATGCGATTGTCCTGAAAACACTTGATAAGAAAGCCCTGATGGAAACGGGAATCCAGAATTGTGACGTTGCAGTGGTCTGTATTGGTGAGCATATGGATACATCGATCCTCACGACGCTGTATCTGGTTGGGATGGGAATCCCGACAGTCATTTCCAAGGCGACCAGCCCGGAGCACGGGGAGATTCTGGAGAAGCTGGGAGCTGAGGTGGTCTATCCGGAGCGGGATATGGCCATCCGCCTGGCAAGCCGCTTGGAAACCTCACGGATGTTGGATTTTATAGAGCTCAGCGAACAGATAAATATCACGAAAATGCTGGTTCCCGAGCAATTTATCGGTAAAATGGTGAAAGACATTGAGTTCCGGCCGCGTTTTGGTCTGAATATTATTGCGATAGAAAATAATAATATAATCATGGAGAACATAAAACCGGAGTATTTGTTCTGTAAAAATGATATCCTGATCATAGCCGGGAGCCGTGAAGGATTGTTCCGTCTGTCTGAATGGGCGGAGAAAAACTGTTGACGGAGGTGTTTGATTGAACAGAAATTTTATGCTGCGTGCCATCATCTGGTTTTTGGAGGGGGCAGTCGTTGGTTTCGGGGCAATTATGCCCGGAATCAGCGGCGGCGCCCTCTGTGTGGCGTTTGGAATGTATCAGCCGCTGATCGGAATTCTGTCGGACCCGAAAGAGAACCTCAGAAAGCACTGGAAAATGATCTGTGTTTTTGTGATCGGAGGGGGCGCCGGCTTTATCGGCCTGTCAGGACTGGCTGCCTGGCTGATGGCCAGGAACAGTCAGGCGGTCACCTGTGCATTTGTTGGTTTTATACTCGGCACACTGCCTGAGCTATGGAAAGATGCGGGAAAAGAGGGGCGGAAATACCCGTCAATCGTGGCCATGCTGGGAGGATTTGGCGCTATGCTGGGCCTGCTGATTCTGCTGAAAGGCAGCGCCGCATTTGTGATTCAGGCGAATATCTGGGGATTTTTTCTCTGCGGTATCCTGTGGGGGCTGAGCTTTGTGGTGCCTGGGCTTTCCTCATCGACTCTTCTTTTATTTTTCGGACTGTATCAACCCATGCTGGATGGAATAGCGAGACTGTCCCCAGGCGTCATCTTTCCACTGGCGGCAGGAGCCTTTCTCTGCCTTCTGATCCTTTCAAAAGCCGTAAACGCAGCTTTCCAGAAGTATAATTCCGTGATTTCACACTGTATCCTGGGAATTGTTGTGGCCACCACTGTCATGATCGTGCCCTCCTTCCCGGAGGATGGAAGAGAAGTGCTTCTGTATATCGCCTGCATCGTCGGGGGAAGTATCGCGTCGTATTTTCTCAGTACGGTGTGTGGGAAGCTGAAAAGCGCGGAGTAGCGATACTTTTAGCGCTTTTGCAGCAATCTCATTTTAAAAGCCCTGATTTTAGAGATGGACAGGCTGGTGTAGATAACGCCTACGATCATCAGGCCAAAATCCAGACCGAGCGCAAAGCTGGCTATTGCTTCTGTACAGCCGCTGTCGGCAAGCCCGGTTAAGTCAAGCAGCATATAAAGGATAAATGCTGCAACGTCTGCCAGGAATAATGCGTGCATTCTTCTCGTTTTGCGCGCCTTTTCCTCATTGCTGTAATCTGCAACCTTAAGTACAGTTTCTTCTAATTCTTTTTTCATTTTTTTTGCTCTTCCTTTCCCCATCGAGAATCTCCCCGATTTCAACCTCATAATAGTCAGCCAGCTCAATAAGAACGGCTAAATCTGGCATGTTTGATCCCGTTTCCTATCTAGACACCGATCTGTTGGAAACGCTCAGCGCTTCTGCCAGACCTTCCTGGGTTATGCCCTTCTGTTTTCGAAACTCTTTTAAAAACATCCCAATCTTTTTCTGATCCATTGTCAGCTCCTCCTTTCAAGCTTAGAATAAACGGTATAACCGGAAAGGAACACGACACAAAGCGAGAAATGCCGGTATTATTGTCCTTTACGCATAAACGGCTTATTTATCGCGGGGTCCAACAGTTTACGATAAGCCTCTGTTTTTCTAAAAGTGTTTCCCATCATTTCACTTTCCCTATACCGGCGGATGGCATTCATATCAAAATCGGCGATGAACAGGCCTTCAGTCATTTCGTCGGCCAGAAGAATTGTATTGTCAATGCATTCGCCGTCGTCATTCCAGCATATGGGGCTAAACGCACAGGAACATCCGGCATTTTTCCGATTTGGATTAGCCATCGCAATACCAGTCATATTTTCATAAGCTCTTGTTGACAGAGCCTGAACACGTGGCTTCATCGATTCGCAGTCGTTGGGGACCAGGATAATTTCTGCACCTTTTAGCATCAGGATTCTCGCGCTTTCTGGATATTCTCTGTCATAACAGATCATCACGCCCAGCTTTACTCCATGAAAATCACAAACGGTAAAATCTTTGCCGCTTTCCAGGCAAATCTCATCAGCGAAATCACAAGTATGTACTTTAGAATATTTCATTAGAATTCTACCGTTTTTATCTATCACATAGGCTGAGTTTTGGGGCTTTTTCTTACCTTTGGTAAATGTTGTTGCGACTACCCCCACTTTCAGTTTTCTTGCTGCATAACAGAGATCAGTGATACATACGTCGTTGTCACTCAAAGCTTTGTCATATTCGATCGGCAGCGCATAGCCCGTTATAAAACATTCAGGTATCAGCAAAATATCTGCTTCTAACCGGGCCGCTTCTTCCAATCTGGAAATAATCGTTTTGGTATTCTCACTGGGATTTCTGTCAGGAGAAGGAGTCTGTAAAACTGCCACTCTAAAATTCATGTATATTCCTCCACAAATCATATTGGTATGCATACTTCAGAATATGCTGCAACTCACGCTGTCTGCAGGGCGGGGAACAGCATATGCTTTTCTGCAAAGTACGGCCAGAGGAAGCCTTTCTGCAGGTGTTTCTTGTCCTGAATTATAATGGATATTTTGGCGATTTACAAATACTTTATACAGCTTCAGCCCAGAGCTGAACATCAGCGGATAGCCGCATAAAACCCATTAAATTTTATCATAAGTCTGGATTTTGTATCAAACATTTGATACAATGATTATCAAACAGGAATGCATACAAAAGATCCTTTAAATTGACGGAACGATGGCATTCATGTAACGCAGAAGTTCCGGTACAGTTTGGGAAGAGAGCGGGGTGGGCATTTGGCGGTCATAAGCAGGGGTGAGAATCAGCAGCTATCCAAATTTCATAACAGGGGGCTGATTTTAAAGCTGATCTGTACTAACAAGGGGATTACACGCGTACAGCTCACAGAGATGACGAATTTGGCCAAGATGACGATCACGAATATTGTCACGGAGCTGATCCGGTCCGGTGTGATCACGGAAGGCATTGAGAAGATGAATGACAATGTGGGCCGGAATCCGATCATTCTGGAGATCTCGACCAAGGCTCCGAAGGTGATTGGGGTCCAGATCACCAGAGATTCCTGCACAGCCGTGCTTTCTGATATGCAGCTGAACATCGTGGAGCGCTATGAGGAGAAATTAGAGAATGAAAATAACGAATCTCTGTTGGATAAAGTCTCTCTGCTGATCCGGAAAATCCTGCAGCACGAGGAGAATATTCTGGGTATCGGCATATCCTCCATCGGGCAATGGGACGTGGAGCAGGGACTTTTGATGAAGGTTATTGATTTTTGGGATATCCATGACATGCCTCTGCGGGATTTTATAGAAGAAAAATTCCACCTTCCGGTCTATGTCAATAATGACATGAATGCTTCTGCGCTGGCAGAAAAGCTGTACGGGCATGGTCAGATGTATCACGATTTCGTATATGTGGGCCTGACGAACGGTATCGGCGGCGGCATTGTCACCAATGACGAAATCTATCAGCTGAACAACGGGCTGGCCGGTGAGATCGGGCATATCAGCATTGACTACAATGGCAAACCCTGTGCCTGCGGCAACAGGGGATGCCTGGAGATGTATGCCAGCATTCCGCGGATTGAAGAGAAGCTTCAGGAGGCGGTGGGACAGCGGTATACCTTCCAGCAGTTCTGCAGCATCGGGAATCAGCAGGAGGTGGATCAGGTCTTTAAGAGTGTAATGGATAAACTGTCCTATGCGCTGGTATCTGTTGTGAACATGCTGAACTGTCAGGCAATCATACTGGGGCACGGCGGGTATCTGATCCCGGACAGGTACATACGGTACCTGGAGGAAAACGTTAATTCTAAGAAGGTATTTAAAAGAGGAGAGGTGCGGGTGATTAAGTCCTCTTTTTCAGACGAGGCGTCCTTGTACGGCAGTATCTGCTGCGTGCTGAATGTCCTTTTTGAAGGAAAGCTTCTGGAGAATCTGAACGAGCTTCAGAACCAGTAACCGAATCAGCCGGGGCCATTATAATCAACTGGGAGAGATCCCGGATTTTCATAAGTACAGCTTTTGAAAATCCGGGATTTTTCCAGTGATTACGGAGATCTTTGACCGAAAATAAAAATAATAAAAATATTAATTAATTCAGTGGACAAATTAATTCCTATCGGTTATGATGAGACTGTAAACAAGAGAATGATTCAAGCAATCATATAATTAATGAAAGAGGTGGCATTATGGGTGAGGAAAAAGAAATGGCAATGAACGGTGCAGGCGTGGAAGAATTAGGTTTCCCGATGTGGCCGCAGTTTGACCCGCAGAGCAGAAAAGACATTGTGGATATTCTGGACAGTGGACTGGTGAGCTACTGGACCGGCAAAAAGGGTATGGAATTTGAAGAGAAATTCGCAGCCTGGGCAGGCGCCAAGATGGCAATTTCCTGTACCAACGGTACGGCAGCGCTTCACATCGGTATTTCCAGCCTGGGAATCGGGCCTGGGGATGAAGTGCTTGTTCCTTCTTATTCCTTTATCGCTTCTTCCTTTGCGATCGTTCAGGCCGGCGCGATTCCGGTATTCTGTGATGTGACGGAAGATCACACGATCGATCCTGAGGATATGGAGAGAAAGATCACACCGCGTACAAAGGGTGTCGTATGTGTTCATCTGTACGGCGTTGTATGTGATATGAAGAGAATCCTGGAAGTGGCTAAAAAGCATAACCTGTATGTAATTGAGGATTCCGCTCAGTGTATTGGCGGAAAATATAATGGCAAAATGTGCGGTACCATCGGTGATGTAGGCTGCTTCAGTTTCTGCCAGTCCAAACATTTCACCACCGGCGGCGAAGGCGGAATGGTTCTGACCAACAACGAAGACGTGGGCTGGGAAGCACGGTCTTTCCGTGATCACGGCTATGACGTGAGAACACGTATGAACATGCTGGCGCTGGAGGAGAAACTTCCCTATATCCATACGAGAGTTGGATTTAACTATCGTATGACGGAGATTCAGAGCCAGATCGGCCTGAATGAGCTGGCCCGTTTTGACGACTGGAACATGGCGCGCAGGAAAAAATATGCGGCTATGTATGACAAAGCTCTGGGCGGCCTGAAGGGCGTTGCTAAGCTTCCGGTTAACACCGCTGAGCGGGAGAACGCATACTGGTGGTATCCTGTAACTCTGAATTTGGACGCTCTGGATATTACTGCGCCTGAATTCGTAAAAGAGCTGATTGCCCTGAAGATTCCCTGCTATGGAATCCAGTGGCCAGAGGCGTATGAGGAGAAGGCTTACCGTGAGATGAACGGATTTGGTACTGCTAAGTTCCCGTTCCACTCCAAAGAATATGCGAGAGAAGGCCTGTCCTATGACAATTGCGTATGCGAAGTGGCAAAATCCCTGCGTGCGCGCACAGTGAACCTGTTTCTGCATCCTACCTGGGAAGAATCACACATTCAGAGAGTGATCGATGCATTCGTATCTATTCATGACAAACATCTGAAATAATCCTCAGGCAGAGGTCTGGAAAGGAGTAACGCGATGGAAAAGTTACGTTGGGGCGTAATCGGCGCGGGAGGCATTGCCGACCGCAGGACTATACCTGGCATGATGGAGGCGTATAACGCTGAACTTGTAGCGGTTATGGAAATTAATATGGAGTTCGCAGAAAAGCTCCGCGCCAAATATAATGCCAAGAGAGCATATGATTCAGCGGAGGCGCTGCTGAAGGACCCGGAGGTTGATGCGGTATACATCGCGTCTCCGGTTGTGCTTCACGCACAGCAGGCGATGGCAGCGGCCGATGCGGGCAAGCATATCCTGATCGAAAAACCGCTGGCCATGACCAGCGCAGAAGGCGAAAAGGTTGTTGCATACTGCGAGAGTAAAGGCGTTAAGATCGCCGCCGGCTTCATGATGCGTTTTGGTGCCTATGTCCAGGAAATGAAGAAGGACATCCAGGCAGGCAAAATCGGTGATGTGGTTTCCTCCTATTCTCAGTTCACCTGCTGGTATCCGGATATGCCCGGTAACTGGCGGCAGCAGAAGAAGCAGGGCGGCGGCGGCGCTTTGATGGATATGGGCGTTCACTGTATCGATCTGGTGCAGTACATTACAGGAAGCAAGGTTAAGCAGGTCACTGCCATGCATGACACGCTGACCTTCCAGTACGAGGTGGAGGATTCCTCTATCGTGCTGATGCGCCTGGAGAACGGGGCCCAGTGTGTGGTTCAGTCCAATTTCAACATCCCGGATGACGCGGCAAAATGGCGTCTGGAATTCTTTGGAACCAGAGGACGTATGATGGGCGACTCCATCATCGGCCAGGTGGACGGCGGTACGGTAGACGCGCTGTTCCTGGGTGATGTGGGCGGCTATGATGCGACACAGGATACGAAGGATACCAGGGGAGAAGAGTTGGAGGTGACCTTTGGCAATGCTTACACCCGTGAGATTGAAAGCTTTTCTGATTCAATCCTGAACGGGAAACCGCTGGAGGTTCCGGCATCTGACGCTGTGTATGTACAGAAAGTGATTGAGGCTGCCTATCAGTCCAATGACGAGAAACGCACAATAGACTTGTAAAGATTTAGAAAATCCTGTAAAATACGTATCCGGGCAGTCCTCTTCGGGGCTGTCCGGATATGTTGTATCCAGGGGGACGGAAAATATAAGGGGGTGCTGACATGCCCAGAGAAGACACGCAGTCACAACAGAAGATGAAAGAGCACAACAGTATGCTTCTGCTGAATATGATACGGAGAGAAGCGCCGATTTCAAGAGCGGAGCTGGCGTGCCGGACCAGGCTCTCGCCGACTACGGTCTCCATGCTGGTAGAAGAGCTGCTTGAGAAAAAATGGGTTGTAGAAACAGGGGCCGGCAGCTCTGGTTCCAGGGGCAGAAAACCGATCATGCTGGAGATAAACGGAAAAGGCGGCTGCATCGTGACGGTAGAGATTGTCAGCAATGGCTGTATCTGTTCCCTTTATGATTTTTGCCTTCGGAAGCTTCGTTCTGTCCGGATGAAACAGTCCGGCCAGATGAGCCGGGATATCATAGAAGAGATACGGGTGCTGCTGCACGAACAGCGTGTGGCCCTGAGCAGGCTTGTGGCTATTTCCATTATTTTCCCGGGAATCTTTGAAGCGGAAACAGGGCACATTCTGTTTTCCAGCGTAATTCCCACAGAGCTGCTGGAACGGGATCTGCCGGATAAAATCAGAAAAGGATTCCCCAAGGTACGGGTGATCATGGATAATGATACCCGGATGATGACTCTGGCGGAAAGCTTTTCTGAGGGCTATGTTCCGGGGACGAATATGCTGGCTATCAATATTGATGAAGGGATCAGCGCAGGCGTGATTTTAAAGGACGAATACGATGATATTAAAATATGCAACGCCCTGGAGGCAGGCCACATTGTGATAGAGCGGAACGGAAGAAAATGTAAATGCTCCAATCAGGGCTGCCTGGAAGCGTATTGTTCGGTTAACGCCCTGTTGAGGGATCTGAATGAGCAGGCGGGAGTGGAGCTTCCCTATGAAGACGTCTGGGGGTCTGAGGTCAATGCGGAATCTCTGGCTAAGGCTGCAGGCCTTTACCAGGCGGGAGATCCAGGCGTCCGGAAAGTGATGGGTGAATATATTTTCAACCTCTGCTGCGGCCTGTTCAGCATTGCGAATCTGTTTGACGTCCGGGCCATTCATATCGGGGGGAGGATTATGGCATTGGGGGAGCATTTTCTGGATGAAGTGAGAAAGACTCTTGCCGAACAGTTTCGCTTTGTGAAGAGCGGAGAAGTGGTCATCGAGCAGTCCCACAGCGGCTATGAGACAATCCGCCAGGCCGCGGTGAGGACTGCGATGGATCTGGTGTTCAGCAGCCACTGAAGGAACGGATGACCTCGATGCAGCGAAGGATCTCCCGGTAACTGTCCCCGGGATCGGCTGCTGTTTCACGTTCTATCGTGAGATAGCCGGTGTAGCCGGCGGCTTTTAAGGCGCGGTACCAGGCGGGAAGATCCACCTGCCCCTCCATCAAAGGCGTTTCCTGAAAATAATCACCGAGCCGGAAATCTTCAATTCCGCCTTCAGCCAGAAAGCGGTAGATGATTTCCGGATCGGTTTTTTTGAGCATTTTTCCGTCCTTCACATGGGTGTGGACGATGCGGGAGCCTGCTGCGGCCACGCCGGCCACCGGATCATCTCCGGTCACCATGACCAGGTTGGCCGGATCGTAATTAATGCCGATGAAAGGGCAGCCTGTTTCCTCAAGAAAACCGGAGAGGACGGCGATGGGCTCCGGTCCGGTCTCGATGGCCAGATGCACGTCATACCGTTCTCCCAGCTCATTCAGCCGGAGACATGCCTCCTTCAGCGTCCTGCGCACAGGGCCGTCCCCGTCAGGAATCACTCCCAGGTGGGTGGTGGCGGTATGGCAGCCTAACTCATTGGCCCAGGCCAGCATGCGTCCGGTCTTTTCCAGGCGTTCAAGATTGCCGGCAGGGCGGGTGAAGCCGTGGCCGCCCAGATCGGCGCACAGGGCGCTGATCTCCAGTTCATTGCGGAGGAGTGTACGGTAAAATGCCCTGCGGTCTTCGGCTGTACAGCGGTCACAGTCCAGAGGCCCGGTGCCTGCATAGAACTGCACGCCTTCTGCCCCAGCCTTCCGGGCCAGGGATATGGCTGTGGGGATATCCGTGTGGAACGCTTCCAGCATAACTCCAATCTTATTCATATCGAACCATCCTTTCATTCTCTGACCGACAAAGCATATTCCGAAGGAGTCATGCCGGTCAGCTCTTTAAATCTCCTGGAAAAATAATAAATATTGTCGAAGCCTGTAAGCTCCGCAATCTGCGTGAAGGAATAGCTGCCTTCGTGAATCAGCCGCTTGGCTTCACTGATCCGGGTTCTGGCCAGGTAAGAAATCACAGAGTCCCCGGTCTCCTCTTTAAAAATCCTTTTCAAGTGGGAAATGCTGATATTTCCGCAGTCAGCCAGCGCTGTGAGTGTCAGCCGTTCCCGGTAATGGGATTCGATGTAGCTCTTCACCCTTTCTACCGTGAGCGTCCGGCTGGAAAGCTCGGAAGGGCGGTATTGCCGTTCCTGAACGCCGATGCTTTCACCTCGCCGGTAGATCAGTATCAGAAGCTGTTCCAGCCCCATCTTCAGAAGCTGGTCACTGCCGAAGGGAGCTGAGGCTTTTTTCTGCATGTGGATCAGGGGAGGCGCTTTTTCAAAAGCTTCGTAGGAGATCTCAGATTCCCTTACCACGTTGTGCAGGCATTGTTTTTCAGCCTGGTTCAGGAAAAGTATCTTTTCTTTAAAATCATCCATAAAAGGGCTGGTGCAGATGAAGGATACAACAATGATGTCAGCGGTTGACCCCTTTAAAGAGCGCTGGCTGTGGAATTCATTGCAGGAATGGAAAGCCATCTCTCCTGCCTTCAGCACGTATTCCAGCTTGCCGGCTGTCACCAGTATTTCTCCCCGGTCTACATAGACGAATTCCCAGAAATCATGCTGTTCTCCCGGAAATATATAGTTTTTGGGGAATTTGTAGTAAGAGATATTGATGATAGCGGGAACTGACAGCACAGTTTCCAGTAAGGTGGGCACGTAGGTTCTGTTCTCCATGGCAGCCTCCTGAATGATGAGCTGATTGTATAAAAAGGACAGCGCATTTGATAAGGAAAAATGCAAATAAAAGTGTAAAATTAAGATTGTAAAAAGTATACGCTTAAGCTTGTTTGCTGTCAATCATTTTTTTAATTGTGTGGGAAAGGTGGGAATTGTATGAAAAAAGCTATTAATATCTGGTCTTTTCAGGGGAAAACGCTGAGAGAAGCGATGGAAACGGCCGCCAGGGCAGGCTTCCAGGGGATTGAGCTTGCCATGGACGGGAGCGGGGAACTGACACCGCAGACATCGTCCGCAGAACTAAAGGATATCCGAAAGGCCGCGGAAGAAGCCGGAATTGAAATTCACAGCCTGGCCAGCGGTATGTATTGGGATTACCCGTTCACTTCCGATGATGCAGAAGAGCGCAGGAAGGCACTGGAACTGGCAAGAATTCAGATCCGGATGGCGAAGGAATTGGGCGCGGGCGCGGTGTTGATTGTTCCCGGCGCTGTGGGCGTGGATTTCCTGCCGGAACGCCCGGCCGTCAGTTATGATGCCGCTTATGACCGGGCGCTGGAGGCTTTTTTGAAGATCAGAGAGACGGCGGGAGAATATGAGATCCAGGTGGGGATAGAGAATGTTTGGAATAAGTTTCTTCTGTCACCGCTGGAGATGAGAAATTTTATAGATGAGATCGGCAGTCCTTTTGTGGGTGCTTATCTTGATGTGGGAAACGTGTTGTACTGCGGATATCCGGAACAGTGGATAGAGATTTTAGGCAGCCGGATCAAACGGGTTCATTTTAAGGATTACAGGAGGGCTGCCGGAGGGCTGCATGGGTTCGTTGACCTGCTGGCCGGAGACGTAGACTGGAAGGGGGTCATGGAAGCTTTTGAGGCCGCAGGCTATGACGGCTGGTGCTCCGCTGAGATGATACCGGCCTACGCCCAGTACAGCGATCAGATAATCTTTAATACGTCACTGTCCATGGACAGGATCTTTGGAAAGGAGTAACTGAGATGGTAAAAATCGGATTAATCGGTGCGGGATTTATGGGAAGTATGCACGCGGCATGCTATGAAGCGCTGAAGGAGGAGGGCGTCCAGGTGGCAGCGGTGGCTGACCTGAGAGCGGATTACGCGAAAAAGGCGGCAGAAAAATTCGGCGCTGAAATCTATGAGACAGGAATGGAGCTGATTGAAAAGGCTGACGTGGAAGCTGTTGATATCTGCCTTCCTACTTATCTGCATGCGGCGCATGTGCTGGCGGCGATGAAAGCAGGGAAAAAGGTCTTCGTGGAGAAGCCGGTCTGCCGGTATCCTGAAGAAGGAGAAGAGCTTCTGAGAGTACAGAGGGAAACGGGCGCGGCAGTGATGGTGGGCCAGTGCATCCGGATGTGGGGAGAGTATGTATGGCTGAAAAGGGCAGTGGAAGATGGAACTTACGGATCACTGGAGTCGGCGGTTTTCAAACGGGTCAGTTCAAAGCCGGACTGGGCGTGGGAAGGATGGCTGGCGAAGCCGGAATGTTCCGGAGGCGTTGCGTTGGATATGCATGTGCATGATGCGGATTATGTCCGCTACCTTCTGGGCGAGCCGGAGGAGCTGTCGGCGGAAGCAGCCAGGGATGAGGCAGGGGTGATCCAGCAGATATTCGCTACATACCGCTATGGAAAGGCAGCTGTGGCTGTAGAGGCAGGCTGGGATTATCCTGCGGCGTTCCCCTTCTGCATGGCCTACCGGATAAAATTTGAAAGGGCGACAGTTGTGTTTGATTCAACAGCAGACCCCTCTCTGGTGGTATATCCCAAAGCCGGAGGAAAAGTGATTCCTGAGCTGGAAAAGGAATATGAGAGCGAAAATGATATAGGCGGCAACGTGTCTTCTCTGGGAGCTTATTACAGTGAGCTGAAATATTTCGTGGAGGGGCTGCAGGGGAAGCACCCGCTGGAAGCCGCGACGCTGGACGACGCGATAAAATCGGTGACTCTCGTTCTCAGGGAAATTGAGGCGGCAGGAGGGCTGGTTTTGCCATGAGCCGCGTATACGGTGTTGCCCTGATCGGCTGCGGACATATGGGAGAGGCCCATATCCAGGACATTTATTATAAAGAAAATGTCAGGATGGAATATGTCTGTGATCTGAACCAGGAACAGGCCAAAAATTTTCAGAGAAGATACGGAGCGGCACATATCTGTACCGATTACAGGGAATGCGCCGCTTCCCCGGCTGTGGATATTGTCATCATTGCAACATATGCGGGAAGCCACCTCACTATATTGAAGGAATGCCTGAACGCCGGGAAGCATGTGATCTGTGAAAAGCCGATAGCCGCCACTCTGAAGGAGGGAGATGAATTCCTGAAGGAGGTGAAGGCCCACCCGGAATGCAAGGTGCTGGTTGGCCATATCCTGCGGCACAACGAAACTTATCAGAAGGTGGCAGAGATGATACAGGAAGACGCCATCGGAAAGCCCATCGTCTTCCGTATGGTTCAGAACCATCACATTATGGACTGGAAAAAATATTACAGCATACTGAAGGAATCCTCCCCCCTTCTGGACTGCGGCGTACACTATGTGGATGTGATGCGGTGGTTTACAAAGGCTTCAGTGACAGGGGTCAATGCCACAGGAGCCAGGACAGAGGAGGGGGTTCCGGAGCAGACCTTCAATTACGGGATCATGACCCTGGAGCTTTCGGACGGTTCGGTAGGCTATTATGAGGCAGGCTGGAGCAATACGATCTCTTCTGAGAACAAGAAAGAATTCATAGGGCCGAAGGGAAGTATCCGCATAATTTTCCGGAAAGACCGTCAGACCCATCAGGAGGAAGGAGATCTGATCGAGTATTATAAATATCCGGATAGGACCTATGAGATGATTAACCTGCCCTGCAAGAGAAAACCCACAGGCGCTCAGCTGGATTACCTGATAAAAATGATTGAAACAGGATGTCCGGAAAAGCCCACGATTGAAGAGGTCTACGACAGTTTCCGGATCTGTCTGGAAGCCCAGGAACAGGTCTTCCGAAAGCTTCAAAAACAATTGACAAATCCGGCATAAAATGTTAAGCTATTATCATAAAACGTTCAAATTCAGGCAGCATTGCTGCTGTGCCGTTCCGGCCCTGTATCAGGTAACGGAATGTGTCCGGAAATCATAAGAAATTGCTGAGTAAAGGTGCATGAACCGAGGAGATTGTTTGTGCACCTTTTTATCAAAACAGAAAGCCCTTTTGAAGTTCATCGGTAAGAAGGGCATTTTTAAAGGCTAATAGTATATTGGCTGTACGAATTTGAACGGTTGCTGTTAACAGCACAATTAAGAAAGGATAGGTGAGTAGCAATGAGAGTACTAGCGGTAGGATGCCATCCGGATGATCTGGAGATCGCCTGTGCCGGAACTCTGCACAAGTATGTGAAGAGCGGTGCGGAGGTTTACATGTGCCATGTGGCCAACGGCGACAAGGGACACAAGATTATCATGCCGGATGAGCTGAGGTCAATGCGCCATCAGGAGGCCGAACATGCAGCCGCCATCGTAGGGGCCAGGAAAATCTTTGACCTGGATGTGCCGGATCTGGAAGTGAATTCTTCAAACATGGAGCTGAAGAAAAAAATGATCCGGGTGATTAAAGAGACGAGGCCGGATATCATCATCACTCATTCTCCCAATGATTATATGACGGATCATGTGGAAGTCAGCAAGCTGGTTTTTGACGCGAGCTTCGGGGCAAGCGTGGATCACATTGAGAGTGATCTGGGGTCCTGCGAGGTGGCGCCGCTGTTTTATATGGATACGCTGGCGGGGGTAGGCTTCCAGCCGGAAGATTATGTGGACGTGACCGATGAGATTGAGGTGAAGCTCAAAGCGCTTAACTGTCACGAATCACAGATTAAATGGATGATGGAGCATGACAAGATTGATTTCCTGGATTTTGTGAGAACCTGTTCCAAATACCGCGGGCTGCAGTGCAGCGTTCCCTATGCGGAAGCATTCACCAAATGCTATACCTGGCCGAGAATGGCAACAAAACGGCTTCTGCCGTAATGTAAACATATACCCACAGGGCACCCCGTAACACATGCCCCTGACGGGGCGGGGGAACAGCTCACGCTGTTCCACAATGTATACCCACAGGGCAAACGTATAGAAAGGAGAAAAGATTATGGATTTTTTAGGTACTGTGAAGGGCTCTATGTTGGAGGGATTTTATCCGAAGGGATGGGATTTTGCGAAGATTGACGCGTGCTGCAGCAATCCGCCTGAGAGCATTGAGGAGCCGCAGAGCTTCTGGAACAAGGATTTTGGCCTTCAGAAGTGTGAGAATATTTATGAATTTGATATGGTGCTGGGGCATGAAATCGCCCTGGAGATCAAGAAGGCGAGAGATGAGGGAAGAAAGCTGATTATGATTCTTCCGGTAGGCCCCATGGGGATGTATCACTGGGCTGTATATTTCCTGAAGGCATGGAACGTTTCCTGCGACCATGTGTATGGCTTCAATATGGATGAGTGGGCAGACGGGGAAGGCAATACTCTGGAGCCGACCAATACCGCTTCCTTCCAGTATGCGATGCAGGATGCGTTCTACGGTCCGCTGGGAGAACTGACTGTTCCGGAGAACCAGAGAAACTTCGCCAGAAAAGATAACCTTCCTACATATCCGGAGAAGATCGCGAAGCTGAAAGCAGAAGGAGCGAAGATGATCACCGTATACGGCATCGGCAGAATGTGCCATATCGCATTTTGGGAGCCGTTCCGTGCAGAGGAATTCTCCTCCTTTGATGAATGGAAGAAGCAGAATTACACCCTGGGTACCCAGCTTCATCCGCTGACCATCGAGCAGAACGCGATCACCAGCTTCAAGAGCAGGACAACATTAGTTCCCTGCCGCGCCAACACCATCGGGCCAGGCCTCTTCCTGCAGTCTGATAAGATGATCGGCGGCGCTGACGGAGCCTTTAACCGCGGCATGAACTGGCAGGGCATGTCTCTGTGGATGACACTCCGCTATGGACCTGATATGTGGGTGACCTCCAGCGTAGTTCCGACCCTTCCCGGCAAGCTGTTCTATCTGAAAGAGCTGGCTGGCCCGTTAGTTGCAGAATGTAATTAAGCTGCGGCTTTTCTTGACAAGGGCGCGGGTATGAGATAAAATAACTTTTGAAAGAAATTTTAAAAAGTGAATATTCCATTCAGGATACGAAGGAGGCTATTACATGCTTGTAACATTAAACGATGTGCTGATTCCGGCCAAAAAAGGGAAATACGCCGTAGGGCTTTTCAATGCTGTTAATCTGGAACTGGCGCGGGGCATTATCGCGGCTGCAGAAGAGACTGGTTCACCGGTCATCATGGGTACGGCGGAGGTGCTGTTCCCCTATGGCCCGCTGGATGAAGTGTCCTATTACCTGATCCCGATGGCAAAGAAGGCCAAAGTGCCGGTAGTCATCCATCTTGACCACGGCCTTCGGAAAGAAACCTGCCTGAAAGCCCTGAAGCTGGGCTTCTCCTCTATCATGTATGACTGTTCCACAGATCCCTATGATGTGAACGTGGAAAAGGTAAAAGAGATGGCGGATATTGCCCATTCCTATGGCGCGACAATTGAAGCGGAGCTGGGCCATGTGGGAGACAATGAGGGATCGGCGGAAGGATCTTCTCATATGGATGATCCGTCCAGATTCTATACAGATCCGAAGCAGGCAAAGGATTTTGTGGACAAGACTGGGGTAGACGCCCTTGCCATCGCCGTAGGAACGGCGCATGGCGCTTACAAGCTGCCGCCCAAGCTGGATTTCGGAAGGATTGAGACGATTGCCAAGACAATCGATATCCCGCTGGTACTGCACGGCGGTTCAGGGCTGACAGATTCAGATTTTAAGAAGGCCATTGAGAAGGGCATCAGCAAGGTCAATATCTTTACGGATATCAACATCGCGGCCGTAGAGGCGGAATTCAGCGCCTTTGACAATATGAACAAGGGTGTGATCGATCTGATCCCGGCCGCTGTGAATGCAGTTAAGTCGGCAGTCATCCGGAAGCTGGAGCTGTTCGGTTCCGTGGGAAAAGGCGGGATGGATGCAAGGAATGTTGACCAGATCGTGCAGCTGGTAGTAAAAGAAGTAGTGAAAGAACTGAGAAACAGATAAACAGGATAACGATCTATTTTGGGGGTAAGTAGGACATGAAAGAACGAGCAAAACGGAAGGCAATTTCAGCCGGGCATATCTGCCTGGACATTACGCCGGCGATTTCCCAGAATAAAAGTTATCAGAATATCGGAGAGTATCTGATTCCCGGCCGCCTGATACCGGTTGGCAAGCCGGATATACATACAGGCGGCTCCGTGGGTAACACAGGCCTGGCGATGAAAGTGCTGGGAGCCGATGTGAAGCTGATGGGAAAAGTCGGAACAGATGATTTCGGAAAGCTGGTACTTTCTCAGCTGAAGGAGTACGGCGTCGAATCCGGAATGATCGTCGCGGAAGGCGACGAAACCTCTTATTCAGTTGTGATATCGGTTGCCGGCATAGACCGGATTATCCTTCATGACAGCGGGGCCAATAATACCTTCACCATGGAGGACATAGACTTTGACCTGGTCAGAGACGCGTCACTGTTCCATTTTGGCTATCCCTCCATCATGCGCAGCATGTATCAGGACGGGGGAGCGCCGATGGTGGAGCTGTTCAGGAAGGTCAAATCTCTGGGAGTGGCAACCTCCCTGGATATGGCCATTGTCGATGAGGACAGCGAAGCCGGTCAGGTGGATTGGGAAAGTGTGATTCAGCAGGCAATTCCGTATATAGACATTTTCGCGCCCAGCGTGGAAGAGCTGGCATTCCTCATAGACCGTCCCAGGTACCATGAGTGGCTGGAGAGAAGCAAAGGCGGAGACATCACCTCCATATTGTCGGTGGATGATGATATACGTCCTCTGGCTGAGAAGCTTCTCGGCTGGGGCGCGAAGGTTGTGCTGATCAAATGCGGGGCGCCGGGTCTCTACCTGCGCACCAATACTGCTGAATATATCCGGGAGATCGGCGGCGGTCTGGGTGAAGAGATGGCCGGCTGGGCCGGGCAGGAATATTTCGAGAGAAGCTATAAGCCGGACAGAATACTTTCCGGTACAGGAGCGGGTGATACCAGCATCGCGGCATTTCTGTGCGCGATTTTGGAGGGCTGTTCCTGGGAGGAGTCTCTGCATTTGGCCGCAGGCACAGGAGCGTCCTGCGTGGCGGCATATGATGCGCTGAGCGGGCTGAAAAGTTTTGATGAACTGCGTGCTAAGATCGCGGCTGGCTGGGAGAAAGCCTGAACAGCCGTGTATACGCCTGATTCATCAGGCCTGTCCGTTTAATATGTGAAGAACGGGAGGATCATAGACAATGGAGAAGTTAAAAGCTGGATTTTCACGGCTGGATATTACACCTCCTCTGGGGGTTTTTGTAGATGGTTATTACAATGATCGGTTTGCCGACGGGATTCTGGATCCGCTGGAAGCAAACTGTGTGGCTGTCAGCGACGGCGAGAAGACCGCTGTGCTGCTGAGCATCGATATCTGTGAGGTATATCAGGTGGACATGGATAAGTTCCGCCATAAGGTGGCGGAGGAGAACGGCATCGATTATGAAGCCGTATACGTCCACTGCACCCATACCCACACGGGTCCGGCGACGGATAAGAAGGGTGATCCCGGATATCTTGATATGCTGGGCAGGAAGCTGTCAGATGCGGCCCGCCTGGCAGTTCAGGATCTGAAACCTGTCACTGTGAGTATCGGACGGGGGGCGGTTCCGGGAGTTTCCTTTGAGAGAAGGTTCCGCATGAAGGACGGCGCAATCCGTACGAATCCCGGCGTCGGTAATCCCGACATCGCGGAGTCCATCGGCACACCCGATGAATCTCTGCAGCTGGTACAGCTTTCGAGAGAACATGCCAGCGATATCCTGTTGGTTAATTTCCAGGTGCATCCGGACACGATCGGAGGCTGCAAAATTTCCGCGGATTATCCGAGATTTGTCAGGGAAACGCTGGAACGGGCAATTCCCCATGTGAAAGCAGTTTATTTTAATGGAGCACAGGGTGACCTGAATCATGTGAACGTCAACGCGAAAGAGGGCGATCTGAAGGGATTGGAGACAGACAGCTTTGACGATGTGGCGCGCGGTTACGCTCACGCCCAGTGGATGGGCCGCGCCATTGCCGGCGGCGTGCTGCAGGTGTACGGCAAGACCAAGGATGTCCCTGGTGGCAAGGTATTCTTTAAGCAGGAGATCGTGGATATCCCATCCAACCGTCCGGACCCGTCTCAGATCCCGGAAGCGGCCAGAATCATGAAGCTTCATACGGAAGGAAGAGACGCGGAGCTGCCCTATGAAGGCATGGAGCTGACTACCGTTGTGGCAGAGGCTCAGAGAATGATGAATCTGGAGCATGGCCCGGAGAATTTCCAGGTGTATGTATCCAGTGTGGGATTTGGTTCCGTGGCATTCCTGGGCGTTGCAGGTGAGCCCTTCACCGAAGTGGGACGTCTGCTGAAAAAGGGTTCTCCTTTTGAGATGACGATACCTTGCTGCCTCACCAATGGGGCTGAGGGCTATTATCCCATGAAGGAAGCATATGAGGAAGGCGGTTATGAAGCCAGAAGCTCCAAGTTCAGGGCAGGAGTGGCTGAAACGCTGGCCGAAGCCGGTATCGGCCTGTTGAAAACTGAATATGAATCTATAAAGTAAGCTGGCGATGGCGTACTTGAATTTACTGTTCCCGGGCATTGTTATGCCTGGGAATAGCCATTTAAGGAATCATTCAATGAAGAGGAGGTAGTGTGTCATGCACAGTCTGACAAATGGGAAGATTGCCATCGGGGTAGAAGCGCATGGGGCAGAATTGCGTTCCCTGAGAGATGCGGGCAGTGGTATGGAATATATGTGGAGTGGAGATCCTGAATTCTGGGGAGAGGTTTCCCCAATTTTGTTTCCCATAGTCGGCAGTTTCCGGGGAGGCCAGACTGTCTACCAGGGAGCTGTCTACTCCATGTCCCAGCATGGATTCGCACGGGACCGGGAATTTGCGGCAGAGAAAAAAGGTATGGACGGTATCTGTTTTACGCTGGAATCAGATGAAGATACCAGAAGCGTGTATCCGTTTGACTTTCGGCTCCAGATCGGATATTATCTGAAGGAGAGGACTGTTCGGGTAGAATGGACGGTGGAGAACACCGGGCAGGAAAAAATGTATTTTTCCATCGGAGGGCATCCAGGGTTCCTCTGCCCTCCGGAGGGCAGAGGCTCGAAAACAGACTGCAGGCTTCGGTTTGACTGCCAGGATCAGCTTGTCTGCCGTAATATCAGCCCGGACGCCCTGGCAGAGAACAGCTTTACAGAACATGTGCTGGATCAGGGAGAGCTTGCGATTACGGATACGCTGTTTTATCCCGATGCCCTCGTGATGGAGAATGGGCAGGTACACCAGATTTCCCTGATAGACGGAGAGCAGAAGCCGTACGTGACTGTTAATACGGATGCTCCTGTGGTGGGGATCTGGTCACCTCAGGGCAGCGAGGGACCGGTGGTATGCATTGAACCTTGGTACGGCAGATGTGACCGTGTGGATTTTGAGGGCACATTTGACCAGCGTGAATGGGGGCAGAGCCTGGAGGCGGGAGCTGTATTCCGAGCGTCCTACACCATAACAATTTAGGAGGATGGATTTATGAGAATTATTCGCGCCAAAGACTATAAGGATATGAGCAGAAAAGCAGCCAATATCATCTCAGCGCAGGTGCTGATCAAACCAGATTGTGTGCTGGGCCTGGCGACGGGTTCCACACCCATAGGGGCCTATCAGCAGCTGATTGAATGGTACCAGAAGGGGGATCTGGATTTTTCGGAGGTGACGACCGTGAATCTGGATGAATATAAGGGACTTCCCAGGGATAATGAGCAGAGCTATTATTATTTCATGCATGAGAATCTGTTCCGTCATGTGAATATTGATCTGAACAGGACCTATTTGCCTGACGGGATGGAGCCTGACAGTGAGAAGGCCTGCGGTGATTATAACCGGATTATTGCGCAGGTGGGAGGAATCGACCTTCAGCTTCTGGGACTGGGCCATAACGGTCATATCGGTTTCAACGAGCCGGGCCCCTCCTTCGAGACGGAGACTCACTGCGTGGATCTGACCGCGCAGACGATTGAGGCGAACAAAAGGTTTTTTGATTCCATTGATGAGGTGCCGAAGCAGGCGTACACCATGGGAATCAAGACGATCATGCAGGCGAAAAAGGTGCTGCTGGTCGTGAGCGGAAAGGACAAGGCGGAGGCTGTGAAGAATTCCTTCTTCGGGCCGGTTACGCCGCAGGTCCAGGCATCAATTTTACAGCTTCACAGTGATGTGACGGTTGTGGCCGACGAGGACGCTCTGTCACTGGTTCATTAATTTGGAGAAAAGCGGATGATCATTAAGAATGCATATGTCTTTACGGAAGAGAACGTTTTTGAGAAGAAGGATGTCTTCATAGAGGGAGACGTTTTCACAGAAGAGGCTTCGGAAGGGGAGGTCATTGACGGAAGCGGATGTTTCGCTGTTCCGGGCCTGACGGATATACATTTTCACGGCTGTGTGGGATACGATTTCTGCGACGGAACGCAAGAAGCGATCCAGGCTATTGCGGCTTATGAGGCTTCTGTGGGGGTCACCTCCATCGTCCCGGCTACCATGACCTATGGCGAGGAAAAGCTGAGGGGTATCTGTGAAGCGGCTGAAAAATACCGCCGGGAGCAGGAAAAATATCCAGGGCAGGCGGATCTGTGCGGAATCAATATGGAAGGGCCGTTTATTTCCATGAGCAAAAAAGGAGCGCAAAACCCCGCATATATCCAGAGGCCGGATGTGGAGATGTTCCGGCGGCTGAACGAGGCTTCCGGAGGATGCATCCGCCTGGTGGCGCTGGCGCCGGAGGTGGAAGGCGCCATGGAGTTTATTGACTCCCTTCACGACGAGACAGTCATCTCCATTGCCCATACGGCTGCGGATTATGAGACAGCGGATGAGGCGATGAACAGAGGCGTGCATCACATGACGCACCTGTATAATGCCATGAACCCCTTAGCACACCGGGACCCGGGACCTGTAGGGGCGGCGGCCGACCATGAAGACTGTGAGGCAGAACTGATCTGTGACGGAATTCATATACACCCGGCAGTTGTGCGGAACACTTTCAGGATGTTTGGAGAAGAACGTGTGATCCTGATCAGCGACAGCATGATGGCGGCGGGGCTTCAGGACGGAGAATATGAACTGGGAGGTCAGGCTGTTACAGTCCGCGGCAGGAAAGCTATTCTGGCAGACGGGACCATCGCGGGTTCTGCCACGAACCTGATGGATTGTGTCCGCACAGCAGTGCAGCAGATGGGCATTCCGCTGGAGACAGCCATCCGGTGCGCAGCGGTGAATCCGGCCCGGAGTGTGGGGATTTATGGCCGGTATGGCAGCGTCACGCCGGGTAAGAAAGCAAACCTGGTACTGCTGGACCAGAAGGATCTGAGCCTGCGTCAGGTGATTTTAAAAGGAAAAAAGCTGCCTGCAGCGACTGAATAGAAAGATTAAGGGGCATCCGTGCAGGATGCCCCTTTGGCGTCTGGTTATGAAAATTCATGCCCG
This sequence comes from Wansuia hejianensis, assembly GCF_014337215.1. Lineage (NCBI taxonomy): Bacteria > Bacillati > Bacillota > Clostridia > Lachnospirales > Lachnospiraceae > Wansuia > Wansuia hejianensis. Next base: position 1,251,024 of record NZ_CP060635.1, on the reverse strand, counting down.
GGAATGGAATTGTTGGAATAGACGCATCCGTCTGTGGTTTCAAAGCCGCTGACAGAGAGATCTGTAATATTCTCAAAGGAAAAGAACAGGTCATATTCTTTCCCATAATAGGCAGCCCTTTGGCCGTCATCGATGAATATAGCTCTATGAGGGTTAAAAACCACTACACTGCTCTGCTTCTCCGGCTGGTATTGCTGTATGAAAAAATCGAAGGAGGAAGCAGTAACATTATAAATGATAATGCTGCACCAGTTGTCCGGGCAATTCGGGTTGTCCCCATAAGAACGGCTGTCCTTATATTCGCCGGCATAGAGCTCCACGGTCCGCTGTACTTCAGCAGATTCACCGGTCTGCCCGCTAAGCTGGGCAATGGATGGCCTTGGTTCGCCGTCGGAAAGAGTGATTCCCTGATTGCCGGCTGAATCGGACGGCAGGGCTTCTGACTGCGGCTGCGAACTGTGATCAGGCGGTGCCGCATCTTTATTTATGTCCGGCGGCGCCTGGGTGCCGGAGCCAGAACTGGCAGAAATTCCGTTCTGCAGGGATTCCGTGTCTGTGGATTCGGTTCCGGGAAGCTGCGTGCTGGTTGAAGAAACGCTGGAAGAACCGGAAGAGTCAGAGGCGGAAGAAGGTACGGATGTGCAGCCGATCAGGCAACTTGAAGAAGCCAGGAAGACTGAAAGCAGCAGAGCAGGCAGCACTCCGGCTTTCAGCTTTCCGGCCGCCATGATGTTCAGCACTCTTTGTTTGAAATCAGCGGCTCCGTCATTCAGGCTGGCAGATATATAGTAGAGATGTCCGTGGGCCGACGCTGCAGTTTTGAGCAGAAGCCGGTTGTATTGGAAGCGGTAGGTGCTGAGCTTTCCGGCGGCCACTTTTTCATCGCAGATAAATTCCAGATCCCTGTCAGCCTCACGCACCATCAGATGAAGCGCCGGATTAAACCAGTACAGAGTGGAGACGGTCATGAGCAGCAGCTTATACCAGATATCCTTTTTGCGGTAATGGCATAGCTCATGGGAAAACACAAGCTCCAGTTCTTTCAGCGTGTACAGGTTTTCCGGCAGGTACAGGCGCGGCTGCAGCAATCCGGTTAAAAGCGGCCCTGACAGGTCAGGATTCACAAGCAGTTCCGGTCCACCCGACAGTTTCTGAGCCGTACGGATGGAGCTGTAAAGTGCGAGGATTTCATCGTCTTCCAGGGGATGACTGAACCTGCGCAGCCTGTGACCGGCCAGAGCACAGGAAATAATCCGGAAGATGGACAGAGCGGAGGCGGCTGTGATCCAGATACAGAAGATCAGCAGCGGAAGCTCCAATGTGAACGCCGCCTGCGATGCCGGGGCCTCGGCGGGAATATCAGAGGTATTCTGCCTGGGAACGGCAGTCTCTGCATTTCCGATCACGCCTGCGAGCAGGGTACTGCCGGGGGCATCCGCCATATCAGATACAGGCGCCGTGTCTGGGGAAGATGCAGTGACGTGTGCCGGAAGCGGAATATTCCATACGGCAGTTTGAGAGGAAATATCCAGCGGGATCAGAAGGTAAGCCGCGAGAATCAGCCACATCACATACTTCCACCGCGCAGAATATTTTGCCTTCAGGCGTCTGGAGAGAAGCAATACCAGAAAAATGCAGGCAGCGGCAAAAAGATTGATTTTTAGAATATGAAGAATGGCAACAGTCATAATCAGTCCTCCTTCTGCTCCAGTCCATGCAGAAATTCATCCAACTCCTGAATATCTTCCCGGTCGATTTCCCGTCCGTGATACAGGGATACTACAAAATTCTTCAGGGAATTGCCGTAGAGCTTCTCCAGGACACTTTTGCTTTCCTGCTGCCGGTAGTCTCTCTGGGATACCAGTGGGGTATATAAATTCATCTTTCCGTCCTTTTTAACGGATACAAAATTTTTCTTCTCCAAACGGGTCAGCAGGGAAAGTATTGTTGTGGGAGCCAGACTTTTATTCCGGTTCACCTGTGCTTCAATTTCAGATCTGGGCATATCCGGATGGCCGTTCCAGAGAGCGAGCATGATATCCAGTTCAGAATCCGGCAGCGTCTGAAAGTGTTTTTTCATACGTGCACACCTCCTTTCGTTATTTCTTCCGGCCTTTGGTAAACTTACATCCGGCGATCCACAAGAGAGTGAGAAAACTCAGTGCAATCATAAAGATCAGGCTGGCGAAAAGCAGGATGATCAGAAAGATCATATAACCTCCGAACCCTGTTGAAATAATAAATTTCTACAGTTGTAGTAGTTACTATTATTGTACGCACCTGCCGGAAAAATGTCAACAGATTTTTTAGCCACTTGTCAAATGAAAACCTGTGGGAGTATAATGAAATACGGATTAAGATTAAGACGGAATGCCGCATTACCGCGGCACCGCAATAGAAAAGGAGATTAAGAGAATGTCAAAAGAAATTATCAGCACAGACAAAGCGCCGGCAGCGATCGGGCCCTATGTACAGGCAGTGAAAAGTCACGGGATCTTGTTTATTTCCGGGCAGCTTGGCTTCAATATGGAAGACGGAAGCATCCCTGAAACGGTGGAGGACCAGGCGGCGAACTCCCTGAAGAACCTGGAATCCATCATGAAGGCTGCAGGGACCGATAAGTCTAAGGTACTTAAGACAACGATTTTCCTGACGGATATGGCGGATTTCGGAAAGGTAAATGAAGTTTACGGTGCATTTTTCGAGGGAGAGAATCCGGCCCGGTCCTGCGTTGCGGTGAAAGAGCTCCCGAAGGCGGCAAAAGTAGAGATTGAGTGCATGGCAGAGGCTGACTGAAGCCGGTGAGAGGGGATCTCAGCACCGGGCGATGCCTGCTTGTGCAGCTATTTTTTACTTTTTGCCGCCCGCTTTAGCAGTATAAAGAGTGAATCTGCGATGAATATTGCCACTGCGATTGCCCCGGCAATTTCCAGCGTCATCAGAAGCTGATGATTTGCCTGGGAGCGGGTTCCGCGGAAAAACTGATATACGGCGCGGTACAGATATGCTCCGGGCACCAGGGGGAGGATGCTTGGGATCAGGAATACAGTTACAGGGCTTTTTAACGTTCTGGCAAGTATGTGGGAGGCCAGAGAGACGAAAATGGCGCTGACAAAGGTGGCCAGTATGATTCCCTGGGACTCAAAGAGCAGATAGATCAGCCAGCAGCCGGCTCCCAGCAGCCCGCACCAGACGACGTGTTTTCTGGGCACAGACATGAATATGGAGAACGCTGCAATGGCGATAAAGGCACTGATAATCTGGAGTATCATAATCCTGCACCTCCCAACATCATTCCGAGTCCGGTACCAATAGCGATAGCGGAGGCCAGCAGCACGGCTTCCAGAGCCTTTGACATGCCGGAGAGGTAATCGCCCTGTAAGGTATCCCGGACAGCAGTAGTGATGGCGGCTCCGGGTATTATGGGCATGATGGTACTGATGATAATTGTGTCAAGGTTCATGGGCAGCCTCAGAGTTTTGGTGAGCAGCAGAGCACCGAGCGCGATGACCAGAGAATTGGCAAAGTTGAATAGATAGGGATTAAAGCCGATCTGTTCACCCAGGAACATACACAGGATTAAAAAGATCCCATCTATTCCGGCGCCCAGGGCATCCATGTGATTTCCGCCAAAGATCAAAGCGAATGCGGCTGATATCACAGGAACGCTGGCATAACGCAGCCACCGTGTATAGAGTGAGCGGGGCAGGCGCTTCAGTTCATAATTCGCCTGCTTAAGGGTAAGCTGTCCCTCACAGAGTTTTCTGGAAATATCGTTGGTCAGGTATATTTTATACAGGTTTGTGTCCCGGCTCCGTATCCGCTTGACGACAGTCAGAGAATCGTGATAAGGGTCGTCAAGAGTGACGAACATGCCTGTGACAGTGACATATGCTTCAGTCGACTGGAAGCCTGACAGCTCCAGAATCCGTTGAATCGTATCCTCGACGCGGTATATCTCCGCCCCGTTCTGCAGCATGATCTGACCTGCCAGAACGGCGGTATCCAGCAAAAGTTTGTAATCTGTAATGATTTCCGTTTGCATGTAAGCGTTCTCCCCCAGGGTTTCTATCGTTTATTTTCTTCCGCTTGTATCCATATAGCTGTATAGCGTAAATTTTGAAATTCCAAAGAATCTGGAAACCTTTTCGCCGGACCGTGTGATGAGGAAAGCGCCTGATTCGCTGAGAAAGCGTATGGCTCTTATTTTCTCTTCTTTATTCATGAGAGCCGCGGGTTTACCGATCAGCTTTTCAGACTGCCGGATCAGACTGTCCAGAAAAGTATTTACGTTTGGCGGGGCAGAAGCGGTGACGCTTGATTCTGAGTCCCGCGCATATGGCGCCACAAGGCATTCCAGTGACTGGCTGACGGCGGACAGGGCGGTGATATCGTGGTGTATGGTCAGAAGATAGTCGATCCGGGTGCTCTTTTCGTTGCGTATATAGAGAACGCTGGATTTCAGCAGGCGTCCGTCAGGCGTGCTGTTCAGCAGTCCCAGCCTGTCCTTGGGAAGATAGTTTTCCCGTTTGAGATCTGCAAGGATCTGGGCAGATGGGCCGTCGCCTGGTTTACGGTTTGTGACGTGGCCGTTGACGATATAAACAATGGATTTTTCCGGCGCATATTCTATCAGGTCACAGACAGCGGCCTCGCAGTCGGCGCCGAACTGGCCCGCCAGCCCGTCGGCTGTCTGAATCAGGTATTTCCATGTCTGTGTCAAGGGTAGCCCTCCATGATATCAACAGTGAAAAACAAGTGGTATGTTTAGAAAATTCAGCTAAAAATATAATAGCATTGAAAGATGGGAAAAACAAGATCGTAGAAAAAAGAACCTAATTACTTGATATTATAATTTCTATCTGTTATAATATGGACAGTTAAATACAGGGATTTTCAGTGCCGGCAGAGTGATCTGTCCGGTTAAAAGGGAATCAGGTGTAAGTCCTGAGCGATCCGGTCACTGTAAGCAGGGAGTGAAGCTATAGAAGCCATTGCATTTAGAATGTGAGAAGGCATAGCCAAGCGAAGATCTGCAAGCCAGGAAACCTGCTGAAAAGGTTAGTGAACAGCTTCCGAAGAAAGTGTGTATTCATAAGATGACTGAACAGGATCAGTTTATTTCTAATATCCGAGAAATGAACTGTATCTTTAAAATGGCATCTGCCTTCTCCAGAGAAGACAGATGCCATTTTTGCTTCTATGGTTTCTTCATGGGTGATAGTCTGTCATGTACCGGGAAGCTACATTGACAGGAATCCGGCCGCCTCTCAAAAGGCCGTCATCCGGGCAATTTGCCTTTGAGGAAGGAGAAGAAAATGAAAGGAAACATGAAGAGGTTTCTGGCAGCTTTTCTGTCATCGCTGATGGTGCTGGGAATGGCGTCAGGTGTGTATGCGGATACTCCGGAAACACAGAGCCAGACTGAGAACAGACCCCAGGAAGGAACAGAAAGCCAGGGCAATGACAGCCTGACACCGAAGCCGGGCTCTTCGGAAAGTCAGAAAACGACAGAGACGGAGGAGAGCGGTAAACAAAGTCCACAGACACAGAATCCGGAGAAAGACACAGATACCGGCAGTGCGGACAGCAAGAAAACGACGCAGGGCAAAACAATGATAGCTCCGTCAGTTTCAGGAACGCCGGAAGCTTCTAAAGTGCCTGAGGGATCAGACGATACAGATACTTCAGGTAAAGACAGCGGTAAAGCTCAGTCTGAAGAGAAGAACAGTCTTGAACCGGACGGCAGGGAGGACAGCGAAAATCCGGCAATTTCAGGCGCAGAAACTGAGGAGACACAGGCCGAACGAAAGTTCGAGATCCAGAAGACAGAATTAAAAAAAGATCAAGGACAGTTAATAGTCACAGTATATACAGAGAATAACGACTATGACCGTATCTACATAGGTTCCAGGGAGGATACTGACAAGACTCCTGTAATTGAAGGAATCAAACAGGTAATGGGCGGTTATAGCTTCCGTTTCCAGGTGGAAGAAGAAAAACTCGGACAGAGGTTAACTGTCGTACCGGGAGTGACGGAAGAGGATTCCTGGTATACGGATAAAGATGTTTACTGCGATATCCCGGAGATGGAAGAAGAGCAGGGATTTTTGGAGTTTTCAGCTGTAGATAGTCTGCGGGACCAGGCTGTAATGTCGATTTCTGAGGGAACTGACAATTCCGGGAATGCGGAAATTAATGCTCAAAAGCCGGACGGGACCACATTTCCTATGTTTAATATAGAAAAATCGACAGCGCAGGTAAATGGGGACCAGATAGATATCGTCTTATATTTGAAAGCAAATGCTTCCGGTAAGTTCACATATAGTGAGATTTATCTGGGGAGCAAAGAAGATGAGGAAAAGACACCAACTATAAAAGAAAATGTCAATGAGAGTAATCAGCAGGTATACAGTTTCAGTGTTCCATTGTCAGTACAGGGAACGAATGTAAAGTTTGTTCCTATTAAGGCGGATGGAAGTCATGAGATTGACCTGGCGCAGAAGATTTCAGATAAAATCATGTGTGTGAAGGGAGATGTCATATCACACTACGGCGTGCCAGAAGAAATATTCCGGGAAGAAATCATCAGGGATCTGTATGAGATAGATAACGGCTTTTTTGATCCCTGCTTTGGAAGTATCGAGCTTCCGCGGCCGGAAGGGGAGCCGGAGATCTTTGTCCTGTCCTCGTGCGGCACAGGGATATCTGTGTTCCGGAGTCTTCAAAAGGAAAATATACCATTTGCAGCAGGGATTTTGTACACCAATGACATTGATTATCAGTTGGCCAGGCTTTTGGCTGCCCGTGTAGTGACGGAAGAGCCGTTTCGGGAAATCAGCGGGGAACGGTACAGGGAAGCACTGGAGCTTATGAGCCGGTGCGGAAAGGTGATTAACGCAGGGGTCAGGCTGGGAAGCTGTAACCGGAAGATGGTGGAGCTCATAAAAGCCGCTGAAAAAATGGAGCATTACATCTGCCTGGAAACCCGCCGGCACAGACGCGGCGCGGTCTGAGGGAGGGGATGAAAAAGAGGCTGTTTCAATCTTTGTTGAAACGGCCTCTTTTTAGATGTAATCTTTATGGAAGAATCAGCCTTCTACGATCTCCAGCACATCCATGGGGCATGCTTTTACGCAGATTCCGCAGGCGATGCACTTAGAAGCATTCGGGCTTTCTTCAGCCTTGACCATTACGTGGAAAGGACACGCCTCGACGCATTTGCCGCATCCGGTACAGAGCTTTTTGTCGACCATGTACACGCCCTTCGCGTTCTGCTTGATGGCTCCGGCTTCACAGGCCTCTGCGCATTTTCCGCACTGAACGCAGACCATCGGCTTCGGCTCGCCTTTCTTCTCAATAATTTCCAGACAGGCTTTTCTGGGATCGGCAACCTTGTAGAATGCCTCGGAACAGGCTTCCACGCATGCCAGACATGCCATGCAGGCAACGTCTTTCTTTGCTTTTAGTTTCTTCATGTTGAAATCCTCCTCAAATGTTTTAACCCACTCATATCATAACAGATTTTTGTCAAAAAGTACACAATGAAATCGAAATATGGCAAAAGGCCCCGCCCTCCTGTGGGGAAATATTGGAAAGGGGTTGCTTGTGACGTAAGGTAATGAGCTATAATGTAAAAGAGGTGATTAGGATGGCAAATAAAAAAAGGGCAATACCAGAAGGATATATGACTGTGGGCGAGGTAGCAGGGAAAATGGGCGTCACAGTCCGTACTCTTCAATACTATGACAGAGAAGGGCTGCTTTCCCCTGCGGCCGAGAGTGAGGGCGGGAGAAGGCTCTATACGGATAGAGATGTGATTAAGCTCCATCAGATCCTGTCTCTGAAGCGTCTGGGTTTTTCTTTGGATCATATTAAAAATCGTCTGACGGCACTAGATTCTCCGGAAGCAGTAGCAGCCGCGCTTGAGGAACAGGCCGCTGCTGTAAGAGAAAAGGTGAGGAATCTGTCGGAATCTCTCAGGGCGCTGGAAATGCTGCGTGAGGAGGTTTTGCAGATACAGGAAGTGGATTTCAGTAAATATGCGGATATTATTGTGAATCTCGAGATGAAAAATGAGTTTTACTGGATGATTAAACATTTTGATGATGAGACGCTGGAATATCTGCATGAGCGTTTTGACCAGGACAGCGGCCGGACGATGATGGATAGATCCACCCGTCTGCTAACGGAAGCGGCAAGACTCCAGGAGGAAGGTGTGCTGCCGGACAGTGAAAGAGGACAGAACTTTGCAAAAGAATTCTGGGATATGATCATGGAATTCACAGGGGGTGACCTTCGCATTGTGTCCAGGCTCATGAAGACGGAGAATTTCAACGGTATGGAGGATGGAGGGCAACAGAGGCAGGCAGAGGCGAATTTTTTTATTGGAACGGCACTGGGAGCTTATTTTGAAAAAATCGGCTATCATCCGTTTGGGGAGGGGGCAGAATGAAACATGCAATACAGGTAGACGGGCTGGTGAAAAGTTATGGCGGCCATACAGTCCTGAAAGGGCTGACCTTCCATATTCCGAAAGGGGAAATATTTGCTCTTCTCGGAGTCAATGGCGCGGGGAAAACTACGGCCCTGGAATGCATTGAAGGTCTGCGTAAATATGAAGGGGGAAGGATAGAGGTAGATGGAAAGATGGGGATTCAGCTCCAGTCAGCCTCTCTTCCGTCTTATATCCGGCCAATGGAAGCGGTGCGGTTATTCGCTGGATGGAATAAGGCCCATATTGACGGTGCCATGCTGGAGGCACTCGGAATCCATGATTTTACGAAAAGGCAGTATGCAGAACTTTCAACCGGACAGAAAAGGAGGCTGCACCTGGCGCTGGCTCTGATCAGCAATCCGGATATTGTGTTCCTGGATGAACCGACAGCCGGTCTGGATGTGGAAGGGAGGCTATCTCTTCATGGCCAGATACGGAGGCTGAAAGCGCAGGGGAAAACAATCCTGCTGGCCAGCCATGACATGGCGGAGGTGGAGAGCCTGTGTGATCGGATCGCAATCCTGAATGACGGAAAAATCGTCTTTTGGGGGACAGTAGAAGAACTGGGCGCGAAGGTGGGAAAGCGATATACACTTCAGATCAGAACGGAGCAGGGAGAGGAGAAAGTTAAATCGGACGATATCGGCGATACCCTTCTGGCTCTGCTGGAAGATTATAAGGCGAGAGGAATTACCGTACTGGACATTAAAATAGACAGAGGATCACTGGAACAGCATTTTATTGAGATAGCGAGGGGGAATGGAGATTGAAGGCATTTTTGTATGGGGTGGGGCTGCAGTGGAAACTGGATATACGCAGTAAATCACTATTGATTACCTGCTATGTGGTTCCGCTCTTATTTTTTGCCGTAATGGGTGGGATCTTTACATCTGTCAACCCGGAGGCAAAAAATACGCTCATACAGTCTATGACTGTGATGGGCGTATCGATGGGGGCGATGATAGGCTTGCCGCCCTCCCTGGCAGAAATATACGGGAGCGATATCAGGAAGATGTATAAAGCTAATGGGGTGCCGCTGTATCTCGGCCTTGTCTCAGTATTTCTGTCAGCGTTTATCCATCTGCTGATCATGAGCGGTATTATATACTTAACAGCCCCTGTTCTGTTTCATGCAGAGCTTCCGGCGAATCTGCCCTCATATTTTGGCTCCCTGGCGGTATTCATCGCCGTATCGCTGAGTGTAGGAAGTGTTTTGGGGCTTCTGGTAAAGAGCCAGGCAAAGCTGACTATGTTTTCTCAGCTGTTATTCCTTCCGTCCATCATGCTGTCGGGCATCATGTTCCCGGCAGAGTTGTTGCCGGAGACTCTGACATATGCCGGAAAACTGCTTCCCGCAGCATGGGGCTACCAGATGATGTCAGACCGTGTGTTCCATCCCGGGAATCTGTGGCCTCTGGCTGCAATTCTGGCGGCAGCGGCTGTGATCTGCGGGTTGCTGCTGAGAATGTTAAAATCTGAATGAGAGCAGGGTTAAACCTGAATCAGAAGATCCTCAGCCTCCTGTTCTGTCAGTTTGCCGTTGTCAACCATTTTATCGAGCACTTGTCTCTGGCGCTGGGCCGCCAGGTCAGGGTTTTTAGTGGGGGCATAGACAGAGGGGGCATTGGGAATGCCGGCCAGCAGCGTACATTCCTGTTGATTCATTTCTGAAGGGAATTTTCCGAAATAGCCCTGGCTGGCCTCTTTGACACTGTAATAGCCGTCTCCGAAATAGATTGTGTTCACATAGAGTTCTAAAATCTCGTTCTTACTGTAATTACGTTCCAGATCAAAAGCGAGAAACATTTCTGCAAACTTCCGGGAGAAATCCTTTTCCTGCGTAAAATATATGTTCTTGGCGAGCTGCTGAGTGATGGTGCTCCCTCCCTCTTCGAGAGAGAGGGTCTGTATATCGTGGATGGCAGCCCGCCCGATGGATATCAGGTCGATTCCCTCATGCTGATAGAAGCGGCAGTCTTCCGCTGAAACCACAGCATCCAGATAAGTCTGGGGCAGCGCGGCAAGCGGAGTGTAGTCTTCTTTATCCCGTATTTCCTCCACAGCGGCGGCCAGAGATTTCTGCTGGACAGCTTTCTGATACAGGGAATAACCTCTGCTCAGAAAAATGATGGCCAGAAGGGCGAGAACAGTCAGAAGAATTAGCAGAATCCGGCCAGTCCACCGTAATGCCTGTTTTCCGGCTGCCGGCTTACCGTTCTTGCTCATGCCCGCCGTTTCTCCGAAGCGGGAGTATGCGCGTAAAGAAGAGCCTTCAGGGATTCTACCGCTGTGAGAATCAAGCTTATGGGAAGCATGAGAACTACGAAAAAGAGTGTGCCAATATAACTTAAAATCTGCATTATAAATTCCTCCTTATGGTATATGCTTTTTGATATAAACAGTATACAGGAGAAATCTTACGACAGCTTTGTACTAACCTTATGATTTCCTTAAGGAATATGGAATTTTGGAGGAGTAAAAAACGCCTAATTAAAGACTTATTTTAAGGTGTTTCTGCTGCATCCATAGTCTGCGGATATCCAGTTAGTGACGATTATTGATAACGGTACAGAGACAGTTAGGTCAATTTTTGGCATGGTGTTAAACCTCCCATTTTTATGGTCAGTATATCAGAGAAGTTAAAGGAGATAAAGAATATGACTATTGTTGGGAAAGAATTCGGATGTGTTGTTCAGCCGTTGGTACACTTACTGGTGATTCAGAAGGGCATAAAAAATGGAAGCAAAGGGGCTCGAACCCTTGACCTCCCGCTAGTCAGGCGAGCGCTCATCCCAGCTGAGCTATGCTTCCATAAGCATATTATATCATATTCCAGGGCAGAAGGGAAGAAAAATCAGCAAACAGTTTTAAATCAACAGGGCGGATAGGGCAGAACTTTGCCCTGTGGGTCTGTGCGGCTTGGCAGCCGCACAGGCATCGGGTCAGGTGACTGCTGTATATTTTCCTGCGTTTGGATATTGCGTCTCCGACAGGCCCAGGTTTATCGCCGATGGCGGAGAAATGCTTCACTGTGGAACGAGGCCAGTTCTGAAGCTTTACGCGGCTGGTTTTCTGGAAGCAGATGTCTTGGGTTCGTCCAACGCAATCCGGCGCACCTGATTCAGCGCTTTTGAGACAGCGGGAATGGAAATCAGGATGACGGTCAGGATTCCTTCTACCAGAAGATAGCTGTAGTTGTATATGACCGGATAGATAGCACTCAGAGACTTCGGGAAGTCTTCAGGCATGTATTCCATCCAGTAGAGGTAACCGGCCAGAGAGGCGAATACGCCGCGGCAGAGCACCGCCGCGATGTAACCTTTTACAAGGCCATGCTTCTGTTTCCGGAAAAAACCTGCCACACCCAAAGCTGCAAAAGCTAGCAGATAATCGCAGCAGACCTGGAAAAAGGTCAGGAAATAAGGGTCTTGTATGAATTGCAGGATACCGTAGACCAGTCCTACCAGAATCCCGGTGCCCGCGCCATACCAGTAGCCAACCAGCACGATGAAAAGCATGGAAAACAGCGTAATAGTGCCGCCCATGGGAAGCTTCAGAAAGCGGATATATGATGTAATAAAGGCCAGGGCAATCCCCATGGCGCAGAAAGCCAGACGTTTCGGCGAAATGGGACTGGATTTCGTATTGCGCCGGGCGACTGCGACGGCAATCAAGAGACAGATGACGGCGGTGGCAATGAAGAGGCCATACCCGGCTCCCGTAAGGCCGCCCTCTTCGGTGACAAAGTGTTTTAACATAAAAAATCCTCCTTTGCTGGACGCAGGAGGGGCTTCTGATTTGCTTCCTTACGCCGGTATTAACCGGGTCAAGTGGTGAGGGTCAGCGGCACTGCAGCCGCATTCTCAGCAATAGCTCCCCTAGCGTGTGTTTTATATTTCTGTAGTTAAAGTATATTCCGGCAAAAATATTTTGTCAATTCCCAAATAATGAGGTATGATAGTTAAAACAAGAGGGGATTTTAATGAAGAGAAAGCTTATGATATTTCTGGTTCTGGGGATTGTATTTTTACTTTATTATTTGCTGTGTGGGAAATATGGCGGATTTCACCTGTCTGTTCTGTTTATCTGGCTGGTTGCGGGGATTTTCTGTCTGATTCTGGCTGGGCTTGAACTGCGTTTTGGGCGCATACCGATTCCGGCGGGACTGAAAAAAGGGGGGTTAGTCTGCCTGGCTGTCCTTTTGACGTGTTTTGTCTTTGTTGAGGGATTGATCATCAGCGGGATGGGCGCCAAAGGAAAAACAGGGCTGGATTATATGATTGTGCTCGGTGCAGGCGTCCGGGGAACTAGGCCGACCCGTGCGTTGAGGCACCGGATTGAGACGGCGGCAGATTACCTGCATGAGAATCCGGAGACTGTCGCCATCGTGTCTGGAGGGCAGGGACGAGGGGAAGAGATCAGCGAGGCCGATTGCATGCGGAATGAGCTGGTGAAGCTTGGAATAGAAGAGGAACGGATTCTGACGGAGGATCAGTCCAGAGATACGGTGGAAAACATCGTGAACAGTTTCCGGCTGATTCCAGATGACGATGCATCGGTAGGGATTGTAACAAACAATTTTCATGTGTTCCGCGCTGTGCGGATTGCTGAAAAACAAGTTGGGAAGGAAGTCTGCGGTATTGCGGCCCCTTTCAGGAGCATACTGCTTCCACACTATATGGTAAGAGAGTTTTTCAGCATCGCGCTTGATGCGGCCAAAAGGAAACTATAGAGTTTTCCTGTATTCGGAGGGAGTGAGCTTTACCAGCTTTTTAAATATAAAATTAAAATACTTTGGATTACCATAGCCCACAGCATAGCTGACTTCATAGATTTTCAGAGAAGGATCAGCCAGAAGCTGCCGGGCTTTTTTTATCCGTTCATTATTCAGATATTCATTGAAACTGATTCCCACTTCTTTGTGAAAAAGATTACAGAAATAGATGGAAGACAGACCAATTTTTTCGCTAACAGCAGAGAGGCCCAGATTCTGGTCAGACAGATGTTCCTGAATATAGTGCTTTGCTGAAGCAATAAGGCGGTTCTGGCGCACAGTCTGAGTGGCGCCTGGTTTTCGTTCTGATTCCGGAGTAAAAGAAGTGAGCGGATTCTTCAGCCGGTGGGGCAGCTGTTTTAGGTTCTGGTAATTAAGGATAGGATAATCGTCCATTTGATAGCTGTATTTACAAGAATTCCATGCCTGTATCCATAGCGTGTGGATTTCCGACAGGCTGCGGGTGGACAGACTGATCCCGCCGTGTATGGAAGCGTGGTAATAAAGCCAGATCCGGTCACGGATATTGTTGGAAAGCTGCTCCAGATGATCGTTGGAGGGGGAAAGGTTCCAGCTGATCAGGTAATTAAGGTTGAAATGGCTGTCGCAAAATGCATAATGGTGGTAGCGCCCATTATCCATGAAGTCGTCGCCGATGTTCTGGATGGAGGACAGTATCAAGTCACGGTCGAAATCAGCGGGAAAGGTGTTCCAGTCCGGGCTGAGGATCAGGACAAAATAATGGCGGCCCTGAATATCCAGGCCCAGTTTCTCAAGAGAGGACAGTATGCTCTGAGCCGAAGCCGCCTGGGGAGAATAAAACAGGCGTGAAATATGGCGGTCCAGAAGAAGAGACTGGTTTTCACGCAGCACTTTTTTCAGAGCCTGCATTTTTTCCTGTGTCTGGAACAGTGAACGGAAATAGTCAGTCGCTTTCCGGAGGCTCTGGTTGATCTCATCTTTCATAATTGGCTTGGATATCAGGTCCACTGCCCCCAGAGCAACGGAAGATTTCACGTATTCAAAATCGTTGTATCCGGTGATTACTATAAAACGCGTATCCGGATAGACCTGGGCAAATTCTCTGCACAGTTCCAGGCCGGAAATGAGAGGAATGTTGATATCTGTAATTACAATAGATGGGCGGTGCAGGAAAAAAAGTTCTCTGGCTGTATTACTGTCTCCAGCTTCACAGGAAAAAGCCAGAGAAAGTTCTTTCCAGTTGATAATATTTTTTAGCCGTTCTCGGATGGTCGGTTCATCGTCAATAATCATTACTTTATACATAGAGCGCTCCTTTCTTCAGAGCTGTTCGGCGATGCTTTGTCCGGATGCAGCTCCGGAAAGCGCAAAGTAACTTTCGTATATTCGCCGAATTCGCTGTCAATCGTAAGTCCAAAAGACTCGCCGAAATAGTTCTTGATTCGGCGATTAATATTGTACAGGCCAAAATGTCTCATGCCGTCGGGAGGCGGATAACATTCCAGGCCGGCCTGTACGGATACAAGGTCTTCCGGCAGCAGACCTATTCCGTAATCATAGACGGAAATAGTCACTATTCCTGCTTCGTCCCTATCAATCCACAGTTCAATTCTGGCCGAGTCATAACCAAAGAATCCATGGATAATACTATTTTCAATGATGGGCTGCAATGTGAATTTGATCACAGGGATGTCACTCCAGGCTATGGATGAAACAATTTGGAACTGAATATTTCGGTTATGGGCCAGACGCTGAATGGCGATATAATTTTCCAGAAGGCGGCATTCATTTTTGAGTGGGATCAGGAAAGAGCCCTTTGACAGCGAGAGACGGAAAAAGCTGCTCAAGTTTGCCAGCAGGTCCAGGACCTGAGGTTTCTGATCACTTTCCATCAGCCACAGTGCGGAATCCAGCGTGTTATATAGCAGGTGTGGGTTAATCTGAGACTGCATCAGCCGAAGTTCTAATAATTCACCTGTCTTTTTCAGTTCGTCCTCACGCCGGATAGAAGCCTGTATTTGATCCAGCATGGCATTTATGTGATTGCCCAGAAATGCTATTTCATCTTTTGCGCTGGTGGTAAAACGGGCGTTAATGTCACCTTTTGTTACCTGGATGATAAAATTGCGCAGAGCAAGGACGGAATCAGATAATGTTTTTGAAAATTTGTGTGAAAAAATAACTGCCATTAAAATTCCAACGGTAATAATCAGAACCATGGAAAAACTGAACATAAGGATATGGTTCTTTCCGACGGCACTATAATAGCTGTTGGGGATCAGCAGGGACAGATTTGTGTGTGTGATCTGATGAAGGATATAATCACCTTTGGACTCAGTTTTGTCTGGAATATAGCTGGTTCCAATGTCATCCCGTTTTGCATTGTGTGAGACGATATAATGGCCGTTTTCCAAAAGCATCACGTCCGAAGCCAGCGTGTCGTAGTAGCAAAGGAAGTCTGTTTCATCAATTCCGCAGAGCAGAAATCCAACCTGTTCATAGGTTTCTGAAGAATAGATTGGCCGAAGATACAGAAGGATATAACGAGTATTTCTGCCTGAATTTTTGACCAGGATGTCTGTATATTGAGCATGCGGGTAAGAGGCGTCCAGATATCCTGCGTCTGTATAATAAGCTTCACAGCCATAATAATCTTCAAAAGGCAGAGAAGCCTGATAATGTGAGTAATTATATCCATTTTTGAAGTAGACATTCAGTACCGAGAAATGTATTCCATAGTTTGCGTTGGCGGACAATAGCAGGGGCTGCAGGTCGGAACGCAGTTTAGCTGTGACGGAGGCCTCCTGTTCCGGAAGCACAATATTTCCGCATTCCCGGAGGGAAGAAAGCTGAATGATGTTGGTGGCTGTCTGGGTAACATCTGAAAAATAATTTTCTAGCTGTCTACAGATATTGGAGGCATAGGAATCTGCAAGCTCCGTGGAGAACTGCTGGAATAAATAGGCAGCGGAAAAAAACGCAAAAATTGTCAAGTAAACGGCTATTAGACAGGTGATTAGGATCATGGAAAGGGAAAGCTTTTTGGGAAAAGACAAATCAGAGTATTTCTGCTTTATTTTTGAAAAAGATTTCATTTTCAGGCCCCCGTAGGATGGTAATCATTAAAACTATAATAACGAATAGAAAGTTAAAATTCAATATAATATAGAAAGAAAAAAGTATAATATCTAACTATTTGTTCCGAAATATTAATGGATTTTGATTTGATGATTGATTTTAAAAAAAGAATTTTATAAACTGCAGTTACCAGCAAGACCAGAGGATGGTACCCGGGTAAACCAAGCGTCTGGATTCACAGGAATAATAAGGAGGAGAGATATGCGCAAACAAATAGTTTCAATTTTTATGGCGGCAGTCATGGCGGGCATGGCACTGAGTGGTTGCGGGAAAACTGCGGATGGAGGAAGCAGCAGTTCAAGCCCGACAAACTCCGGCTCGGAGCAGCAGGAATCTTCCGGCATGGCTGGTGCAGAAGCAGTAAATTATAATGAGACGGGGACTTTAAAGCTTATATGGTTTGCTTCCAATGGTACCGATACGATGTTCCAGTGTCCCTGGGATGAAGATCAGTGCATGTTCTCACAGATGATATTTGACACGCTGATCAAAATGGACACCGACATGAGCTACATTCCGAAACTTGCTGAAGTTGAAATCAGCGATGATCAGATGACTTATACATTTAATGTGTCAGATCAGGCTAAATGGCATGACGGAGAAGCTGTTACAGGCGAAGACGTCTTATTTTCAATGAACGCGTACCTGGCTGATGCAAAAGCCATGTATCCAAATTATTTTACCAGCGTTCAGGGAGCCGCCGAGGTAAAAGGAGGTACCAGTGAAAGCATCAGCGGCGTTACAGTGGATGGAAATCAAGTGACTGTGCAGCTGACCCAGCCGGATAACACGCTGCTTCTGGGACTTTGTTCTCTTCAGATACTGCCAAAACATTGTTTTGAAGGCGTTGCTCTGAGCGAAGTGGCGACTTATGAAGATTATTGGAAGAGACCTGTGGGGTGTGGGGCCTATCAGATCGATGAGGTATCTTTTCCGAACTATTTTACAGCAGTGCGTAATGAGACATATTATGGCCCCAGGGCCGCCATTAAGAATGTGTTGTTTACCAGCTATGCCACCGGAGGAAACGATGCGATTGTAGCTGCCTGTGCAGCTGGAGAAATTGATTATGCGTTTGGAAATGCCGTTAATGATAAGGCAACAGCGGACAATATTGTAAGTCAGAATACGGATATGGAATCCGTTATGATTCCATCCAGTTATGTACGCCAGTTACGCTTTAATACCAGCGGCGAAAGCCAGGACGGAAAGTATAATGATGACATGCTGAAAACGGAAGTGCGTCAGGCAATGAATCTTCTGATTGATAAGGAGACGATTGCGGGTATGTACAACGGACAGGCGGTGGCCCTTTCAAGTATTATCAATCCGGGCAGCGCTGCGTATAATGCGGATATCCCGATCTTTGAACGAAACGTGGAAGAGGCTAAGAAAATGCTGGATGAGGCTGGCTTTGATTACAGCCGACCTGTCAGACTTCTGTATTATTATGATGACCAGACAACGGTTGATATTATGGAAATCATAAAACAGAATTTTGCCGAGGCAGGAATTGTCTGTGAGCCTTTCCTGATTACCGGTGATACGGCGACTCAGATATTCGAGACAAAAAACTGGGATATTATGTACTGTGCCGGCGGAGATAAGGCTGACCCCGTACTGGGTTATTATTATATTGTGCCAGACGGAGCGAATGTAGATAAAATTTTCGGTGATGTCGAAGAGAGAAATGAAATATTTGGAAAGCTATATAAAGAATATATCGGAAGCTCGGATGAGACAGAAAAGAAAGTGCTCGGAGATAAGCTGCAGCTTGCCGATGTGCAGAATTGCTATGATTCTGATATCTATGCGCTGAACAAGGTCGTACTTGTAAATACCGCGAAGCTGAAAATGGACATGAGCGTATTTGATGTGGATCTTCAGCAGCAGAGAGAATATCACTTTGAAAACTGGGAGCTGCTCAGAGAATAGTTGAAACATATCAGGTGAAATGCAAAAGGCCTGTGCGGGAGAAGATTTCCGGGCTGTTTCGAGGAAAGGATTGTTGTATGACAAAGTATTTTTTTAAAAGGCTGATTTCTCTGATTCCGAAATTACTGATTATTTCTCTGATAATATTCGTCGGCTTGCAGATGGTTCCCGGGGATCCCATAACTCGGACGATTTCACCGGATGCGTACGCGAATATGTCCCCGGCACAGCTGGAGGAATTGCGTGAGAGTCTGGGACTCAATGACCCTCTGCCGGTGCAGTATCTGACCTGGATGGGAAAGATGCTGCGGGGAGATTTCGGATACAGTCAGGTGAATGGCAGCAGTATTGGCCAGATGTTGGCGCAAAGGCTGCCGGCGACTCTGGAATTGGCAGGTCTGGGGCTTCTGGTCGCTACGGTCTTCGGGCTGGCGTTGGGTTTTCTGGCGGCGGTCAAACAGAATACGGCTTTTGATCATGCCAGCAGCTTTTTGGGGATGATCGGAGTGTCAGTACCGGAATTTTTTCTGGGCATGGCGGCCATCCTGATTTTTGCCATCCATTTGAAATGGTTTCCCACAGGAGGGAGAATGGCTCCGGGACAGGAGGCTTTTTATGAGCGGATCGAATATCTGGTGCTTCCAGTTTTGTGCCTTGGGATTTCCTATACGGCCACGCTCATGCGCTTTACCAGAAGTTCCATGCTGGATGTACTGAATAAGGATTACATAAAAACGGCCAGAAGTAAAGGGCTGTCCGAATTTAGTGTGAATCTCAAGCACGGCTTTCGGAATGCGCTGATTCCGATTATGGTAATCATTGTATTCCGGATCCCAATTCTCGTGAGCGGGACGGTCGTAATAGAAAGTGTGTTTAATTATCCGGGAATGGGCAATATGCTGCTGAGCGCCATATCTGGAGGAGATATGCCGGTGGTCATGATGTCTACCTTCATTATAGCCGCCGTGATCCTCCTGGTAAGCTTTCTGTCGGATATAATTACAGCCCTACTGGATCCCAGAGTACAGTTTGAGGGCTAAGAGGAGGATGAATATGAAGAAGCAGAAGGCCGGAAGAGCAGCTAAATCAGATCTGGCAAAAAGAAATATTTATAAATTTATGACAAACCGTCTCGCCATAATTGGTTTGATATTAATTATTCTGATTCTGGTTGTGTCTCTGCTGGCGCCGGTCCTGACACCTTATGACCCAAATGCGCTGGACACTGCCAACCGGTATCAGGCTCCGTCCGGGGCTCATCTGCTGGGAACCGATCAGCTGGGCCGTGATTTGCTGACCAGGCTGTTTTACGGGGGAAGGGTGTCTATCTTTGTGGGATTTGTAAGCGCTGCGGTTACCGCGGTCATAGGTGTGGTTCTCGGATGCATCTCAGGATATCTTGGCAAAAGGCTAGATGCTGTTATTGTGTATATTTCTGAAATATTTACAGCCTTTCCACAGACCTTGCTGATATTTATACTTGTGGGATTTGTAGGTCAGGGGATTGGAAATCTGATTTTGATTTTCGCCCTGACGGGCTGGACCAGCATCTATCGCCTTGTAAGAAGCCGGATACTTTCACTGAAGGAGGAGCCTTTCATTGAATCCTGTCGTGCTAATGGGATCGGTAACAGTTCTATCATGTTCAGACATATGCTTCCGAATACCATTGGACCGGTGATCGTCAATGTAACACTTTTAACTGCCGGATATCTTCTGCAGGAGTCTGCGCTCAGCTTTCTGAATATCGGGGTACCTGCGGATATTCCCACCTGGGGCAATATTCTGAATGCGGCAAAAAATCTGACAGTGATACAGAATTACCCGGTTATGTGGATCGGGCCGGGTGTGGCAATCTCTCTGTTTGTGCTGGGAGTTAACTTTCTGGGGGATGGACTTCGGGACGTACTGGACCCTACATAAAGGCGGGTGGTGAATATGAATCAGGATGTGATCTTGCAGGTGAAGCATCTGCAGACAAAATTTAGAGTAGGCAGAAAAATCGTTAACGCGGTCAACGATGTGAGCTTTGAATTGAAAAAAGGCAGAACTCTTGGAATTGTCGGAGAATCCGGCTGTGGGAAAAGCGCGAGCGCTCATTCAATTATGCAGCTTCTGCCCAGATCAGGGAATATTACCGGCGGAAGTGTAATTTACCATGGGCCGAAAGGGGATATAAGGCTGGAACAGCTGAAACGGAACGGGAAAATGATGAGGAGTCTGAGGGGCAAGGAAATCTCTATGATTTTTCAGGATCCTATGTCATCTCTGAATCCGGTTTATACTGTGGGGAGGCAGATGGAAGAAAATCTGATCCGCCATGAGAAGCTTACGAAAGGGGAGAGGAAGAAACGGATTGTCGCCATGCTGGAAGAGCTTGGCATTCCGGATGCGGAAAGGAGGTGCGGGGAATATCCACATCAGTTTTCTGGGGGAATGAAACAGAGAGTCATGATCGGCATTGCAATGATCTGCAATCCACGGATCATGATTGCAGATGAGCCGACGACCGCTTTGGATGTTACTATACAGGCCCAGATTTTAGAGCTGATGAAAGATATGCAGAGAAAACACGGGACTTCTATTGTCCTGATCACTCACAATATGGGGATTGTAGCTGAGGCCTGCGAAGAAGTGGCTGTCATGTATCTGGGGAAGGTGGTAGAATATGGCACATTAGAGCAGATTTTCGAAAACCCTCTTCATCCTTACACAAAAGCGTTGATGCGTTCCGTGCCGGTGATCGGCATGGACAGGGACAGAGAGCTGATGACAATACCAGGCGCAACCCCGGACGCATCGACAGTCTTCAGGCACTGTGAATTTGTGGAACGGTGCGGGTCAGCCTGCGGGCGCTGCTGGCAGGAGATGCCAGAGGTTATATGCATGGCGGATGGCCATCAGGTGAGGTGTCTGAGATATAAGGAGAGCTAACTATGATTCAGAAACAGAAGCATCAGGAATTAATGAGGGTGGAGCATCTGAAAAAATATTATCCGATCAGCCGCGGGGCGCTGAAAAAGACTGTCGGTTATGTAAAAGCTGTGGATGATGTCTCTTTTTCCATTTATAAAGGAGAGACGCTGGGGCTGGTGGGTGAATCCGGGTGCGGGAAGAGTACTCTGGGCAAATGTATCGTAAGGCTTCATATACCGACAGAAGGTAAAATATTTTTAAACGAACAGGAAATAGGGATGAAGAATGTTCTGTCTCTGGATAAACGGGAGAGCTTTTCCGCCCGCAGGCGTGTTCAGATGGTTTTTCAGGACCCTTATGCATCTCTGAATCCGAGAATGAATATATATCATGCGTTTGATGAGCCCATGAGGATACATGGGATCGGAGACCGGAGGGAACGAAAAGAAAAAATCGCCCGCGCACTGGAGACTGTGAATCTGCAGCCGGATTACATGTACCGCTATCCACATGAATTTTCGGGAGGCCAAAGGCAAAGGATATGTATCGCGAAGGCTCTGGCGTTAAATCCGGAAATGATGGTATGTGACGAACCTGTTTCGGCGTTGGATGTTTCGATACAGGCTCAGCTCATGAATCTTATGAGAAAGCTGCAGAGAGAATTTCAGCTCACATATATTTTCATCGCACATGATCTCAGCGTAGTCCAGTATATGAGCGACCGTGTGGCTGTTATGTATCTGGGGAAAATTGTGGAGCTGGCAGATTCTGGGGAGCTGTACCGCCGCCAGGTGCATCCATATACCAGAGCGCTGCTATCGGCTGTACCATCTCCGGTGCTGCAGGAACGCCGCGGGCGTATTATTCTGAAAGGGGACGTACCTTCGCCCGCGAATCCGCCTGCCGGGTGCCGGTTCCACACGCGTTGTGAGCAGTGCCGCGAAATCTGTACCCGGCGGGAGCCGGAATTGAAGCCGTTAAAAACTGATGAAAAACATCTGGTGGCCTGTCATTTTGCAGAGCAGCCATGAATGTACAGGAGAAGGAGAAGCAAAGAAATATGCGGAAATTGTGGTTCGGAAAATGGATAGAATGTCCCTGGTGCGGAGAAAATACAGCTCCGGAATTTCTTGGGGAATTTTTGCTGGACCGAATTCCCGGCGGGGCTGTTCTGGAGATTAGCGGCCTGGGATTTTATTCAGCCAGGCTCAACGGGGTGAGGGTGGGAGACGCGCTGCTGCAGCCCGCGTTTTCCAATTATACGAAATCTGTTTATTATAACAGGTATCCAGTATCTGCATTGCTGAAAGAAGGTAGAAATATTTTAGAAGTGACGGTGGGGAACGGCTGGTTTCACGAACCGGGGGAGGACAGCTTTGATTTTGAACATGCGTCCTGGAAAATGCGGCCGGTGCTTCTGTGCCAGCTGCTGACTAAGGAGAAAGTGCTGCTGGCATCAGGTAAGGATTGGAAATGCCGCGGAAGCAGGTGGGTGTTTAACTCTCTGAGGCTGGGAGTGTCCTATGATGCATCCAGAGAAGAAGAGGAATATCTTCCCGCAGTTATTGCCAAGGGACCAGGCGGACAGCTGAAGGAACAGACGATTCCTCCGATCCGGATTGAAGAATATTTGCAGCCGAAGCGCGTGTTGGGCCGGGTGTATGATTTTGGGAAAAATATGGCGGGAGATGTCAGAATCACTGTCAGTGGGGAAAAGGGCAGTAAACTGGCGGTAATATACGGTGAACGTCTGAATGAAGATGGCAAAATTGATCAAAGGTGGATCAAACGTCATCCGGAGATTCCCAGGATACAAGTGGATGAGTACACGCTGTCAGGGGCAGGGCCGGAAGTGTTTCAGAGCGATTTTACATATAAAGGGTTCCGTTATGCAGAAGTCAGAGGGGAATGCAGAATTGAAAACGTAACAGCCCGCAGCTTTCATACTTACGTAAAGGAGAGAGGAGGGTTTCAGTGTTCTGACAGCCGCGTGAACCGAATTATGGAAGCTGTCCGGAATTCGACACTCAGTAATCTGC
This sequence comes from Wansuia hejianensis, assembly GCF_014337215.1. Lineage (NCBI taxonomy): Bacteria > Bacillati > Bacillota > Clostridia > Lachnospirales > Lachnospiraceae > Wansuia > Wansuia hejianensis. Next base: position 1,227,743 of record NZ_CP060635.1, on the reverse strand, counting down.
ACCATACGATCACAGACTGTCCCCACAGAGAGAAAAACGGATGGCTGGGAGATGCTCATGCCTCTTGCGAACAGGCTCTGCTGCAGTTTGATATGGAAAAAATCTACAGGCATTATTTGGATGCTGTTGCGGATTGTCAATGGCCCAGCGGACAGCTGCCATGTATAGCGCCTACAAGCGTATACGGCTATAATTTTCAGAGCGGCCCTACCTGGGATGGCGCGTTGTTCCGCATACCATGGGCGCTTTACGTATACACAGGAAAAACAGGATGGCTGAAGCGCTGGTATCCCGCTATGAAAAAATATATGGATTACCTGCCCTGGATTTGTGATGAAAAGGGTATTTGTGAAAGCGGGCTGGGAGATTTTCTGCCGATGGAGGGAGTTCCGGTCTGTCCGGACGGGATGATGCTGACGGGACACCTGAAAGAGATACAACAGCTCATGAGTCAGATCAGCTGTGCATTGGGCAAGTACCGGGAAGCTGAAATATACAAAGAGCAGGCGGAATCTGCCAGGAAAGCTCTCCGAAGGGAATATGGCGTCAGACAGGACAGAAATATCAGCTATTTGGCATCGGCGCTTCATTTTGATCTTGCCGGCTCAAAGGCTGAGGCTAAAAGGTGGGCGGCGGAACTTGCGGCGCTTCTGGGAGAAAATCAGTACAGGGCTGGTACGGGAATTTTCAGTTCTGTCTATATGCTGGAAGAACTCACGCGGTACGGTTATTTTTCAGAAGCCCTGCGTACGGCACTTCAGCCGGAGTGCCCCGGATGGGTGTATATGACTGAACAGGGGGGCGCGACTCTGTGGGAACATTGGGATGGAAAGAGAGGTTCATTAAACCATCATATGAGATCCGGGATCGCAAAATGGTTTTATCAGGCACTGGCAGGGATCTCCCTGGAAGGAGTACAGCCTGGGTTCCGGCATCTGGTTCTGAAACCTAATTTTACAGAGGAAATTGAATGGGTAACAGTATGGCTGGAAAGTCCGAAAGGAAGAATAGAAATATGCAGGCAGGGAGACGAGTACCGGTTAAAGCTGCCGGAAGGGATAGGCGCGACAGTACTGATAGGAAGGCAGTGCTATGAGGCTGAAGGAGAATGCAGGTTCAGAAACAATCTATGAAAAAATGCTTGTAAAATTTGCTGGAGTTTGATATCGTATAAACATACTTTAGTGTTACCGGGTGAGCACCTACCGTATGCAAGGCTATATTTGCATACGGTTTTTTTATTTATGGAGGTAGGCAAACATGGTGCCGTCAAAGTTTAGTTACAGCGGCAGGGGTGAGAAGAATGAGATTTACAAGCAGGGAAGGCTGCTCAGAAAGCATTGCATATATTCTGATAAAGTTCAGCTTACCGCTCATACTGAGCGGAGTGCTGCAACAGCTCTATAACTGGGCGGATGCTTTTATTGTAGGGAATGTGGTGGGCGAGCTGGCATTGGCAGCTGTCGGGGCCACTACTACGGTGATTAATTTTTATCTGATGGCGGTCACTGGATTTACATTGGGGCTATCCATACTGTTCGCGCAGAAATACGGCAGCGGTGAGACAGAACACATTCCTGAGATATTATCTACGTTTTCCATAGTATTTGGCGGTGTATTTATAATACTTTCAGCCCTGGGGATTGCGGCGGCTTTTCCACTTCTCGGCCTGCTCCACACCACTCGGGATACGGTGCTGCTGGCGGGGAGCTATTTGAAGATTATTTTTGCGGGCATCCCTTTTCTTGCTGTGTATAATGTCTATGCCGCCGCGCTTCGCGGGATCGGTGACAGCCGGGCGCCTTTCCTGGCAATCCTTTTTTCCTCAGCCATCAATGTTGGGTTAGACATTTTGTTCGTGGCCTTCCTGCATTGGGGGGTGGAAGGAGCGGCGGCAGCCTCTGTTCTCTCACAGGCGGCCATGGCCGCATTTCTGATCATCTATGCGGTGAAAAAATATCCCTTACTCCGTTATCGTCTGGGAAAACGGGTGATATGCAGAAGAGCGCTGAGGCAGGGCGTCCATTTCGGACTGCCGCCCATGATACAGTCCAGCGTCAGTGCTTTTGGAAGCCTGCTGCTGCAGAATTTTATGAATGGTTTTGGCACGCAGACCGTGGCGGCTGTCACCACGGCGTATCGGGTGGATTCCATCATATTGCTTCCGATCATCAACCTGGGCTCCGGGATTTCTACGATGACTGCCCAGAGCCATGGTGGAGGAGACGGCAAAAAGGCCAGGAAAATATTCGCAGTAGGTACGGCTATGATGACCGTGGTATCGCTGCTGTTAACGCTGCTGATTATTCCGACGGGAGGACATTTAATTGCGCTTTTTGGCGCAGGAGCGGCTGCGGCTGAAATTGGAACACAGTTTTTCCGGCGGATCGCCGGCTTCTATGTGTTCTATGGACTGGCGAATGCCATGCGGGGATATCTGGAGGGGCTGGGGGATGTTCTCTATTCCAGCATTGCCGGAATTCTGTCATTGGGCTTCCGCATCGCTGCATCCTATGCACTTGCAGCCCTGTTTGGAAATATGGTAATCGCTTACGCAGAGGCTTTTTCCTGGGTGCTGCTGCTGTTGCTGTATTTGTTTCGGATGATTTGGAAGAAACGTCAAATAAAAAGGCAGGCGCATGTCGGGATATGAGTGTGGAAACGAAAAAACAGTTTACAATCCTGTCCGCTTATGATATAGTAAAACAGTATGAGATCAGCCTTGATTCAGAATCCGGACACTCCGACCGTTTCTTAATCAATGGCGTTTATAAAATTTTAAGGAGGCAATCAATTATGATCGCAAAGGACAAGAAACAGGCAATTATCCAGGAATACGCAAGAACAGAAGGAGACACTGGTTCACCGGAGGTACAGGTAGCGATCCTGACAGCGAGGATTCAGGAGCTGACCGAGCATCTTAAGACGAATCATAAGGATCATCATTCCAGACGTGGTCTGCTGAAGATGGTTGGTAAGAGACGTGGTCTTCTGGACTTTTTGAAGAAAACAGATATTGAAAGATATCGTGCTTTAATTGAAAAATTAGGCATCCGTAAATAATTGCAAGTTTTCAGGGCGGAGAATTTCCGCCCTGTTTCACTCTGAAAAAGATCATTCTCCTGGCAGGAGTCATATCCGGGACCACTGAAAAGCGCATCCGGCGCGGTGCGTTTTTCAGTTGTTTCGGGTCTCATGCCAGGTGAAAATATATTTATAATTTAAGGAGAAACAGATGGAAGACAACAAAACATTTTCCACGGAACTGGTCAACAATTACAAGACCTATTCGATGGATCTGGCGGGAAGGAAGCTTTCTGTAGACATCGGAAGAGTAGGAAAACAGGCGAACGGCTGCGCGTTCATGCATTACGGGGATACTACCGTTCTGTGTACGGCGACTGCATCCGACAAGCCCAGGGACGGGATCGATTTCTTCCCCCTTTCTGTAGAGTATGAGGAAAAGATGTATGCAGTCGGTAAAATCCCAGGCGGATTTAACAAAAGAGAGGGCAAGGCCAGCGAGCATGCGATTCTGACCTCCCGAGTGATTGACCGCCCGATGCGCCCGCTGTTCCCAAAGGACTACAGGAATGACGTGACTCTGAATAACCTGGTAATGTCTGTAGATCCGGAGTGTAATCCGGAGGTGGTGGCGATGCTGGGGTCTTCTATTGCCACAACGATTTCAGATATTCCTTTTGACGGCCCCTGTGCGGCGACGCTGATCGGTATGATTGACGGTGAGCTGATTGTGAATCCTACGCTGGACCAGAATGCAGTTTCTGATCTGAAGCTGACCGTGGCATCCACAAGGGATAAAGTAATCATGATTGAGGCCGGAGCCAACGAGGTGTCAGAGGACAAGATGATCGAAGCCATCTATATGGCGCATGAGGTCAACAAAGAGATTATCGCATTCATCGATACCATCGTGGCAGAATGCGGCAGGGAGAAGCATTCCTATGAGAGCTGTGCGATTCCGGAAGAGCTGTTTGCAGCTATCAAAGAGATTGTACCGCCCGCCGAGATGGAAGAGGCTGTATTCACCGATGAGAAGCAGGTGAGGGAGGAGAATATCCGCCAGATCACCGCGAAGCTGGAAGAGGCTTTTGCTGAGAATGAAGAATGGCTTGCCGTGCTGGGCGAAGCAATTTATCAATATCAGAAGAAAACAGTCCGGAAGATGATCCTGAAAGATCACAAGCGTCCGGACGGCCGTTCGATCCGCCAGATCCGTCCGCTGGCTGCGGAGGTTGATATCATCCCGAGAGTCCATGGTTCCGCCATGTTCACCCGTGGACAGACTCAGATCTGTACTGTGACAACTTTGGCTCCGCTGTCGGAAGCGCAGAGACTGGACGGGCTGGATGGCAATGAAACAGGAAAGCGGTATATGCATCAGTATAATTTTCCGTCCTATTCCGTAGGAGAGACAAAACCGTCCCGCGGGCCGGGAAGACGTGAGATCGGCCACGGAGCGCTCGCAGAGCGGGCTCTGCTTCCGGTGCTGCCGAGTGAAGCTGAATTCCCCTATGCGATCCGGACAGTATCTGAGACCTTTGAATCAAACGGTTCTACGTCACAGGCTTCTGTCTGCGCATCGTCCATGTCACTGATGGCGGCAGGCGTGCCGGTCAAGAAGGCAGTGGCAGGCATCTCCTGCGGCCTGGTGACCGGAGACAGCGATGATGATTATTTGGTGCTGACGGATATCCAGGGGCTTGAGGATTTCTTCGGTGATATGGACTTTAAGGTGGCCGGTACCCATGAAGGAATCACCGCGATTCAGATGGACATTAAGATCCATGGCCTGACCCGCGCCATTGTGGAAGAGGCCATTGCAAAATGTAAGGAAGCCAGAGAGTATATTCTGACAGAGGTTCTGGAGAAGACAATACCGGCTCCGCGCCCGGCTGTCAACGAATATGCGCCGAAGATTATCCAGATTAAGATTGATCCGGAGAAGATCGGAGATGTGGTCGGACAGAGAGGCAAGACGATTAACGCGATCATCGACCAGACTGGTGTGAAGATTGATATTGATGACACTGGAGCTGTCTCCATCTGCGGTACCGACCAGGCGATGATGGATCAGGCAGTAGAGGATATCCGGATTATTACGACAGATTTTGAGGCAGGTCAGATATTCGTAGGCAAAGTTGTCAGCATTAAAGAATTTGGAGCATTTCTGGAGTTCGCTCCTGGTAAGGAAGGGATGGTTCACATCTCCAAGATCGCCAAAGAGCGGATTAACCGTGTCGAGGATGTGCTGACCCTCGGAGATATTGTGAAAGTGGTCTGCCTGGGCAAGGATAAGATGGGCCGGATCAGCTTCAGTATCAAAGACGTTCCGAAGGAAGAGAAATAAATTCAGGAAATGGAATCCCGGATGGGGCTGCCCGCTGTTACTTATAGGTTTGGGCGGCCCCGTTTTTATTACGCGGAGCCGAATTGCCAAACCGGCCGGCCGCAGGCGTATAAGCTTGCTTTGCAAGCTTTCATCAAATGAAAGGAGTTACATGATGCGGTATCATGACATAACAAAAGACGATATGCTGAACGGGGACGGGCTGCGGACCGTACTCTGGGTGGCGGGCTGTTCCCACCATTGCAGAGGATGTCAGAATCCTGTCACCTGGGCTCCGGACGGAGGCCTGCTTTTTGACGGGCGGGCGAAGGAGGAGCTGTTCGCGCAGCTGGAAAAAGACTATATTGAGGGAGTGACATTTTCTGGAGGGGATCCGTTGTTCGAGAGTAACCGCGGAGAGATAACCAGTCTGGCGAAGGAGATCCGGCAGAAATACCCGGATAAGACGATCTGGCTCTATACAGGGTACCGTTGGGAGGAGATCCGGGATCTGGAGATTGCAGCGTTTGTGGATGTGATCGTAGACGGAAGATATATTCTGGAAGAACGGGACGTGACACTGGAATGGAAGGGCAGCGCGAATCAGAGAGTCATTGATGTGAAGAAGACTCTGCAGTTGGGGCAGATTGTGCTGCATGCGTGATAAGGCTGAAAGGAGAGGCTCATGGAGAAAATAAAAATACAGTATTTGAATGATACAATTGAGAGGCTTTGTTATATTGATGGGAAGTCAGACTGGATCGACCTGCGGGCGGCTGAAGAAGTGGAACTGAAGGCCGGAGAATTCCGCCTGGTTCATCTGGGGGTTGCGATGCAGCTTCCGGAGGGCTATGAAGCGCACATCGTCCCCAGAAGCAGCACGTTTAAGAATTTTGGAATCCTTCAGACCAATCATATGGGCGTGATCGACGAGACGTACTGCGGCCCTGGGGACTGGTGGAGGATGCCTGTATATGCGGTGAGAGATACTGTGATCCATGTGAACGACAGGATCTGCCAGTTCCGCCTGATGAGGCATCAGCCGGTGATCACCTTTGAAGAATGCAGACTTGAGGGTGAGAACCGGGGAGGTTTTGGAAGCACCGGGGTACGCTGAATTCCGCGTATACTGCGTGTCTTCCCTATTGGTACATTTTATTTAGGGAGAATCCCCGTCCCCGCACTTCATTGACATGGCTTATGACCATGAAGCTTTCCGGATCGATAGACCGGATCAGCTTCTCAGCTTTCGGGAGCTCGCGTCTTGATACAATGCTTAATACGATCTGGGTTTTGTTGTGCAGGTAACCGCCTTCTCCGTCTATTACGGTCACGCCCCTGTCAATTTGCTGCAGAATTGCCTGCCGTATTTCATCAGATCTGGCGCTGATGACTTTTATTTCAGTTCTGGCAGTTCCCATTATCAGTACTTTATCCAGCACGATGGTATAGATGAGCACCAGCAGGATGCCGTACAGAATGTTTTCCGCCGGCCGGAAGAGAGCCTGGGCAAGCAAAATACACACGTCAAAGGCATACATGCCGGCGGAAACAGGAACCCGGAAATATTTCTGCAGGATCAGAGGCGGAATATCCATTCCCCCGGTAGAAGACCCCGACCGGATCACCATTCCGAGAGCAATTCCAATGCCCAGCCCGGAAAAAAGAGTGCAAAGCACCGGGTCTTCTGTCAGCACACAGTCACCCAGCAGCCGGGTTAGCAGCTCCAGTGAAAGCGGATAGAGGAACGTGCTGGCAAGCGTTGTGGCGGCGAATTGCCGGCCAAATACAAAGTATCCGATGACCAGCATGCACACATTGAAAAACAGTACAAATTGCGTGACCGGAATGCCCAGAAAATGGTTTACGGTCAGGGCGATGCCGGTTGATCCTCCGGTTCCGAAGCCTACGGGCAGAAGAAATAATTTTACCGCCAGAGCGTATAGAAAATTACCTGCCGCAACCCATAAGAAAGCTGACAGTGCCTGCAATAAATGGTGTTTTCTGTCCATCTCAAAACCTCCCGCTGATTACATATAATTTCACAAAAAAACCACGCTTGCCAGGGATATTTTCCCTAACAAACGTGGATCGAGGCTATGCCTAATACAGAGACACTATACAATATGCTGCTTCAATTGTCAAGCATTGGTTTGTCTCTAAAAGGTAATCGTTTTACTGCTCTGTTTCTTCGATCTCATCGAATTCGGCTGCATCCATCATCTCATCAAATGCTTCCGCTGCCAGTTCATATTCCTCATCCGATTCAATATTTTCCAGGTTGGGGTTGCCCTTATCATCCTCGTAGAAACGGTAGAGATATACTTCCCCCTCTTCGTTCTGGCCATTCTCGTTCAGCGGCAGCAGAGCGATGTATCGTCTGTCACCCGCCGGAAAGATGTTGATGACTGCACAGGTGACTTCTGTGTCGTCGTCCAGTGTCAGGGTTACAGTGGGTTGGTCAAGATCAATATCGCTGCCGCAGTCGCTCCCACAAGAGCTGCAGTCGCCGCTGCAAGAGCCTGTTGCTTTCAGTTCGTCGCTCATAATTTTTTCCTTTCAGTGGATTGTACATCCATTTGTTTGTGATACGCCGGAATCCGGCTATTCCTATTTTATCAGAAGGGCGGGGGAATTGCAACGAACAAAGGAAGTTTCCGGTAAAATTATTGTTTTCTGTAAAAAGCAGGTTGGAAAATGTCCGGAATGGGTGTATAATATACGAAATTTAGTTTTAGGTCCTGCAGCATCAGGGACAGGATAGAAAGAAAGGAGCATTATTATGGAGAAAAAAGACATTGACTGGGGCAACTTGAGCTTTGCATATATGCAGACCGACCAGAGATATGTGTCAAACTACAAAGATGGGGCATGGGATGAGGGCACAATGACCGGAGATGCTAACGTTGTGATGAGTGAATGCGCGGGAGTTCTGCAGTATTCCCAGTCTTGTTTTGAAGGGTTAAAAGCATATACGACAGAAGACGGAAGAATTGTCACCTTCCGGCCGGATCTGAACGCCGAGCGGATGGAGAATTCGGCGGTCAGGCTCCAGATGCCTGTGTTCCCGAAGGAGCGCTTCCTGGATGCGGTGGATCAGGTAGTTGCTGCGAATGCTGCCTATGTTCCGCCTTATGGGTCCGGAGCAACCTTTTATCTGCGTCCCTATATGTTCGGAAGCAACCCGGTAATCGGCGTGAAGCCCGCGGATGAATACCAATTCCGCATGTTCGGCACTCCTGTTGGCCCCTATTTTAAAGGCGGGGCCAAACCGATCACCATTAAAGTCTGTGATTACGACCGGGCGGCGCCTCACGGAACCGGGCACATCAAAGCGGGACTGAATTATGCAATGAGCCTCTATGCGATTACCCTTGCTCATGAAGAGGGCTATGACGAGAACATGTATCTGGACGCGGCCACCAGGACGAAAGTCGAAGAGACCGGAGGAGCAAATTTCCTGTTTGTCACAAAAGACAACCGGGTAGTCACCCCGAAGTCAGACACGATTCTTCCCTCCATCACCCGCCGTTCACTGATGTATGTCGCCAAAGAATACCTGGGGCTGGAGACAGAAGAACGGGAGGTACATGTGGACGAATTAAATGAGTTCGCAGAATGCGGCCTGTGCGGCACGGCAGCCGTCATCTCTCCGGTAGGCAAGATTGTGGATCACGGCAAGGAAATTTGCCTGCCCAGCGGCATGAAGGATATGGGCCCTGTTACCCGGAAGCTGTATGATACACTGACAGGAATCCAGATGGGAAGGCTTGAAGCGCCGAAAGGATGGATTCGTGAAATAAAAGTGAAATAACTGTATGTTTTTAAAGCGGATACCCGGAAAAAAGGTTATGATCTCCGGAGTATCCGCTTTTCAGTCTGGAAAAGAGAACCTTTCTGGTGATCTAAAACGCTTCACCCAGGTTCTCCGAAAGTGTCATCGGTATGGTTACAGACAGTAATCACTGGCTGATTGTGGCCTGGTGGCGCCAGTATTTTTTTATTGCATATCAAAATCTACCGTCTGAGACCATCGGGGTTCCCTCTCTGGCGAGAGCCATTGTACCGTCTGGAACAGCCTGAAAAGCAGCGGGAGGTCTCCCGTTGCTTTTCGTCCAGGTATCCACGCACCCCTCGCCACAAAAACCGTAATTTTATGGCTCTGGATTGACAGGCTAAAAAGGCGGGTGCTACAATGGGGGAAAAAACAGCCGGAGGAGTTGGCGATAGGACCGGCGGGGAAGGCGACAGGAGGAGAGATGGATCAGAATCAGACGCCGCTTCTGGATGCCCTGGAGCGGTTTGAAAGGGATAGGCCTGCTTTTTTCAGAATTCCGGGTCACCGGTATGAGAGGGGCATTAGCGGCAGGCTGCGAAATATGATGGGGGACGGGGTTTTCCGGTTTGACCTTACGGAAGCTGAGGGGCTGGACGATCTCCATCATCCGGAGGGAGCGATCCTGGAGGCACAGCGGCTGGCGGCAGAGCTGTACGGAGCGGATTGGAGCTGGTTTCTTGTGAACGGAACAACCTGCGGGAATGAGGCGATGATCCTTTCGGCGGTGGGGCCTGGGGAGAAGATTATAGTTCCCAGGAATGCCCACAAGTCGGTACTGATGGGACTGATTTTAAGCGGGGCCGTACCCGTATGGGTCACTCCCGGATATCAGGAGGACTGGGGCGTGTTCGGAGATGTTTCTCCGGAGTCGGTAGAGGAGGCGTTTTGCAGAGAGCCGGACAGCAGAGCGGTGTTCCTGGTAAGCCCTACCTATTACGGGATCTGCAGCGATATCCGGCGAATTGCCGGGATTTGTCATGAGAGAGGCGCGCTGCTCCTTGTGGATGAAGCCCACGGCTCTCATCTGTATTTCTCAGACAGGCTGCCCCAGGGCGCCCTGCTCCAGGGTGCGGATCTCTGTGCCCAGAGCACTCATAAGACTGCCGGCAGCATGACCCAGAGTTCTCTTTTACACTGTAAGGGTAATCTTGCAGACAGGGAGCGGATAGATGAGAACCTGAAGCTGGTGATGAGCACCAGCCCTTCTTACGTACTGATGGCATCACTGGACGCCGCCCGGCATGAGCTGGCCATGAACGGCAGGGCAATGATGGAGCGGGCGGTGGAGCTGTCGCTGGATGCTTCTGAAGGGTTAGAGAGGATACCGGGATTTTCTGTCATGAGGGAAGCAGGGGACAGAAGTGCAGAACTTGACCGAACCCGTCTGGTGTTTTCCGGGCGCAGGCTGGGCATTGGCGGCTATGAGTTGCAGGAACGTCTTTATACTAACTCAGGCGTGAGTACGGAGCTGGCGGATTATGAAAATGTCGTGGCGGTGATCACCTGGGCAAATGAGCGCAGCGAAATCGAACGTCTGGTGAGCGCGGCAGGACAGGCTGCACTTCTGGCAGGGAGGAAGCGGGGCAGACTGAAGAAGCTGAATCCGAGGCTTCCGGATATACCGGAAGCGGTGATGACGCCGAGAGAAGCCTATTTCCGCCGAAAAAGGACGGTTCCCTGGGAAGAAATGAAAGGAAAAATAGCCGGTGAGATGGCAGCGCCTTATCCTCCGGGAATACCGCTGATCTATCCTGGGGAGATTATAACAGAAGAAATCTATGATGCCCTGGAAAGGTGCAGACAGGAGAAAATCCCACTGCACGGGCCGGCTTCAGCGGATTTTTCCACGTTCCGGGTGCTGGAGCCTTAATATGCCCGGATTCAGAAAGGAGACAGAATGAAACTGATTTCATGGAATGTCAACGGCCTGCGCGCCTGTGTGACAAAAGGATTTATGGATTATTTTGAAGAGGCGGATGCCGATGTTTTCTGTATACAGGAGAGTAAGCTGCAGGAGGGACAGATCAGCCTGGAGCTTGAGGGATATCATCAGTATTGGAATTATGCGGAGAAAAAGGGATATTCCGGCACGGCTGTCTTTACGAAGGAAAAGCCGCTGTCAGTAGCGTATGGGATGGAAATAGAAAAGCATGACCAGGAAGGGCGCGTGATTACGCTGGAATTTAAAGACTTTTTTCTTGTGACTGTGTATACGCCAAATGCCCAAGAAGGCCTTGCCAGGTTAGACTACCGGATGGAGTGGGAGGACGAATTCCGCGGCTATCTGAAGAAGCTGGATGAGCAGAAGCCTGTGATCGTCTGTGGGGATATGAACGTCGCTCACCAGGAAATTGACCTGAAGAATCCGAAAACTAACCGCAAGAGCGCCGGATTTTCGGATCAGGAAAGAGAAAAATTTGGATGCCTGCTGAATGCGGGATTTATTGATACCTACCGCTACTTGTATCCGGATAAAGTTGAGTATTCCTGGTGGTCCTACCGTTTCAAAGCAAGGGAGAAGAACGCGGGATGGCGGATTGATTATTTCCTAATCTCTGAAGGCCTCAGAGACCGTCTGAAAGACGCGAAAATCCATACATCTGTCATGGGCTCCGACCATTGTCCGGTGGAGCTGGATCTGCAGTAATGAAATCAGCCTTTGTTCCGGCCGCGGTATCGGAAAAGGCTGTTTTTCCGCCGCAAAGTGTGATATGATATACCTGATTGCAAAAAAAGGAGGCGGAGTTGCAGGTGATGACGGACTTTAAAGTATTGACAGGAAACCCCACACAGCTGGGTGTGGATAAGACGCAAAGCGGATATAATTTCGCGGTCTCAGTTCCGGACGGGGCACCTGCTGACCTGCTGATATACAGGTATGGCAGCAGAGAACCGGAGCAGGTGATTCCCTTGCCGGAACCGGAGCGGACAGGGCAGGTGAGCGCTGTCCTTTTGGAGCTTCCTTCCGGACAGAAGTGGGAATATAATTACCGGATCGGAGAGCAGGTGGTGCCGGACCCCTATGCCAGAGAAGTCAGGACTCTGCCTACGGACCATGAAACGGACAGAGGGGAGGAATTCAGATGCAGCCTGGAATGCCCTGCCGGGGCTTCCTCCAGGCCACTGGAAATCGCATATGAGGACAGTGTTATTTACAAAACACATGTCCGCGGCTTCACAAAACAGAGCAGATCAAAAGTGAAACATAAAGGTACTTTTTTAGGTGTTAAGGAAAAAATACCCTATTTAAAAGAGCTGGGCATAACGGCGCTGATGCTGATGCCAGTTTATGAGTTTGAGAAAGTTCCCCGAAACGGCAGGGAATGCCGGCATATCATGGATATAGGGGAGATGTCTGAGACCGGAATCCGGGAAAACTACTGGGGGTATACGGGAGGGCTGTATTTTGCACCCCGCAGGTATTACTGCGCGACGGAACATCCGACGCAGGAATTTGCGGATCTCGTAGACGCTCTCCATGGTGCGGGGATAGAATGCATACTGGAATTTTATTTCGGGGCGGATATGGCGGTGCAGGCCGTTCTGGACGTTCTGCATTACTGGAGGCTGAATTACCAGGTGGACGGTTTTCATCTTCTGGGCCAGGGACAGTGGATCGGCCCGGTCGCTGAAGACGCTTTGCTGAAGAAGAGCAAGCTGCTCTATCTTTCCTTTGACGCAGAGCATCTGTATGAAGGGGGTAAGGTTCCGTATTACAGAAACCTTGCAGAACTGAATCTGGGATATGAGGGAATGATGCGGCGGTTTCTGAAGGGGGACGGTGAATGCCTGGAGGGCGCCGCCTGGTATCTGAGGAAAAATGGAGACGCGGTTGGCTGTGTGAACTATTTTGCCGATCAGGACGGATTTACCATGGCAGATATGGTTTCTTTTGAACAGAAGCACAATGAAAGGAACGGTGAAGGCGGACGGGACGGAAGCAATTATAATTACAGCTGGAACTGCGGTGTTGAAGGGCCGACGAAGAAAATGTCTGTCCGGAAGCTGCGGAGACAACAGCTCTATAATGCGTTTCTGATGCTCTTCACCAGCCAGGGGACGCCCCTGATCTATGGCGGGGATGAGTTTTGCAACAGTCAGTCTGGCAATAATAATGCCTGGTGCCAGGACAACGAGACAGGCTGGCTGAGCTGGGGCAGGACGAAAGACGGGGAACAGTTGAAAAAGGTCGTCCGCCAGGCGATAGAATTCCGCCGCGGGCATCCAATCCTTCACAAAAAAGGGCCTGTGCGCCTGATGGATTATAAAGCCTGTGGCTGTCCGGATCTGTCCTATCACAGCCGCAGGGCCTGGGTATTTCCGGCAGACAGCAGCGGACGGAGCCTCGGAGTCATGTATTGCGGAGCTTATGCCAGGAGAGCTGATGGGAAGGAAGATGATTCCATATATATCGCCTACAATTTGCATTGGGAACCATACACGTTCGCGCTTCCGAACCTGAAAAAAGATATGAAGTGGAGTGTGAAAGCGGATACAAGCCGTGATGAGGTCTTTTATCCTGAGGGAGAGGAAAAAGTGTTGAAAGATTCCGATGAGAAAAGTATTCTGGTGCCGCCCAGAACAGTGATGATTTTAATTGGAAAGTAGGAATTGATACATGTACGGATGGCAGCATTTTAAGACTATTACCAGCCACAGGTTTCGTGTAATGTGTTATTGCTTTCGGATTGGCCTTTATTGGCAGGGCCTGACCCATGACCTGTCGAAATATTCCTGGACGGAATTTTCCAAGGGCAGGAAATACTGGCAGGGGACGAGAAGCCCAAACAATGCGGAGAGAGAGGACACCGGGGTATCCCTGTCCTGGCTGCACCATAAAGGAAGAAACAAGCATCATTTTGAGTATTGGATCGACTATGGGATCAACTGTGATACAGTGATTCAGGGCGTGCCGATGCCCAGAAAATATGTGGCGGAGATGATCATGGACCGGATCAGCGCTTCCAGGACGTACCTGGGAAAGGGGTATACGGATCAGGCACCCTATGAATATTATATGAAGGGTAAAGACCATCTCTGGTTCGTTCACGAACAGACAAAGGCGCAGTTAGAGCAGCTGCTGGGCATGCTGGCCGGCAAAGGGGAAAAAGAAACGCTGCGCTATATAAAAGATACGTTTTTAAAGGAAGGTTAAGTACAATGCGGTTTTCAGAACGAATGAAGCACTTTGGAGAGAATATATTTACCGTCCTGCTGAACATGAAGCGGGATATGGAGAAGGAGGGGAAGCGCGTGATCGATCTGAGCGTAGGTACGCCGAATATCCCTCCATCAGATGCGGTGATCCAGGCTCTGGTTGAGGCCGCCGCCGACAGGAAGAATTATATCTATGCGATTAAAGACATGGATGAGCTTCATCAGGCGGTCGCGGACTGGTACAGGAGGAGATACGGCGTGGAGATCGATCCGGACAGGGAAGTGGTATCACTTCTGGGTTCCCAGGAAGGGCTTGCCCATTTCGCGCTGACGGTCATAGATGAAGGAGATACAGTGCTGGTGCCGGACCCCTGTTATCCGGTGTTCGGCGACGGCCCTGTGATCGCAGGCGCGGAGCTTTATCCGATGCCCCTGCGGAGAGAGAACGATTATCTGATCGATTTCAGCGAAATACCCGATGAGGTGGCAGACCGGGCGAAGCTGATGGTCGTCTCCTATCCGAACAACCCCACAACGGCGATGGCGCCAGACTGGTGGTATGATGAGTGCGTCGCTTTTGCCAAAAAGCATGATATTCTGGTGCTGCATGACAATGCCTACAGTGAGCTGGTCTTTGACCGGGAGCCTGCCGGCAGTTTCCTCGCACATCCGGGCGCTAAGGATGTGGGGGTGGAATTCAATTCACTCTCAAAGACCTACGGCCTGGCCGGGGCCCGGGTGGGATTCTGCATCGGTAATGCGGAGGTGGTGTCTAATCTGGCAAAGCTGAAATCCAATATGGATTATGGGATGTTTCTTCCCGTTCAAAAAGCTGCGATTGCGGCCATCACGGGAGACCAGTCTTGTGTGGAGGCAACCAGGGAAGCTTACCGCAGAAGAAGGGATTGCTTCTGCGACGGCTGTACAGAAATCGGATGGAAGATCGGCAGATGTCCGGCCACGATGTTTGTCTGGGCAAAGATTCCTGACGGCTTCTCTTCCTCTGAAGAATTTGTAAAAACGCTTCTGTCCCGGGCGGGAGTCCTGGTGACGCCCGGCAGCGCCTTCGGCGGCTCTGGTGAAGGTTATGTGCGGATCGCTCTGGTTAAGGATGAGGCCGAGATGAGAGAAGCGATTGAAAATATGCGGAAAAGTGGGATTTTTCAGCAATAAATCGCATATTTCGGGTTGACGGGGCTTCTTTTTTGAGATAAATTAGTAGCAGACCTGTCTGATGGGACGGATTGCGAGATAAGAGGAGATGCGTTTATGATGAAAAAAGTGGTGAAATTTGGCGGAAGTTCCCTCGCCAGCGCAGAACAGTTTCAGAAAGTGGGAAAGATTATCCGCAGCGATGCGGCAAGAAGATATGTGGTGCCTTCCGCGCCGGGCAAACGTTTCGGCGGAGACACGAAGGTGACCGACATGCTGTACGGATGCTACCGTCTGGCAGAGGAAGGGAAAGATTTCAGAGGGGCTTTGGAGAATATCAAAGCGCGTTATATGGAGATTATTGAAGGTTTATCCTTAAATCTTTCCATGGATGAGCAGTTTGAAGAGATTGCGAAGAACTTTCAAAATAAGGCCGGGGAGAACTATGCGGCGTCCCGCGGCGAATATCTGAACGGCATTGTCATGGCGGAGTATCTGGGATTTGAATTCGTGGATGCGGCAGAGGTCATCTGTTTTGACGAGGATGGCAATTTTGACGCGGAGAAGACAGATGAGGTGATGTCAAAGCGTCTGGAGGGGCTTCAACAGGCGGTGATCCCGGGCTTTTACGGGGCGAAGCCGGATGGAAGCGTGAAGACTTTTTCCAGGGGTGGTTCCGACATTACGGGTTCGCTGGTGGCGAAAGCTGTCCATGCGGATCTCTATGAGAATTGGACAGATGTATCCGGATTCCTGGTGACAGATCCCAGAATCGTAAAAGATCCAGCGACTATATCCACAATCACATACCGTGAAATGAGAGAGCTTTCCTATATGGGAGCGACTGTCCTTCACGAGGATGCTATTTTCCCGCTGCGGCGGGAAGGGATTCCGATCAATGTGAGGAATACCAACCGTCCGGAGGATCCGGGAACGATGATTGTAGAGAGCACCTGCAACAAGCCCAAATATACCATCACCGGCATTGGCGGCAAGAAGGGCTTTGCCTCTATAACCATCGAGAAAGCCATGATGAATTCAGAGATCGGGTTTGGGAGAAAGGTTCTGCAGGTATTTGAGGAGAATGGGCTTTCTTTCGAGCATACGCCCTCCGGAATCGATACTTTTACAGTCTATGTGCATCAGAGCGAGTTTGAATCGAAGGAGCAGCAGGTAATTGCTGGCCTGCACCGGGCCGTACAGCCGGATCTGATTGAGCTGGAATCCGATCTGGCTCTGATTGCAGTGGTGGGAAGAGGAATGCGCCGCACCCGAGGTACTGCCGGGAGAATCTTCTCAGCGCTGGCCCACGCCCATGTGAACGTCAAGATGATCGACCAGGGTTCCTCAGAACTGAATATCATTATCGGCGTGGAAAACCGTGATTTTGAGACAGCGATACAGGCAATTTACGATATCTTTGTGACTGCACAGATATAACCGGCGGGTGCAGGATACCCGGACGAAAATCGGCGGTAACCCGGCAGTCTGTCCGGATCGGATGGAAGACTGCCGGGGTGCCGCCGGTTTTCTGTTTGCGGGTCAGGCTGAATGGATACCAGCGTATCCGTCAAATTCAAAACGTAGTATTAAGGAGATTAATCATGTTAACAATAAGGAAAATGACGCCCGATGATGAAGCAGTGATTGTTCCTATGGTATACGGATTTTATCAGAGCGATGCGGTGGATCATCCGGTTCCGATTGAGAATGTGAGACGGAGCTTTCACGCGGCGGTGGA
Organism: Wansuia hejianensis; assembly: GCF_014337215.1. Classification (NCBI taxonomy): domain Bacteria; kingdom Bacillati; phylum Bacillota; class Clostridia; order Lachnospirales; family Lachnospiraceae; genus Wansuia; species Wansuia hejianensis. The sequence continues at coordinate 1,210,505 of NZ_CP060635.1, read as the reverse complement.
GGACGGCACTCTGCTGGAGGGCTTTGCGCTGGAGGATGAGTCCGGAATTGTGGGATTTGCTTATCTGAGCAAATATTTTGCCTGCGAGGTGGGCGGTGTGAATATGATGCTAGAGGAAATCTATTTTTCACCGGAAGCCAGAGGAAAGGGCTATGGAACGGAGTTCCTGCAGTGGATGGAAAAAGAGTATCCTGAGGTTAGGCGTTTTCGGCTGGAAGTGACGGACAGCAACCAGGCGGCGGCCCGCCTCTATGAGAGAATGGGGTATCATTTTATCAATTACGGGCAAATGGTGAAGGACCTGTGAAATTGCAAAATCCCCCTTACATTTCCAGCAAAATATGATATACTGTTCACGTAAGCAGTGCGAATGCGCAGATGCTGACTGATACGTAATAGAATAAACATGAGTGAGGAAAGCCCGATGAAAAGAGTATTATTAAAACTGAGCGGTGAAGCGCTGGCGGGAGAGAAAAAGACCGGATTCGATGAAGCTGTTGTGACAGAAGTGGCGAAGCAGGTGAAGACTCTGGTGGATGAGGGTATCCAGATCGGAATTGTTATCGGCGGCGGCAATTTCTGGAGAGGCAGAACGAGCAAGAATATTGACCGCACAAAGGCGGACCAGATCGGAATGCTGGCGACGGTCATGAACTGTATCTATGTGTCAGAGATATTCCGTTCACAGGGGATGATGACATCGATTCTGACTCCTTTCGCGTGCGGGGAATTCACGAAGATGTTTTCAAAGGACCGCACGAATAAATATTTCGCTCATAATATGGTGGTGTTTTTCGCGGGTGGTACCGGTCATCCGTATTTTTCAACAGATACCAGCACCGTTCTTCGGGCCATAGAGATCGAGGCTGACACGATTCTGCTGGCGAAGGCTGTGGACGGAGTCTATGACTGTGATCCGAAGGATCATCCTGATGCCAGGAAATATCCGGAGGTATCCATACAGGAAGTCATCGACAGGCAGCTGAAGGTTGTGGATCTGACAGCTTCCATCATGTGCATGGAGAACAAGATGCCAATGATCGTCTTCGGGCTGAATGAGAAGGACAGCATTGTGAATGCCGCACATGGCATCATCACAGGAACCAGGGTAACGGTAGAATAATATACAGAGGCAGATTAAGGGAGAGCGTATAAGGAGGATTTTACAGCAATGAACGAGAGAATTCAGATGTATGACACGAAAATGACGAAAACCATCGCGAACCTGAACAGCGAACTGGGCACGATCCGGGCCGGACGCGCCAATCCTCATGTTCTGGACAGGATCATGGTGGATTATTACGGGGTGGCAACTTCCCTCCAGCAGGTGGCCAATATCACCGTTCCGGAGGCCCGGATGATACAGATCCAGCCCTGGGAGTCTTCATTGATTAAGGAGATCACAAAAGCGATCCAGACGTCGGATCTGGGCATTAATCCCAACACGGACGGCAAGGTCATCCGCCTGGTATTCCCGGAACTGACGGAGGAGCGCAGAAAAGAGCTGGTGAAGGATGTGAAGAAGAAAGGTGAGGCAGCGAAGGTTGCGATCCGCAACATCCGCCGGGATGCCAATGACGCGTTTAAGAAGCTGGAGAAGGAAGACGTATCTGAGGATGAGATCAAGAAGCTTGGCGAGGAAGTCCAGAAGCTGACGGACAAATATATCAAAGATGTGGATAAGACAATAGAAGAGAAATCCAAAGAGATTTTAACGGTATAAAGCCTGAGGGGGCTGTTGCAGGGATTGTAACAGCCTCTCTTTGCGTATCGGGAAATGAGGAGATATTTCATGAAGTTACCAAATCATATTGCGATTATACTGGATGGGAACGGACGCTGGGCGAAAAATAAGGGGATGCCCAGAAGCTATGGCCATGTAGTGGGCTGTGACAATCTGGAGAAGATGTGCAATACTATCTGTGAGATGGGGGTCCGCTATCTGACCGTCTATGCCTTTTCCACGGAGAACTGGAAGAGATCCCAGGAAGAGATTAAGGTATTGATGAACTTATTCCGAAGGTATCTGAAGCGTTGTGAGAGAAGTGCGAAGAAGAACCAGATGCGGGTGAAGATCATAGGTGATCCGGGGGGGCTGGAGCCGGATATACAGAGAAGCATCTGTGAACTGGAGGATATGTCCAGGGATTACGACAAAATGTTTTTTCAGATCGCCCTGAATTATGGAGGCAGGGATGAGATCCTCCGGGCGGTGACCCGGCTGGCGGAGGATGCCCGTCAGGGGAAGGTGCCGGAGGGGAAGGTCAGCGAAGAGACGTTTGACTCCTATCTGGATACGGCCGGGATACCTGACCCTGATCTGCTGATCCGCACCAGCGGGGAGCAGCGGTTGTCGAATTTCCTGCTCTGGCAGCTGGCGTATACGGAATTCTACTTTACGGATGTTCCCTGGCCTGCTTTTGATAAAAAGGAATTGGCCAAGGCTATTGAAAAATATAATGAGAGAGACAGACGGTACGGCGGCGTGAAGGGACAGAAGCCGGAGGAGGGAGCGTCATGTTTGTAACGAGATTAATCAGCGGCGTCATTCTGGTGGCAGTGGCGCTTCTGACCATATGCAGCGGCGGCTGGGTGTTGTATTTTACAATGCTTGCTCTGTCCCTGATCGGAGCCGGGGAACTGTACAGAGCCATGAAGGTCCGTGAAGAGAAGCCCTTTGGGCTTCTGGAGCTGGCGGGCTACATCAGCATTATTCTGTACTATGTGAGCCTTGTCCTGATGTTCGGCGCGTTTCAGATGATGGCTGTGATACTGGGCCTGGTGATTCTGATGTTTGTCTATGTGTTTGCCTATCCGCGTTACCACGCCCATCAGGTGATGGCGGCTTTTTTTGGAATCATATATGTGGGAGTGATGCTGGCCTGCATTTATCAGACGAGAATGCTGCCGGGCGGGACTTTCCATGTATGGCTGATTTTCCTGTGCTCCTGGGGCTGCGATACGTGTGCCTACTGCGCGGGAATGCTTTTTGGAAAACACAAGATGGCGCCTGTCCTGAGCCCTAAGAAATCGGTGGAAGGCGCAGTGGGTGGAGTAACAGGTTCTGTGATTCTGGGGCTGCTGTACGCGTTGATCACCAGGGGGCCGCTTTTGCAGTATGCGGTTATCTGCGGGATCGGGGCTTTGATCTCCATGGTAGGTGATCTTGCGGCTTCAGCGATCAAGAGAAATATGGAAATCAAGGATTACGGAAAGCTGATACCGGGTCACGGTGGGATACTGGACCGGTTTGACAGCGTGATATTTACGGCGCCAGTCATTTATTATCTGTCCGTTATTCTGATGTGAGGAATATTATACAGGATCATTGAAGATGCTATGAATCAGCACTACAATATTCAGCGCCTGGTCCTGGAACAGGTATGAGGCGCAGAGACGGCAACTTATGAATGGATTGAAAGCAGGTGGTAATTATTGAAATTTGTTATCGCGATTCTGATACTGAGCGCAGTGATTATATTTCATGAACTGGGGCATTTTCTGCTGGCGAAGGCAAACCATATTATAGTGACGGAGTTTGCCATCGGTATGGGACCGAAGCTCCTTTCCTTCACGAAGGGAGATACGACTTATGCGCTGAAGCTTTTGCCTTTCGGAGGCTCCTGTTCCATGCTGGGAGAAGATGAAGATGAATCGCAGGAGGGGAGCTTTAACAATGCTTCTGTCTGGCGGCGTATGTCGGTGATCGCAGCGGGGCCGGTCTTCAATTTTATACTGGCATTTCTGGTGGCGGTTGTGGTCATCAGCGTCGTAGGTGCGGACCCGGCCAGAGTCACAGAGGTGACAGAACAGTCTCCGGCGGCAGAGGCCGGCCTGCAGCCGGGAGATATCATCACCCGGTATGAGGGCAACGGTATCGCCAATGGGAGGGAACTGTATACGGACATAGATATGGACGGAGTGCCGCTGGATACGGTAACACTGACCTACAAGCGCGACGGGAAATCTTATACTGTAAGCTATGTTCCAGAGGCTACGACCCGGTGGATGCTGGGTTATTACTATAATCCAGACAGTGATAAGGTGGAGATCACTTCGCTGATGCGGGGATATCCCATGGAGCAGGCCGGATTTCAGGCAGGGGATGTGATCACAGGTGTGAATGGCACTGCGGTTGCCAGCGCTGCCGATCTGGCGGAATATTGGGAGCAGTATCCTATGGATGGAAAGACACTGCGAATTTCCTATGAACGGGATGGGCTGGAGTATGAGGCGGAGGTGACTCCTTCAGAAAAGACGAATGCGTCGCTGGGGTTCAACTTTAACCTGGCCCGTGAGAAGATGTCTCCGGTCAGCACATTAAAATACAGTTTTGGGGAGATGAATTATTGGGTCCATTTGACTGTGAAATCATTGAAAAGTCTGATTACCGGAACATATTCCATCAATGACCTTTCCGGGCCTATTGGAGTGGTGGATACGATCGGCCAGGTCTATGAAGAGACGAAGAGCGAGGGTGGCGTAATCGCCAGCATGACAATGCTGAATATGCTGATACTGCTGTCAGCCAACCTGGGCGTGATGAATCTGCTTCCGCTGCCGGCGCTGGATGGGGGAAGGCTGATCTTCTTGGTGATCGAGGCGGTCAGGCGAAAACCGGTGAAAAGGAATATTGAGGGCATGATCCACTTTGCGGGGCTGGTGCTGCTGATGGTTCTAATGGTGTATGTGGCCTTTAACGATGTGAGACGGATATTTTAAGCTACGCAATCCCGGAAAAATGGGGCTGTTCGGAAGCCTTCTGTTTTTATTTGTGTTATTTCATTGTTTGTCTGCATATAATGGGCAGAAAAGGAATTTAGCAGGTGCAGTGAATGAGTGACGCTTGGATCAGAACAGCGGAGGTAAACCCGTCGGATCAGGTCGACAGAGGAAAACTGCAGATTATAGTAAATACGAGCATACAAAACAGGCCGGTGGCAGACGCCCGGGTTTCCATTTCTTATACCGGGAATCCTGAGCAAACAATCGAAGAACTGAGAACGGACAACAACGGCAGGACGCCGATGGCAGAATTGCCGACCCCACCTCTGGAATACAGCATGGAGCCTGGAATGAACCAGCCTTATTCGGAATATACGGTCAGGATCACCGCATCCGGATTTGCGCCCGTCGAGGTTTCAGGTTCTGAGCTCTTGCCGGGACAGCTGTCCCGGCAGCCGGTGCAGCTGGTTCCTTTGACGCCGGAGGAGCCGTATGAAGATATCGTGATACCTGCGCACACCCTGTATGGGGAATATCCGGAGAAGATACCGGAGGATGAGATCAAGCCCATGGACGAGAGCGGGGAGATCGTGCTGAGCCGGGTGGTGGTTCCGGAATATGTGGTAGTTCATGATGGCGCGCCATCCGATTCAACGGCTCAGGATTATTATGTCCGGTACCGGGATTATATTAAGAATGTTGCTAGCAGCGAGATTTATGCCACATGGCCGCTGGCTACGATTGAGGCCAATGTCCTGGCGATCATGTCGTTTACTCTGAACCGGGTCTATACGGAGTGGTACCGGAACAAAGGGTATGACTTTACGATCACATCTTCCACAGCGTATGATCACAAATGGATGCATGGCAGGAATATCTTTGACAGTATTTCTTATGTGGTTGATGAGATATTCGCCGATTATTTGTCGAGGCCGAATGTGAAACAGCCGATTCTGACCCAATACTGCGACGGTCAGAGGGTGCAGTGCCCGAACTGGATGAGTCAGTGGGGATCGAAGTATCTGGGTGATCAGGGGTACAGCGCGATTCAGATTCTAAGGAATTATTACGGCCAGGATATGTATATCAATACGGCAGAAGAAATATCGGGCATTCCGGCCTCCTGGCCTGGTTATGATCTGGATATCGGAGCTTCCGGGGCGAAGGTGCGCCAGCTGCAGGAGCAGCTGAACACGATTGCGGAGGTTTATTCTTCGATCCCTGCAGTGAATGTGGACGGAGTTTATTCAGAGGCTACCAAGGAGGCGGTCCAGGCATTTCAGGAGGTGTTCGGATTGCCGGCATCCGGAATTGTAGATTATCCGACCTGGTATAAGGTGCAGGAAATCTATGTGGCAGTGACGAGAATTGCGGAGCTGCTGTGATCCGTCTGCCGGATCGACAGCATGTGGCTGAACGGGCATAACATTAAAGACTGTCAATGAGAGGCGGCTCAATAAAACAGCATAGAGTTATTTTTGGGAAGGGGCTGTCGGGATGATATGCTCCCTTCTAGGTAGACAAGTGAAATAATAAAAATACTTGATACTTGGGAGGGAGTATTTTCTATGCTAAAAAGTAAAATATCTGCACATGAAAAGATATCTGCGGTAAAGAGATATTATAGTGTGTCTATAGACGGAGGTTCAGATATCCGAGAGGCACCATGGAGATTAATATTACTGATGAAATAAAGCAAATTATAAGAATAAAAGATCAAATACCAGCTCTGCAGGAGAATGATATGGTTTGGGAAACTTTTATGAAAGTATCTTTTCGATGGAGGCACTCTGCCTTCCCGTTATGACGAGGGGTAAGGGGGCGGATAACCTTGTGGCTGATCCCGTGCGTTTCCAGGTGTTTTTGAAAGAGCGTCGGCTTGTCCCGGTGAGACGTAAAACGATTTGTAAATTCCGCCCCGTTATCTGACAAGGGGGCGCAAAAAATTGGAAACTGTATATCATGACAGGCGGAAAACGCTGTATTTACAAAGCAAACCTGTTTTGACAGGGCGTGATATTTTCTATGCCAATATCACTATGAAAAACTGAATATGGAAGCATGAAAGACAGTTGATTCTTATTGAGTGACTGTCTTTTTTGTGGCTTTATACAGACAATTATCAAAGATGGTAGTTGCCTTTTTGGATTGGAGAAATTGAAGAATGAATAATAAAAACTTTTTGAAATATGACACAAATCGAAGTTTTCATTCCCTGTATGAAGTAAAAAGAAGAAAGTCTCTAAAAATGGTTGTTAAGTGGAAGAAAGAAATTGTTTTAATTATTTTCATCAATGCTTAACAAAATGGTATTTCTTGTCTTATACACAACGGAAAAAGAAATTTCTAAAGTTTTTCTAAAAAATGACACAAATCATGCTTTCGTGTCGAGTGTTGGTTTGAAAGAAAAAAATTGATAATTTTTTTCTTTCGGTGCTCCTTGACAAATGAATAAAGCAGTTTAATACCTTTGGCAGACATCGAGCCGTTGAAGCAGATACGCCATGACCTGTTCTTGGTGATAATGATACTCTCGTATAGCCACGGTTTGAGCGTTTCAAGCGTCGCACGCTATTAAGTAAATCTCAATCATCCTTCTTTGTACAGTTCACCATGACGATATTTAGTTTCGTCATGGTGAACTGTACGAAGAAGGATTAAATGAAAATCCTAAGGAGCGATCCCAGATCCATTGCGTCAAGCTGGGCTTGTATATTGTTCAGCACGTCGGTGGTGGAAAATTGGATAAGCCCCGTGATACACTTAACCAAAAGGAACTTGGGCCATTCCGTGATAGAGTTAGGGATACCTTGCATTGCTTACTTCTTTTGAAAGATTAAAATAGGTCGGTGAGGAGAGGGATCAAGTTCATGCCGAGAAGGGCGATGCTGTTGCACACCATGAAGGGAATGTTTAGCAGATTCATGCATGCAGGCTGCTTATGGCGAGAAATATGATCTGATGATGTTCGACAGCAAACGGGATGTGACAAATCTGCTTCGTGAGGTGATGGAAACACATTCTGCCCGGGAATTTTTGTGCCGGAAAGAGAAAGACGCAGGCACAGCGGCAGAAAAAACAGATATTATGAACAGGATCGGTAAAGCGCCGTTCCCGTTCTCCTTTTATGAATTTAACGGTAAGCGAAAGGGGGAATGAACATGAATATTTATGGTTATGTACGGGTATCCAGTACAGACCAGAATGAGGACCGCCAGATGGTCGCTCTGCGGGAAGTGCCGGTTCCCGAAAAAAATATTTTCGTGGACAAACAGTCCGGCAAGGACTTTGACCGCCTCAGCTACAAAAAGCTGATGAAAAAGCTGAAAGCCGGGGATCTTTTGTATGTTCTCAGCATCGACCGATTGGGGCGGAATTACAAAGAAATCCAGGAACAGTGGAGGCTGCTGGCGCAGGAGAAAGAAATCGACATCTGCGTGCTGGACATGCCGCTATTGGATACTCGGAATGGCAAAGACCTGATGGGAACCTTTATCGCAGACCTTGTGCTGCAGATCCTGTCCTTTGTGGCGCAGAGCGAACGGGAGAATATCAAAAAGCGACAGGCGGAGGGCATTGCTGTCGCAAAGGCAAAGGGTGTGAAGTTCGGCAGGCCGGAAAAGGCTGTGCCGGAGGATTTTGGGAAACTCATCAGAATATGGGAACAAAAGAAGATTTCTTTTTCGGAAGTCCTGAAACGGTGTGATATAAGCGAATCGACCTTTTACCGCAGGCTGCGGGAATACCGGCTTCTACGGGACGGAAAGCAAGGCTGACGCTATAAAATGAGCTGTCAAAAAGTCTACTTTTTGACAGGCCTTTACAATTTTCCATTATACACCAAAACGGCCTTGGATTCAAGGAATTTTACGGATTTCAAGGGCCACTCGGCGAGCTTTTTCTGATGAGAAATGCAGGGCCACTGTCAGATAACTATTATCAAAAAGTAGACCTTTTGACAATAGTCTGGACAATAAATAGCAGAGGGAGGAAGAAAAAGTATGTTTTGCAGAAACTGTGGAAAGGAAATTCCAAACGGCATTAATTTTTGCAATCACTGCGGAGCGGCTCAAAATGTTAGTTCTTCGCAAGATACGCAATCGTTTTATCAGACGAATGAGGCACAGCAATCAACGGTGGATTCACAACCTATGCATGCTGAACCCCGCCCGCCGAAGAAGAAAAGCAAAGGGACTCTTAGATTTATCATCCCTATAGCAGTCGTTGCAGTTGCATTTGTAATCGGTTATTTTGCTACGGGAGCCAATAAACTAAAGCAGCCAACCGCATTTGCCCCCCCTACAATTCATGATCCTGTAGATCTTCCGAGTCCGTCGATTAATGAAGATGCGATGGAAGATTCATCAGAAGATAACATTGTAGGAGCAAAAGAGCTGGCGAAAGAAACATTTCGTTTCAGCAATGAAATTGGAGAAGCGTGGGTAACTTTTCATTATACAGAAGATAATATTGTTGCCTCTATCGTAGGCAGCATAACCTATAATGATCTCTCACTTGTTGATACAAATATGCTTAATGATTTGAAAAGCGATGCAGAAAATGCCCAGTCATATCTAGATGAATTAGGAGCTGGCCCTGCTTCATCTGTTTTTGTGCAGGAATCACCAGAGAAATTCAATCTTACATATAGTTTTACCGGATTAACGTCTGATACGGATATGGCAGAACTGGCAGCAGCATTTATAGGGTTTGAAACTTTAGGTGGGGAAATACCCTTAGAAACTGCTGAAGCGGCAATGACTGGTTTTGGCTATACGCTGGAATGATTTAAGGGAAGGGGGTAAACTATTATGTTTTGTAGAAACAAAAAAGAAAAGGTACAAAACCGATAGTTTGTTTACATACGGTTTGAAAATGATGATCGACTATTTAGAGGAGGGAATATTTATGTACAAAAGGATTTTAGCACTTTTACTTGCGGCTACTATGACCGTTTCTTTAGCGGCCTGCAGTGCTTCCAACGCAGACACAAAGCAGGATTCAAATGCAGCAAATAGTGAAACGATCACCGCCAAAGAAGATGGAGACGATGTAAAGGTATCTGCGGAAGGCAAGGTTAATAAAGAAAAAATATATAAATTGGAACGTGCCGACAATGATGCGATTAGGATTGAATTGTGGTATCGGGACGGTTCGGATTACGTGGCAAAGGTTACTGGAGAAATCGTGATACCGACAGGTTCAACGGAGTATGATGGTATGTTAGCGGACAATATTGCGTTTGATGAAAAGGTTAAAGCTATGAATTTGCCGGAAGATATTATGCAATTTTCCTATGGTGAGGTTAAATTAGATAATGGCTATGTTCGCTGCTATTTTTCATTCGGGGAATTGGATTCGGATAATGCAGATAGTGTTGCTTTGATTGCTGAATTTTTGGGCTTGCCGGCTTCAAATGGCTATTTCAAGTTAAGCGAATGTGAGCAGTATTTATTAGAAAGCGGTATTTCGCTGGATGATTCAAATTAACGTCGGGAGGATCAGCACAAAATGTTTTGCCAAAACTGCGGGAAAGAGATTCCTGAAAATATAAAATTCTGTAATTATTGCGGTTCATCTCAGAGCAGCGATTTCACACGGGATGCGAAATCAGAACAAACGAATGCAGAAACGCACTCGGCAGCAAATCCAAGACCCGTGCAGCAGACTTCACAGCCTCCGAGAATGAAGAAAAGCGGAGCTGCAAAAATTATTATCGGCATTGCTGTTGTAATAGTGGCTTTCGTAATTGGTTATTTTGCCACAGGCGCTAATAAATTAAAGCAACCAACTGCGTTCGATACTCCAGACAATTTTGAATTTGATGAACCCCAGAACCCTTCTATAGAGGATAATGCGGATGATGATTTATCAGAGAGTATTCCAACAGAAAATAGCACAGACGGATATCCAGGTGAGTCAACTGACTGGCTCGTTGGCAGCGCAGGTAAATCCATGATCACTTTTGATTTTAAGAATAGCAAGGTGAATCTGATTCGGGGGCATATTTACAGCGCGGATGTTCCCGGTGGTGATAATTTTGTACAAGCGGCTGAAGAAGCTAGGGTTCAATTGGAAACATTAACCACAGATGGCTTGCTATATCTGGATAATTCTTCACAGGTAAAGATCTCTGAAGAACCGAAATCCGGTGGCTACAGGATCGACTTTGTATTCAGTTGTTTGGACAGAGATCAAAATGTGGCAGAACTGGCAGCAACACTTCTAGGACTGGAAATGGAAGATGGAGAAATTGATTATGTGACAGCGTCTTTTAACGTGACGGATCGTTTCGGTTTTACTGGCGGAGGTGTTTGCGGATCGGGAAATAAACGTTTTGAGTTTAAAGATTCCAATGGAAACTATTGCACAATTGATATGTATCACGAGGAAGATTCTGTTTATGTTAGTAAAGTTAGATTTGAAATGGGCATTGAATCGGATTCAGACAGCTATGCAGATATGACTTCAAAATATATGACGCTGGAGAAGGCAATCAGAGAGAGCGATTCGTCAAAAATCATCAATATTGGGGAAAGACAGGATTATGAGGTGGGCGATTTTTTCTGGACTTATATGGATTTTGGATGTCTGGATGAAGGAAATCCCGATGCAGTTGCTTTTGTTGAGTCATGCATTGGTGTCCCCGTACAAGATGGATTTTTGATGACAGATGAATGTGAGCAGTTTTTGTTAGATAAGGGATTCGAAATAACAGAGCAGGATGAACGCTCGTATATGGATTGATATCTAAAGAAAAAAAGGTAAAAAATCATGTAGATTCTTTCTTGGGGAAAATAAATGAGGTACATAAGGGGCATATAACAAGATGGATGAATTTTTAAAAAACTTAGACGCTATGTCAATTGAGGAGCTTGAGCATGTGATTTCAAGCGCGCAAATGCTGATACAGAAAAAACAGCAGGAAGCAATACGATTGGCAGAGCTTGAAAAGCAGCGCCAGGAGCAGGAACGTTTGGAGGCAGAACGCAAGAAGCAGGAAGAAATTGCTGCATTGCAAAGAAGATTGAAAGAACTGCAGGGCAATACACAAAGCGACAACCAGCCAAAGGTGCAGGAGGATACCACGCATGAAAAGGCTCAGCAGAGTATTCAGCAGGATACATCTGCGGCATTTGCAGCTGCGGAGTCAGAAGAAACGAAAACCGCTCTGGCAAAGGGTCAGGGATATAGTATGATTTCTTGTCCCGAGTGCCATAAATTACTCCCATCCGATAGCCGGTTCTGCTTCTATTGCGGCGGAGACATAGCTCAGAAAAAAGAATCAAAACCAGTAGATTTTGCGGAATCTTTTTCTTCCCAATTTGGATCTTCAAGTTCAGTAAAGACGTTTACGCTCTGCACGAATTGCCGTACGCCGGTACCTTCCGGGAGTCAATTTTGCCAAAATTGCGGCAAACCGATTGGCAGTGCCAGTCAGGATACGAAGCCGCAGCAAAATGTACCTAAAAAGACTACCGTCTATATGGGCGACGACATGAAAAAATGGGATACGCTTGCCGGTGAGAGCGATGTACTTGCATGGAAAGAGACATCTCTTTTATTACCGGAAAAACTGCCGTTTGCACACATAAAAGTAACAACGCAGAGGATTCTGATCTCTTCCGAAAGCAGAATGTCGCGAGGCGCAAGGAACAGCAGCCTGTTAGCATATGCCGCTACCAGTGCCAACGAACATGGAAAACCGTGGGCGATGATACCCCTGGAGTGTGTCAGGTCGTTCAGGCAGAGCGGCAAAACCGAGATCACCATTGACGCTGATAAAACCTTTAAATTTGTTGTTATGGGTTCGAGCTTGACCTTTGGCAAAGCGAAGACATACACAAGCGATATCTATGAAGCGCTTAGAAAAGTTATGCCTGACAAGGCATTATAACAAGTCGGATCCGAGCGGCTCGTAGAGTAGCGGATATGGGATATTTCAGAGAATCAGGTATTAATACGAATTGTCAATACTATCCATTATTGGCATATTAAGACTATGCTTATACGGAATATACATCGGATTTTTATTCGCGGGCAAAGGGGGATAATTTAGAATGTTTTGTCAAAATTGGCTATCACAGGAGAAGGTTCTCTGGTCGCAACAGGCACAACCTATGCCGTACATGTAAAATGATTATGGAATGCCACACTTGTATGTAGATACAAGTTGGATGAGTCAGTGGGGATCGAAGTATCTGGGTGATCAGGGGTACAGCGCGATTCAGATTCTGAGGAATTATTACAGCCAGGATATGTATATCAATACGGCAGAAGAAATATCGGGCATTCCGGCCTCTTGGCCTGGTTATGATCTGGATATCGGAGCTTCCGGGGCGAAGGTGCGCCAGCTGCAGGAGCAGCTGAACACGATTGCGGAGGTTTATTCTTCGATCCCTGCAGTGAATGTGGACGGAGTTTATTCAGAGGCTACCAAGGAGGCGGTCCAGGCATTTCAGGAGGTGTTCGGATTGCCGGTATCCGGAATTGTAGATTATCCGATCTGGTATAAGGTGCAAGAGATCTATGTGGCGGTGACCAGAATCGCGGAATTGCAATAAGAAAATTGTCTGGAATCAGGATTTATCACAAATAAGAGTGAGACGAGCGCGTAATAGAGGAGTCCCGGCAGACGAACGGCTGCCGGGACTCCTCTATTTTCTTGGAGAGCATCAGGCTCTATAACTGCCGGGTGCTTCCAAGGCTCAGGAATCGATATCAGGAAGGCACAGAATTTTTTTCCAATAGTTAATGGTTTCAAGGGGAGGACATGCCTCTTCTGCTGTTCTTGAGATTATGTGGTGTTATTTTGATTTGAACATGATTTTTTAATATGTAAGACTAAACAGAGTATATTCGGATATTATAAATTAATATAAATTTTGCTTAAAATGTTTATGTCAGGCGTATTTTATGCTATCATTGTTACCAGACTGGCTGTTTGACGCCGGAGACAATTGTGAAGAGACAGCGGAAAGCCGTAGTGGCCGTTCTTCCGGCCTTACAGGGTGAAAGGGATATGTGATGAAAAAAATAGTTATTTTAGGATCTACAGGATCTATTGGTACACAAACGTTAGAGGTTGTCAGAGACAGTGGCGATATAGAGGTTGTAGGCCTCAGTGCATACAGCAATATCGGATTGCTTGAGAAGCAAATCCGGGAATTTCGGCCCAAGCTTGCTGTTACCGGGACTAAAGAGCTTGCGGAAGAATTGAAAGTAAAGGCTGCAGATATGGATATAAGGATTGCATACGGCATGGAGGGATTGCTTGAACTGGCACAAATGGAGGAAGCTGGTCTGGTAGTAACGGCGGTTGTCGGAATGATTGGCATCCGTCCGACTGTAGCGGCGATACAAGCCGGAAAAGATATTGCTCTGGCGAATAAAGAGACACTGGTAACGGCTGGTCACCTGATTATGCCCCTAGCCGATAAATATGGCGTGCAGATCCTTCCAGTTGACAGTGAACACAGTGCTGTATTTCAAGTGCTTCATGGAGAAGAAAAAAAAGCGGTCAGTAAGCTTTTAATAACGGCTTCAGGCGGCCCTTTTCGTGGAAAGAGCCGTGCGTTTCTGGAACATGTGACTGCTAAGGACGCGCTAAAGCATCCGAACTGGGCGATGGGAAAAAAAATTACGATTGATTCAGCTACGCTGGTGAACAAAGGCCTTGAGGTGATAGAGGCTAAGTGGCTGTTTGGTGTAGCTATGGATCAGATTGAAGTAGTTATACAGCCGACAAGTATCATTCATTCCATGGTAGAATTTTTGGATGGAGCGGTGATAGCGCAGATGGGTACTCCGGATATGAAGCTTCCGATTCAGTACGCTCTGTATTATCCTGAAAGGAAATATCGGTATGGCGAACGGCTAGACTTTAAGAAGCTCCGAGAAATCACCTTTGATGCTCCGGATATGGAAACTTTCAGAGGGCTTCCTCTGGCGATAGAAGCTTCACGGATCGGTGGCTCAATGCTGACGGTGTTTAACGCAGCTAATGAACGGGCGGTTGACGCCTACCTGAATGGAAAAATCGGTTTTTTAGATATTTACACGCTGATTGAAGAAGCTATGGCGGCCCATAGAGCGATAGACGAGCCCCAATTAGATGAAATTCTGGCGGTAGAGCAGGATACATGGAGGATAACAGAACACTGGATCAGCAGGCATAGTCAGATTTAGGTACCAGTTTTAACGGACCGTAGACGCTTACGGGCATATTACTTATTTTCTTGAGTCAGTGGAGGAGGAAAATTTGATTCTCGTCATCATTTCCTGCCTCCGGGTGGTTGGAACCGGTGAAAGCCTGACAGGCAAGTTTGTTCCCCAAAAGTACAGCTCTATGCTCATATGTGCCTGGTGACTGTCAATTCAATGTTGTAGATTTCATATAACTGGCAGGAGGACCGGGCATAGAACAGATTGAAAAAATAGGTCTGTACAGAAGCCTGGTAATTATGGTATAATAAATTCATATTACACATAAGAGTTATAACTTCAGCAGCAGCTGTTTTCAGACCGGTAAAGTTATGGACTATGTATGTTGCAGCGCATAATTTTATAGCTGAAAATTTACGGACGTCTCTTTTATTCAATTAGTCCTATGATAATAATCTTTTATTTAATCCCCTATTGATTCGTAAATTTTAGGTTCAAATGAATTCTCTGTAAATGAGCAGTATTAAGTCGTTGATTGGCATTAAGCCACTCTGTTTATATGCCGGATACCCCTGCTGGGTCAGGGCATTAGCTTATGGTGTCTCCTGTACCTGTATTTTGTGAGCTTCTATTTTATACTCAATTTCTTCAATAATTATAAATTATACAAATTCCAAATGTAACAATTCGTGTTCTATCTGAGATGTGTGCTATTTCCATATTTCTTGTTCAGGCAAGAGGCACTTAAAATGGAAATTCCACACATTGTCATTCGTTGACGCATCCTCTATAAAAGTCCCCCATCGTTTATCACTCAATTTTACATAAAAACCAGGAGGTATTGAAATGAAAAAAAGAAAATGGCTAACTGCCGCTGTGTTTGTAGCGGCCGTTTTGATGACGGCCGCGAATGCGGCGGCGTATCTGACGGACTTCGATACGGCATCCAACGGGTTTTGTTTCGGAAGCAATATCATTATATCCAAGGAGGAGTTTCAGACTCCGGAAATCGGGGCCGTTACTTCCAAAACGCCCAGAGCTAAAAACACGGGTACTGTGGATAGCTATGTGAGAGCGTACATTGCGCTTTCAGACAGCAGGGCGGGGCAATACCTGGAATACAGAACCGGCGGGAATTCTGGCATTTCAGGAAATGGATGGGAATTGTCAGAGACAGACGGCTATTACTACTATAAGGATGTGTTGCAGCCGGGGGACGAGACAGAACCGCTGTTTACCGGCATTAGGCTTTTGACGGGTCTGCCTGCCGGACTTGCGGATATTACGATAGATATTTATTTTGAGTCAGTACAGGCCGTGGGCCCCGGAGCGGACTGCGCCCAAAATGCCTTTAAAAAGCTGCAGGGAAAATAAAGTTGAAAGGAGAAAAACAATGTTCCGGAAGCTGTGTTCTGCGGCGGGCAATATATTGATAATTGCAGCCGCCCTGTTTTTTTCATTGATGGCTGTCCTGTTACTTATGGGATTTCGGCCTTATGTGGTACGGTCGGGTTCGATGGAACCAGCCCTTCAGACGGGAAGCTTATGTTTCGTCAATGTGCGTGCGTCTTATCAGGATATGAAGCAAGGAGATGTTGCAGCTTTTCGGTTATCCGGAGGAGGCCAGGTTTTACACCGGGTGATTCAGGTAACCGAGGAAGGAATGGAAACGAAAGGGGACGCCAATGATTTAAGCGATGGAATTTCAGTTACCGAAGGAAATTATATCGGAAAAGCAATGTTCTCCGTCCCGGCGCTGGGGTACTTAATCGTGGCCGTGCAGTCGGGAAAGGGTAAAATTTTATGCTTTACGGGGATCGTTTGTCTGCTGATCGCAGGAATGCTTTCAAAGGAAAAAGCGGGTAGCAGGAAGGAAAAACACAATAGATAATAATACGTGATTCGACAAGAAAAATAAGGAGGAATCTATATGAAGTATAAAAGAAAACTTTGGATAGCTGTATCTTTTTTCGCCTTTTTCATATTTGCCGCACTTATGAAGTCTCCAACAGCAATATATGCGGGAGAAGCTGCAGCAAAAATAATTGAATCGGGGCAGGGGGAGGAAACTCTGGCAAAGGAAACTCTAACGGAAGAAGCTTTAGCAGGTGATGATATAACAGAGAGAACAGCTTTCAGCGGTTCCTACAATACGGCAGATGCCTATGACCAGCTCACGTTGGGCCAGTCCGTTCAGATGTGGGGCTTGACGAATGCGTTTGGCTATGGGGAACGGCAATATATCTTTGCGCTGAAAAACGGTGATAATTCGCTTCTGGATTCCTGGAATGAGGGTGTGATGGGCACACAGGATGGCATACCATATTTTTGTATTGAAGCAGACATAGATTATAACAATTCAGTTCTGGCGGAGGTTTATGACGGGTTGAATTATCTGAGCCAGGATGTGATTACTGAATGTGCATTATCGTGCAGGTATATGGAAGAGCATTTTGACGAAATCGGTTATAACAAGACCGATCTGTTTTTCCTCCAGCAATGCGCTGTTTGGACGGTCCGGGAAAATCACGGGTACCGGGCATACAGCTCACAGTCAAACTATGTGGCGCCATATACGGTATCCCATAACGGGGATCTTAATTTTGCCTATGCTTTTGTTCAGAATTCCATTTCCTGGGCGGCTGCGAATAAAGAAAATTATACGGGATACTGCAAGGTGCTGGATAACCATACCGGGCAGAAGTGCGGCGTCTTTAAAGCTGTGGAGCATCCAAAGGGTGTTTTAGAGCTTCAGAAATCCTCTTCTGAACCGCGGATCAGCGGAGATAATTCCTGTTACACGCTGGAAAATGCTGAATATACGATCTACCGGCCAGGGACAGATGAAATTGCCGGTATAATTACAACCAATGCGGATGGATATGGAAAACTGGAGAATCTGGAAGCCGGGAGCTATGAAATTTTGGAAACGAAAGCCCCCAGGGGTTATTTAGGAGACATGAACAGACACACAGTGATGATCCATGCAAATATGGTCACATCGTTTGCAGCCGAGGATATTCCATGCAATGATCCGGTTACCCTCCTGCTGGTGAAAGGGGATTCTGAAACAGGAACGGCGCAGGGCGGTGCAACGCTCGAGGGTGTAGAATATACAGTGAAATACTATGATACGTATACAAAGACCGATCCGGCAGAATCCGGCTGGAATCCTAAATATACATGGGTTTTTAAGACAGATGCTTCGGGCCGGGTGATACTGGATGAACCGCATAGGATCTCGGGCGATGCGCTGCTCACTGAGCCCTCGTCGGGGCAGGCGGCTCTGCCGCTGGGAACTCTCACCATTCAGGAAACGAAGGCTCCGGCGGGATACTTGCTGGATGATGAAATGTATGTTGCCAACACGGTACAGAACTCCGGTTCAACTGTAACGGACGGACTTCCAAATTGTGAAAATTTTATGGCGGAGGATCAGGTCATACGCGGTGATCTGGAGTTTGTAAAGTTAAATGATGACAATGAGGAACCAATGGCGGGGATTGGATTTCGTATTACATCCAGAAGTACAGGTGAAAGCCATAGGTTGATCAGTGATGAACAGGGATCGGTCAGTACGGCTGCCGCCAGGCGCCTGCATACCAGGAATACAAACGAAGGACAGAACAGTACAGACGGTATCTGGTTTGGAGCGTCCGCTCCGGAAGACGCGAAAGGCGCGTTGATTTATGATAGCTATCTGGTAGAAGAATTGCCATGTGAGGAAAATTATGGAAAGGATCTTGCGGAATTTGAAATAACGGTCACAGAGAATGGAATTTCAGTGAACGCCGGAGAGATCAGAAACAGGACAATTCTGACGGATACCAAAGCATCAGCCGGATTGGATGGGTCAAAGACGATAACTGATATAGAGAACCCACTGATCAGAGACGTCTTCTATTACAAAAATCTGACAGCTGGGCGGGAATATACGCTAAAGGGCTATATGCGGAACTCTGAAACGGGGCAGATCATAGAACAGGACGGGAAACTTCTGGCTGTGGAAAAGAGTTTTACGCCGGCAACAGACCAGGGAGAGGTAGAACTGGTTTTTTCACTGAATGCGGCAGAGCTGGAAGGGCTGAATGTTGTGATTACTGAAGAACTATACCGCAAAGGAATTGAGCTGACCCGTCACGAAGAGCTTCAGGATCCTGAACAGACGATTGAAGTTCTGACCGGGGACTTAACGGTATCAAAATCGGTTGCAGCGGATGAAATCCACTGGGATCACGGCAATCCAGTCTTTCTGATTCGGGTAACAGGTACAACTGTGGGAGGGAATATATGTACTTTTACCCACGTTTTTTGTTTTAACAGAGAGGATGTGGAAAGAAACACATTAGATACGGGAGAAGTCATACTTTCTTATACTTTTGAAAGGATTCCGATCAGCAGGAGCTACCGTGTAGAAGAGGTAAAGGTAAGCCGGTATTGTCTGGATTCGATAAGCGGAAACGGTGCCCACGTACAGGTGATGGAAACTGGCGGAGACAGCTGCTGCTATGCAGGCTGTGCGGTAGTAAACCTGGCAGAAAAACCAAGGGGAACAGAAGTTATTTTCAGAAATAAGAAAGTAAATGACGGATGGCTGGGGCACAACAGCCTGGTGCAGAATGTCATAGCCGAGAGTACCCTGCAGAATTACATTTAGCCTGGGGGAAGGCGAAGTGAGCTTTAAAATCGAGGATGTGGCCGGGGGAAAGCAGAAGTAGCACAAGGCGGCGGAAGGGTTGCATTGCGCGGAACCCTGGGGTATAATCAATTTAAGGATGGCTGTGTTCAGGCGGTCTGCCGGGAACGCGGCTATCTTTATATACAGGAAGGCTCTTCGGACAGATGCACCGCAGGGCAGGCACGGCAAAGCGAATCAGAAAGACAGGAGAGATCAGTATGGATGCGAAAATGCGGGAACAATTATTGAAGATTATAGAAACAAACGCCCTTTTGGGCACGGAGGACCTGGCGGTGATGCTGGGTACGGATGAGGCGGATGTCCAGGATACCATTCATGAGCTGGAAGAAAGGCATATTATCTGCGGCTACCGGACTCTGATCAACTGGGGAAGAGAAAAAGAAGATGATATCACAGCTTTGATCGAACTGAGAGTCACTCCCCAGGGAGGTGAAGGATATGAGAAGATCGCTGCGCAGATTTCAGCCTATCCGCAGGTGGAGTCACTCTATCTGCTGTCCGGTTCTTATGATTTTCTGGTGACGGTGCGGGGAAAGACGCTGAAGGAAGTGGCGATGTTCGTTTCTGAAAAGCTGGCTTCCATGCATGAAGTGCAGAGCACGACCACACACTTTACCCTGACAAAGTATAAGGAGCTGGGCGTTATGCTGGATGGTTCTAAAAGAGATGAAAGAATGGTGATCACACCATGAGAGAGAAACTATCCAGAAAAGTATTAAATATCAAGCCGTCAGGCATCCGTAAATTTTTTGATGTGGCGAATGAGATTCCTGACGTAATTTCTCTGGGGGTAGGAGAACCGGATTTTGATACCCCCTGGCACATCAGGGAGGAAGGAATTAGAGCGCTGAAGAACGGCAAGACCTTTTACACCTCCAATTCAGGCCTAATGGAGCTGCGTCAGGAAATCAGTAACTATACGAAAAGGAAGACGGGAATCAGTTATGACCCGGCCAGTGAGATCTTCCTGACAGTGGGAGGAAGTGAGGCGATTGACGCCGCGTTCCGGGCACTGCTGAATCCCGGAGATGAGGTTGCCTATATAGAGCCTAGCTTCGTGTCCTATCTGCCCTGCGTCGTCATGGCCGACGGTGTTCCAGTGCCCATTGAGCTGAAGGAGGAAAATGCCTTCCGGCTTCAGAGAGAAGAGCTGGAAGCGGTGCTGACGGAGAGGACAAAGGTTCTGATGATTTCTTATCCAAACAATCCCACGGGAGCGATTATGGAGCGTGAGGATCTGGAAGCGATAGCAGAGGTGGTGAAAGAACACGATCTGCTGGTTCTCTCAGATGAGATTTACAGCGAGCTGACTTACAAAGAGCCTCATGTGAGCATTGCATCTCTTCCGGATATGAAGGAACGGACAATCGTCATCAACGGATTTTCAAAGGCATTTGCCATGACCGGCTGGAGGCTGGGATATGCGATGGGCAATGCGGAAATCATTGAACAGATGGTGAAGATCCATCAGTTCGGGATCATGTCTGCGCCCACAGTGAGCCAGTATGCGGCTATCGACGCTTTGAAGAATTCAGAAGAGGATGTGCGGGCCATGCGGGATTCTTATAACCAGCGCAGGCGTTTCCTGATGAATTTTTTCCGGAACGTCGGACTGCCATGCTTTGAGCCTTACGGAGCCTTTTACGTATTTCCGAATATCAGTGAATTTGGCATGAGCTCCGAGGAGTTTGCGACTGAGCTGCTCAGGGAGGAGAAGGTAGCAGTTGTCCCGGGCGATGCTTTTGGCGCCTGTGGAGAAGGATATATCCGGGTATCCTACGCGTATTCTATTGAAGAACTGAAGCGCGCTACCAAGCGGCTGGAGCATTTTATTCTGAACCTGAGGAAAAAAAGAAAATAAACATACAGAATCTTTGGTGCATCCACAGCTGTCATCCGGGGCTTTTATAGCAAAATACGAAATGGGGGAGCCGATACCAGACGCGGATGGGAATTATACAATTTATTCTGAGGGAAGAGAGAGCCAGAGACAGGAGTGATTGCAGCTGGATGGAAGCGTATAACGAATACTTTAACATAGTGCCGGGCCAGGTCAAAGAAATGACGGTCAACGGTATGAAGATCTATTGGCTGAAAAATACATATGATTATGGAAGCAGCCAGACGACTCAGCTTGCAGAACTCTATGGCTGGACACAGGTAGGTGACGTCATCTTCGAAATAGAAATCGATAATTATGGCAGTACAGGCATTCGCCTGACTGCCGATGAAACTCTTCTCAAAGAAGCATTTGAAAAGGTCCGCTTTGATCAGTTGATCTGAAAAGGGTTTTTGTCTCCGCGTACGGTGGCCAGACAGCTGGTCATTGAATATTCGATCATGTCACTGACGGCCTCGTCGGTAAAAAAGGCAGTGTGAGGAGTCAGCAGAACATTCGGCATGGAATTTAATATTGCCATTTCATGATGGGCTACGGGGGTATACTTGAAATCTTTATAATAAATATGGCTTTCGTCTTCCAGAACGTCGAGTGCTGCAGCGGCTACCTTGTGATTTTCCAGTGCTTCAATCAGAGCAGTGGTATCAATGAGGGAGCCGCGTGCCATATTGATCAGGATGACCCCGTCCTTCATGCGGCTGAGGGTATCTGCATTGACCATGTGCCAGGTATCCGCAGTTGCCGGAACGTGGAAGGTAATCAGGTCACATTCATTCCAGATGGTGTCCATATCTGTATAAGTCGCAAGTTTTTTTACAGATTCTTTTTCAACCAGATTATTGGCGAGGATTTTACAGCCAAAACCGCTGAGATTTTCTACGACCGCCTCTCCGATTCGCCCGGTACCTACGACGCCGACTGTCATATGGCACAGCTCTCTTCCGCGGATATTGTCCAGAGAATAATCCTGCCCGATATAGCGGATTAAGATCGTTTTCATCCGGCGAATAACCATGAGTATGGCCATGACGGTGTATTCTGCCACGGTGTGGGGAGTATAGCTCACGTTGGATACGGCGATTCCCAGGCTGGCCGCGTACTTGTAATCTACATGTTCATAGCCGACAGTCCGGGTAGAGATTACTTTAACGCCGTAACTGTGCCAGATATCTATGATTTCCGGCGGAACGGCAGTTGTGATGACACAGACTGCCTGGCAGCCTTCCGTCAGGGAAGCGTTTTCCAGGGAAGGTGCTTCCGAGGTCAGAGCAAGCCTGATTTGATATTGCGCCGCGTATTTTTCAAACAGCGGACGCTCATCAGTGCGGCAGCTGTAAACTGCTAATTTCATTATGAATGCCTCCTGTACTAAAATGTGAATAAACAGGACAAAGCCTGCAACACCACAATTATAAAGCGGAGCAAAAGAAAAAACAAGCCCTGCTCCAGGCGGAAATGAAAAAAACTCAGAAAATATGTTGACGGAAATCGTGAGAAATGCTATAATAAATTTTGTCGTCCGGAGTAAAAACCGGATGGCTGAAAAATGCGGAAGTGTCGGAACTGGCAGACGAGCAAGACTAAGGATCTTGTGGCATTCGTGCCGTGTGGGTTCAAGTCCCATCTTCCGCAGGACGAAATGATAATACGGAATGCGAGAGGTCTCAAAAGCCCTGTATTTATGCGGGCTTTGGGGCTTTTTTCGTTTGAGGGGCACACGAGAGATCCTGCACTTTTTTCCTATGAAATATAGAATATGCGCCTGATCCAGCCGAGCGTCATCTTGATCTACGAGTTTTTATGACGTGAGCATATATTTTTCTTGTAACATTGCTTTTGAAGTGTCCCAACCTACGGCCGATTTTATATAGTGCAAACTCTTGTATAAAAGGCAGCGAAGCATGGGCATGCCTTAGCTGTTCACTTATGAAAATTTAGTGCATATTGTAAAAGAAAAGGCCTGCCATGATGACAGAACAATATATTATAAATTTCTATAGCATGCACGGGGAACTGTTTAATAAGGACATAGTCATTGCTCTCTGGAAAGAGGCAGCCGATTGTGAATATAAGCGGAGCAAAATGTACATGAACGCCGTAATTGAAAATACGGATATTATCTGCAGTGAATACGAGGGGTGTAAAGGTATGATGATGGGGGTCAGAGTTACTTCAATAAGAAATCCGGTATACTGCAGCAACGCGGTAGAATATTATGATTCTATGCGGAGGGTGATCCTGGATGTTAAGCAGGCATTGCGTAATCCATATACGAGCATCAGCGTCATCGAGACCAATTATTTCTACTTTGAGGATATATGATACGCAGACACCGGTCAGCAATAGCTGGCCGGAAGACTAGCAGCAGTGGCGAAGTTTATCAGTGAGGTGAGGTTACGGATGAAGACTGCAACAGATGAGAGCATCTTGACGGACAGAAACTTAAGGTGTAAAATTAAATCTAGGTTAGTTAATACAAACCGAAGGGAGATATCACGAGAACGAATTAAAAGAATACACTATCTAACTGAATTGAACCCGAAGGAGGAAGTCTTATGATAAAGATCACGATACAGATAGATGGAATGCAGTGCGGGATGTGTGAAGCCCATATAAATGATGTGATGAGAAGAGAGTTTCCGGTGAAAAAGGTAAGTTCCTCTCATGCCAAAGGGCAGACAGTCATTATCACAGAAGATGAGATTGACGACCAGAGGCTGAAAGAGGCCGTCGAAAAGACAGGTTATGAAGTAATAGCAGTCAAACGGGAACCCTATGAGAAAAGGGGGCTTTTCTCTGTCAGGCATAAATAAGCGAAGCGAGTATCCCTATCGGGTGACTGAGATCCAGCAATAGAAAAATTACGTTGCCGGAAAAAAAGATATATTGTCAAACGGTGCGAGAAGAGAGAGCATTCTTAACCTTTCAGAGTTTTTTATGCTGAAGGAGTGATCCTGACGGATGGATGTGCTGATTCCTCAGCATTTAAACAGAGCATTATAACAGGGAATCGCGCTGATCCACAGAAAGATCATCCAGGGCCAGAAGATATTTTCGCCGGCGGTGTCTGCCAGCTGCTTGCCAATTACAGAAAAAACCAAGAGATAGAGTATAGTGCCCACAAATCCGACCGGAATAACGATGGTTTTCAGCAAATTTGCCAGTCATAGTCAGCCTCCTGCAAGAGCTCCCCTAAGCGGAGCTTTTTTCTGTTATGCCTCAGTTCCTGTAAGTGTGCCCTGTAGTATAAGAAATATGGCTGACTCACTGTGCCAAATGGCACAATGGGCCGGCCATATTTCTATGATCTGTTACATGGTATGAATAAGAATATTGTGCTAAAATGTTTTTAATTTAAGAAAAAGCCTGAAAATACAAGAGAAATGAATAAAATTTGTCTGTTTTGCAAGTTGTCCAGGGATAATGTGCAAAATGTACGGATTTTGTCCATCCGATACAAAAGTGTGTTGCGGTGTATAGACAGAATTCTGGCTGTTTCTCTGGAATTGCATCCGCAGAGCAGATATACATACAAGGTCGTGGCATAATCAGTAGAGTTTTTTCTGTCCATGGACAAGAGCAGCAGGATATCAGGATGCACCATGGCGGATAATCCTGAATTGGTTGGCAGGTTTTTACGGAGGGCGGAGGAAAATATTTCTTCAAAGTCCATGAGAGTTTTCTTCTGTGATTTGGCTGTCTGCATGGAAAGCAGTGCCTGTTGGTAATAAAGTTTGAGGTTGGCAAAATCCAAAAAAGGATAACTGATACCAAAGATCAACTTGTTTTTGGTCAGTGTCTGCATATCTGATATGACTGTATGGTAGTCATTCCTCAGGTTCAGATTAATGATAACCAGAAGGTTGCCGTCATACAGGACGGTACAGATACCATTATATTTACTCTTGATGATATCACGCAGGCGCCCGATAATTACGGAATCAATGCCCGAAGGGGAACTGGAGCAGATGACCAGAAAGCGGTGGTCGTATTTCCAGCGATAGGCGCGCAGTGTATTGTAGGCAGTTTCCCAGTTTGTGTCTTTTTCATCCAGCAGATGGAACGCCAGATTCTCCAGCTCTGACAGAGAGAAATACTGAGTAGGATGCAGGGCCAGCGCTTTCTCGATGATTTTTGCGTAAACATGAAGAAGATGGACATCGCCCTGATGAAATTTGTGGCCGTATTCATAGATAATGACGGAGCCTATCCGTTCATTCCTGGTCCGCAGGTTAGAAAATAATATTTCCCCTCCCCAGATCGGCGAGACGGATATCTGGGGGTAAGTGCTTGAATACATTTCCTGAAAATAATCGCCTTCATGGTACTGGTTGATGAAGTCAAAGGATAAATTCCCGTTCTCCAGACGTTGTTTCCAGATCGGATGGATGCTGGGGTCATACTGAGAAGTGATGGCATAGGTCTGGCCGTTAGCGCCGCTTATGAACATGGGCGACTGAAAAACCTGATGTCCCAGGGTGATGAAGGTGTTTAAATTGCTGTCCTGAATCACAGCTTCCAGCAAAGCGATTTCCCATTGATTGAAAAATTCAAAGGCGCGGATACATTCATTAAAGATCAGTTCCGTGTCGATCTCGTCGATATAGATAATATCATTTTTGCAGCAGACGATAGTGCCTGGTGAAGGAGAATTCATAAAATCCTCTGATGGGCCAATAAAGGCCACATCGTCCTGATCCTGTTCCGGATAATAATTGTTCAGCAGGCGGACGCCGCTTAATATGGGCGGCCCGGTATGGATGTCGGATCGGACATTATATCCTTTCCTGCTCAACCAGTCAAACAGATTGCAGATACTTAATAACATTATTTGGGCTCCTCATGGCAATAAATGCTGCATTACGGGTTGTTCTGAGAGAGAGTATAACATCACAATATGGATTTTTCAAGCCGGCTTTGGAAGATAAAAAAATGAGGTAGAGAAAAGAGAGGTAGAATCTATGGATGTATTATTAACGGTTGCGGTTATCGTTCTTCTGGCAGTGATTGTCATGAAGAAAAACTATCCCGTTATCTCGTTGATGGGCATAGGCATTGCAGTGCTTCTGCTGTACAGCATGATCACGGGACAGAGCGTGATGGGGGACGCCAGCGCGGGAAATCGGTTTGTGGATGTATTTGAGTTTGTGAAAGACAAGTTTCTGAGCACTTTTACGACCCATGGGCTGGTGCTAATGCCGGTGGTTGGGTATGCAGCGTATATGAATTATATCGGCGCCTCCAAGCTGCTGGCGCTGCAGGCAATCCGACCGTTTCGGAAGGTAAAATCACCGTATTTCCTGATCCTGATCGTGGTGATCCTGGGGGGCATCATGCGCCTGGCAATCCCATCCCAGACCGGCCTGATTGCACTTCTGATGGTGACAGTTTACCCAGTGCTGTTGGGAGCGGGTATGAGCAAGGTGGCTGCCGCTTCCACCTGTGTGGTGGCCAGCGCCTTTGACTGGGGCCCCGCCTGCCCAACTACTGCTATGGTGATTCAGCTGTCGGAAACAAATCTGGATCAGTCTGAGTTGTTCGTCAATTATCAGCTGGGTATCTTTTTCGCGGGTTTGGCTGTAACTGCAGTTCTGGCATTCATTGTAAACCAGGTCTTAGATAAAAAGGATAAATTTGTGCTGGGCAGTGACGCGGAGGAGGTAAAGGAAGAAGAGGTAAAAGGCCTTCCGGCATTTTACTGCGTGCTTCCGATGCTGCCCCTGATCATCATGATTATCTGCAGTAAAGCAGTATTAGGAAATGTGGTCGTGACTGCCTTTGGGGCATCGGTCATGTCCCTTTTCGTGACGCTGATCTGTGAATTTATCCGCCACCGGAGTGTGAAGCCGGCTCTAGACGGGACAAAAGAGATGTTTAAGGGGATGGGGAACTGTTTTTGTGACATGATTACACTGATCGCCGCCGCCACGGTATTCGCGGGCGGAGTTCAGAAGATCGGAGGGTTTCAGACGATCTCCGGCTGGTTGGTGCATATGCAGATGCCTGGTATCATCATGATTCTTGCGATCTGCGCAATGGCAATTATCATGACGATCTGCATCGCCAGCAATGTGCCCAGTTCCACGACATTTTCACCTTTCGTTAAAAGTATTGCTCAGGCAGGCGGACTGGAAAACCAGAGCGTGCTGCTGCCTTTGGAGCTGGCCAGTGGTCTTTCAAGATCTTTTTCACCGATATCAGCGGCCAATGTATTTACGTCAAAATATGTGAATATACCGGCTCTGCAGTTAATTAAAAGAAACGCGGTACCCCTTCTGGGAGGACTTCTTACAGTAATTATTATCAGTGTGACAGTCATCTAGGAAAGTAGCTAAATAGAGGTTCGTAAGCTCCTGCGATCCTGAATGGAATAGAAGAAAGAAAAGAGGTATAAAGGATGTTAACTGAGAAAGAAAACTATATGATGGCGGTAAACGGAGAGATTCCGGAATGGATTCCGAGGCACAGAGTGCCCGGGCCGGGAGGGAGGCCCCCGGCAACAACCGTGCTCACTCCATCCATATTGAAAGAGAAACGGACCTTTGAAGGAGGGTTTGATGTATGGGGAGTGGAATATGTAACTACGAGGGAGACAGGCTGGATGGCGCTGCCAAAACCGAACCAGTTTATATTGAAGGACATCCGCCGATGGCGGGAGGTCATTAAAGCCCCGGACCTGTCTGGGGTCGACTGGGAGGCAATGGCTAAGAAGGATCTGTCCAATATTGACAGAGAAAAAACTGCCGTGCTGGGGCAAGTACATATGGGATATTTCCAGAACCTGATGAATTTCATGGGATTCGAAGAGGGGTTGTGCGCGATGTATGAAGAGCCGGAGGAGTGTATGGCACTACTGGAATATCTCTCTGATTTTTACACGCAGGTATCGGAAAAGATGGTAGAATTCTACCATCCAGACCTGATGTATTGTTGGGACGATACAGCGACAGCCAGAAATCCGTTTATTTCGGTCAGCATGTTTCGGGAGATGATCAAACCCTGGTATGTGCGGGAGCTGAAAACTGCCAATGAACAGAATATACCTGTCACGATGCATAATTGCGGAAGGTGTGAGGATATGATTGAGGACTGGTTCGACTTCGGTGTGAGGGTGTGGGAGCCGGCTCAGGTCGTGAATAATCTCATGGCGATCAAGAAAAAATACGGAAGGCGGCTGGTGCTGAATGGTTGTTGGGATTCCCAGGGGGTTGTGGGAAGGCCTGATGCTTCGGAAGAGTTGATCCGTGAAGAGGTGAGAAAGTGCATTAATACTTATGCTCCGGATGGAGGATTCGTATTCTGGGCCAGCGTCTATGGAGATCCTGAAGACACAGATGTACAGAACGCAAAACGCTGGGTAGCTGATGAATATGAACAGTATGGAAGAAATTTTTATAAAACACATTAAAGGAGTAGGTGATGGATAAAGCGGTTGTGGCTCTCATTATCCTGGCAGTAGTCATTGTGTTTTTAATATTGGAATTTGTACCAAGCGCGGCTACGGTAATCTGTGGCTGTGTGGCTATGGTGATCTTTGGCGTCTGTGATGTGGAAACCGTTGCAGGCGGGCTGAGCAACGATCTGGTACTGATTATTTTCGGTATGGGCATCATCGGAGCGGCCGTGCAGGCGTCCGGCGCTGCGGAATTTGTCGGGAAGACAGTGGCCAGGCTTGCAAGGGGCAATGAGAGACTCATGATAGTGGGATTGGCATTGATTGCAGCCGCTTTCTCGGCATTCATGAACAGTACCATTGTCAGTGCTATGATGCTGACAATCTGTATGGGGGTTGCATCGGGAAATTCATCCACCCGCCTGCGTAATCTTTCTATGCCTGTGATCATCGGTACGATCATGGGCGGGACCTGCACAGTGGTGGGAGCGGCGCCACAGATTTTCGCCTCTGGCTATCTGGCGGAAGCGGAGGGCATAAGTCTGGGATTTTTTTCCACAACCCTGATTGGCATTCCGGTGCTTCTTGCAGGTTTGCTGTACATGGCATTTATCGGATATCCCCTGGGGCGGAGAATATGGGGCGGACGTCCGGAGGAGGAAATAGAGCGGCAGGCCGGAGAACCTGGACAGAAGCTTTTTAAAAAAGCAGACTTTTGGAAGACGGTTGCCATACTCAGCCTTGTGGTGGGACTGTCAGTAAGCAGAGTTTGTTCCGTTGGAAGCGCGGCTGTCCTGGGAGGGATGCTGTGTATCCTGACGGGTGTGATTACTCAAAAGGAAGCATTCCGACAGATGAGCTGGAATACATTGTTCTGGATGGCCGGAAGCATGGGAATTACAGCCGCTTTGACGGCCAGCGGCGCGAATGAATTGGCGGCCGGCGCTTTGAAACGGCTGCTGAGGGGCTTTCTTGACCCCTGGATTCTGCTGGCTCTAGTCACCTTGGCCGCAATGGCAGTGAGTATTTTCATCGCGGATGTCACTACGGTTATCATTATGCTTCCGATTGTATTGTCAGTCATATCTGGAATGGGACTAAATCCGGTGCCCTATACCATGGGGGTTGTTTTCGGGGCTTCCATAGGGTTCGCTACGCCGTTGTCCAACGGATTTTTGGGGATGGCAATGTCATCGGGTTATCGGTTTAAAGATTATATCTGGTATGGGCTTCCGGTCAGTATCCTCAGCTATCTCGTATGTATCGTGATGATACCGGTGGTATACCCTCTGATGTGAGCGTTAAAAATTATTGAGTGAATAATAATGAAAAGACAGAAAAGATTTTTTACAGACACTTATGAAAAACTGCCGGATACCGGAAAATACCTGGAGCGGATTGGCTGCACGGAGAAAATTACTCTGGATCTCAAAGGGTTAGATTCGCTGATCTATGCCCATCAGCTGTCAGTTCCTTATGAAAATACAGATATCTATGAATATGGACTTCCCATCCGTCTGGAAGCAGACGCACTCAGTCGGAAAATTATAGAAGAAAGGCGGGGAGGTTATTGCTTTGAGCTGAACGGTTTGTTCTTCTCACTGCTGTACACGCTGGGATTTGACGCCTATCCCTGCTCCTGCCGCGTCATGAAAAATTCCGGCAGTCTGGCGCCTATCCGACACAGGGGCACCATTGTCCGGCTGGATAAACAGTTATATTATTGTGACGTGGGATATGGAGGAAGGATGTATCCGGGCGCGGTTCTGATCCGGGAGAAGAACCGCCAGGAACGGATGGGAGAGGAATTCTGGATGGAGCAGTATGATGAATCCTGGTGGATGCTGAAGAGAAAGGAAACAAGGGAAGGGAATGAAGAGGGGTTCTGTGAACTGATGGTGGGAACTTTTCAGAACTCGCCATTGGATTATTGTGCGCTGAATGAATTCTGCTGGAACAGCCCTGATTCGCCTTTCCGCAGACACTTGAGGGCCCATATCAGGACGGAGACAGGCTACTGCGGTCTGATCGACAGGAAACTGACCACGATCCGTGAAGGGCGCGAAGAAATCCGCATTCTGGACAGTGAACTGGAAATTGCAAAGGCCCTGGAACTGCATTTTCACCTTCCTGTACGCCGTGACACAAAAAGAAATAGCTTTTCAATATAAAAGAAAGAGCATGACATCCAATCAAATGTCATGCTCTTTTTGTATAATTAATATTCCAGAGCCTTTTCTTCACCCTTTAACACACGGAGGCCGCCCTGTGCCAGAGCCAGAAGCTCGTCCTCGCCGGCATATACGGTGATGCCGCTGATAAAGCCGACACGCGCCTTGATTTCCTCGACCACTTTTTCGCCATAGGCGATTCCGCCGGTCAGGATGATCTGATCCACTTTTCCGCTCAGGACAGCAGCCATGGAGCCGATTTCCTTGGAAACCTGATAGGTAAATGCGTGGAACACATGTTCAGCCTCCTGATTGCCGTCTTCAAAGGCCATCTTTGTCACCTGGCGCATGTCATTAGTTCCCAGATATGCGTTCAGGCCACCCTTGCCATTCAGCAGCTTGGCGATCTCAGCCTGGCTGTACTGGCCGGAGAAGCAGAGCTTCACAAGGCCTCCGGTAGGCAAGGAACCCGCCCGCTCAGGTGAGAAGGGGCCGTCTCCGTCCAAGGTGTTGTTCACGTCGATCACCTTGCCGTTCTGATGGGCACCGACAGATACGCCGCCGCCCATATGAGCGACAATCAGATTCAGAGAGTCGTAAGGAACTCCCTGTTCTTTTGCATACCGTTTTGCAACTGCTTTTTGGTTCAGCGCGTGGAAAATGCTGATCCGCGGAATCTGAGGCAGCCCGGAATAGCGTGCGACCGGTGCGAGCTCATCCACTACCACCGGATCGACGATGAAAGAGGGGATGCCCAGAGGATCGGCGATCTCTCGCGCGAGCAGGCCGCCCAGATTGGAAGCGTGCTGTCCCTGGCGTCCGATCCGGAGATCCTCCAGAAGTGCGTCGCTGGTGGCATAGGTGCCGCCTGGAATCGGTTTTAACAATCCGCCCCGTCCGATGACTGCGGAGAGTTCCTTGATATCAAAATTTTTGCTGGTGAGGAAATCCAGAATCAACTGTTTCCGGAAGTCCTTCTGATCCACGATCAGGTTATATTTCGCAATCTCTTCTGTGGGATGGCGCAGCGTTTCTTCAAAAAGAAGAGTTTCGTCATCAAAAATGCCGATTTTTGTAGAAGTAGAGCCTGGATTGATGATCAATAATTTATATCCCATAATTTCATACCTCCTAAATATGTACAAGTCTGTGTCCGCTGACATCGCGGTCAGTGAAAGCTGTCTTACAGAGCTTTCAGAGTGAACGCGCTCAGACAGGCGTCAGGCTCAGTTGGTGATGGCTTTGGAAATGACGGCGGCGAATGCGATGGAATTCACCTTGGTTTCAACGTCATCGGAGCGAGAGGTTAAGATGACCGGGGCGGCCGCGCCCAGGAGCACGTTGCCGTTCTTCACCTTCGCCGTGCGGATCAGGATCTTGTAAGTGATATTGCCGGCGTCAATGTTGGGGAACAGCAGGACGTCTGCATGTCCGGCCACGGGATTGTCCACCTTTTTGTGGCGGGCGGCTTCTTCGTCGATGGCCAGATCCATGGACAGGGGGCCGTATACCTGACAGCCCTTGATCTCACCGCGTTCGCACATTTCAGTCAGCGCCTGCGCATCCACAGTGGGCTGCATCTTGGGATTCACCACTTCAACGGCACAGAGAGGGGCAACCTTCGGGCATTCGATGCCACAGGCTTTGGCGACCTCAACGGTATTCTCAATGATATGTACCTTTTCTTCCAGCGTCGGGTATGTATTGAATGCGACGTCGGTGAAGAAAAGCAGACGGTCGATGCCCTCGATTTCAAAAACGCAGACGTGGGACATCATTTTACCGGTCCGCAGCCCTACTTCCTTGTTCAGGACGCTCTTCAGGAAAAGCTTGGTATCCAGGTAGCCCTTCAGAAGGATATCAGCTTGTTTGTTGTGAACCAGCTCCACAGCCTTCAAAGCGGCGGCGGCCACATCTGGTTCATTGACGATTTCAAAATCGTTCAGATTCATGTGGATGGAAGCGGCAATTTCCCGGATTTGAGCCTCATCGCCCACCAGAACAGCGTCGGCAATTCCGCGTTCTTTTGCAATTTTGACAGCTTCCAGCACGGCATCATCCTGAGCGACGGCAACGGACAGCTTTTTTAAAGTTCCGGAGCCGGCTTTGGAAATGATATCATCAAAACTCTTACTCATTTTGTTGCACCTCTCAATATAAATATTTATTTAACAATCCTAGTCTATCACTGATTTCCGGGAAGGTCAATAAGTATTAGACAGGACTTTTTCAGGCAATTACCGCCGCAAAAGCGATGGAATTGATTTTCGTTTCAGCGCTGTCAGAACGGGAGGTGAGGATTACAGGCGCGGATGTCCCTACGAGCACACAGCCGTTTCGCGTCTTAGGAGTGCGTACCAGAAGCTTATAGGTGATATTGCCCGCGTCGATGTCGGGAAACAGCAGAATATCAGCGTGTCCTGCCACCGGGCTGTCCGCTTTTTTGTGGCGGGCGGCTTCCGGATCTATGGCCATGTCCATGGACAGAGGGCCGTAGATCTCGCAGCCTTTGAATTCTCCGCGTTCGTACATTTCGGTCAGTGCCCGGGCGTCCACAGTGGGCTGCATTTTAGGGTTTACGACTTCAACGGCGCAGAGCGGGGCGACCTTCGGGCAATCGATTCCACAGGCGTGAGCCACTTCAACGGCGTTGCGTATGATCTGAGTTTTTTCGTCAAGGGTAGGATAGGTGTTGAAGGCAATATCTGTCAGAAAGAGCAGATGGTCGATGCCGTCTACTTCAAAAACGCTCACATGAGACATCTGCCGTCCGGTTCTCAGGCCCACGTCTTTATTCAGGACGCTTTTCAGAAAAAGCTTGGTGGATAGAAATCCCTTCAGCAGAATATCGGCCTGTTGATTATGAACCAGCTCCACCGCTTTTAAAGCTGCGGCGGGAACGTCAGGCTCGTGGATGATTGTAAACCCGCCCAGATCCAGGCCGATGGAGGCGGCTGTCTGGCAGATCTGCGTCTTGTCGCCTACAAGTATGGCATCGGCGATGCCGCGGCTTCTGGCTTCGCTGACAGCTTCCAGCACGGCGGCGTCCTGGGCGACGGCAACTGCGATTTTTTTCAGCGGGCCTGAGCCTGCGTTTGACAATAGGTCATTAAAATTTTTGCTCATAAGTAGATACCTCGCATTGTATTTTGAATGAGTTTAACATATGTTATGACGAATGTCAACAATCCAAAGAGATGGATAATATTGTTTGTTGACAAATGTTATAACGTATGCTAATATATCCAGCAAATGGAAGGGGGGCAGGAAATGATTTCTTGCAGACTGATTGCTAACGCAGGAGTGTTAATAGAAACGGAAGGCATCCGTATTCTGCTGGACGGGCTGCAGGATGCGGGGAATTACCCTTTCAGCAGGACACCTGATTCGATCCTGGAGCAGATGATGTCTCAGGATGCTGGGTCTGCAGACTTTTCGGAGAGTTGTGCAAATGAGTATAAACATATTGATTTTCTAATATTTACCCATACACATCCGGATCATTTTTCGGCAGAACTGCTGGCAGAGTATCTGGAATGCAATCATGTCAGGAGAGTGCTGTGTCCGATTGAAGAAAATGCCCAGTTCCGTCCCATGAGACAGGCGCTCCAGAAAGCACGGGTGCCGGTATGGCCTCTGAAGATGAAGCATGGGGCGGCCCATCAGTACAGGCTGACAGAAGAAATCTGTATCTATTCCCTGTGTGTGAGACATATGCCGCAGATATTTCCCAAAGACCTCTGCAGCTGTCTGTTGGTACAGGCGGATGGTAAAAATGTTCTTTTTTTGGCAGATTGCAGCTATGAGGAAGAAGGGCTGCTTAAAGCATACGCCGGTGTGAAGATAGATGCAGTTTTCCTGAACCCT
Source organism: Wansuia hejianensis (assembly GCF_014337215.1). Classification (NCBI taxonomy): domain Bacteria; kingdom Bacillati; phylum Bacillota; class Clostridia; order Lachnospirales; family Lachnospiraceae; genus Wansuia; species Wansuia hejianensis. Next base: position 1,175,586 of record NZ_CP060635.1, on the reverse strand, counting down.
TATTTTTATTACGACGAGAGGGGAAGGCATATCATAAATGAGTACCTGCAGCCGGAACGGATCGTGATTTATCATCTGCCCTTTGAATCTGACGATCAGATCCATCTCCGTTCCCTGGCGCGCCAGGCCCTGAAAAAATATCCTGACAGCCGGGCAGTTCTGCTGGAAGAACCACTGCAGGCGGTTAATCTATAAACTGTATGAATAATCAGTTTTCTGTAATTAAATAAGTATCCTATTGCTATTTACGGGCAAGGATGCTTATTTTTTATATATTTTAGCAGGTTAACCGGAAACGGTCTGAATGAAAAAGAGATATCTTTATTTACCATAATCAATATTGAACGTTTAACCACTGTTGGTGATTTTTTATAGAGCATTTCACGGGGTTTTGCATGGAATTGGCAAAATATCCGAAAATGAATCGTTTGGGGTCAATTGTTTAGTAAATTTTGCTTGACAAGGCGCATGTTTTGCTGTATATTCTAGCTATACTAAGTTTGACAAATGTTGTGACATTTGTTCAGAGAGCGGAAAGAGTTGAAAGTATGCGGAAAATAAGCTTAGATCCCAGATTAAGAACAGGAGGAAGAGAGGATGCTACACTATGGAAATTTGAATGCTCCAGATGCTGTAAAAGCCGGGGCAGTGTTTGAAGGGCGGGAGATTTACCGCAGCGCCAGGCTGGATGCATTGAGAACCAGAGTTTTTGATGCAGTTCCGCAGATAGATTCATCAAGGGCTAAAGCGGTAACTGAGAGTTACCGGGAGACGGAAGGGGAACCGGTGCCGATCCGCAGGGCCAAAGCGCTGCGGAAAACCCTGGAGAGCCTGCCCATCCGGATTAACGAAGGGGAATTGGTAGTAGGAGAAATCGCCCCCTACGACAGATGTGCGCAGGTTTATCCGGATTATGGGATCGACTGGTTTATTGAAGAGCTGGACGGGAAGCCCTTCCGGTTCGAGGACAGGCCGGGTGACAAGTTTATGATCAGCCCGGAAGATGAACAGGTGATACGGGAGATTGCCCCCTATTGGAAAGGCAAGACACATAAAGATCAGGTATACGCCCGGATACCCAGGGACGCCTGGGACGCGTTTCAGATCGGGATGATTGATACGGATTATCTGGTGATCTGTGCAGAGGGCCATGTGATTGTTAACCTGCAGAGAGTCCTCAGAGAAGGAATTGAAGGCTTCCGCAGAAGAGCGGAGAAAGTGCTTGAAAGCCTGGATCTGACGGAACCTGACAATCTGAAGAAGCTTCCGTTTTTACAGTCTGTACTGATTAACTGCGACAGTGTAGAGCTGTTCGCAAAGAGGTATGCCGATCTGGCCGATGCGATGGCTGCGGAGGAGCGAGATGAACAGCGCAGGCAGGAGCTGGAAAAAATCAGCCAGGTCTGCAGGCATGTGCCCATGCATCCGGCCCGGGATATGCACGAGGCCATACAATCCATGTACTTTACAAACCTGATCCTGAATATTGAAGGGAACGGAAGCGCTTTTTCCTACGGGAGAATGGATCAGAAACTATATCCCTATTATAAAAAGGCATTAGAGGACGGATGGACAGAGGATGATATCAAGGAGCTGTTTTCTAATCTGATGCTGAAGCTGTTTCAGGTTACGCGGGTGCTGGACTGGCACAGCACATCCACCTTCCGCGGATATGTGGTGGCGCAGAATATAACCATCGGCGGACAGGATCGTCTGGGAAGAGACGCGACCAACGAAATGACATACCTGATCCTGGAATGCCAGGCCATCATGCAGCTGAACAACCCGCTGTCTGCCCGGTACCATGACCGCTGCACGAACCGTTATATGAATGCGGTGCTGGATGTACAGAAGCTGGGCGGCGGACAGCCGGCATACTACAGCGATGAGAATTACGTGCTGGGCCTGGTAAACAGAGGCGTGAAGCTGGAGGACGCCTATGACTATGCCAATGTGGGCTGCGGGGAACCACTGATTGAGGGCAAGCAGAGCAACAGGCCGGACGGGGCGGCGTTCATTAATATCACCAAGGCGCTGGAAATGGCTATGAACGGGGGGACGGACCCCCGGACAGGAAGGTGCCTGCATAAGAGTAACGGAGATCTGACCACGTTCCAGAGCTATGAAGAGCTATATGACGCATTTATGGACCAGATCAGATATTATATACGAATGCATGTGATCTATGATAATTCTCTTGACCTGGCGTCAGAAGAGGGAATCACAGATCCTTATATGTCCATGCTGATTGATGACTGCATCGAGAGAGGCAAGACTGTGAAAGAAGGAGGCGCTGTCTATGATTACTGCGGCCCGCTGTATATGGGAATTGCCAATACCGGCAACTGCCTGGCGGCAGTCAAGAAGCTGGTTTTTGAAGATCATGTGATTACGGCGGCCGAACTGAAACATGCGCTGGAGACGGATTTTGAAGATATGACTACAGCCCCGACAGGGGAGGAAATCCGGCAATTGTGTCTGAGAGCTCCCAAATATGGAAATGACGATGATTATGTGGACAAAATCATGACACAGTATCTCTACGATATATTTGAAGAGGAAGCGAAATACCATACCACCCGGTATGGAAGGGGGCCTGTCGGCGGCCTGTGGGTTCCCTCATGCAATACGGTGTCCTCGAATGTGCCGCTGGGAAAAATCATCGGAGCCACGCCGGACGGAAGAAAAGCGGGCGAGGCGCTGGCGGATACCACGTCTCCGATGCATGGAAGTGATACGAACGGTCCGACCGCCGCACTGAATTCTGTTGGAAAGCTGCCGAACGTGCTGCTTTCAGGAGGAACCCTTTACAATATGAGAGTGGACCCTAAAACGGTGGAGACCCCGGAAGCCCGTGAGCGGTTTATTGATATGCTGAGGACCTATCTGGGAGATTACAAGGGCCAGCACATTCAATTTAACATGGTGGATTCCAAGATCCTGATGGATGCGAAGGAGCATCCGCAGAATTATAAGGACCTGATGGTTCGGGTTGCCGGTTACAGCGCGCTGTTCACGGCCATAGATTCCGACCTGCAGGACGACATTATTGACCGGACGGTTCATAAAATCTAAAGCGAAAGTGAAACAAAACCTATGTATGGAAAAGTATTCAATATTGAGCGCTACCACTATACGGACGGAACAGGTATCCGGATTCTGGTTTTCTTAAAGGGATGTACTCTTAGCTGCCCCTGGTGCAGCAATCCGGAGTCTCAGTCTCCGCGAAATGAGATGGCCTTTAACGCAAATAAATGCCTGAAATGCGGAAGATGCATACCGGCCTGTCCCAATGGGGCGATTTCCCTGAAGGATGGAGAGATCGTCACTGACCGGAAGCTTTGCACGAGCTGCGGCGCCTGTGTGGACAGATGCTTCTATGACGCCCGGACGCTTTTTGGCAGGGATATGACCGTCGACCAGGTGATGACAGAGGTTTTAAAGGATAAAAACTATTTTGTCAGATCCAAGGGAGGGGTGACTTTTTCCGGCGGTGAAGCGGCCCTGCAGCCAGAATTCGTGAGAGAGTGTATCCGCAGGTGCAGGCTGGAATTTATTGATACCGCAATTGAGACTGCCGGAGCCGTGCCCTGGGAGATGTTGTACCGGGCTGTAGAACATGCCGGAGAAATCCTGTTTGATCTGAAGACACTGGACGACAGAAGATTTAAGGAGTTTTCCAGCTATCCGACGGCTCATATCCTGGAAAATCTGCAGAAGCTGTGTTCGGCGGGGAAGAAGGTCCGCATCCGCTGTCCGATCATTCCGGGAGTTAATAAGGATCAGGAATTCATCAGCCAGGTGATCGGGATAGCGAAGGAAAACCACATCCGGCAGATTGACCTGCTGCCGTTTCATCAGCTGGGAAGCTACAAGTACCGGACAATCGGGCGTGAATACACGTTTGGAGATCTGAAGACAATGAATAAAGAGGAGGTCTCCGATCTGGAAATGCTGGTCAGAAACGCAGGGCTGGATTGTGTGGTGGGAGGCTGACAGGCCAAAGGAGAATTGGTTGAAGATATGAATTAGGAGGGACAGAATGGAAAGGCCAATTATAAAATTGGAAAACATTTCAAAAAGCTTTTTCGGCGTCACTGTGCTGAAGGATGTGAAATTTGAAGTGTTTCCCGGGCAGGTGAATGCCCTGGTCGGAGGCAACGGCGCCGGTAAAAGCACGCTGATGAAGATTCTGACCGGCGTTTACACAAAAGACAGCGGAACGATCTGGTTCAATGGAAAGGAAACGACGTTCAATAATTACAAGGATGCGTTTCAGCATGGGATCGCCATGATTTTTCAGGAGATGAGCAGTGTTCCCACATTGACAGTAACGGAAAATATATTTCTGAACAATGAGCTGCTTAAGAAAAACCGGTTCCTGGACCGGCCCGCCATGAGGAAAAAGGCTGTTGAATTGTTGGACCGGCTGGGAGTGGACATCAATCCGGATGCGGTGGTCGGAGAGCTGACCGTCGGTGAAAAACAGATGGTTGAAATTGTGAAGGCGCTGTCCAGCGACGCCAGGATACTGGTTATGGATGAGCCGACGGCGTCCCTGTCCGCAAAGGAAGTGGATAAGCTGTTTCAGATTGTGGAGAATCTGAAGAAACAGGGAATCGCGATCATTTATATTTCCCACCGCATGAATGAGATTTTGTCCATAGCGGACAAGGTGACTGTGCTGCGGGACGGCAGGATCGTCGGTGAGCTGGATAATCAGGATCTGAAGGTTGAAGCGATCATCAGCTATATGATGGGAGATAGAGGAGGAACTTCTTTTGAATGGATGCCTCCGGAGAAAGAGATTTCAGATCAGGTGGTTTTGAACGTGGAGCACCTGGATATCAATGAAAGGGTCAGGGATATTTCCTTCAACCTCCATAAAGGAGAGGTAATCGGGTTTGCGGGTCTTTTGAGCAGCGGAAGAACGGAGATTCTGGAGACTCTGTTCGGAATACGAAAGCCCAGGGGAGGCTTGATCCGGATCGATGGCAAACCGGTGCCGGTCCGTTCCGTGCAGGACGCGATCCGTTCTGGATTCGGTCTGGTGCCGGAAGACAGGAGGACACAGGGCCTGGTGCTGATTCATTCGGTAAAACAGAACCTGATATTACCCATACTGAAGAAAATGCAGAAGGGCCTATTTTTAAATAAGAAGAAAATCAATGAGACCGCGGATTTCAGCATCAAGGAGTTAAGCGTAAAAACAGATTCGCCCAATAAGATTATCAACCTGTTATCCGGAGGCAACCAGCAGAAAATTGTAATTTCCAAATGGCTGCGGTCAGACATGAAGATTTTGCTGTTGGACGAACCGACTGCGGGCGTGGATATCGGTTCCAAAAAGGAGTTAATCGCAACCGTTCGCAAATTTACAGACCAGGGGAATGCTGCGATCTTTGTATCATCTGAATTGCAGGAAATGATGGCAGTATGTGACCGCATCTATGTGTTGCAGCGCGGAAAAATAATTAATGAATTACGACATGATGAAATTGATTCTGAGGAGGTACTGCAAAATGCAATCCAGCAATAGTGCTGTCAAAACAGCGGGTAGAAAATTAGACTTATCGAAAATAATTGTGTACATAGCGATTGTTGTGGCATTCCTTGTGTTTTCCATCACCCTAGGTTCTTCAGGCTTCCTGACGGCAAAAAACCAGATTAATATTTTGCGGCAGATGACCACCATCGGAATCATGAGTTTTGGTATGACCTTCGTGATCGGCTGTGGGGAAATAGACCTGACAGTCGGAGCCAATATCGCGACTTCAGGCATTGTTGCGGCTATTGTGATGCGTGCCGGGGGCAACGCGTTCGTAGCGCTGCTGGCCGCCCTGGCGACAGGGCTGATCATCGGAGGGGTCAACGGGCTGATCTTGATCTACACTGGTCTGCCGTCTTTTCTGATTACTATCGGCACACTGACGATCCTGAAGGGCCTGTCCATGGAGCTGGCCAATTCAAATTCAATACCGATCTATGACAGGGCCTTCACCCAGGTGTTTGGCAATGGGAAGGTACTGGGGATACCCGTTATGATTCTGTGGTGTATCCTGTGCATGATCATCGCCTATATCCTGCTGAGAAAAGTCTCTTTTGGATCAAAAGTCCTCGCGGTAGGAGGTAACAGCCAGGCTGCCACTTATTCTGGTATCAATGTGCCGAAGATCCGCCTGATGGTCATGGTTCTGAGCGGGGTTATGTCTGCTTTTGCAGGTGTACTGTATTGTGCCCGCCTGCAGGCAGCCAACTATGTATATGGCGATGGCGCGGAAATGAATGTAATCGCTTCGGTTGTGCTGGGCGGGACCAGCATGAATGGAGGAGTCGCCTCTGTGGTAGGCACCTTTGTAGGCGCCTGGTTAATGGCAATGATTGATAACGGTACCGTTATTGCAGGCATGACGGCTTCGCAGCAGAACATCGTCCGCGGCATCGTGGTGATTGCCGCAACAGCACTCGGGTCTATCAGCGCAAGGAAAAACAAAAAATGATACCGGGCAATCAAAAGTCTTTTCATAATATTTATATAACTAAATCAAAGGAGGAAGAAAAATGAAAAGAAGAAAAGTGAAAGAAACACTGGGGATTTTACTGGCACTGACATTTGCCGTGTCAACACTGGCAGGCTGCGGCAGTGGGAAAGAGGCTGGCAGCTCCGCTGCCGGTTCGTCATCGGCAGCATCATCAGTAGCATCATCAGCGTCATCCAGCCCTGAGGATCAGTCACAGACATCATCCAGCGCATCCAGCGCGTCGAAAGAGACAGGCTCAGCGGAAGTGGAGCTGCCAGAGATGGCCACTCCCGATGAATGGGTTTCCCGCTTTGAGGGAATCAGCCCGACTGCCTATACGGATTTCTCAGCTACGGACGAGCAGGTTGAAAAAATTAAGGACGCCGGCCTGAAAGTGGGCCTGGTTATGCACACAGGCGGCGAGTCATTCTCTGAAGCAGTTATCTCCGGAGTGACAAAAGCCGCGGAAGAACTGAATATTGAGATTGTCGCTCAGACAGACGCTCAATGGGATGCTGCCCAGCAGTCCACCAACCTGGAAAGCGTTCTGGCAAAAGACCCGGATATCGTCATTCTGTGCCAGATCGACGTAGACGCGATGACCGACCAGTTGCAGGAAGCAGCTGCCAACGGAACGAAGCTGGTATTCTTTGACAACATCAACGCACATCTGGAAGAAGATGACTATGTGAGCCTTGTGACGACGGATACCTATGCGGCAGGCGTGGAATGTGCGAAAGATATGGCTTCTGAGCTTGGCGGTTCCGGCCGGATTGCGATGTTTACCTGGTCGGCTCCGAACCTGGGCAACCGGGCGAGATCTCAGGGATTCCGCGATTATATCGAGGCGAACTTCCCGGATATCGAAATTGTGACAGAAGAGTTCTATGATGACGCCAGTGACTGCGCAGCTCTGGCAGATGCGGTATTCGCTAAATACCCGGATCTGGACGGCGCGTTTGGCCAGTGGGATATCCCGCTTGAGGGCGTGATCTCTTCCGCCCAGGGCAACGATATTTCCAATGATTTCGTTGGAACCTGCGTGGATCTCGGATACAATGTGGCGAGAATTATGGCTGAAGACGGCATGTGCAAGGGAATCGGCGCACAGCAGCCGTATAAGGACGGATACTATTCTTTGTATGCAGGGGCTTTGGGCGCTATCGGTGAAGAGGTTCCGAAGATGATTTTGATCGATCCTGTCAATGTAACAAAAGAAAATCTGGAAGAATCCTGGCCGGTGATTTATGATCAGCCGCTGCCGGATGATATTCAATCACTTTTAGGTTGATACAGTAACTAGATATGAATTGGGTGGATGCTACAGGAAATGCAATTCATTTCTCTGTAGCATCTGCTATTTACGCGGGCAGCAGGCTGAACTGCAGGGGAAAGGGGCGCGATCATGAGCTGTTGGTTGGGAATTGATGCAGGGACGAGCGGCATTAAGGCGATTATAGTCGATGAGACAGGCAAGGTGCTGAGTGAGGGATACTCAGAGGAGGATATAACCGTACCGGGGCCGGGTTTCGCAGAACAGGCCCCGGAGATCTGGTGGCAGGCCTGCGGGGCGGCGGTAAAACAGGCGGTTGGGAACTGCGGGGCCGGAATGCAGGTCAGTGCCATCGGTTTTTCCGGGCAGATGCAGGGTACCGTATTTTTGGATAAAAACTTCCAGCCTGTCCGCAATTGTATGATCTGGATGGATCAGAGAGCTGTAGAAGAGGTGGGTGAGATTGAACGCCGGATTGAGGAGGCCGGAACCGATATCATGGCTGTTACGGCCAATCACTGCCTGAACAGCTTCTGGGCTCCCAAGATCCTGTGGCTGAAAAAGCACGAGCCGGAGAATTATGAAAAGATAGAAAAAATCGTATTTACAAAAGATTATTTAGCCTGCCGCATGACCGGGGAACTTGCCACGGAAGTCAGCGACGCATCCCTGTCTTTTCTTCTGGATATACCCGGAAGAAAATGGTCGGACGAAATGTTCCGAATCACTGGAATCCCCAGAAGCTTTGTGCCGGAGAGGCTGCTGGAGTCCTGTGACGTGGTGGGAGGCCTTCGGAAAGCAGTAGCCGAAGACTGGGGACTGAGGCCGGGCATTCCTGTGATTGCGGGCGGCGGGGACCAGACGGCTAACGGTATCGGAACAGGAATCATAGAAGAAAGCATGCTGGGTGCTTCCATCGGAACCTCGGCGGTCGTATTCGGGTGCAGTAAAACTCCCTTTGTAGACAGAAAAAAACGGGCAATGCAAAGCCTCTGCCATTCCGTACAGGATCTGTGGGCTTATCTGGGACTGTCCCTCACAGCGGGGGCTTCGCTGAAGTGGGTCAGAGACGTGATGTTTGCGGAAAAGAAGCAGGAATTTCAAGCATCCGGGAAAGACATCTACGATCACATCACCGGAATTGCGTCTGAGGCTGTGCCGGGCTGCGGTGGGGTAATTTTCCTTCCTTACTTTAACGGAGATTCCGCGCCCAATCACGACGCGGACGCGCGCGCCTGTTATTTCGGCATGTCCCTGAATACCGGCATGCCGGAGATGTGCCGCAGCGTTATGGAGGGAGTCGCCTATTCTCTGAGAGAAACTGTAGAGATATGCCGGGAGCTGGGCAAGGATATCCGAACCATCCGTGTCTCAGGAGGAGGTTCCAAAAGCAGGCTGTGGCGGCAGATACAGGCAGATGTGTTTGATACATCTGTTGTGACGATGAATATAGAAGAAGGCCCGGCTGCGGGAGCGGTCATCATGGCGGCCGTGGGCAGCGGGCACTTTCATTCAGTTGCCGAGGGCTGCCGCGCCATGCTGAAGACTGCTGAAGAAGTGGAACCGGTCCGGGAAAATGTGAAAAGATACGATGAGTATTTCCAGATTTACCACGGCTTGTACGGCCATTTAAAAGAACCGTTTTCAGAAAGAGCGAGATTATATAAAAGCCCCGGACGGCAGCCGGTCTGAGGGCATGTTCGCATGCGCCGAGGCACAGATATCGGACGGGAGAAGAAGTATGAGCAAGCAGGCCGACAGGCCGGAGCCTTTATTATGCAGAATAAAATACCAGGAGGTATGAAGAATGGACTTTACATTGAATGAATCGCAGATAGGAATTCAGAAACTGGCACGGGAGTTTGCGGAAAACGAACTGGCAAAGGAGATACTGGTCAGAGATGAAACAAGGGTATTCCCGCTGGACCTGTATGGCAAAATGGCAGAGTTGGGACTGATGGGACTGCCGTATTCGACCGAATATGGCGGCCAGGGGGCGGATTATTTGTCCTATATCCTGGCTCTGGAGGAAATTTCCAAGGTGGACGCTTCCATGGGAATTGCATATTCAGTATGCACCTCCCTGTATTGCGCTAGCTTCGATAACGCAGATGCGCCGGATGAAATGAAGAAAAAGTATCTGACGCCAGTTGCCAGCGGCAAAGCGCTGGGGTCCTTCGCCCTCACAGAGCCGACAGCCGGATCGGATGCCAGCGGCTGCAGGACGGTAGCTGTGAAAGACGGGGATTCCTATGTGATTAACGGCTCGAAATGTTTTATCACGAACGGCCCTGTATCTGACTATTTCGTAGTATTTACACTGACGGATCCGGAGCTGGGGTCTAAGGGAATGGCTGCTTTTATCATAGAAAAGGGGACGCCGGGCTTCACAGTGGGAGAACGCCACAACACCATGGGAATCCGCAGTGCGGCAGTCAGCGAGCTGTTTTTTACTGATTGCAGGGTTCCTGAGGAACAGATGATTGCCGCTCCCGGGCAGGGCTTTAAGCTTGCAATGAAGAATCTGGACGGCGGACGGATCGGCGTGGCGGCGCAGGCACTGGGAATCGCAGAAGGCGCCTTCGAGATCGCTAAAAACTATTTAAAGGAGCGGGAGCAATTCCACAAACCGCTTTATAAACAGGAATATCTGGCCTTTAAGATGGCTGAGCTGGATGTGGAAATAGAGCAGGCAAAATATCTGTTGTACAAAGCAGCCATGGACAAAGCCAGCCACAAACCCTATACACTTTCAGCCGGCAAGGCGAAGCTGGTCTGCACCAACATAGCCATGAAAATGACTACTGAAGCGGTTCAGATGCTCGGAGGAAACGGGTACATGAAGGAATATCATGTGGAGCGGATGATGCGCGACGCAAAGATCACCCAGATCTATGAAGGGACGAATGAGATTCAGAAGCTGATCATATCTGGCCAGCTGTTCCGCTGAGGCGGACCAGAAGGGGTATGAGGATCTTAGTGTACCTGCAGAGCTTTCAAGCGGGTGACAGGCACGCTCTGGAAACGGCGGCCGCCATCAGGGACGCGCAGAAGGGGACAGAAATCACTGTTTTGGCCGCAGGGGGATGGCGGAAGAAAAGGATGCTGAAGGAGGCTTTGGCAATTTCCGGCGGCCGCGCATGGTTTGCCCCAGCAGGCATTGAAGATGAAGCTGGGGCAGAGCCGCAGGATGAAATGTTGTATGCGGCAGTCAGAAAAATTGAAGAAACCGAAGGAAAATTTGATCTGATCCTGATCGGGGAACAGCCGGAAGAAACCGGACTATTTCCGGCAGGCCCCGGCTTTGCGGAAGCGATGGGCTATAGCCAGATGAGCGGCGTGGAAACAGCCTCAGCCGGCTGCAAGACGGTGACGGCCGTCACGGTTTTCTACGGCCGTCAAAGGATTCTGTCTGCCGGCCTTCCCTGCGTGCTGTTTTTCGGGAAAAGCGGAGCCAGCCTCCGCCATCCGACAGTGGCGGGAATCCTGGGGGCGACAGACAATAAAATTGATATGCTGCAATGCCTGTCCCTGCGGCCGCTCCCATTGAAGGTCTGCCGGACGTCAAAGAACGGCGGTATCGGGAGGAAGGACGGAATTCTGCGGAGGGATTGTCAGACGCAGCAGGCACTGGAGGATCTGTGCCTGTTTCTGGAAGCTCATGAGGTGTTTCATCGGGAGGCGGACCATGGAGAACAGCAGTAAAAAATTTTATGAGGAACTGAATCGCTTATATTCAGGTAAGAAAATATGAAAGGACTGGAGCTGTCTTATCAGTATTATCTGGAAATCGGCAGGCCGATGCTCCGGGAAAAGTTTCCGGAATACAGTGGAAGGATAGCCGCAGGGCTGGCCGGGGAAGGATCAGAATGCCTGGGGTTTGATGATGAGATTTCCAGGGATCATGATTTCGGACCCGGATTTTGCATCTGGCTGACGGAGAGTGATAATGAGAGGACGGGCAGGCAAATGCAGGCGGCCTATGAGGAACTGCCGGGTTATTTCGGGGGATTTCCCCCGAGAAAATTTACGCCACACGGCCGTGGCAGAACGGGCGTGACGGAGATATCAGAATTCTATGCCCGTTTTATAGGACGGGAGCAGCCTCCGGGCTCCCTGCGGAGGTGGCTGCATCTGCCGGAAGCGGGGCTGGCGGCGGCTGTCAGCGGCAGAGTGTTTGAAGATCCCCTGGGGGAATTTACGGCCATACGGACCAGGCTGAAAGAATACTATCCAGAGGATGTGAGGATTAAAAAAATAGCCGCCTGTGCGGCGCGGATGACCCAGACAGGCCAGTATAATTATGGACGGTGCATGCAGAGGAGAGATGTGGTTGCCGCAGGAATTGCATTGTCAGAGTTTATCAGAAATGCTATGGCTATGATATACCTTTTGAACCGGGTCTATGCGCCATACTACAAATGGATGTTCCGGGGCCTCAGAGAGCTTTCCGTCCTTCAGGAAGCCCGGCCGTTGCTTGAAGAATTATCGGCTGCAGCCGGCCAGGAGGACCGGTGGGGCAGGGATGCCTTAACAGAGCATAGCCCATATATAAACCTGAGGGATGAGAAGGTGGTTTTAATTGAAAAGATCTGCAGAATGGTGGTAAACGAGTGGAACAGGCAAGGCTTGAGCAGCAGGACTGACGCTTTTCTGGAGCTTCACCTGGAAGGGATACTGAGCCGTGTGGAGTCTCCGGAATTGAGAAATCTGCATGTTCTGGAAGGGTGAAAACGAAGGAATTGAATGAAAAAAGAAATTTACGCATGGATCTTGACATATGTTATAACGTTTGTTAAAGTATAAGTGCAATCAGATATAAGCTTATTTTATTCCGGATTTTAAATAATCAATTAAGGAGGAAAGGTTTGGACATGCAGTACGAGAAAGAGTTGTTGGAAGAGATGTGGCGAAAGATGAACCTGTCGCGGGAATTTGAGGAACGGGTACAGTGGCTGTTCTCTATGGGCCTGGTTCATGGTACCACCCATCTGGGGGTGGGGGAAGAGGCGACTGCCGTCGGTTCAATCCTGGCATTAAAGCCGGAAGATTATGTGTTCGGGACACACAGGGGGCATAATCAGGCGATTACTAAAGGCGTAGATATCAACCATATGATGGCTGAGATTCTGGCAAGGGAAACGGGCGTATGTAAGGGGAGGGGCGGCTCCATGCATATTGCGGATCCGGATATCCATTATTTTGGGGCGGACGGAGTCCTGGGAACCAGCGCGGTGATGTGCTGCGGCGCCGGCCTTTCCATTAAGAAAAAGCAGGAGAAAGACAGGATCGCCGCCGTATTCTTCGGGGATGGTTCTTCCAATGAGGGCGCCGTATTCGAGGCGTTCAATCTGGCCGCCGTGTGGAATCTTCCCGTGCTGTTTGTCTGTGTGAACAATACTTATGGAATGTCCACCCCAATTGCCAAAGTCATGAAGGACACGGATATTTCAAAGCGGGCGCTTCCGTTCGGAATGCCGTCCAGGACGGTTGACGGCAATCATATCCTGGAAGTCTACGACGCGGTAAAGGAGGCCCGGCAGTATGTGCTGGAGAACGGCCCGATGCTTGTGGTGGAAAATACTTACAGGATCTCCGGACATTCTAAAAGCGACGGCAACCTGTACCGTTCCAAGGAAGAGATTAATGCCTGGAAGAAAAAGTGCCCGATCAAATATTTACGGAAATATCTGACGGAAAATGGAATTTTCAATGAAAAGGAACTGGACGCGATTGCGGAGCAGGCGAAACAGACCATAGAAAACGCGGTTGAATATGCGAAAAACAGCCCGGAACCATCCGTGGAGGATGTTCTTGATGATGTATATGCGTGAGAGGAGCAGAGAAAATGAGCGAGATAACTTATGCGCAGGCGATCAATGATGCGATTTCAGAGGAAATGCGCAAAGATGAAACTGTATTTATGATGGGAGAGGATATCGGTCTCTATTGCGGAGCCTTTGGAGTCTCCAAGGGAATGATCCAGGAATTTGGTGAGGAACGGATTATGGATACGCCGATTGCGGAGCAGGCATACGTGGGAGCGGCAGTCGGCGCGGCCATGACCGGGCTGCGGCCGGTGGTTGAATTGATGTTCTCTGATTTCATGTGCGTGTGTTTTGATGAACTGGTCAATGAGGCTGCCAAGCTGAGATTCATGTTCGGCGGCAAAGTCAAGGTTCCGATGGTCATGCGCGCGGCGGCTGGAGCGGGAACAGGAGCTGCCGCCCAGCATTCTCAGAGCCTGGAAGCATGCCTGGCCCATTTCCCGGGATTAAAAGTTGTGATACCTTCTACGCCCTATGATGCGAAGGGACTTCTGAAAACAGCGATCCGTGATGATAACCCAGTCATGTTCCTGGAACAGAAAAAGCTGTACAGGACAAAAGGAGAGGTGCCGGAAGAGGAATATTCTATTCCGTTAGGGGTGGCGGATATTAAAAAAGCAGGGAGCGACTGCACGATCGTTACATACGGCAGGATGGTTCAGGTCAGCCTGGAAGCTGCCGCAGTTCTTGAAAAAGAAAACATTCATGCAGAAGTCATAGATATCAGAAGCCTGCTTCCACTGGATACCGGGACAATCATTGAGTCGGTGAAAAAGACCAAACATGTGTTAATCGTTCATGAGGCAGTGCAGTTCGGAGGTTTTGGCGGAGAAATCAGCGGCCAGATTGCCGACAGCGAGGCTTTCTATTACCTGGATGCTCCGATTAAGAGACTTGGAGCCAAGAGCACGCCGATCCCCTTTAACCCCACGTTAGAGGCTGATACCTTCCCGACGGTTGATAAGGTTGTCAATGCGGTCAGGGAATTGCTGTAAGGAGGATGAAGAAATGATAGAGATTTTCATGCCTAAGGCGGGGATGGACATGACAGAAGGAACACTGATCCGCTGGCTGAAAGAGGTGGGCGATCCGGTGGAGAAGGATGAGCCTGTCATGGAGATTGAGACAGATAAAATTACCATGGAGGCAGAAGCCCCCGGCAGCGGTTTTCTGTTAAGTAAAGTAGTGGAAGAAGGGGCAGTAGTCCCTGTGCTCACCGTACTGGGCTATATCGGTGAAAAAGGGGAAAAGGCGCCGGAAGGCAAAAAGGCAGAGGTGCTGGCGACTCCTTATGCTAAAAAGATCGCCGCTGAGCAGAAGATTGACCTGGCGGAGGTGAAAGGCGGCGGGGACGGGATCATCCGGGCAGCGGATGTGCTGGCGACTCCCCTTGCGGCGCGGGTAGCAGAAGAAAAACAAATTGATCTGACTGAGGTGACCGGAAGCGGATATAATGGAAAAATCACAATGGAGGATGTGGAGCGCTGCGCGGCGGAGCCGTACAAAGCGGAACCATGCAAAGCAGAGCCGTGCAAAGCGGAGCCGGCCGTGAAGGATTACCGGACAGTTGAATCCCGGCAGCAGCTGAAGGGAGTCCGCAAAGTGGTCGGCAGGAGGATGTTTGAGAGCTACAGCCAGGTGCCGACTGTGATGCAGAGCATGAAAGTGGATATGACTGAGCTGATCCGGTTCAGAAAGAAGATAAACGAGGGACGTGAAACAAGGATCTCGATCAATGATTTTATAATCAAAGCGACGGCTATCGCTGTGAAGGAACTGCCTCACGTCAGGACTATGATAGAAGGTGATGAGCTGGTCACCTACGCGGAGGCCAATATCGGGTTCGCAGTGGCGGTAGACGGAGGGCTTTTTGTGCCGGTCATCAGGAATGCGGATCTGCTGTCTGTCGGGGAGATTTCCCGCCAGGCCAGGAAACTTGCGGAGTCAGCGCGAAAGGGTACGATTCAGCCGGATGACTGCAAGGGAGGAACCTTCACGATTTCCAATATGGGAATGTACGATGTATTTACGTTCAATCCGATCATCAATCAGCCGGAAAGCGGCATTCTGGGCATAACAGGCACTGAAGATGTGCTCCGGATGGTAGATGGAAAGGTTGTCGTTCGCCAGGAAGCCGTATTATGCATGAGCTATGACCACAGGGTGATGGATGGGGTCGGCTCAGCCAGGCTGAAAAAGCGAGTGAAGGAACTGATTGAACATCCCATGGAGATTCTCATATAAAGGAGGCCCTTATGAAGCAGTATGACATTGCGGTGATCGGAGGCGGGCCGGCGGGATATATCGCGGCGATTAAAGGCGCGCAGCTGGGCGCAGAGGTCATTTTATTTGAAAAAGATGTGCTGGGAGGGACCTGCCTGAACAGGGGCTGTATACCGACGAAGACGTATCTAAAGGGCGCGGAGGCGATCCATCAGATACGGTCGGCCTCCGGCTACGGAATTATGAATGACAGCAACATAACGGTAGATATGAAAAAAGCGGTACTTCATAAAAATTCAGTCGTAAAACAGCTGACCCAGGGAGTCGGGGGACTGCTGAAGTCCAACCGCGTCAGAGTAGTGTACGGGGAAGCACAGATGGCCGGAGAGAATACCATAACATGCGGGGGAGAGGTATACAGCGCTAACAGCATTATTTTATGCGGAGGGTCAAAAACACACCGCATACCGATACCGGGGATTGACGACGGGAACGTTTTGACCAGCGATGAAATCCTGGATCTTCAGGAAGTGCCGGAAAAGCTGGCGATCATCGGCGGCGGAGTGATCGGCTGTGAAATGGCGGCCGTGTTCAGCCATTATGGTAGCAGCGTTACTGTGATAGAGGCCGAAAGCAGGATTTTGCCTCAGATGGACGCAGAGCTGTCGGAGGCGCTGAGTGATTCCTTCCGGAAGCAGAAGGTGGAGATCCTGACCTCCCACGCAGTGGAGAAAATCACCAGAAGCGGCAGCAGAAGCGTAATCTGCTGCGCGGGAGGAAAGGCGGTAGAAGCTGATAAAATTCTTCTGTCCATAGGCCGTGTTTCCGATCTTAACTGTCTGGGGGCGCTGAAGGACAGAATCTCTCAGGAGCGTGGCAAGGTAATTGTTGATGAATATATGAAGACAAATATTCCGAATATTTATGCCGCAGGCGATATTAATGGTAAAAGTATGCTGGCCCATTCAGCCTTTAAGATGGGAGAAGCGGCCGCTGAGAATGCCATGGGGGGGCATGTGAAATGTTCGCTGAAATATGTTCCCGGCTGTGTGTATACTCTGCCTGAATGCGCGGGGGCGGGTCTGACAGAAGAGGCTGCCTGTGAGAAATATGGCAGTGAGAATATATCCGTCGGGAAATTCCCCTTTTCAGCCAACGGCCGCGCCCTGGCGTCCGGCGCTCCGGAGGGTTTTGTGAAAGTGATTGCCGAAAAGCGGTACGGGGAGCTGCTGGGCGTGCATATTTTCGGGACAGATGCTGCTGAGATGATTGCTGAAGCCGTTTCCCTGATGACGGCTGAGATTCCGGCGGATGAAATCGCCGGGATGATTCATGCCCACCCCACCTATTCTGAAGCATTTATGGAAGCGTGCGCCGATTCGGCTGGCCGGTGTATGCACCTTCCGGCAAGAGGAAAATAACAGAAAAAATGGCCTGCTGGTCAGCGACGGATCAGCGGGCATTTCCATTCGTACAATTAATTGACTTTTCAGTTTTTTAGGCCTTGTCTCATTGACTAATAAAACCAAATAGAATATACTTTAAATAATTTGGGAAATTGTGGCGGATATCGCGAGACAGGGCTGTGGACTCTTAATATATGGAGGTGTTTGGTCTTATGGCCCTGGTTTTTATAGAATCGACGAGCACAGACCCTGCTTTTAACCTGGCTCTGGAACAGTATCTGTTTGATCATATGAACCCCGGGAACGACTATTTCTTTCTCTGGCAGAACGACAATTCGATTATCATAGGGAAAAACCAGAATACGGTAGAGGAGATCAATTCCTCTTATGTCAGCGCCCATGGGATCAAAGTGGTCCGGAGGCTTTCAGGCGGCGGTGCGGTATATCATGACCTGGGAAACGTCAATTTTACGTTTATTGTGAACAGCAAGTCATATTCCGGAATTGATTTCGGAGCGTTCACATCGCTCATAGCAGGCGCACTGAAGAAGCTGAAGGTACCGGCCTGCGTCAATGGGCGGAATGATATCCTGGCAGATGGGAAGAAAATATCAGGCAATGCCCAGTATGTGAAGCAGAACAGGATCATGCACCACGGCACTTTAATGTTCCGGTCAGATCTGGAAACGCTTACGCATGCCCTGAATGCTTCAGAGTCTAAAATACAGTCTAAGGGCATCAAATCCATAAAAAGCCGGGTGGCAAACATCAGCGATTACATTGAGGAATCCATGGGCATTGAGGAGTTTAAAAGCTTTCTGGTGTCTTATCTGTCGGAGATGGCAGCGCTGGTTCCGTATACTCTGTCTGAGCAAGAGGTGGAAGGAGTCATGGAATTAAAGCGCCGCGTTTATGATACATGGGACTGGAATTACGGACGTTCTCCCCGGTACAATACGGTTAAGGAGCGGCGTTTTGAGGGCTGCGGGGAGATCCGGCTGTACCTCTACGTCAGCCAGGGGGCCATTGAGGAGTTTCACGCCTATGGCGATTATTTCGGCGTGAAGGATGCGGCAGAGCTGTCGGCCCTGCTGTCGGGGGTAAAGCTTTCACTGCCGGATCTGGCAGAAGCCCTGAAGACGATTGACGTCGGCCAGTATTTCCATAATCTAACCAGAGAAGAGCTGATGGAATTCCTTCTCGAGTAAGGCAGAAGTCTGGAATGAGTCTTGATAGAAAGGAAAATGAGTAATGGACAATTCGGATATTCAGAAGTTAGTCGAAATTGCAAAGATGTATTATAACGATCATATGACGCAGGAGATGATTTCAAAGGTTTTTTCTATTTCGAGATCGGCTGTTTCCATGTGTCTGACGGAGGCCAAGAATATTGGGATTGTTCAGGTGCAGATTAATGACCCGTCGCAGAATAATGAGGATCTGGCCGGACGCATGGAACGGGAGTTCGGGCTGAGAAAATGTATCGTGGTCCCGAGCGGCACTTATAATGAGAAGGCGCTGGTACATATCGTTACCTCGCAGGCGGTGCGTTTCGCTCTGGGGCTGCTGCAGAGCCATTCCTGTATTGGGACCTCCTGGGGCAATGCCTGCTATGAGTTCATGCATTCCTTTCCTGCTGATACAAATCTCTGTGATATCAGTGTAGTTCCCCTGATCGGTATTTCGCCGCTGCTAACACAGGAGTATCAGTTGAATGAAAGTGTCCGCATGTTTGCGGAAAAACTGCACGGCAATCCGTTATTTATCTATTCGCCGGGATATGTGGACAATTTTGAAGATAAGAAGCGGGTCATGGAAAGCAGCTATATGCAGCCTATTTTTAAACGCTGGCACGATCTGGATTTTGCCATTCTGGGAATCGGCAGGGCTCAGGAGAGGAGCGAGCTGCGCCAGTACCGCTGTGAAGGGGACAATATGTTCCAGGAGATCTGTTCAGATCCGGATATGGCCGTAGGCGATATCTGCGCCCGCCGTTTTAATATACACGGCGAATTCATTAACTGTGAATATAACGAAAAGCTGATTGGAGTCGATAAGAAGATCCTGAGTGAAGCAAAGCATGTGATGGCCATTGCGGCCGGAAGCTCCAAGGTCATCCCGATCATCGGCGCTCTCCGGACAGGCATCATCCATTATCTGGCCACGGATGAGAACACGATCTTCCAGATCCTGGATCTTCTGTCACTGGGCCGGATGTGAATCCTGTGTGAATTTCATCATCTATTTTTCTTGCCTATTTGCTCTGAAATAGGCTTGTATAAAATCGTGAAAAATTGATTGATAAATATTTGACATATCGTGAAATCAGGAGTATAGTAAGAGCATAGAGTGTAGAGAGCAGTTAAGGGAAAAATAACATAATGGGGGCCAGGCAGCTATTATGTCAAGAGCAATATATCCCGGCATCTTTGATCCGGTTACATATGCCCACCTGGATATTATCCGCAGAGCCTGCGCGATGACCGATGAACTGATCATCGGTGTTTTGTGTGAGCCTGAGATTTCACCCCTGTTCACCTGTGAGGAACGGCTGCATATGATGCGGGAAGCCGTGAAGGATTTTGACCGCGTCGCGGTGCTCAGCTATCAGAAGCTGACGATAGATCTGGCCAGGGAACTGGGAGTGGATTTTATTATACGGGATTTGAAGATTGGAATTCATTTTGAAGCAGAGATGAAGCATGCCCAGACGAACAGTAAGATGGACCCGGAAATCGAAACGGTTTTCCTGGCTAACTCTTTAGAACTCGGATTTCTGGCTTCTGGCAATGTGAAGAACATTGCGTCTTATGGGACAGATGTGTCCTGCTTCGTACCGGGTTTCGTCAATGAGAGGCTAAAGGCGAAATATCAGATACCCGTTTATCCCTGATACAATTAAATTGTATATAAATATTAAAATGAATGTGTAGGTTGAAGGAGGTAAAACATGGCAAAAAAAGTTGTTTTGGCTGGAGCATGCCGTACGGCAGTTGGCAGTATGGGAGGTTCTTTAAGTACGACGCCGGCAGCTGACCTGGGAGCAATCGTAATCAAAGAGGCATTAAAGCGCACAGGCATACCGGCCGACCAGGTGGATACGGTATATATGGGATGCGTCATCCAGGCAGGCCTGGGTCAGAACGTTGCGAGACAGGCGTCCATCAAAGCCGGACTTCCGGTTGAGGTACCGGCCATGACCATTAATATTGTCTGTGGATCCGGACTGAACTGTGTGAACATGGCTGCTGCCATGATTCAGGCAGGAGAGGCTGATATCGTGGTTGCCGGCGGTATGGAGAATATGTCCATGGCGCCCTATGCCCTGAAGAATGCCCGTTACGGCTATCGTATGGGGAATGCACCGATGGTGGATACCATGGTCAATGATGCGCTGTGGGACGCTTTCAATGATTATCATATGGGAATCACCGCTGAGAATGTTGCAGAGCAGTGGGGACTGACCAGAGAGCAGCTGGACGAATTCGCAGCATCCAGCCAGCAGAAGGCATGCGCCGCAATCGAAGCAGGCAAATTCAAAGACGAAATTGTTCCGGTTGAGATTAAGAAGAAAAAAGAGACAGTTATTTTTGATACAGATGAGGGTCCGCGTCCGGGAACGACGGCAGAAGGCATTGCAAGACTCCGCCCGGCGTTCAAGAAGGACGGCATCGTGACCGCGGCCAACGCTTCCAGCATCAATGACGGAGCGGCTGCAATCATCGTCATGAGTGAGGAAAAGGCAAAAGAACTGGGTGTAACCCCGATGGCCACCTGGGTAGCAGGCGCGCTAGGCGGCGTAGATCCTTCCATCATGGGTGTGGGGCCTGTTGCGGCCACTAAGAAAGTTATGGCGAAGACGGGCCTGTCTGTTGCAGATATGGATCTGATTGAAGCCAATGAGGCGTTTGCCGCGCAGTCTCTGGCAGTAGCCCATGACCTGGAATTCGATATGGACAAGGTAAATGTCAACGGCGGAGCGATCGCGCTGGGCCATCCGGTAGGCGCTTCCGGCTGCCGGATCCTGGTTACCCTGCTCCATGAGATGCAGAAGAGAGACGCTAAGAAAGGTCTTGCAACCCTCTGCATCGGCGGCGGCATGGGATGCGCTACGATTGTAGAGCGCGACTAATGAGTTAATTTGAATGATACAGCTGCGGGACAAGTTTCCGCAGCTGCCTCAGAATACAAAGAAGAAGGGAGTTATCTTATGGAATTCATTACGTATGAGACAGAGGGTGCGATAGGTGTCCTCACGATTAACCGGCCTAAAGCATTGAATGCATTGAACAGCCAGGTGCTGGAAGATCTGGATGCCGCTCTGGACGCGGTGGATCTGAACGAAATTCGCGTGCTGATCCTGACGGGCGCCGGAGAAAAATCCTTTGTGGCAGGAGCTGATATCGGAGAGATGAGCAGCCTGACAAAAGAAGAAGGAGAGGCCTTCGGGAAGAAAGGAAACGACGTTTTCCGCAAAATCGAGACCTTCCCGATTCCGGTCATCGCTGCGGTCAACGGATTCGCTCTTGGCGGCGGCTGCGAAATTTCCATGAGCTGTGATATTCGTATCTGTTCAGAAAATGCAGTGTTCGGACAGCCGGAAGTAGGCCTTGGAATTACGCCTGGCTTCGGCGGAACCCAGAGACTGGCCAGAATCGTAGGTGTTGGGAAGGCAAAAGAGATGATCTACGGAGCCAGGAATATCAAAGCGGATGAGGCATACCGCATCGGCCTTGTGAACAGTGTATATCCTCTGGAAGAGCTGATGCCCGCAGCCAGGAAGCTGGCGTCTACCATCGCCAGGAATGCCCCGATTGCGGTGCGCAACAGCAAGAAAGCCATCAATGACGGTCTTCAGACCGACATGGATCAGGCGATTGTGATCGAAGAGAAGATGTTCGGCGATTGTTTTGAGTCTTACGATCAGAAAGAGGGCATGGCTGCGTTTCTGGAGAAAAGAAAAGTTGAAGCATTTCTGAATAAATAAGACAAACCATCACTTTCAGTTTGTACAATTAAAATTAATGGAGGAAAGGGACATGAAAGTAGGTATTATTGGGGCGGGAACTATGGGTTCCGGAATCGCTCAGGCATTTGCCCAGACAGAGGGATATGAAGTATGCCTGTGCGATATCAACGACGAGCTGGCGGCAAACGGCAAGAAAAAGATTGCCAAAGGCTTTGAAAAGCGTGTTGCCAAGGGCAAGATGGACCAGGCAGCGGCGGATGCCATTCTGGCAAAGATCACCACAGGTGTGAAAGATATCTGTACGGATTGTGATCTGGTTGTGGAAGCTGCGCTGGAGGTCATGGCAATCAAAAAACAGACGTTCAAAGAGCTGCAGGATATCTGCAAAGCAGACTGCATCTTCGCGACTAACACGTCTTCTCTGTCCATCACAGAGATCGGCGCAGGACTGGACAGACCGGTCATCGGCATGCATTTCTTCAATCCGGCGCCTGTTATGAAGTTGGTTGAGGTCATTGCGGGACTGAACACACCGGCTGAGCTGGTCGAGAGAATTAAGGCTATTTCCGCTGAAATCGGCAAGACTCCGGTTCAGGTAGAAGAGGCTGCTGGATTTGTT
Organism: Wansuia hejianensis; assembly: GCF_014337215.1. Lineage (NCBI taxonomy): Bacteria > Bacillati > Bacillota > Clostridia > Lachnospirales > Lachnospiraceae > Wansuia > Wansuia hejianensis. The sequence goes on along the minus strand of NZ_CP060635.1, from coordinate 1,152,747 downwards.
GTGAACCGTATCCTTGTGCCGATGATCAACGAGGCAGTCGGCATCTATGCAGACGGCGTCGCTTCTGTAGCGGACATTGATACAGCCATGAAGCTGGGCGCCAACCATCCGATGGGCCCCCTGGAGCTGGGCGACCTGATCGGCCTGGACATCTGTCTGGCAATTATGGAAGTCCTGTACAATGAGACAGGAGATTCCAAATACCGTCCCCATCCGCTGCTTCGCAAAATGGTTCGCGGCGGCAAGCTGGGACGCAAAACCGGCATCGGTTTCTATGATTACAGCAAGTAAGGAATAATGGAGGAAAAGACATGGATTTCGCATTAGATAAGAAACATGAAATGGCGAGAACTCTGTTCAGAGAGTTCGCCGAAAAAGAAGTAAAGCCTCTTGCGCAGGAAGTAGACGAAACAGAAGCATTTCCGCGTGCGACGGTAGATAAGCTGGCGAAATACGGATTTCTGGGAATTCCGGTGCCGAAAGAGTACGGCGGACAGGGTTGCGATCCCCTGACCTACGCCATGTGTGTGGAAGAACTGGCTAAGGTCTGCGGCACTACTTCAGTTATCGTATCCGCGCATACATCCCTGTGTATCGATCCGATTCTGACCTACGGAACCGAAGAGCAGAAGCAGAAATACGTTCCGGCGCTGGCACGCGGCGAGAAGCTGGGTGCATTCGGACTGACAGAGCCCGGTGCGGGAACCGATGCCCAGGGACAGCAGACAAAGGCTGTTCTGGACGGAGACGAGTGGGTGCTGAATGGTTCAAAATGTTTCATTACCAATGGCAAGGAAGCAGATGTATACATAGTGATCGCCGTTACAGGAGTCATTGAAAAAAGAGGTAAAAAACTTAAAGAGATCTCCTCTTTCATCGTTGAAAAAGGGACTCCCGGCTTCACCTTTGGCACAAAGGAGAAGAAGATGGGTATCCGCGGTTCCTCTACCTATGAGCTGATTTTTACAGACTGCCGCATTCCGAAGGAAAACCTTCTGGGACAGCAGGGCAAGGGCTTTAATATCGCCATGCACACGCTGGACGGCGGCCGTATCGGTATCGCTGCTCAGGCACTGGGCCTGGCAGAGGGCGCTCTGGATGTTACGATCAAATATGTAAAAGAAAGAAAACAGTTCGGCCGTTCTATCTCCCAGTTCCAGAATACTCAGTTCCAGCTGGCTGATATGGCAACAAAGGTAGAGGCTGCCCAGATGCTGGTATACAAAGCTGCCATGGCGAAAGCCACACAGAAGGTATACAGCGTAGAAGCTGCCAAGGCAAAATTATATGCGGCAGAGGTTGCTATGGAAGTGACCACCAAGGCTGTCCAGTTACACGGAGGCTACGGCTACATCAGAGAGTACGATGTAGAGCGTATGATGCGTGATGCGAAGATTACTGAGATCTACGAAGGAACTTCTGAAGTTCAGCGTATGGTAATTTCCGGAAACTTATTGAAATAACAGGAGGTACGAACCGTGAAGATAGTTGTTTGTGTAAAACAGGTACCGGATACCAAGGGTGGAGTTCAGTTCAACCCGGACGGTACATTGAATCGAGCTGCAATGCTTGCAATCATGAACCCGGATGACAAGGCTGGCCTGGAGGCCGCACTGAGACTGAAAGACGAATATGGAGCTGAAGTCACTGTCATCACCATGGGTCTTCCCAAGGCTACAGACGTTCTTCGTGAAGCGCTGGCCATGGGAGCAGATAAGGGAATTCTGGTCACTGACCGCGTGCTGGGCGGCGCCGATACCTGGGCAACCTCTCAGACTCTGGCGGCGGCCATCAGGAACCTGGAGTATGATCTGATCATCACCGGACGTCAGGCGATTGACGGCGATACCGCACAGGTAGGGCCGCAGATCTCCGAGCATCTGGGAATTCCGGTAATTTCCTATGCGCAGAATCTGAAAATTGAAGGCGACAGCGTGATTGTTGAGCGCCAGTATGAAGACAGATATCATGTGGTAAAGGCACAGATGCCCTGCCTGATCACCGCTCTTTCAGAATTAAATGAGCCGCGTTACATGACTCCGGGCGGAATCTTCGATGCATGCGATGCAGAGATCACGACCTGGGGAAGAGCAGACCTGAAGGATCTGGATGACGCCAATATCGGACTGAAGGGTTCTCCGACTAAGATCGCAAAAGCTTCTGACAAAGTCAGAAAAGGCGCGGGAGAGCAGGTTACTTTAGATCCGGAAGCCGGCGCAGCTTACCTCTTGGAAAAACTGCAAGAGAAACATATCATTTAATAAAGGTGGTGAAAAGGAATGAATTTGGAAGAATATAAAGGCGTATTTGTCTTTGCGCAGCAGGTGGACAACAAATTAAGCGGCATCGCTTTTGAATTACTGGGCAAAGCAAAAGACCTGGCAAAAGACCTGAATACAGATGTAGCCGCAGTCCTTCTCGGAAGCGGAGTAAAAGATCTGGCTGATGAGCTGGCAGCTTACGGCGCAGACCGTGTAATCGTTGTAGACGATCCGGAGCTGAAGGATTACAGAACAGAGCCGTATACCCATGCTCTGTCATCCGTCATCAATGAATTCAAACCGGAAATCATGCTGGTGGGAGCGACAGCTATCGGACGCGACCTGGGACCTAGAGTATCCGCAAGGGTTGCAACCGGCCTTACAGCAGACTGTACACAGCTGGATATCGGTGATTTCCCGCTGGTAGCTAAAGAGGGACAGGAACAGAAGCACAATCAGCTGCTGATGACCCGTCCGGCTTTCGGCGGCAACACGATTGCTACGATCGCGTGTCCGAATAACCGTCCTCAGATGGCTACCGTACGTCCGGGTGTTATGCAGAAGATCGAGCGCATTGAGGGCGCTAAAGCCAATGTGGTAGAGTACAACCCGGGCTTCACCCCGAATAATAAATACGTAGAGATCCTGGATGTAGTAAAGGCTGTAACAGATACGGTGGATATTATGGATGCAAAGATCCTGGTATCCGGCGGCCGTGGTCTCGGCGGCCCGGAGAACTTCAAGATCCTGGAGGATCTGGCAGAAGCGCTGGGCGGAGAAGTGAGCTGTTCCCGTGCAGTAGTAGATTCCGGCTGGAAGCCGAAAGACCTGCAGGTAGGACAGACCGGCAAGACCGTACGTCCCCAGGTATATTTTGCAATCGGTATCTCCGGAGCGATCCAGCACGTAGCAGGCATGGAAGAATCCGATCTGATCATCGCCATCAACAAGGATGAGACTGCTCCGATCTTTGACGTTGCAGATTACGGTCTGGTTGGCGATCTGAACAAGGTCGTACCGAAACTGACTGAGATGATCAAGGCAAACAAAAAGGCTGATTAAATCTGGGTAATTGAATCATAGCACTCACGGCAGGTGAGTGAGAAGAAAACTGCCTCAACAGGAAGGAAGGAAGGAATTCCCGAATGGAGAGGCAGTTTTTTGTTTTAGAAGGGATTCTCTGTGGGATAACGATCTCCGGCCGGGCGGTTGTATCCGATTTCCTCAACGGGTACCCCAATATACTTGAATACCTCATACAGCGCCTTGCCATAATGTCCGAAGGCAACGGCCCCATGATGCGGATAATTGCCCTCTATGAGCACATGGCGGTAAAAACGGCCCATTTCAGGTATTGCGAATACCCCGATGGAGCCAAAGGAACGGGTGGCAACCGGAAGAACTTCGCCTTGCGTCACATAGGCGCGGAGAATATTATCCGCGGTGCTCTGAAGCCGGAAAAAAGTGATATCTCCAGGCACGATGTCGCCTTCCAGCGTGCCCTGGGTCACTTCTTCCGGGAGAGATCTGGCCATAATGAACTGATATTTCATCTCGCATCTGTTGAGCTTTTGGATGGCAGTGTTTCCGCAGTGGAAGCCCATGAAGGTATCCTTTTGAGTATAGTTGAATTTTCCACGGATATCAGCTTCATACAGATCCCTTGGAACGGTATTGTTGATATCCAGCAGGGTGACGATATCCTGGCTGACAGCCATACCTATGTATTCGCTGAGAGCCCCGTAGATGTCTACCTCACAGGATACAGGAATTCCCTGGGCGGTCAGGCGGCTGTTGACATAACAGGGGACAAAGCCGAACTGAGTCTGGAACGCCGGCCAGCATTTTCCGGCGATGGTGGCATATTTGCGGCAGCCCTTATGTTCATTAACCCAGTCCTTTAAAGTCAACTCATATTGCGCCAGCTTCGGCAAAATGTTCGGTTTTTTATTGCCTTCACCCAATTCGGCTGTCATTTCCTCCACCAGGGAGGGAATGCGTGGGTCATTGTCATGCTTATGAAATGCTTCAAAAAGATCCAGCTCTGAATTTTCTTCGATTTCGACGCCCAGGTTGTATAACTGCTTGATGGGGGCGTTGCAGGCGAGGAAGTTCAGAGGACGGGGGCCGAAGCTGATGATTTTCAGCTCGGATAATCCCACAACCGCACGGGCGACGGGCAGGAACTCATGAATCATATCTGCACATTGTTCAGCATCTCCTACGGGGTATTCCGGTATAAAGGCTTTAATATTCCGGAGCTTCAGGTTATAACTGGCGTTCAGCATGCCGCAGTAAGCGTCCCCACGGCCGCTAACCAGGTTGCTGCCGGTTTCTTCTGCGGCGGCGAGGAACATTTTCGGACCGGAAAAGTGTTTGGCGAGCAGTGTTTCTGAAATTTCAGGGCCAAAATTGCCTAAATAGACGGCCAGGGCATTGCAGCCGGCTTTTTTTATGTTCTCCAAAGCCTGTACCATATGGAGTTCGCTCTCTACGATACAGACCGGGCATTCATAAATGTCCTTGTGACCATATTTTTTCGTATAAGCGTCAATCAGGGATTTCCGGCGGCTGACAGACAGGCTTTCCGGGAAACAGTCTCTGCTGACGGCCACGATGCCGATTTTAATTTCAGGTATATGATTCATGGTTCTCCTCCAATTCTATCCAATATAAATATTTTCACCAGTGAGCCCGCAGAACGCTCCCGCTATCTGTGCATCTCTGTGGGCGATCAGCCATTTGTTCCTTGCTGCGAGCAGGCAGTCTTCCCCTTCTTGGAGAGGCATCGAAATCAGCGGTTCATTGGTGCCTTTGGGCAGGATGACAATACAGCGAAAATTACTGTCCGATACGGAGACAGGAGCATAGTGAAGAGTGGTCGCGTACAGCTCTGCAGCAGTTCCGGCAGGCACAAGAAATCCCTCTATTTTAGCTGTGTCATAGGTGAAGCCATCTGATAGGTCCTGTCTCAGGCCGAGCAGCAGTATCAGATCATCAGCGGCAATATTGATTTCTGAGCTCCGATGGTATTCCAGAGCATTTAGAAAATGATTATTGCCGTTACAGTAGCCAATCTGAACAGGAAGCCCGCCGAATGCCCGATCCTGAAACACACTGGCACTATCCAGGCGTTCCAGATCAGGATCAGATGGGACGTAAACGACTTCTTGATCCGGAAGCGGGGTGTGGTTCAGCTCTTCCAGCAAGGGTCCTGTACAATCATACGTCAGCACTCTGCCATAACGTCGGAAAGAGGGAGCAGTGAGTTGCTGTATTCTCATAAAAATACCTCCTTTATGAGAATATTATAACAGTCAAAAAATGCTGTCACGACCTTAAACTTATTCTGTTTATGGCAATTTCTTGTCATTTTAGGGGATGGTGAGTAGCGGAAGCTCTGCGAAATTCGCTGGGCAGCATTCCGTATCGCTTGAAAAAGACATGAGAAAAGGACTTGCTGTTGGCAAATCCATGATTCAGAGCGATCTCTCCGATGGGTGTCCTCGTGTTGGCCAGTTGGCGGTAGGCGTATTCCAGCCGGAGGTTCTGAAGATAGGTTTTGAAAGTTGTCTGGGCATATTTCTGGAACATGTGAGAAATATAGGTCGGGGAATAGCTGAAGGTCTTCGCGAGGCTCTCCAGAGTCAGAGTCTGAGCATAGTTTTCCTTTATGTAGGAAGTGATTTTGGATAATTGGTTGAGATTCCGGTTGATCTGTACCAGATCAGGGCTTATATCCAGCTTCCGGTATTTTGTGACCAGCAGGTAGACCAGCATATAAAACTGGCTCAGAACCTTCAGTTCGTAGCCGCACTCTGAACGGCTATAGGTATCATAGAGATCCCTCAGCAGCCCCATCACCTGTTCATCCTGATTTCTGGAGCTGTGAGAGAAGTAAATAAATTTGTCATCTGTATAATAATTGGCGAAGGTGGCCAGGGGAATCTGGACGACCAGCGTCAGGTTTGGGCGGGGAGCGGAGATGGAATGAACTTCATTGGAATTCACCAGCATGAACTCACCGGGAGAGAGAGGATACTCTCTGTTATCGATAAAAAAACTAAGACTTCCCTCAAACAGGGCAAAAATCTCCACAGAACGGTGCCAGTGCTTATCACGGCTATAGCTGCCGTTCCGCCCTTCAAAGACAAACATTTTAAAGGGAATGTCGTCGTTTGGCATAATCAGTTCATGAGAAAAGTCCATAAGCCCCTCCTTGCTTTTAAAGCATGAGTCCGGCCAGATCTTCGTAAAATGCCGGATATGAGATGTTCACACATTCTGCATTGGTAATATCTGTCTCGCCGTCCGCCGTCAGGGACGCGACAGCAAAGGACATGGCGATCCGGTGATCCAGGTGGCTGTCGATCACCGTGCCGTGCAGAGGGCGGCCTCCCCGTATGATCATTCCGTCCACTGTACCTTCAATGTCAGCTCCCATGCGTGAAAGGCTATCCACCATGAGATCCAGACGGTTGGATTCCTTCACCTTCAATTCCTCCGCATTGCGGATCACAGTGGTTCCCTCGGCGGCCGCTGCTAAGACTGCCAGCACTGGTATTTCATCTATCAGCGTGGGGATCAGAGACCCCTCGATGACCGTACCGTGCAGGCTGCTGCTGTGAACCAACAGATCGGCAGTAGGTTCCCCGCCGGCGGTGGTTTCATTCAAAATGTCCACCTGGCCGCCCATGGAACGGATGACTCTCAGAATCCCGTCTCTGGTAGGATTGATGCCCACGTTCCGGAGAAGGACTTCTGAACCGGGAACCATGAGAGCAGCCGCCAGAAAATAAGCGGCTGAGGAGATGTCGCCGGGCACCTTTACAGAAGCGCCGCAGAGAACGGGATCTGGGGCGATGGAAGCCGTAGTGCCTTCTGCCGTCACTCGGGCTCCGAAATAACTCAGCATTAGTTCGGTGTGGTTCCTGGAAAGTGCCGGTTCCGTAACACTGGTAACCCCGTCACTGTACAGCCCGGCCAGCAGGACGCAGGATTTTACCTGGGCGGAGGCGACAGGTGACTGATAGTGAATCCCCTTTAAGGAGCGGCCCTGGATTCTCAGAGGAACACAGCCGTTGCCTCTCAGGCTTTCCACGGAAGCCCCCATTTGAAGAAGAGGAGTGATGATACGACCCATAGGGCGCTTCTGGATGGAAGCGTCCCCGGTGAGCTCACTGGAAAAAGCCTGTCCGGCCAGAATGCCGGAAATCAGACGGGTGGTGGTTCCGCTGTTGCCGCAGTCTAAAATAGAAGCAGGGGCATGGAGTCCGTGGAGGCCCTTTCCATGCACGAGTATCCTGTCCTGGAATTCCTGTATCTCCACTCCCATTTTCCGGAAACAGTCAATCGTCGAGAGACAGTCGGCTCCCCGGAGAAAATGAGTGATCTCCGTAGTGCCCTCTGCCAGAGAACCGAACATGACTGCCCGGTGGGAGATGGATTTATCGCCGGGAACGGTAAGTTCCCCTTTCAGACTTCTGGTAGTGTGTGTGAATTTCATAGCTTGCCTCCGGTCACTGTCGTTGGTGTACTTTGTAATTTCTGTTTTTAAGGGCGGTCAGCGCTTTGCTGCAGGCTTCCTCTTCATAGAACTCGATGCGGAGCACGCCTTCTTCAAACTCGCGGTTGTGAATGATGCCGATATTCTTGATACTGATGCCGTTCATAGCCAGAAGAGTGGTGATGGTGGCAATTCCTCCGGCTTCGTCGTAGATATCGCAGTACAGTACATACTGTTTTGGGGTTGGGCCGGAAACTGTGTCGGAGAGGGAATCCCTGTAATTTTTTGAGGACTCGAACATCTGGTAAAGGGCATCTCCGTCTCCCTGATCCACCAGATATTTTGCCTGAATCAGCAGCCGGATAAATTCATCCAGTACCCTGGAAATCTGTTTCTTATTCGTGAGGCAGATTTGCTGCCACATGACTGGGGAGGAGGAAGCGATCCGTGTGATATCTTTAAATCCTCCGGCGGCGACCAGCTTCATACGTTCTTTTTCTGTATCCAGCCTGGCGATAGCGTTGACCAGGCAGGAGGCGACGATATGAGGCAGATGGCTGACGCCGGCCACCACATAGTCATGTTCCTCATAAGAGAGAACCAGCGGAATGGCTCCCAGAGAAGCCACCAGATCCACATAGGCGGAGATTTTGGAAAGTTCTGCCTGGTCAGAAGGCGTGATGACATAATAGGCGTTTTCCAGCAGATAATCGGTAGAATTGGAAAAACCTGTTTTTTCAGACCCCGCCATGGGGTGGCCGCCGATGAAATTGGCGGAGAGGCCTGCTGCGGCCACGGCATCGTGCATCTCACCCTTCACGCTGCCCACATCCGTCAGAACACAGCGGGAACTGATGGTCTGCTTCAGAAAAGGCAGATAGGAAATATTCGTCTGTACGGGAGCGCACAGAAATATGTAATCACAGGTTGCAAAAAGAGGATCCTCCTCAGAACAGGGAATGTCGATCACTCCTTCTGCCACCGCTTCGTCCAGCGTGCTTCTGGTATGGGAATAGGCCAACAGTTCGTACTCCGGGTGAAATTTCCGGATGGCTCTAGCGATGGAACCGCCGATCAGCCCCAGGCCGATAAATCCGATACGAGTCTTATCCATGTTACAAAGTCCTTCCTGCCAGGCGTGTATATGCCTGCAATTCATTCATGAGCTGGTCAAAATTAGAAAATGTCAGAGACTGTGGGCCGTCTGACAGAGCGTGTTCCGGGTCGTTATGAACCTCGATCATCAGTCCGTCCGCGCCGCATGCGACTGCGGCCTTGGCCAGGGGCGGAACATAGGAGAATACGCCTGTGGCGTGGCTGGGATCGACGATGATGGGCAGATGAGATTTTTCACGGATCACAGGAATTGCGCTCAGATCCAGCGTGTTGCGGGTGGCTGTCTCGTAGGTTCGGATTCCCCGTTCACAGAGGACGACACGCGGGTTCCCCTCTGAAATAATGTATTCCGCCGCGTTCAGCCATTCATCCACGGTGGCCGCCAGCCCGCGTTTTAAGAGAACCGGCATCCCGGAACGTCCGGCTTCCCGGAGAAGCTGGAAATTCTGCATATTGCGGGCGCCGATCTGAAGCATATCCACGTATTTGGCGGCAGCTTCAATGGCAGCCTCGCTGATTACCTCACAGATGGTATTCAGGCCAAATTCCTTCTTTGCCTCGGCCATATAGCGCAGCCCCTCTTCCTCAAGTCCCTGGAAAGAGTAAGGAGACGTCCGCGGCTTATAGGCGCCGCCCCGGACGAACTGAGCGCCGGCCTTTTTCACAGCCCTGGCGATGGTCATGAGCTGTTCTTCGGTCTCGACCGCACATGGGCCTGCCATGATCGTGAGAGTGTCCGGACCGATCTCATGATTTCCAACTTTCACGCGGGTGGGTTCCGGATGGAATTTTTTGTTGCTGAGCTTATAGCTCTCAGTGATCGGAACCAGCTTATCAACATAGGGAAGGAGCGTCAGGTTCTCATTGCATAATTTATTCTTATCTCCAACAACGCCGATAATCGTGACCTGGCGGCCCTCCGAGAGATGTGTTTCCAGCCCTTTCTCCTGAATTAAATCAGTAACCTGTTTTACAGCTTCTTTTGGAGCGTTGGGTTTCATAACAATAATCATAGTGTTCTACCTCATGCCTTTCGTTTCATATGTTTAACCGTCTATCATTGTACTTGAAATATGGAGAAAAGTCAACGATTTACCGGTTTAAAGTGCAACACTTTAACTTGAGAAAATCACAAAAACAAGTATTTTGAATCATCCAAATTTTATTGGTTAAAATTCATAAAATACTTGAAAAATTGTAAAAATTTTAGTAAAATGTACCCATAGCAAGAAACTACAATCAGGAGGTATTACAATATGGACGTTTATAGAACTGACAGAATCAGAAATGTGGTGTTGCTTGGACACGGCGGATCAGGAAAGACTTCACTGGTAGAGGCCATGGCATATCTTTCCGGGATTACAAATCGTCTGGGAAAAGTAGCTGACGGAAACACTATCAGCGATTTTGATAAGGAAGAGATTAGACGTAAATTTTCAATTTCCACATCCTTAGTGCCTGTTGAGTGGGGAAAAGAGAAAATCAACGTATTGGATACACCGGGATTTTTTGATTTTGCAGGCGAAGCAGAGGAAGCTGCATCAGCTGCCGACGCCGCTGTGATCGTCATTTCCGGCAAGGCGGGCGTACAGGTGGGAACCCAGAAGGCATGGGATCTGTGTGAACGCTTCCAGCTGCCGCGCATGATTTTTGTAACAGATATGGATATCGATAATGTTAGCTACCGTAAGGTTGTGGAAGACCTGCAGGAGCTGTATGGCAAGAGGATTGCCCCCCTCCACATGCCGATTCGTGAAAATGAAAAATTCGTCGGCTATATCAATATCGTTAAGAATAAAGGCCGCCGTTACATAGAGAGAGACAAAAAAGAAGAGTGTGAGATTCCTGAATACTCTAAGGAGTACCTGGAGAAATACAGAGAGACGCTGATGGAATCCGTGGCAGAGACCAGCGAGGAGTTCATGGACCGCTATTTCGGCGGAGAAGAATTCTCTGTTGCAGAGATATCGGCGGCATTGGCTGCGAATGTGGGCGATGGAAGCCTGGTGCCTGTATGCATGGGTTCACCGGTGAACCTGCAGGGTGTTTCTAATCTGTTGGATGATATCGTTGGTTATTTCCCGAATCCCTCGCAGAGAAAACGTGCAGGCCTGGACAAAAACAGCAATGCGGTATTTGATGCGGATTATGATTTCCAGAAGCCGAAGAGTGCAACGATTTTTAAGACGATTGTAGACCCATTCCTGGGCAAATATTCACTGATTAAGGTATGCTCAGGCGTCATCAAGAATGACGATGTGCTGTACAATGTGGATCAGGACAGCGAGGAGAAGCTGAATAAGCTCTACATCCTCCAGGGCTCCAAGCCGATTGAGATTCCTGAGCTGCATGCGGGAGATATCGGGGCAATTGCCAAACTGGGCGATGCGAAGACTGGAGATTCTCTGGCGACGAAGGCCCATCCGGTGGTCTACGGGCAAGTGGCTGTTTCCAAACCCTATACGTCAAAGCGGTATAAACCGAAGAACAAAGGTGATGTGGATAAGATCTCCCAGGCATTTTCCAAGATGATGCAGGAAGATCTGACCATGAAGGTGGTCAATGACTCGGCAAATCATCAGACACTGATCTGCGGCCTCGGCGACCAGCATATTGACATCATTGTCAGCAAGCTTCAGGAGCGCTATAAGGTGGAAGTGGAGCTTTCCAGGCCAAAGGTAGCATTCCGTGAGACAATCCGGAAAAAATCCGATGTGGAAGCGAAATATAAAAAACAATCCGGCGGCCATGGTCAGTACGGCCACGTTAAGATGCGCTTTGAGCCTTCAGGGGATATGGAGAAATCCTTTATATTCGCGGAAGAGGTTGTGGGAGGCGCCGTGCCGAAGAATTATTTCCCGGCGGTAGAAAAGGGCATGCAGGAATCCGTTCAGGCAGGTCCGCTGGCTGCTTATCCGGTAGTAGGTGTGAAGGCGATTCTCTATGATGGTTCCTATCATCCGGTAGATTCCTCTGAAATGGCTTTCAAGACGGCGACAGTTATGGCCTTCAAAAAGGGCTTTATGGAAGCGGGGCCGGTTCTGCTGGAGCCGATTGTGACTATGAAGGTGACAGTGCCGGATAAATATACCGGAGATATTATGGGCGATCTGAACAAACGCCGCGGCCGTGTGCTGGGGATGAATCCGGACCACAGCGGCAACACGGTTGTTGAGGCAGAAGTGCCGGAGCTGGAAATCTACGGATATTCCACTACCCTTCGCTCCATGACCGGAGGCAGCGGTACTTTCGAGTACGAATTTGCACGTTATGAGCAGGCACCCAGTGATGTACAGGAAAAGGAAATTGCGGCCAGGGCGAGCAAATTGACGAAAGACGAGGAATAAGTTCATACTGGTGGGGGGAGGAAGGCCATGAGGTGCCAGAAATGTGGAAATGAAGTGACAGAGGGCGTCAGATTCTGTACGAAGTGCGGAGCACAGATGGAGCAGCCTGCCAGTGGCTCCGTCCCGGGAGAAAAAACGGGAAAAAGCAAAAAAATACCGACAGGGACTTTGGTGGCCTCAATCCTGGCGGCTGCTCTGGCAGTGATCCTGATCCTGCAGAACTTCTTCAGCCTTCCTCTGGCGGGAGGAAAGGGCGGTTCCACTGCAGATGTCGGTTATAGCACGCCGGAGAGGCTGATGGAGGAATTTGGAAAATCGATTGCTGCCAATGACCTGAACGGCGCAGTGGCCATGTTTGGGTGCGGACTGCGGGCAGAAAACTACGACTGTGGGGCTATGATTGAACGGGTCAGAGCATGGATGGTAAACTTTCCGATGCCCTTCGCCTCCACTGATACAATTTTTACCGACGCGAACCGGGAACAGCTCAGAGGAAATGCCGCCAGCCAGATTGGAAGCATGTGTTTCAGCCTGCAGGCTGACGAGGCGATGCTCACAGGCAATCCGCTATACGAGGGCGATTCCGATCTGGATGATATTTCAGATGGCATTGTGGATGCATCCAAGCTGGATGAACTGAAAACTTTTCGGGTTTTAAGAATCGATTACGCAATGCCGGATATGCAGGACAGCGAAACCCATCAGAAAAATCTAAAAAGTAACTGCGATATTTATGGCTGCGATGAGATTGAGGATTACGGCGTACTTTACGAATATGACGGGGAGACTTATGCAGGCAGTGTGTCTCTCATGCGTTACGGAGATAAGTGGTATATCTGCGGACTGAGCAGCGCCCTTATCGGCACGGCCAGTTTCGGTTTCCTGACGCCTGCTGATGAAGATGAATATCTCCAAATGACGGAGGGATAGATGAATTCAGGAGGCTCATAGGGGTCAGACGGGGCGAGGGTTCTCCATAAGTGAGAACCTTCGCCCCGTCCGTCCCCTCCGGGGTTTTATACGGATATCCCATGTAAACCAGACCCCGCAAATCCGGAATTGCGCCTTGACATTTCCTGCTGCGGAAAATATAATGTTTTTATACTCGCGGGGTGCCCTGTGGGTATGAGTTTTTGGCCCCAAGGGGGCTTTTTGCGCTTGACGCAGAACTGCGAGGAGGAAAATACAATGGCAATACCATTTAATCACAAAGCGATTGAAAAAAAGTGGCGTGAGAACTGGGAAAAGAACCCAATTAATGTGAATGACGGAAAAAAGCCGAAATATTACTGTCTGGATATGTTTCCATACCCTTCAGGCAACGGCCTTCATGTAGGCCACTGGAGAGGTTATGTGATTTCTGATGTGTGGAGCCGCTACAAGCTGATGCAGGGGCATTACGTAATCCATCCCATGGGTTGGGATGCCTTCGGACTGCCGGCTGAGAATTACGCCATCAAGATGGGCGTCCATCCGGCGAAATCCACCGCTGAAAATGTATCGAATATTAAACGCCAGATCAACGATATAGCAGCTATTTATGACTGGGATATGGAAGTGAATACGACCGATCCCCAATTCTATAAATGGACGCAGTGGATTTTTGTACAGATGTTCAAAAAGGGCCTGGCCTACGAGAAGGAATTTCCCATTAACTGGTGTCCTTCCTGTAAGACAGGGCTGGCCAATGAAGAGGTCGTGAACGGAAGATGTGAGCGCTGCGGCGCGGAGGTGACTAAGAAAAACCTTCGTCAGTGGATGCTGAGAATCACAAAATATGCCGACCGCCTTCTGGATGACCTGGACAAGCTGGACTGGCCGGAAAAGGTCAAGAAGATGCAGACAGACTGGATCGGGAAGTCCTATGGCGCGGAAGTGGAATTCCCGGTTGAGGGAAGGGATGAGAGTATCACTGTCTACACCACACGGCCGGATACCCTTTACGGCGCCACCTTCATGGTGCTTTCGCCGGAGCATGCGCTTGCGGCAGGGCTGGCCACAGAGGACAACCGGGAAGCCGTTGAAAAATATATCTTTGATGCGTCGATGAAATCCAACGTAGACCGCATGCAGGCTAAAGAAAAGACAGGCGTATTTACCGGAAGCTATGCGATTAACCCGCTGAATCAGGAGAAGGTTCCGATCTGGCTGTCCGATTATGTTCTGGCGGACTACGGAACCGGAGCGATCATGTGCGTGCCTGCCCACGACGACCGTGATTTTGAATTTGCGAAGAAATTTAATTTGCCGATCATACAGGTGATCGCCAAGGACGGCAAAGAAATTGAGAACATGACGGAAGCCTATACCGATGCGTCCGGCACCATGATCAATTCCGGTGAATGGAATGGAATGGAATCAGCCGTGCTGAAGAAAGAGGCTCCGATGATGATTGAGAAGAGAGGCCTGGGAAGGAAGACGGTGAATTACAAGCTTCGTGACTGGGTATTTTCCCGTCAGCGTTACTGGGGTGAGCCGATTCCCATCATCCACTGCCCTCATTGCGGAAACGTCCCGGTACCGGAGGAAGAGCTTCCGCTGATGCTTCCGGAGGTGGAGAGCTATCAGCCGACAGGAACCGGCGAGTCGCCTCTGGCTGGCATAGATGAATGGGTGAACTGTAAATGCCCGGTCTGCGGTGCCGACGCGAAAAGAGAGACCAATACCATGCCCCAGTGGGCAGGGTCCTCCTGGTATTTCCTGCGTTATGTGGACAGTCATAACGATGCAGAGCTTGTATCCAGGGAAAAAGCGGACCAGTACCTTCCGGTTGACATGTATATCGGTGGCGTAGAGCACGCGGTGCTGCATCTGTTGTATTCCAGGTTTTATACAAAGTTTCTGTGCGACATCGGCGTCATAGACTTTGATGAACCTTTCCAGAAGCTGTTTAATCAGGGCATGATTACTGGCAAGAACGGCATTAAGATGAGTAAATCCAAGGGGAACGTGGTTTCACCGGATGATCTCGTGAGAGATTACGGATGCGATTCCCTCCGTATGTATGAATTGTTTGTAGGTCCGCCGGAACTGGATGCGGAATGGGATGACCGGGGAATCGACGGAGTTAACAGGTTCATCAAACGTTTCTGGAACCTGGCTCTGGACAGCAGGGATGCCAATGTTCCGGCCACTCCGGAGATGATCAAGATCAGACACCGCCTGATCCATGACGTCACTCAGCGTCTGGAAAGCTTCAGCTTGAATACGGTTATATCAGCGTTTATGGAGTACAATAACAAGCTGATTGACCTGTCCAAAAAGACGGGAGGCATCGACCGGGAAACGATTGAAGCATTTACGAAGCTGCTGGCTCCCTTTGTACCCCATGTGGCGGAAGAAATCTGGGAACAGTACGGACACACAGAGACTGTTTTTCATGAAAAATGGCCGGAACACAGCGAAGAAGCCATGAAAGATGATGAAGTGGAAATTCCTGTGCAGATTAACGGGAAGACAAGAGCCGTCATTTCCATTGCAAGTGATATCAGTAAAGAAGATGCCCTGGCGAAAGGGAGGGATGTGATAGCAGACCGTCTGACGGGAAATGTGGTGAAAGAGATCTATGTTCCGGGTAAAATTGTCAATTTTGTTATGAAATAAGTCGGGAGGAAAACTCACAACAGAATAACAACCTAGGGCAGTTCTTGACGAAACGGACGAAAAGAAAACACCAAGGTTTGTTCCCCGCATCCAGTTTCCTTCAGATTCCACCTCACGATGGTCGGCTATATCCTTCCCACCACCGGGCGGGTTTGGGACTTGCACCCCTCAGAAACGTGCGCCGCCAGGTGCACAATGAAAAGAACAGGTGAAAAATTAATTTTTCACCTGTTCAGCGTTGATGGATACTGCGTGCAGTATCGGTTTCCATTTGATTTTCACAAACAGTGCGATTACGGATAACGGCACATATGTAAACATAAATATAGGAAAAGTAAACATGTATAAAATCTTCTTCCTGTTCGGGCAGTAAATCCGTTTCCATTCCGCCAGCGTGGTTGACATACCCAGTAAAAAGAAAAGCAGGTATGATGTGGCGCAGGCCAGCAGGAAGGTATGGAGGATCTGGGCGAAATAGACGCTCATCACCATAGCTGAATTGATCGCGGTAATAACGCCGATCAGGAGAACCGAAGCCAGGAATACAAAGCCGGGCGTCAACGTTATCAGCACATCGTAGCAGGTAAAACTGGCGGTTGTAAAGAACCGTTTTAAGAGCTGGCTGCCATATTCATAGAATACCTGGTAAAATCCTTTGGTCCACCGCAGCCGCTGATTCCAGGAATCTGTGAACCGGAGCGGCTGTTCATCATAGAATACCGCGTCGCCGCAATAGCCGATTTTTTCACCCTTTAAAATGCTGTTGACGGAGAATTGCACGTCTTCGGTCAAAAGGAAGAAGTTCCACCCGTCGTTGGATTTGACGATATCCCTGTGCATCAGGAATCCGGTGCCGGACACCAGGCAGCTGACTCCCAACTGCATACGGGCATTGTTGATAAATTTCGCTTCTCGGAGGAACCACAGGCCTGTGCCTGCGCTGATCCAGTTGGAACCGTAATTCTTGGAATTCCGATAGCTGGTGATAATCCGGTAACCGTTATCGAACACTTTGTTAATTTCCTGTATGTAATTCTTCTCCAGCAGGTTGTCTGCGTCAAATACGAGATAACCTTCAAACGTATCCAGCCCGTAATCCTTGTCAATCTGGCGGAGCAGATACTGAAGGGCATATCCCTTGCCAAGCTGCTGGGAATCATACCGCTCGTAGACGGTTGCCCCGGCGCCGCGCGATACGTCGGCGGTCTGGTCAGAGCAGTTGTCTGCAACGACGAACACCTGAATGAGCTCCTTTGGATACTCCTGGTTCAGAATGCTGTGAATCAAATGAGCGATAACATTTTCCTCATTCTTTGCCGAAATCAGTATCGCATACCGGTGCTGCTTTTTAGCCTCGAAAAGCATGGGTTTTTTAAACAGGCCGACCAGCAGATAGATGAACTGATATAAAAACAAAAGTATAAATATATTCGGAAGAATCTTTAAAAGAATTTCCAGAAATAATTTCATAGCGCACCCCTTATTTTCAATTGTAAATAGGTATTAGGTAAATCTTTAATTAACTATACCAGACGGAAGAGCATTTGACAAATGGAAAAATGTAATCGAAATAGAAAATTAAGAGAAATTAAAGGATTCGTCTGGTTTTTCCTCTGGATTTCTGTATAATGATAAGATATCAAGGCGTTTGGAGGAAACTGACAATGGTGAAAAAAGCAGAACTGGTCAGGCAGCTGACGAAGCGTGAAAAGGTGGGTTTCTGCGCGGGAAGAAGTTTCTGGAGCCTGGGAGGGGCAGAG
Organism: Wansuia hejianensis; assembly: GCF_014337215.1. Taxonomy (NCBI): domain Bacteria; kingdom Bacillati; phylum Bacillota; class Clostridia; order Lachnospirales; family Lachnospiraceae; genus Wansuia; species Wansuia hejianensis. Next base: position 1,135,154 of record NZ_CP060635.1, on the reverse strand, counting down.
CGCCTCGGACTGCCTGTTCTGGCAGTCGCTGACGGACCTCACGGGCTGAGAAAACAGAAACGGGATGAGGGGTATCAGAGCCCTTTGGGCAGCATACCGGCGGTATGTTATCCCACAGCCAGCGCATTTGCGTGCAGCTTCGATGAAGACCTCATTTTCCGCATGGGGCAGGCTCTGGGAGAAGAATGCCGGGAGGAAAATGTGGCCGTCCTGCTGGGACCGGGAGTTAATATTAAGAGAAGCCCTCTCTGCGGAAGGAATTTTGAGTACCTGAGTGAAGATCCGCTGCTGGCCGGTAAGCTGGCGGCGGCGTTGATTAAAGGCGTGCAGAGCAAAGGGGTGGGCACCTCGCTGAAGCATTTCGCGGCGAACAGCCAGGAGACGAAGCGTGCCAAAAGTGATTCCAGGATAGACGCGCGCACCCTTTGGGAGATCTATCTGAAGCCATTTGAGATTGCTGTGCGGGAAGGGCGGCCCTGGACCGTGATGCCGGCTTATAATCTCCTGAATGGAACCTATTGCTGTGAAAACAGCTGGCTGCTGCAGGATGTTCTCAGGCGCCAGTGGGGATTTGAAGGGACGGTTATTTCAGACTGGGGCGCCATGAACCGTTGCGCTTCCAGCTTCCGCTCCGGGCTGGATGTGGAGATGCCGGGGGGAGTCAATCATGATGAAGAATATCTCATGGCAGCAGTGGAAGATGGCAGGCTTCCGGAAAAGCGTCTGGATGAGATTGCCGGTCATATAATCGATCTGACGCTGAAGCATCAGGAGGGGCAGAAGATCCCATACACCAGCGACCGGAAAGCCCATCTTGCCCTGGCCAGGGAGGTGGCGGAGAATTCAGCGGTATTGCTGAAGAATGAAGGAGTGCTTCCTGTGAAATCAAGCGAGGAGATCGCGGTGATCGGTGCTCTGGCCAAGTTTCCCAGATATCAGGGGGCGGGCAGCAGCAAGGTAAATGCGGTGCAGAGGGACAGTCCCCTGGCAGCGCTGAAGGAGGCAGGCTGTAAGGTGACTTATGCCTGCGGTTACAGCCTGAAGGCAGGGGCGGATGAAGAACAGCTTCTGGAAGAGGCCCGCAGAGCCTGTGAGGGCCGGGATACGGTCCTGATATTCGCCGGGCTTCCGGAAGACTATGAATCGGAAGGATTTGACAGGGAGAATCTGGAGCTGCCTGCGAACCAGAACCGGCTGATCCGGGAAATCTGCGGGATTCACGATAAAGTGGCCGTGATCCTGCAGGGCGGCGGGCCGGTGGAGATGCCCTGGATCAGTCAGGCAGGAGCTGTTATGATGTGTTATCTCGGCGGCTGCCAGGGCGGCCATGCCGCTGCTGCAATTCTGACCGGAACGGTTAACCCTTCTGGAAAGCTGGCCGAGACCTTTCCGGTAAAGCTTTCCGACACGCCCTGCTTTGGCCGCTATCCGGGGCTGGAGGAGAAGGTCTGTTATCAGGAGGGAATTTACGTGGGATACCGGTATTATGATAGTGCTGACCGGGAAGTCCTGTTTCCCTTTGGGCACGGGCTGTCCTATACTTCTTTCATATATGAAGACATCCATCAGGAAGACGGAGCCATATCCTTTGCTCTGAAGAACTCAGGAAGCCGGCCGGGCAAGGAGGCTGTCCAGCTGTATCTGTCATCCCGGAAGAATCCATATTATAAAGAGCTGATAGGTTTCCAGAAAGTTGAACTGCAGGCCGGAGAGAAGCGGCAGGTGGTTTTCCGGCTGGCAGACAGGGATTTTGCCCGTTTTCATGAGCCGGACTGCGCATGGGTGACAGCTCCGGGGGAATATCAGCTTTTGGTGGGCAGCTCCAGCCGGGACATCCGGCTGGAAGCTATTGTGGAAATCACGGAAAGGCAGAGCTGGCCCCTGGACATTCCGGCTGTTGCCGTTGAAACGCCGGAAGCTGCCGGCGGAGAGAAAAAACCACGTTTCACCATGAATTCCACACTCCGGGAGTTTCAGTCAATTCCGCTGCTGCGCCCGGTGCTGGCGCTGGTGAGGAGGATTGCCGCGAAGACCTCCGGGGAATTTGTGAGCGGTGAGAGGATGGCCGACATGATTATGGATATGCCGATCCGGCAGCTTCCCATGGGGACAAATGGGAAAATCAATGCCGGGCAGGTGAAGGGAATCATAGAACTGCTGAATGGGAAGCCGGGAAGCGGCCTTAAAAAGATGGTTCTGGGGGCAGGGAAGAAAAAGCCGGGAAGGAAGAAAGACATTTCACAATGAGAAAAAGGCTGCCGCAACAGCAAAACTGAGCTGGGCGGCGGCCTCTATTCTCCGGGGGAATACCACTTGGAACAACGCGGGCTGTTCCCACGCTCCGTGAGGAGCATGCGTTCCGGGATGACGCCCGCAAGACATTGGTTAACATGCCTTCCCCCTACGCCTCATGAGGAGCATGCGTTCAGGAATGATATCGGCAGTTAATAATCGTTCCAGTTGCGGACCGTGTCGTACATGGCCACAATCGTTTCGATAGGCGTATCCTGCTGGATCCGGTGGGAAGGGCTGAAGAAATAGCCCCCGTCTTTTCCGAGCACGGACAGAGTGTGTTTTACAATATCAATGATTTCCTCAGGGCTGCTGTTGGGGAGCACCTGCTGGGTATCGATGGCGCCGTGGAACGTCACCTTGTCTCCGAAAGAATCTTTCAGATCCCGGATATCCATATCCTTCGCTGAAGTCTGGATCGGATCCAGCACTTTTACGCCCGCGTCGATGAAGTCGGAAATCAGAGGCTTGACGCTTCCGCAGGTATGGTAAATCATGGCGGCGCCGTAGCTGTCCGCCAGATCGCATAGCTCCTTGAGGCTGGGCTTGAAAAATTTTCTGAATACATCCTGGCTCACCAGAAGGCTGTTCTGGGAACCCATGTCGTCTTTATAGAAGATAAAATCCAGCTTCCCCTTGCAGGCGGTGAACATTCTGTCGAAATAGCCGGTCCAGTAGGCAGTGATGTGTTTAATCGTCTCTTTAACCAGCTCTTCTTCTGTGAGAAGGTTCATCATCGCCTGTTCCATGCCGAACAGGTAAGTCAGTTGGTGGAAAACGCCGTGGTAGCCTTCGGCGAAAAGCCCGGGACCGGAGATCGCATAGCCGTCAAATCCCCTGCACATGGTTTCCAGGCAGGAATAATCGTAGGCGTCCACATCCGGCCAGGGATAATTCCTGATTTCATCCAGGTCTTCCACATCCGCCAGCGGGCTGTAATCAACGAAAACATCGCGGCTGCGGTCTGTGACAACCTCCTTCCGCCGGACTCCCCATTCATCGAAGAAATTGCCGTTGGAGTCTTTGGGGAAGGCCGGGCCGGTATAAGGGGGGATTACCTCCCGGAAATCTACCTGCAGGTATTCTAATAATTCCTGGTGGGATTTGCTGTAATAGTGTTCCATGCGGTCTGCGACGGTGTCGACAGAACGGAAATTGATGGGCACTCGGTCAGGCCTCACATGGTTCATAGCGGTAAGCACTCGTTCTCTGGAATTCATAATGGTTCTGGCTCCTTTTTGGGTTATAGTTTTTTCTCAGCTCTTTTTCCCCATGTTGTACTTGAACAGTAATTTGTGATGATCGTCCAGTTCGCTTTTCAGATTTTGATATACCCGTTCCCAGATAGTGTAAAAATCCATATACATTTCATGGACGGCGGGGTCTGGCTCGATCGAGCCGGTCACTTTCACCAGATGGCTGAGAGGTTCGGTCAGTGACTGGTAGATTCCTGCTCCCTTTGCCGCGAGGATCGCATCGCCCAGGGGCGCCGCCTCATCTACATTTGTGGTTTCCAGGGGGATGCCGGTCACGTCGGCGGTAATCCTGTTCCAGAAAGAACTCTTGGTCGGCCCGCCGTTCAAGGTCAGCTTATCGATCTTGGCCCCGCTGGCCAGAGCGATCTTTATGTTGCTGAAGAGGTCAAAAGCGACTCCCTCCATCAGCGCGCGCAGCCAGTCAGCCTTCGTAGTTCCGATGCTGGCGCCGAAGAAGATCCCCTTTGAGCTGGGATTCCAGTTGGGCGACAGCGTGTTGCCCATATAGGGCAGGTAGAGGAGGCCTCCGGCGCCGGGATCAGAAGCGGAGGCGTATTTGTCAAATAGTGAAAAGACATTCAGGCCTGCCTGCTTCGCCATCAGGACCTCGTGTTCTGCGAAGGTGTCCCGGTACCAGTTCAGGGAAGCGCCGGTAAAAGCCATGGGCGCGTCGAACATAGTCAGACCGTTCAGCACATGGGGCCATTTGAGAATGCGGTATTCATCCTTGCGGTCTTCCGTGGGAATCATAATTCCCAGATTAGATCCGGTGCCCATGGAATAATAGGCCTGGCCCGCTTTTGTAACACCGCAGCCGAGAGCCGCGGAGCTGATATCGGTGCCGCCGGCGACTACGACAGTTCCCTTGCGGAGCCCGGTTTCCTGGGCGGCACGCTCTGTAACGGTGCCGATCACATCGTCACTGTTATAAATTTTCGGATATTTATCAATGGGGATTCCGATCTTTTCCGCCAGTTCAGGGTTCCATTCGCCTTCCTGATAATTGTAAGGATAGAAGAGGCCGGCATCGCCTTTGTTGATGGTGAACGCGCTGCTCAGGCGGTATGTACAGTAGCCGGCAGGGGACAGGAATTTGTAGGTTTTTTCAAAAAGCTCAGGTTCATGCTTTTTCATCCACAGGGCTTTAGGTTCTACGAACCAGCAGGCGATGCGGTTACCGTTATTATCATTAATAGCTTTTTCGCCGACAGATCTGCGGATATCTTCGCATTCTTCCTCGGCGCGGGCGTCCATCCAGATCATTCCCGGGCGGATGGGTTTTCCGTTGGTATCGATGGGAAGGGCCACGCCCACCAGGCCAGAGATACCCACACCGGCGATGTCATTGGCGAAATCCCCGCAGGCCAGGCACTGGCGGATGGCAGAAACAACCGCATTCCAATAGCTGTCCCCCTCTTGCTCCGCATAGCCAGGTTTGGATAAGATCAGAGGGTGGGCCTGCTGACCGGCAGCGACCACCTGGTTTGTTGCAGTATTCAGAATTCTGGCTTTTACACTGGATGTCCCAATGTCGATTCCTAATGTTAAATGTCTGCTCATAGTTTTCCCTCTCCTGTTCATTTGATTTTTCTTTTGCTTTCCGTGCCGGGGCTCTTAGCTCTGAATGCTCCACCTTCCTTTCCCGCTGAAAATATAACTTGTACAACAAAAAAAGAGCCGGCACATAACAAAAGAATGTTATGTATGCATAGCTCTTTTTTACTCTTAGCATAGCGCACAAAATTGTTAAATTTGTATGCTTTTATGATAAATGATTTCTCAACACTTGTCAACTATTTTTTGATAATTGAACGGTGAATAAGATACAAAAATAAAAATGATTAAAAATGCAAAAAATATTCTTGACAATTTATTAAAAATGTTTATAATAAAACATAACAGCGCAGGAGAACCGGCTGTACCAATTCAACTGAATACTTGTTATCGCAGAGAATAAGAGATAAAAAATGACTTGTCATGATATCTTTTGTTCTTTTTTTGTGTACAGGGAAAGTAGGTGATGAATTGTACGGATAAAATATCGCAAAAAGGCGCAGAGCGCAGGAGCAGAGGGAGCTGATTAAAGAAAGAGGCAGGGGAAAACTTCATAAATGCAATCAATGCTGTTAGAAAAATCAGAGTATAATTTGTCGAATGTTTGGCCGAACGAGAATACATAGGTAAAGATACTAAAAACAAACAATTATTGACAAGAGTATTGTGAAAATGCTATAATTATTTAGAGATTTTCGAGAACAGTATTTGGGATTTTCTCCTGTTTTGTTAAGGAAGAAAAGGAGAAGAATTCATGGAGTTTGAGAAAATCGTAAGAGAGAACCCGGTTCTGGCAGCAGTGAAAGATGAGGCAGAACTGGAAGAGGTTCTGAAGTCTGATGGGGTGCAGATTATATTTGTATTATTTGGAGATGTCTGTATTATCCCGGGGATTGTGGAACGGATCAAGGATCGCGGCAAATTTGCCATCGTACACGCAGATCTGGTCGAAGGACTGAGCAGCAAGGAGGTCGTGGTCGATTACCTGAAGAGCAATACCAGGCTTGACGGTATTATTTCCACCAAACAGAGCATCATACGGCGAGGCATCGAATTGGGCTTGTTTACGGTTCTGAGGTGTTTTGTCCTGGATACGAAGTCTCTGATCAATCTGCAGAGGTGGCTGGATTCAGGGGTGAAGCCGGATGTGGTGGAGCTGATGCCCGGCATCGCACCGAAGATCATCCGGCTGATCCGGAAGACTGGCAAGGGAATACCCGTTATAGCAGGCGGGCTGATCACGGAGGAATGGGAAGTCAGGGAGGCGCTGGTCGCGGGTGCGGTCGCGGTTTCCACAACCAATTCAAAGCTTTGGTTTATGTATGAAAAGAACAGTTTAAATTGAATAATGGAATAACTTTTTTTCAAGAGTAAAACGAGATGAAAAAAATAAGACATGCTTATTTTTTTCGTCTTATTTTTTGTCCAAATGTACATGGCGCCTGGCGGCGTTATTACCCTTTAAGAAAGTAATCGGGAGGATATCGGATGGAAACGAGACCATATGTTTCTTGGGAATTGATAGGTAATTTTATGACAGATACTTTTCAGGCTGTCGGAGTACCGGAGGAGGACGCAAAACTCTGTGCAGACGTTCTGATGGAGAGTGACAGAAGAGGGATTGAAAGCCATGGCTGCAACCGGTTCAAACCAATTTATATCGACCGGATCATTGCGGGGATTCAGAAGCCGGTGACGGAGTATGAGATCCTGAAGGAGACAGAGACGACGGCAGTTGCGGACGCACATGACGGGATGGGCATGGTGGCATCCCATAAGGCGATGTCTGCGGCAATTGAAAAGGCCAAAAAGCATGGAATGGGCATGGTGGCTGTCCGGAATTCCACGCATTACGGGATCGCGGGTTATTGGGCCACGATGGCCTCCAAAGAAGGGCTGATCGGGATCACGGGTACCAATGCGAGACCCTCTATCGCGCCCACCTTCGGCGTGGAAAACATGCTGGGAACCAACCCGCTGACCGTGGCTTTTCCGACCGATGAAGAATTCCCCTTCGTGCTGGACTGTGCCACGTCCATCACACAGAGAGGGAAGATTGAATACTTTGCCAGGAGCGGAAAGGACACGCCCGCCGGGATGGTGATCGGGCAGGATGGGAGCGCCATGACAGACAGTCAGAGGATACTCACGGCCCTCACCAGGGGAGAAGCCGCATTGGCGCCGCTGGGCGGTATCGGTGAAGAACTGGCAGGTTATAAGGGGTATGGATACGCGACGATTGTGGAAATCCTTTCGGCAGCACTGCAGGGGGGAAGTTATCTGAAGATGCTGACAGGCAGTGATGAAAAGGGCAATAAATGCCCGTACCGACTGGGACATTTCTTCATCGCCATAGATCCGGAGGCATTCATGGGAAGAGAGACTTTCAGAAGTATTTGCGGAAAGATCTTAAGAGAGCTGAGAAACTCCAAAAAAGCGCCGGGGCAGGAGCGGATCTATACGGCGGGAGAGAAAGAATATCAGGCCTGGCAGGAGAGAAAGGATAAAGGAGTTCCGGTAGGAGAAGCAGTTCAGAAGGAATTTGTGGAAATCAGAGACCGATACGGGCTTCCCTATAAATTCCCCTTCGAATCATAAAAGCAAAGGAGAGTGCGAGAGATGGATTATGCAAAAGAGTCGCTAAGGCTCCACAGAGAGTGGAAAGGTAAAATCGAGGTGATTGCCACTGTTCCGGTGGAATCTAAGGAGGATCTGTCCCTGGCTTATACGCCGGGCGTCGCGCAGCCCTGCCTGGAGATCCAGAAGGATATCGAACAGTCCTATGAGCTGACGAGACGCTGGAACACCTGCCTGGTAGTCACAGACGGGACGGCCGTCCTGGGGCTGGGCGATATCGGGCCGGAAGCGGGCATGCCGGTTATGGAAGGCAAATGTGTGTTGTTTAAGGCTTTTGGGAATGTGGACGCGTTTCCTCTCTGCATCAAAAGCAAGGATGTGGATGAGATTGTCAATACTATTTACCTGATTTCCGGAAGCTTCGGCGGCGTAAACCTGGAAGATATCGCGGCTCCCAGATGCTTTGAAATTGAGAAAAGGCTGAAGGAGAAGTGTGATATTCCTATTTTCCACGATGACCAGCACGGAACGGCAGTTATTACTCTGGCAGGCTTGAAAAATGCCCTGAAGGTGGTGGGAAAGGAGCTGACGGGCATCCGCATTGCGGTAAACGGGGCCGGTGCGGCTGCGATTTCCATTACCAGGCTGCTGCTGTCGGCCGGGGTTAGGGACGTTACCCTCTGCGATAGAAGCGGAATTATTTACAAGGGCCGCGCGGAAGGGATGAACGAGATCAAGAAGGAGATGGCGGAAGTCACAAATCCTCGCGGGCTTAAAGGCACTTTGGCGGATGCCGTCGCAGGAGCAGATGTGTTCATCGGAGTCAGCGCTCCGGGAGTTCTGACCCAGGAAATGGTAAAGGCCATGGCAAGAGATGCGGTCATCTTCGCCTGTGCGAATCCGACGCCGGAGATTTTCCCGGACGAGGCCAGGACGGCAGGTGCCAGGGTGATCGCTACAGGGCGCAGCGACTTCCCGAACCAGATCAACAATGTGCTGGCATTTCCCGGAATATTCCGCGGAACCTTTGACGTGAGGGCGTCGGATATTAATGATGAGATGAAAATAGCGGCGGCAGAGGCGCTGGCAGGTTTGATTTCTGAAGAAGAGCTGAATGAGGATTATATCATTCCGGCAGCCTTTGATCCCAGGGTGGGACAGGCGGTGGCTGAGGCGGTGGCTGAAGCGGCCCGCAAATCAGGTGTAGCGCGTAGGTAATTATCCTATGTTCTATATTCTTGCAAGGCTGCGCCGGAGCCTCCGGGCGAAGGCGCGGCTCCTGTAAGGTAACAAGGAGGCATTAAACGATTGTAAGAATGGAGGAAGAAAATGAAAAAAGCGGAGAAGGTATTAGCATTAACGATGGCGGCAGTATTGGGGATTGCCCCATTAGCGGCGGGCTGCGGTGACAGCAAAAGTACCTCGGCATCAGGTACGGATTCATCGTCCAAACCGGTGTCAAGCAGCAGCAAACCGGCTGAGACAGAACCAAAGGATGAGACAAAGAGCGAAAGCTCAAAGGCCACGGAGGAATCCGGAGCGGTTGCGGATCTGGTGGCTGAGGCTTCCGGCCTGTCCGGAATGGAAGCCTACGAGTATTTTGAATCGCTGGCAGATAAGGGGCTCAGCAATGATGAAATTATTCAGTTCTTCATTGACCTTCCGATCTCCGAGGCGAATGCGGAAATCTATCAGCTGTATCAGGATGAAGGCTTTGAGATGTACGGCGAGGCTTATCCGGTCGGCGCCACCTACGATAACTTTGAGTGGAGTAATGGAATGGGTACGGAGATCACCGGGCCTTACAGCGGCAACAGCCTGAAGCTTCCGTTTACGGATTACATCGCGGAAGCGGATAAAGATGTCAGCTTCAATATCGGCGTGGTGTTCCATGGCTTCAGCCATCCCTGGCTGGTGAACTGGGTGGATTCGGCACGGTGGGAGCTGGACAAATATCCCAACGTGAAATACACAGTTCTGGACGGAGAATTTGATGACAACAAGATGGCGGAGCAGATTGACAGCCTGATCGCCCAGGGCGTGGACGGCATCATCGTCTGGCCGCAGACAGAGGCTGGGACCACTGCGGCGGTAAAACGTATTGTAGACGCGGGGATACCGGTTGTCACTGTAGACCGGCTGAGCGGGTGCAAGGATGTGGACGTCAAGGTAGCCGGAAATTTCCCGGCAAACGGCGCGCAGAACGGAATGTATCTGGTCTGGAAGCTGGCACAGGAGAGCGGCGGCAAGGAAATCGCCGGAAATATGGTCATGCTGAGGAAACCCCTCGGAAGTACGGCGGATGCGGTGAGAACCGGATATATGCTGAAGGTTCTCAGCTATTTCCCGGATATCCACATACTGCAGTCCTATTTTGACAGCGACAGCCGTGAAGAGGCGTACGTAAACGCCGAGACAGCCCTCAACGCGTTTGATAACATTGATATTTTCTACGGTACTGGTGATCACGAGGCGCTGGCGGCCCTGGAGGCTGTCAACGCGGCGGGACGCATGGACAGCCGTGAGGGCGGTAAGAAAATCATCTTCCTGAGCATCGATGATTCCAAGGAAGCCATCACCTGTGTGAAGAACGGCGACATTGAAGTGAATACACCGTACACGCCTCTGATTGCAGATGTGGGCGTGCGGGTAATGCTTCAGCTTCTGTCAGGGGCGGATCTTCCCAGCAACATCATCACACCGAATATCCCGATGGTTACCACGGAGGGAGAGGTTATCTTCGGCCTGCAGACTCAGAAGCCGGATGAATGGTATCAGTACACCTTCGGGCCGGATGTGTAACGGAACAGCCGTATTGGCGGCATAGATAGAATTACAGGGATGCCTCAGGACCTGGAGAGCCGGCATAAGTTCAAAATGCGCGGATCTTCCAGGGCTTGAGGCATCTGCCGAAAAAATCCGGAAGGGCAAGAATATAAGAATTGAAAGGATAGTTGCGATGAAAAATGAGCTGGAGAAGAAAGTAAAGATTTCAGATATCATCCTCAGCAATAACATATATATTTCTCTGATTATTTTTGCTGTGGCCTTTATTATATGTGCGGTCTGCGTCCCGAACATCCTGCTTCCATCCAATATCATCAGCGTGCTGAGAATGAATTCGATCAGTGGCATCGTTGCGATCGGTATGACGCTGGTCATGCTCACGGGTGAGATTGATCTTTCGGTGGGAGCGATCATGTCCCTGTCGCTGGCGGTGGGGTCCAAAGTGATCGAGGCGGGACAGCCTGGCGCTGCTCTGCTGGTGACGATTCTGACCGGCGGTCTGGCAGGAGGAATTAACGGTTTTATTATTGCCAAAAGCCGTGTGGCTTCACTGATGATCACACTGGGAATGTCCATGGTGTATGGAGGAATCGCGAATATTGTTGCGAATGGCCAGGCCACCTATCTGTATAACGCTCAGCTCTGGCTGGATCTCGGCAAAGGAAATGTGCTGGGGATACCGGGGCCTGTGGTGATATTTATTGCGTTAATTATTGTGTTCTCGATTATAATGGCAAAGACTGAATTCGGCAGGCAGGTGTATTTTACGGGTGCCAACAGCAATGCCGGATGGCTCTCAGGTATTAATATAGATGTGATAAAAATAGTAATTTTCATACTCTGCGGATGCATGGCTGCCCTGGCAGGGCCGCTGCTGTCTGCGCAGGTAAACCGTACAATTCCCACGCTGGGTGACGGCTATGAGGTGACGGCGATTGCGATTGCCGTGCTGGGCGGCACATCACTGGACGGCGGCAAGGGTTCCATCGGAGGGACGCTTCTGGGCGTGCTGACGCTGGGATTTTTGACTAATGCGCTGTCGCTGTCAGGTATGGGGACTTATGTGGAAAAAGTTTTAAGGGGTATTATCATTATCGTTATTGTAGTGGTTTATGAGTTTGCCAAACGGCGGGCACGCTGAAGCAGCCCGATCAGATATTTCAGACAGGAGTGAAAATTACATGATTAAGAAAAAGAGTATTTTTTCCAAAGATAATATCTTGATATTTATTCTGATTATTGCGCTGATCGCCGGAGCTTTTGCATCCCCGACGTTTTTGAAGCTGAACAACATCAAAAATATTCTGTTCAGCTGCTGCGTTTATGGAATTCTGGCGGTGGGACAGGCCTGTGTGATGATTACGAAGGAGATTGATCTTTCTATCGGCGCGATGATTGCTTTTCTTCCCACACTCTCCATTCAGATCATTGACAGGCTGACAAAGCTGGCACAGGGGAAGAGCATCATTGTGGGAGGCAATTATGTGATGACAAACTGGATGCTCATCGTGCTGCTGACCATGGCCGGAGGCATCCTGATGGGGATGGTCACCGGGTTGATCGTAGTAAAGCTGAAGGTTCCTTCCCTGATCGTGACACTGGGCACGATGACGGCCCTGTCAGGGCTGGTGTATGTGTTGTCAGGAGGTTACGACCTCTATCTGACGAACATGGAAGGCGTGAACTGGGTGGGAACCAAAGCCGCAGGCAATGTGATACCGGTTAATTTCATCATCTTCCTGTCCATCGGTATCGTCATGGCAGTTCTGATGAAATATACTAAATTCGGCATGCGCATGTATTCTACCGGAGGAAAAGAAAAGGCGGCGGCCATTTCCGGCATCAACACAGGCAGGTGGAAGATCATCGCGTTTATGATCAGCGGCCTTTGCGCCGGAATTGCCGCAATCATCTATTGCTCCAGGATGGAAACCGTGGGGGCGAGCCAGGGCAGCGGCTATGAGATGACGGCCATCGCCATGGCGGTAGTCGGCGGCGTGACGCTGGAGGGCGGAAAGGGAACAATTATGGGAACCGTGCTTTCCACCGTGCTGCTGACAGTTGTGCTGAATATCCAGCAGCTCCTGGGGCTGGTCTCCTGGTACCAGAACCTGACGATCGGCATCATTATTGTGTTTGCCGCCCTTCTGCATAACTATAAGGGGAAACGTTTTAAAACAACACTGCAGACAACAACTTGAAAATATGGGCTGAGGCACAGCTCACGCTGTTCCACAAAGTATACTCCAGAGTATCCCGTAACTCATGCCCCTGGCGGGGCAGGGGGAACAGTTTGCACTGTTCCACAACGTATAAAAAGGCGGTACATAATATGAAAGAAAAATTACTGTTAAAAATGGAAGATATCCGAAAGAGTTTTTTAGGGGTTGAAGTGTTAAAGGGCATTCATTTTGAACTGAAGTCAGGAGAGATCGTTTCTCTGGCAGGGACAAATGGGGCCGGAAAATCTACGCTTTCCAATGTGATCATGGGCATCTACACGAAGGACAGCGGGGAGATGTGGATCAATGGAAAAGAGGTTAATTTTGAAAGTCCGAAGGATGCGGAAAAGTGCGGCGTTGGGATGGTACATCAGGAACCTACACTTGTGAACAACATGAAGGTATATGAAAATATTTTCCTGAATAATGAGCTGATCAGGAAGGGGCTGTGGCTGGATGCGGAGAAGATGAGGCAGGAAAGCCGCAGAATCCTGGATTTTATCGGATTTGACATTGATCCCAATGAAAAGGTTGAGAATCTGACGCTGGTTCAGAAAGAGGTTGTGGAAATCGCGAAGGCCATGCTATTGAATCCCTCCATACTGATTCTGGACGAAGTGACGGCGCCCCTGAATCTGGCGGAGGTGGAGCATCTTTTCCAGATCATCCGGGATTTGAAGAAAAAGGGAATTGGCATTATCTTCATCGGCCACAAGATTAAAGAGCTGACTCAGATCTCTGACCGGGTCGTAATCATACGTGACGGCTGCAACGCAGGAGAAATTGACAATTCTGAAGGGAATGTTGAAGAACGGGTGATCATCCATTCCATGCTGGGCGAGACTGAGGGATGGCAGGAAGAGTACAGTGAGAAGAAGGTTGAAGAGAGCAGGGAGGAAGTCCTTTTGTCCCTGGAGAGCTTCGGGCGGAAGGGCGCCTTTGAAGATGTCACCTTTGACCTTCATAAAGGAGAGATTATCGGTCTGGCAGGGCTGAAAGGGTCAGGTATCACCGAGCTAATGTTTTCTATCTATGGAGCTGCTCCGGGAGATACCGGAGTGATGAAGCTGGAGAACCGTGAAATATCCCCCAGAAGTCCCCACCAGGCCATACGTCTTGGGATTGGCATGATTACCAATGACCGGCAAAAGGAGAATATCGCCATGACCCAGTCGGTGAAGGATAATATTATCATCACTTCCCTGAATGAGTTTAAGACAAGATTCCGCACACTGAAGGGCAAGAAGCTGAAAAAGGTTTCTGACCAGTATATCGAGAAGCTGTCGGTAAAAACCACGGGCGGCAGCCAGCTGATTCAGTTCCTGTCGGGCGGCAACCAGCAGAAGGTTGTCGTGGCCAAATGGATGCTCAGGGATATGAAGGTGCTTCTGATTGATGAACCGACGCGCGGCGTGGACGTCAAAGCCAAGAATGAAATTTATGATCTGCTGATCGAGCAGAAGCGTCAGGGAAAAGCTGTGATGGTCAGTTCCCCGGAAGAACGGGAACTTTTAAATATTTCCGATCGGATACTTGTAGTATCTCACGGAAGAATTCGGAAAGAAATCCGGAAGGGCGATCCGGAATTTTCCGAAGCAGGTCTGATGGAGGCGGTGCATGCTTCCTGAACGGGGGGAAAGGAAGTTTTAGGCTAAACACTGCGGGTTTACAAATCCAATGCAGTGATGTATAATAAATCACGGGAATGAAGTTCTCCCCTGGGAAACCAAAACCGCTTATTAAGCTGATGACTTCTGTGATTAAATTGTCGCAGAAGTCATCAGCTTTTTTGCGCCCAAAGGAGGAAATTTTATGTTAACATCACTTGCACTTATCTTTCTCGCAGGCCTGTCTGTTGCTGCAATTTGCCACAGGCTGAAATTGCCGCGCATTGTCGGGATGCTGATTACAGGTATCCTATTGGGTCCTTACGTTCTGGACCTGCTCGATCCGTCGATCCTGTCAATTTCTTCGGAGCTGCGGCAGATTGCGCTGATCATTATTCTGCTTAAGGCCGGGCTGTCATTGGACCTGGCAGATCTCAGGAAGGTGGGGCGTCCGGCTATTCTGATGTCCTGTGTGCCGGCAAGCTTCGAAATACTTGCCTTTTTCCTGTTCGCGCCCGCTGTTCTCGGAGTTACACGAATTGAGGCGGCCGTAATGGGAGCTGTTCTTGGGGCTGTGTCCCCGGCGATCGTTGTGCCGCGCATGGTCCAGCTCATGGATAGGAAATACGGGACGGCTAAAGGGATTCCGCAGCTTATTCTGGCGGGGGCCTCCTGTGACGACGTTTTTGTGATCGTCCTGTTTACTACCTTCATCAGCATGGCTCAGGGAGGCAGCGCACATCTCCTGGATTTTATGAACATTCCGGTTTCCATTGTTTTGGGAATCGCGTTAGGGGTTTTTGCCGGATACTTACTCAGCCGGTTTTTTGAGACAGCTTATGCGCACAAACATTATGTCAGGAATAGTATGAAGGCCATTATTGTTCTAGGCAGTTCTTTTCTACTGATTGCGGCAGAGGGCTGGCTGAAAGGGATTATATCCATTTCCGGGCTTCTGGCGGTTGTGAGCATGGCCTGTGTTCTTAAAATAAAAAGTACCGTCTTTGTGTCGAAAAGGCTGTCGGAAAAATTTGGAAAACTGTGGCTTGCCGCGGAAGTTATATTGTTTGTGCTGGTAGGGGCCGCGGTGGATATCCGTTATACCCTGGGCGCGGGCGCAGCCGCCATTGGTATGATATTTATTGCTCTCATATTCCGGGCTTCCGGCGTATTTCTCTGCCTTCTAAAGACCAGCCTCAACGCCGGAGAACGGCTTTTCTGCGTGATCGCGTATCTGCCCAAAGCGACAGTACAGGCAGCGATCGGTTCTGTCCCGCTTGCGGTGGGTCTGCCATGCGGCCAGATCATTCTTTCAGTGGCTGTTCTGGCCATTCTGATCACGGCACCCCTGGGGGCAATTGGAATTGACATTGGATATAAAAAGCTGCTTACTAAGGAAGAAAAAAACAGTTAAGAGTGAACATGCAATATGATTTCAGACATACAAGGCCAGGCAGTAGTTAAATGCAACTGATGTGAATGTGTTTGGATGCGAAGCGGGAGGAAAAGGCTGTTATAAATAATGGAAAGTGTTTTCTCTGCTCCTTGCGGCGTTTTTTCTTTTGTGCTATACTAAATCGATGCAGGAGGGGAACTGATGATACAGAGAGACAATCTGCTTGGCAGGTTAAATAAACAGTACAGCACGATGAGCAAAGGCCAGAAGCGGCTGGCCGATTATATTTCCGATCACTATGACAAAGCTGTTTTTATGACGGCGGCAAGACTGGGCAGTGAGGTAGGAGTCAGTGAATCCACAACAGTCCGGTTTGCTGTACAGATGGGCTATGACGGTTTTCCGGAATTTCACCGTGCGCTGGAGGAACTGGTGATGAATAAGCTGAATTCCATCCAGAGAATGGAAGTCACTTACGGCAGGATTCCCCAGTCGAAGATTCTGGACACGGTGCTTCAGGCGGATATTGATAAGATCAAGTTAACGCTGGAGCAGACGGACAGGGAGGCTTTTAACCTGGCGGTAGAGACAATTCTGAAGGCGGAGACGATCTATGTGGTGGGGATTCGGAGCTGCGCGCCTCTGGCCAGCTTCCTTAGCTTCTATCTGAATCAGATTTTCCAGAGCGTGAAGCTGGTGACGACTAACAGCGCCAGCGAGCTATTTGAGCAGATGATTCGCATTAATGAGAAGGACGTGATCATCGGCATCAGCTTTCCAAGGTATTCCATGCGGACACTGAAGGCGATGGAATTTGCCAACAACCGAAACGCGAAGGTTATTACGATTACCGACAGCGTGCATTCGCCGATGAACCTGTATTCTTCCTGTAACCTGATTGCCAGAAGTGATATGGCCTCTATCGTGGATTCACTTGTTGCGCCGCTGAGCGTTATTAATGCGCTGATCGTCGCACTCTGTATGAACCGGCAGAAGGAAGTCATGAACACCCTGGAGACTATGGAGAAGATCTGGGATGAGTATCAGGTATACAGCAGCGATGAAATCAATTATCTGGATGATAAACTGAAGCTGCATCTGCAGAAGCCGGGAGAGAAGTATGACTAAGGTTTTAATCATAGGAGGAGGCGCCGCCGGAATGGCTGCAGCAATATTTGCAGCGGAGCGGGGGTGCGGCGTGCATCTGTTCGAACAGAATGAAAAGCTGGGAAAAAAGCTGTTTATTACAGGCAAAGGCCGGTGCAATTTTACCAACGTCTGTGAGATGGATCAGCTTTTTGCAGGGATTGTGAGCAATCCCAAATTTTTGTACAGCTCTTTTTATGGATTTACGAATCAGCAGGCAATTGAATTTTTCGAGGGCCTGGGGGTGAGTACCAAAGTGGAACGAGGCGGCAGGGCTTTTCCGTCCTCGGATCATTCCTCTGATATCATCCGCGCCATGGAGCGCAGGCTGAAGGAGCTGGATGTGAAGATCCACCTGAACAGCCGCGTCAAATCCCTGATTACTGAACCGGCAGAGGATGCGGCTTCCGGAAAAGGCCGGGTTACCGGGTGCGTACTGGAGAATGGCGCGTCCATATCCGGCGGCTGTGTGGTTGTGGCGACAGGAGGCTTTTCCTATCAGTCCACAGGTTCCACAGGGGACGGATACCGGTTTGCGGAGGCAGCGGGCCATACTCTGAGAGAAATCAGGCCTGCGCTGGTGCCCTTTGTGACTAAGGAGGAGTACATCACCCGGCTGCAGGGGCTTTCTCTTAAAAATGTTACCCTAACAATCAGCGATGGCAAGAAAAAAAGGTTTGAAGAGTTCGGGGAGCTTCTGTTTACTCATTTCGGGATCAGCGGGCCTCTGGCCCTGTCGGCCAGCTCTTATGTGGGCAGGTATCTGAAGGACGGGGAACTGTCCGCATGCATAGACCTGAAGCCGGCGCTGACAGAAGATCAGCTGGACGCCCGGCTTCTCCGGGAATTTGGAGGTGCGAAGAACCGCCGGTTCAAGAATGTGATCCCGTCTCTGTTTCCGTCCCGGCTTGTACCGGTGATGCTTGAGCTGGGAGGCATTCCGGGGGAGCAGCCTATTCATGAAATTACGCGGGAAGAGCGGATGGCGTTTGTATGCAGAGTAAAAGCCTTTCCTTTTACCATCACAGGTACGAGAGATTATCAGGAAGCGATTATCACTCAGGGCGGCGTTTCCATTAAGGAAATCAATCCATCGTCGATGGAATCTAAACGAATAGAAAATCTGTATTTTATCGGTGAGGTGTTGGATCTGGACGGGGTGACCGGAGGATTCAACCTGCAGATTGCCTGGTCCACAGCCCATACAGCGGCAAAGGCAATCGCCGGAAAGGAGTCATATGAGTTTTCAGATCGCAATTGATGGTCCGGCGGGCGCCGGAAAAAGCACAATCGCGAAAGAGGTGGCCAGGCGCCTTCAATATGTCTACATTGATACCGGAGCCATGTACCGGGCCATGGGACTCTATTTTGCAGGCTGCGGCATAGATTTAGATTCAGAAGAGGAAATCGGCAGAGCCTGCGGCGGAGCCGAAATCACGATCCGCCATGTGGACGGCCGCCAGCAGGTCTACCTGAACGGGGAAAATGTGACTGAACAAGTGCGCACAGAAAAGGCCGGAATGCTGGCTTCTAAGACCAGCGCATACCCAGAGGTGCGCCGGAAGCTGGTGCAGCTGCAGCAGGAGATGGCCAGGATACAGGATGTGGTCATGGATGGCCGGGATATCGGGACGGCAGTACTGCCTGAAGCGCCGCTGAAAATATACCTGACAGCCAGTGTGGAGACCAGGGCCAGGCGCCGCTTTCTGGAACTGGAGGCCAAGGGGTCGCCGGCGGACCTGGCAGAGATTGAGGCAGACATAGAGAAAAGGGATTATCAGGATATGCACCGTGAAATGTCGCCTCTGCGCCAGGCGGAGGACGCAGTTTATCTGGATTCCTCAGATATGACGGTAGAGGAAGTCGTGGATGAGATATTAAAGCTCCGCAGACAGTCGGAGTAAGCTTAGATCTAAGATAAGAGGATAAGACACAGGAGAGATTGTATGGAAGTGACCGTTGCAAAAAGCGCCGGATTCTGTTTTGGAGTCCGGCGGGCGGTAGAGCAGGTCTACCGGCAGGTCCGGGAAGGCAGGAAGCCGGTCTACACCTACGGGCCGATCATCCACAATGACCAGGTCGTCAGGGATCTGGAGGCCCAGGGAGTGCAGGTGATTCATTCGGAAGAGGAGCTGGAGGCTATCAGAGAAGGGACGGTGGTCATCCGTTCTCATGGAGTGCCCAGAAGAATTCAGGAAAAGATCGAGAGCCAGGGGCTGGCATGTGTGGACGCCACCTGTCCGTTTGTAAAGAAAATACATAAAATCGTAGCCGAGGAAAGCAGGAGGGGGGCAGTCATCGTAATAGCAGGAGACGACTCCCATCCGGAGGTGGACGGCATCAAAGGATGGGCGGAAGGGCCTGTCTATGTGGTGGAAACACCCGAGGATGTGGACAAATTGGCGATTCCTGATGAAAAAAGGGCGGTTTTGGTGGCTCAGACGACATTTAATTACATCAAATTTGAAGATTTAGTTGAAATTTTTTCTAAAAAGCGTTATGATAGTAATGTTATAAATACAGTCTGTAATGCGACAGAAGAAAGGCAGTCAGAAGCGCGGCAGATTGCGCAAAAGGTAGATGCTATGATTGTCATCGGTGGCAGACATAGTTCTAATACACAGAAGTTGTACAATATTTGCAAAAAGAAATGCAAGAATACTTACTTTATTGAGACACTCGTTGATTTGGATGTTAAGCCTTTTCAATCATTTCGTCACGTAGGTATTACAGCAGGGGCATCTACCCCAAATAAAATAATTGAGGAGGTTCAAAAACATGTCAGAATTAAGTTTTGAACAAATGCTGGATGAATCATTTAAGACAATCAGGAACGGAGAAGTAGTTGAGGGCACAGTAATCGATGTGAAAGAGGATCAGATCATTCTCAATATCGGTTATAAGGCCGACGGTATCCTGACCAAGAATGAGTATTCCAATGACTCTTCCGTTGACCTGACTACCGTGGCGAAAACCGGTGATAAGATGGAAGTAAAAGTCCTGAAGGTGAATGACGGAGAGGGCCAGGTTCTTTTAACATATAAGAGACTCGCGGCAGAGAAGGGCAATAAGAGACTGGAAGAGGCCTTTGAGAACCATGAGGTCCTGAAGGCGAAGGTGACTCAGGTACTCAATGGAGGTCTCAGCGTGGTTGTGGAAGAGACAAGGGTCTTCATCCCGGCCAGCCTGGTTTCGGATGTATATGAGAAGGATCTGAGCAAATATGCGGATCAGGAGATTGAATTCGTAATCACTGAGTTCAATCCGAGAAGAAGAAGAATCATTGGTGACAGGAAGCAGCTGATTATGGCTGAGAAGGCGAAGCTCCAGGAAGAGCTGTTCGCACGCATTCAGCCGGGCGACGTTGTGGAAGGAACCGTTAAGAACGTGACAGATTTCGGTGCGTTTATTGATCTGGGCGGCGCGGATGGCCTGCTTCACATCTCAGAGATGTCCTGGGGACGTGTGGACAACCCGAAGAAGGTGTTCAAGGTTGGCGAGCCGATCAGAGTCCTGATTAAGGATATCAACGGGGACAAGATCGCCCTGAGCCTGAAGTTTGAAGAGGAGAATCCCTGGCTGGACGCTGCTGATAAGTATGCGGTCGGCAACATTGTAGAAGGTAGGGTAGCGCGTATGACAGATTTCGGCGCGTTCGTTGAGCTGGAGCCTGGTGTGGATGCATTGCTCCATGTTTCCCAGATTTCCAGAGATCATGTGGAGAAGCCTTCAGATATTCTCTCTGTAGGGCAGATCATTGAGGCGAAGGTTGTGGATTTCAACGGTGAGGACAAGAAGATTTCCCTGAGCATGAAGGCTCTTGAGAATTCCGCGCCGGTGGAAGAAGAAGCTCCGGAAGAATAATTTTATAGAATAAGCCAGAAATCAGAGGATGACGGTAAAGCTGAAAGGCGGCTCCGACATCCTCTTTTTGACGGGTTGACAGGAACAGGCCTGTTTATCATCTGGCTTGAGTGATGATTTCCTCCAGAAGATCACTGGCATAATCCTTCAGCTTCTGCCCGCTGTCCGGCCAGCAGTCATCCGGTAAAAAATAAGCTGGTCTTTGGCGGTATCCGGCGTAGAAGGCAGGGCTGAAGCGTGGGTACGGCTGCGGGAAGAAAAGCCCGGCGGCTTTCTGATAGCAGTTGGACGGCCTGGCCTTCTGACGGTGAGCGGGGTCCACATAGACGCCGACACTCTTATGTATGGCTTCATCCTCCAGAGGTAGATAGTAATAGTCCTTGTAATTATCATAAAAATGTTTCATGGTTCCTTCTTTGCCGCAGACTGTGAGAGCAGCTTTGCAACCTTTGGCTTCCAGAGCATAGCGCTCATGTCCTGCAAACAGCGGCCGGGGCAGAGGTATGATGAGCTGCAGCGGCAAAATCAGCCGTTGTTCTTCAAAAACAGGATTGGACACTGTGAATCCGCCGCTTCTCAGAGAAGAATAAGCTGTCACAGAATACAACGGCAGAAGTCCACATACGTCGTCGTGATTGTGAAGGAGAAGGAGTCTCAGGAGCTCCTCTGATCCACTGCCCAGATATTCCTGATAGCGGCTGATCAGCTCTTTGCCGCTGCAGCAGTCTTTTCTGGGGATTTCCAGCAGCCTTTCCACATCCTTTTGTTTCAGGGAGGACAGAGAAAGCAGGCTGCGGAAAGGCCGGACCATGCGGTACAGATCCAGGCTTTCCATATGGGCAAAGGGATCGGGCAGCCGGTAATCTTCATATTTGTGAGCAAGATAGGGCAGGTCAAAGCCCTGTCCGTTGTAATGGATGACCTGTGTGAAGCCAGAAAGAAAGGATGAAAACTGCAGGAGCAGTTCCTTCTCTTCTGAAGGCTTCTGCAGGAACCATTGCTGGAGAGTCCAGCAGCCGTTTTCCATGAATGCCGCCCCGATCAGATATAAATGGGAAGTTCTCCAGGACAGCCCTGTAGTTTCAATATCAAAAAACACGGAATGGTTCAGTTGTTCCAATAATACATGGAATTTAATATTTTCAGGGAATATCAGTTCTTTTTGAATGACCATTTAACAATTCTCCTTATTGTGCTATAATAACATACGTTGTGGAACAGTGCAAACTGTTCCCCCGCCCCGCCAGGGGCATGAGTTACGGGATACTCTGGAGTATACGTTGTGGAACAGTGCAAACTGTTCCCCCGCCCCGCCAGGGGCATGAGTTGCAACATGCTTTGGAGTGTACATTGCAGAACAACGCTAGCTTTGTTCTTTTTCCCGTCAGTGGCATAGATTGCAGTGTACTCTGGAGTGTTGATTTTATAAGAATGAATACAAAAGTATCAAGGAGGGAAAAGGATGGGATTGTTGACGTTTAAAGGCGGCATCCATCCAGATGATGGAAAGGCTCTGTCCAAGGATAAACCGATTGTCCCGGTGCGGGCGGGAGACATGCTGTATTTTTCTTTGTCTCAGCATATCGGGGCGCCGGCCAGGCCGCTGGTAGAGAAGGGCGACCGGGTTTTAAGGGGACAGATGATTGCAGAAGCGGGCGGTTTTGTGTCCGCACCGGTGTATTCCAGCGTTTCTGGTACCGTAACAGGTATGGAACGGATGAGGATGCCGGCGGGTAATCTGGCAGACTGCATCGCAGTGGAGAATGACCACCAGCTGGAAGAGATGGATTATGAGCCGGCGGAATGGCAGAAGCTTTCCGGGGAAGAGATTCTGGAACGGATTAAGAAGGGCGGCATTGTAGGCATGGGCGGCGCGGGTTTTCCGACACATGTGAAAATGTCCCCGAAGGAACCGGACAAAATTGATTACATATTGGTAAACGGAGCGGAGTGTGAGCCTTACCTGACCAGCGATTACCGGAGGATGATGGAAGAACCGGAGAAGATCGCCGAGGGCCTGCGCATCATATTGAAGCTGTTTCCGGGAGCGAAGGGCTATATCTGTGTGGAGGACAATAAGCGCGACTGCGCAGACCTGCTGCGTGAGTGCTGCAGAGCGGACTCGAATATAGAAGTAAAGCTGTTGAAGACCAAATATCCACAGGGCGCAGAACGTATGCTGATTTACGCGGCGACAGGCAGGAAAATCAATTCCTCCATGCTCCCCGCAGATGTGGGATGCATCGTGGATAATATAGACACAGTCGTGGGAATATACAAGGCTGTGGCTCTGGGGGAACCCCTTATGAACCGTATCATTACGGTGACGGGTAATGCGGTGGCCAATCCCCAGAACTTTTATGCGCCTACGGGTATTCTGTTCACGGAGCTTTTGGAGGCCGCAGGCGGCCTGGCCGCGGAGGCGGAAAAGCTGATTATCGGAGGGCCGATGATGGGAAACGCCCTCTTTGATCTGAAAATACCTGTCATTAAGACTTCGTCGGCACTGTTGGCTTTGACAAAGGACGAAGTTTCGGCGATGGAGCCTACTGCCTGCATCAATTGCGGACGGTGTGCGAGCGTGTGCCCCGGCCAGGTGGTTCCGGCCAGGCTGGCTGTGTTTGCGGATCATGGGGAAGAGAGCAAGTTCCTGCAGTACAACGGTATGGAATGCTGTGAGTGCGGATGCTGCAGCTTCGTCTGTCCGGCCAAGCGCCAGCTGACACAATCCATCAAATCCATGAGAAAAATCATACTGGCAAAAAGGAAAAAGGGTTAAGGGGAGGAACATACAATGGAAAAGTTATTACATGTGTCATCTTCGCCGCATATCCGTTCAAAGGCGAAGACAAGCTCTATCATGTTCCTGGTTGTGGTCGCCCTGCTTCCGGCCGCCTGTTTCGGCATCTGGCTGAACGGTCCTTACGCAGGGGCGGTGCTTGCGGTATCAATTGCGGCCAGCGTGCTGACTGAATATATCTATGAAAAATTAATGCGCCGGGCAGTCACAGTCAGTGACGGGAGCGCAGTAGTGACGGGCCTGCTTCTTGGCATGAACCTGCCGCCGCAGGTGCCGCTGTGGATGCCTGTGCTGGGCAGCGTGTTTGCAATTCTCATTGTAAAGCAGCTGTTCGGGGGACTGGGACAGAATTTCATGAATCCGGCCCTGGCAGGAAGATGTTTTCTGATGATTTCATTTGCCGCCCGCATGACTGACTTCGCAGTGTCGGACGGTACGGTGGGGAAGATTGTGGATACGGTCTCTGGAGCTACGCCGCTGGCCGAGCTGAAAGTAACGGGGGCGGCGGATACTCTCTCTATGTTTCTTGGGAATACAAAGGGGACTATCGGCGAGACGTCTGCGCTGCTGCTGCTGATCGGAGGAATCTTCCTGGTGGCGGTGGGGATCATCGACCTGATTATTCCCCTCACCTATATCGGGAGCTTCGCGGCGTTTGCCCTGATCTTCAGCGGACACGGACTGGATTTCTCTTTCCTGGCGGCGGAGCTGTGCGGCGGCGGGTTGATGCTGGGCGCCTGGTTTATGGCTACAGATTACGTCACACGGCCCATTACGAAGAAAGGGCAGTATGTCTATGGAATTATATTGGGCATCCTGACGGGATTATTCCGGATCTTCGGAGGCTCTGCGGAAGGGGTTTCCTACGCGATCATATTCTCCAATCTGCTGGTTCCGCTGATTGAGCGGCTGACGCTGCCCGGAGGTTTTGGAATTGTGAAGAAGAAGGGAGGGAACAGGCCATGAATAAAATTGTTAAGAACACCCTTTCCCTCACGCTGATTACGGTAGTTCTGGGCGTCGTCCTGGGGCTGGTGCATTCTGTAACCGCGGAACCCATAGCGCGTCAGGAGGAGCAGAAGAAACAAGAGGCCTGCGCGGATGTGTTTGAGGACGCACAGACATTTGAAGCGGTGGAACTGGAAACTTCCGGCCTGGAGGAGAAATTTACTTCAGCTCTGGCTGATGCAGGTCTGGAAGAAGAGCACATTGATGAGCTTTATAACGCGCTGGACGGATCTGGCAATACGCTGGGCTATGTGTTTACTGTTACGACAGGGGAAGGCTACGGCGGCGATATTCAGTTTACGCTGGGTGTGGCCGCAGACGGCACCATGCAGGGCATTTCCTTTCTGAGCATCAGCGAAACGGCAGGCCTGGGCATGCGGGCAAATACCGATGATTTTAAAAGTCAATTTGCGGGAAAGAACGTGGAATCCATCGCGTATTCTAAGACCGGAGCCACAGCTGACAATGAGATTGACGCCCTGAGCGGGGCGACAGTTACAACGAACGCGGTGACAAATGGCGTGAATGCCGGACTCTGTGCGTTCCGGATTCTGACGGAAGGAGGTCAGTCCTGATGAAAACAAATTCTCCAATTGAACGTCTGTACAACGGTGTGGTGAAAGAAAACCCTACCTTTGTCATGATGATCGGTATGTGCCCGACGCTGGCCGTGACTACGGCGGTGATTAACGGCATTGGGATGGGGCTTACAACCATGGTGATCCTGACGGCCTCTAATGTGATGATTTCTGCTCTACGGAAGTTTATTCCGGACGGGGTGCGCATGCCGGCATACATCGGCATTGTGGCGTCCTTCGTCACAATTGTACAGTTTTTGCTGCAGGCATATATTCCGACACTGTATGACGCGCTGGGCATCTATATTCCGCTGATTGTTGTAAACTGTATTATTCTGGGCCGCGCGGAGGCTTTTGCCGGGAAGAATCAGGTACTGCCCTCGATGTTTGATGGTATTGGGATGGGGTTTGGTTTTACGATCGGGCTGACCAGTATCAGTGCGGTCAGGGAGTTGATCGGTGCGGGTACACTGCTCGGTTTCCAGGTACTTCCTTCCGGATACGAGCCGGTTAACATTTTCATCCTGGCACCGGGGGCCTTCCTGGTACTGGCGATGCTGACGGCGCTTCTGAATAAGATCCGGAGCGGCAAACCGAAAAAATCGGGTGCGCCGTCCGGTGGCTGCGGGGAAGCGGGCTGCGGTGGCTGCGGGAATTCTTCCTGTGCAGGGAAAGGTTTATAAGGGGGTGCGCATATGAGAGAATTATTAATCATCGCCGTAGGCGCGGCTCTTGTGAACAACGTGGTTCTGAGCCAATTTCTGGGACTTTGCCCGTTTCTGGGCGTATCCAAGAAAATGTCCACTGCCGGAGGCATGGGCGGGGCTGTTATATTTGTCCTGACTTTGTCGTCGCTCTGTACCAGTTTAATCTATAAATTTATTCTGATTCCCACGGGAATGGAGTATCTTCAGACGATTGTATTTATATTAGTGATTGCCGCCCTGGTCCAGCTGGTGGAAATGTTTCTCAAAAAAAGCATTCCTTCCCTCTACAAGGCTTTGGGCGTCTACCTGCCGCTGATCACCACCAACTGTGCGGTACTGGGTGTTGCTTTGATTAATGTGCAGAAGGATTATTCCATTCTGCAGGGTACGGTGAATGGATTTGCTACGGCCGTGGGCTTTACGCTCGCGATTGTTCTGATGGCGGGCCTGAGAGAAAAGATGGAACATAACGATGTTCCGAAAGCTTTTCAGGGGATGCCGATTGTCCTGCTGACCGCCATGCTGATGTCAATGGCATTTTTCGGTTTTTCCGGAATCATATAGAAAGGGGAGGACAGAAGAGATGAATTCAATTGTACTTTCCGTCCTGGTAGTGGGAGGAGCCGGCCTTTTGATCGGTCTGCTCCTCGGGATCGCCGGAAAAAAATTTGAAGTAAAGACGGATGAACGTATCACAGCAGTCCGGGAGGCTCTTCCGGGGAACAACTGCGGCGGCTGTGGGTATCCGGGGTGCGACGGCGTAGCCGAGGCCATTGTGAATGGACAGGCTCCGGTGACGGCCTGTCCTGTCGGAGGCGCGGAGGTTGCGAAAAAGATAGGGAAGATCATGGGAGAAGAGGTGGCCGATGCGGCGCGGATGACCGCTTTTGTGAAATGCGGGGGAAGCTGTGATAAGACCCGAAGGGACTACGAATATACGGGGGTAGAGGATTGCACTATGATGGCCTTTGTGCCAAACGGCGGTCCGAAGCACTGTAATTACGGCTGTCTGGGATATGGCTCCTGCGTGAAGGCTTGCCAGTTTGACGCCATTCATATTGTTGACGGAGTGGCAGTCGTAGACAAAGAGTTGTGCAAGGCCTGTGGGGCCTGTGCCAAGGTGTGCCCGAATAACCTGATCGAGCTAGTGCCTTACGAAGGTTCTGATTATCATGTGCGCTGTGCTAACAGGGACAGGGGAAAGGCTGTGATGGAAGGCTGTGACGCCGGATGCATCAGCTGTCGGAAATGCGAGAAAAATTGTCCCGCGGGAGCTATTAAGGTAGTTGACAATATTGCGCATATAGATTATGAGCTCTGTGTTAATTGTGGAAAATGTATGGAGGAATGTCCAAAGGGATGTATCGCCGAATGGGAAAACTGACCAGCCTGATCTGCTGCCTGTGCATCCTGTCGCAAATGACAGGCTGCGCAGGCAGCAGTCCTTCTATGGTCACAAAAAACGGAATTTATTTTGATACGGCCATCACCATTACCCTGGCGGCAGATAACACCAGGGCAGGTGAAGAAATCCTGAATGGTTGTATGGAGCTATGTCAGAAGCTGGAAGGCATTTTCAGCCGGACGCTGGAGGGCAGTGAACTGTATCAGGTAAACCACAGAGACAGCAGCACGGTTACGGTGTCAAAAGAGCTGGCGGCAGTGATCGGATGCGGCCTGGAATATTACCGGCTGTCAGAGGGAAAGCTGGATATCACCATCGCGCCCGTTTTGGAGCTCTGGGATTTCAAAAACGGAATGGACAGACTGCCCGGACAGGAAGAACTGGACGCGGCCCTGGAACGGGTAGACGCCTCTGCCGTGCATCTGTCCGGAAACCAGGTGGTTTTTGACCGCCCGGATACAGAAATCGATCTGGGAGCTTTGGTAAAGGGATATGCGGCGGATGAATTAAAAGCTTATCTCCGGAAACGGGGTGTGAGCCAGGCTGTCATCAATCTGGGAGGTAACGTAAACACGCTGGGCAGCCGTCCTGGTGGGACTGGCTGGCGCGTGGGCATCCAAAAGCCCTTCGCTGACCGTGGCGTCACCGGACAAATACTGGAAGTGACGGACCGTTCGGTGGTGTCTTCCGGGACCTATGAGCGCTATTTTGAAAAAGACGGGACCCGCTACCATCACATCCTGGACCCTGACACCGGTTATCCGGCAGACACCGATCTGTCGCAGGTGACAATCGTTAGCGACCGCTCCCTGACAGGAGACGCGCTCAGCACGGTATGCATGTTGCTGGGAGAAGAAAAAGCCAGGGAACTGCTGAAAGAGTATCCGGATGTAGAAGCATACTTTGTGCCATAAAATTACGGTTTTTATGGCGAGGGGTGTGGATACCCGGACGAAAAGCAGCGGGAGAGCTCCGGCGGTTGCGGCCTGCCGGGCAGACTGGGCTTCGGGTTGAAGTGATTCTAAGACTTCCGGAGGCCACTCTCCAGGGGTACCGGGGAAAGTCCGGTGGAAGGCTTGATGCCTTCCATCCTCCGTTCCCCTCGCCCGCCGTGTTTGAAGCACAGCGGACGCCCCCTGGAGAGCGGCCTTCGGAAGTCAAGAATCACTAACAACCCTGCAGAGGTCTGCCCGGCAGGCCGCAACCGCCGGAGCTTTCCCGCTGCTTTTCTGGCTGTTCCAGACGGTACAATGGCTCTCGCCAGAGGTGGGAACCCCGATGGTCTCAGGCGGTAGATTTCTGTCTTCAATAAATACTGGCGCCAGTCGGCCGCAACTAGACAGTAATTACTGTCTAAAACCGTCCCGCCTCCCCCACCCTTTCGTCCGGGTATCCAAAACGCTCCCCCTTCCCCGGCCAATTGGAAGCAACTTCTCTTGTCAAAGGAGTTGTATGTGTGGTATGATTAATCATTATGAGGAAAAATGATTTCATTTTAATAGGGATTGTTCTGGGGGCTGCCGCGCTGTTTTTTCTGTTTCGCGGTTTTTTTGCTACAGGTGGTGGGATGTTGGAGATCACCGTCGGAGGAGAATTGTACGGGACATACAGTCTGTCGGAGGATCAGACCATTGAGATCGGGGAAGGGAATACCTGCAGGATTGAGGATGGAAGGGCTTCTATGATCTGGGCGGATTGTCCGGATCAGATCTGTGTACACCACAGCTCCATTGGTAAGGACGGAGGGAACATTGTCTGCCTGCCGAACCAAGTATTTCTTTCGGTAACGGATGGACAGAAGGATGCTCCGGTGGATTCGGTTGCGTCCTGACGAGGGCAGGGGTATGATGAAAAAGGTAGCTTATCTGGGTATATTTGCCGCAGCGGCCATGCTGCTTTCTTATGTGGAAAGCCTGATCCCTGTATTTGTGACGGTTCCTGGAATGAAGCTGGGGCTTGCGAATTTGGTGACGGTTCTTGTTCTCTGCCTGTACGGATGGAGAGAAGCGGCCGGAGTGATGGCGGTCCGGGTGCTGCTGACTGGGTTTCTCTTCGGCAATTTATTCAGCATTGCTTTTTCAGCGGCCGGAGGTGTACTGAGCCTGACGGTCATGGGCCTGTTGAAGAAAACAGGAAAATTTAGCCTGACAGGAGTCAGCATAGCAGGCGGCGTTTTTCACAACGTGGGACAGCTATTTGTGGCGTCTTTCGTGGTTAGTAATTTTAGGATATTCTATTATCTCACGGCGCTGCTGGTCTCCGGACTGGCGACAGGGGCGCTGATCGGGATTTTGGCGGGTGAGATCAGGAAGAGGCTGCCGCATATAAAGGAGTAGACATGATTGGATACATAAAAGGAGTAATTGAAGAGATTGAAGAGGCCAGCCTTCTTCTGGATCACGGCGGCATGGGCTTCCGGATCTATGTGCCGGCAGCGCTGCTGGGACAGGGAATTCACACGGGAGATCAGGTGAAAATCTATACCTATCTTCATGTAAAGGAAGACGCCATGCAGCTATATGGCTTTTTCACCAGAGATGATCTGGAGGTTTTCCGGCTGCTGCTGAATGTGAACGGCATCGGTCCGAAAGCGGCGATGGGGATTTTGTCAGCGTTGTCAGCGGATGACCTGCGGTTTGCGGTGCTGTCGGATGACGCGGCTTTTATCGCGAAAGCCCCGGGGATCGGGAAAAAGACCGCTCAAAAGCTGATTCTGGAGCTGAAGGATAAGTTTCAGCTGGAGGATGCCTTTGATAAGAAGATGTCTCATGTCCAGGAAGAGGCTGCGGCTAAGGGAGACGGCGGCGCCGGGGCGGAGGCGGTCCAGGCCCTGGTGGCTTTGGGGTATTCCGGTACGGAGGCTCTGCAGGCTGTCAAGAAGGTTGAGGGAGCGGACCAGATGGATGCAGAAGCAGTTCTGAAGGCGGCTCTGAAATTTATCTTTTAACCGGAGCTGTTGGAGGAGAACATGGAAAAGAGAATTATTGAGACGGATGTTACAGAAGAAGATCGGAGGATCGAGGGCGGGCTGCGCCCCCAGACTCTGGATGATTATATCGGCCAGGAGAAGGCCAAGAAAAATCTGAAAATTTATATAGAAGCGGCGAAGCAGAGAGGTGATGTCCTGGATCATGTGTTGTTTTACGGACCTCCGGGCTTGGGTAAGACTACGCTGGCCGGCATTATTGCCAATGAGATGGACGTGCACATGAAGGTGACTTCAGGACCGGCTATTGAAAAGCCGGGTGAGATGGCGGCTATATTGAATAACCTCCAGGAGGGCGACGTGCTGTTTGTCGATGAGATACACAGGCTGAACCGGCAGGTGGAGGAGGTACTCTACCCGGCTATGGAGGACTTTGCCATTGATATTATGATCGGGAAAGGGTCTTCCGCAAGATCCATCCGCCTGGATCTTCCCAGGTTCACGCTGGTGGGGGCTACCACCAGGGCGGGGCTTCTGACTGCGCCGTTGAGAGACCGGTTCGGGGTGATCCACCACCTGGAATTTTATACGGAGGCTGAGCTGCAGAAAATTATTCTCCATTCCGCGCGGATATTGAATGTGAAGATTGAGCCGGAGGGAGCCATGGAGATGGCCAGAAGATCCAGGGGGACCCCGCGTCTCGCCAACAGGCTGCTGAAACGGGTACGGGATTTTGCCCAGGTACAGTATGACGGGAAGATCACAGAAGAAGTGGCCTCCCTGGCGCTGGATCTGCTGGAAGTGGACCGGTACGGCCTGGACCAGACCGACCGTCTGCTGCTGATTACGGTGATAGAGAAATTTGCCGGAGGCCCGGTGGGGCTGGATACGCTGGCCGCGGCCATCGGGGAGGACAGCGGGACTATTGAAGATGTCTACGAACCATACCTGATTAAGAACGGATTTCTGAACCGGACGCCCCGGGGAAGAACGGCCTCTGAGGCGGCTTATCGCCATCTGAGGCTGCCCTGTCCGGAAGAATCCTAGAAAAAGGTTGTTTTTCGCCAAATTTCGAGTTAATATTATGGAAAAGGCCGGGCGCATGGAATGCGCACCGGATGAAATGATGAATGGAGGAGAATACTTTCGATGGCATCAAAAAATACGGTCAAAGTTTTGATAGATGGGAAAATCATTACCCTGAGCGGGTATGAGAGTGAAGAGTATCTGCAGAGAGTAGCTTCATATCTGAATAACAAGCTGACAGAGCTGGGTTCCCTTCCGGGGTATAACCGCCAGCCACCGGATACCAGGAGCACGCTGCTGGCATTGAATATTGCGGATGACTACTTCAAGGCTAAAGCCCAGGCGGATGCCATGGAAGATGACATGGAGTCCAAGGACAGGGAGGCTTACGATGTGAAGCATGACCTGATCGCTGCCCAGATCCAGATTGATAAGATGAAGCAGGAAATGGAACAGCTCCAAAAAGACAAGTCCGAGCTGAGTCTTCAGGTAGAGAAGCTGAATACGGAGCTGGAAGATTTACTGAAATAATGGATGAATGGGGGTGCTGCAAGTCCTGCAGTGCCCCTTTTATCCTTGAGGCAAAAAAATCAGGGAGAATCATAATGGATATGGATATTGAATTACTGGCCCCCGCGGGCTCTTATGAAGCTCTGGAGGCAGCCTTTTCAGCGGGAGCAGATGCGGTATATATCGGCGGCTCTCAGTTTGGAGCCAGGGCCTATGCGGACAATCTGGATGAGGAGAAGATGTGCCGGGCGATTGATCTGGCGCACTTGCAGGGGAAAAAGCTGTATCTGACAGTCAATACCCTTCTGAAGGACAGCGAAATAGAGGAGCAGCTCTTCCGGTACTTGCTGCCCTATTACCGGGAAGGGCTGGATGGAGTGATCGTTCAGGATTTCGGGGTGTTAGAGCTGATACGGGAGGCCTTTCCGCTGCTGCACATCCATGCCAGCACGCAGATGGCCGTTACCGGCGCATCAGGCGCGCGCGTGCTGGAAGAGCTGGGGGTGAAGAGAGTCGTCACTGCCAGAGAGCTATCGCTGGCAGAAATTTCAGATATCCGTAAGCAGACGAACATTGAGATCGAGAGCTTTGTGCATGGTGCCCTGTGCTACTGTTATTCCGGGCAGTGCCTCATGAGCAGCCTCATCGGAGGCAGGAGCGGCAACAGAGGAAGATGTGCCCAGCCCTGCCGGCTGCCCTACGAAGTTTTTGAAAAAGGAAAACGTTTAAACAGTGATAAAACAGCCTATCCTTTAAATACAAAGGATATGTGCACCCTGGAGCTGCTGCCGGAAATCATACGGGCCGGAGTAACCTCTCTGAAAATTGAAGGGAGGATGAAAAAACCGGAGTATACGGCAGGGGTAGTGAGCGTTTACAGAAAATACCTGGATCTTTATCGGGAAAACCCTGAGAATTATCAGGTACAAAAGGCAGATCTGAAGCTGCTTTTTGACCTGTTTAACAGGGATGGGTTTAACCAAAGCTATTACCTGGAACGGAACGGCAGAGATATGATGGCTTTGAGGAACGAGAAGCTGACATCCGACAGACAGGATCATATACAGCCGCTCTATCAGAAAATCCGGGATAGATGGATCTCAGAGAAACTTCAGACGGGGATTGACGGCCGGCTTAAGCTGGAAGAGGGGCGTCCTGCGCGTCTCACGCTGGTATATGGAAGCTTTGCCGCTGAAGTGGAAAAAGAGGGAATCCAGGCGGCTAAAAACCAGCCGGTCACTGAGGAGCGTGTCAGAGTCCAGATGGAGAAGACAGGCAACAGCCCGTTTTGTTTCCAGAAGCTGGAGATAGAGATGGAAGACCGGTTGTTCATCCCCATGCAGGTGCTGAATGAACTACGCAGAGAAGCCCTTGGACGTTTGGAGAAAGCTGTGCTGGACGCATACCGGAGGGATGTTCCCGCGCCTGAGAGAAAAGCAGGCAGCCGGATGAGAGGCAGAGCCGCGGGAACAGGACAGGAGCAGGATTCCGGAGAAAAACGGAGAGAGCTGTGGGGGTCTGTAGAGACGTTCGCTCAACTGCGGGTGTTGGAAGAGATGCCGGGGATTTACGGCATCTATCTGCCGGTGAGCCTGTTTGCAGGGGTGCGTTTTTACGAAGAAACGTCCAAAACGACTGCGGATCTTCTGAAAAAAGGAAAAGGCGTTCGTCTGGCCTTACCCCATATCACCAGGGCAGGGGAGGACGGTTATTATATGGAAAACCTGAAGAAGCTGGCGGAAGATGGGGTGGACGGTTTTCTGGTACGGAATCTGGAGGATTTCGGCCTCCTGAAGGAGCGGGGGCTGGAGGACAAAGTGATTCTGGACGCCGGCATGTACACGATGAATGGCTGCGCCCTGCAGTTCTGGGAAAAACAGGGAGTTTTCCACGATACCGTGCCGCTGGAATTAAACCAGAAAGAGATCCGCCGCAGGGAAAATGCCGGAAGTGAGATGATCCTGTACGGCCGCGCTCCCATGATGATTTCCGCCCAGTGCCTGAAGAAGAATCTGGACCGCTGCACACACAGCCATGCCATGCTGAGCCTCAGGGACCGCATGGGAAAGCAGTTTCCTGTGGCATGCTGCTGTGATTCCTGCTATAATGTTATCTATAACAGCCTGCCTACAAGCCTTCTGACTGAGGCGGAGGCTGTGCAGAAGGCCGGCTGCGCTTCCTACAGGCTCTGTTTTACCGTGGAAGACGAAAAGGAAACCCGTTCTGCGGCACTTCGGTTCGTGGATGCTTATGTATACGGGAAAAAAGCAGATGAAGAAATATCAGAATATACGAGGGGCCATTACAAACGCGGCGTGGAATAAGGGGTAGCTATGATTAAGATAATTGTTGAAATTTCCAAATATTTGCTGTTATTTCTGATGATCTTTTTTACCATGGAGACCTTTATGGTACTGAAGAAAAGGAATGAAGACG
Organism: Wansuia hejianensis; assembly: GCF_014337215.1. Classification (NCBI taxonomy): domain Bacteria; kingdom Bacillati; phylum Bacillota; class Clostridia; order Lachnospirales; family Lachnospiraceae; genus Wansuia; species Wansuia hejianensis. The sequence goes on along the minus strand of NZ_CP060635.1, from coordinate 1,101,057 downwards.
CGAGAAGGCGCATCATGCGGAAGCAGATTCTGCTTCTGCTGCTGTTTAATTTTGCTGCCTATCTGGTCATGTTCCTGCAGACGAACGATATTTATATGATCCTGCTGTACGCAGGCGTGGTTTTGTATGTGCTGCTGGTACAGGGTCTGTACCGTCTGATCTATAAGAAGGCGTCACTGGTACTGGTGAACACCATGTGTATGCTGTTGTCTATAGGCTTTATCATTCAGGCCAGGCTGGGCGTATCAACGGCGGTTAAACAGCTCATCATCGTGGCGGCGTCCACCGCCCTTTCCTTCATAATCCCTGTGATTGTGAAGAAGGTAAAGCTGGTGAAGGATCTGACATGGGTCTATGGCATCCTGGGTGTGCTGCTGCTGGCGGCAGTCTTTCTGTTCGCGCAGGTCAGCGGCGGAGGCAAACTGTCCATTGATATTGGCGGGATTACCTTTCAGTTTTCTGAATTTGTTAAGATCACCTTTGTATTTTTCATTGCGGGCATGCTTCAGGAGGTTACCACCTTCAGGCAGGTTTTCCGGGTGACAGTGGTTGCCGGCATCCATGTGGTGATTCTCGTGCTGTCAAAAGATCTGGGAGCGGCGCTGATCTATTTCGTCGCTTATATCGTGATGGTATATGTGGCTACCCGGAAGGCCAGATATGCGCTGCTGGGGCTGGGCGGCATGAGCCTGGCTTCAGTCGTGGCCTATCAGCTGTTTTCTCATGTGCGCGTGAGGGTTAATGTCTGGCAGGACCCCTTTGCCGATTATCAGAACACAGGGTATCAGATCGTGCAGGCGCTGTTTGGCGTCTGCGCGGGCGGCTGGTTTGGCACGGGATTATTCGGCGGTTCACCGGGGATGATCCCCCTGGCAAAGGAGGATTTCACGTTTGCTGCCATCTGTGAGGAGATGGGGATTCTTTTCGCCATCTGTCTGATCCTTCTCTGCATGGGAACCTATCTGCTGATTGTAAATATCGCCATGAAGATGAGCAAGCCTTTTTATAAGCTGATTGCCATCGGCCTCGGTACGGAATACGCGTTTCAGGTATTTCTGACCATAGGCGGGACGACAAAGTTCATTCCGATGACTGGCATCACACTGCCGCTGGTCAGCTATGGAGGCAGCTCGGTCATGTGTACGATTATGATGCTTGCCATCATACAGGGATTATATATCTTAAGAAAAGACGAGGATGAGCAGCTTGAAGAAGAAAAAAGACAAAAAACTCCAAAACGACCCAAGAAGAAAGACGGCCCGTCCGACCGGGAAGGAAATGGAACGGGAAGAGAGCCGGAGGAAGCAGACGATCTCGAAAGAAGAATCGAAGAACAGACGGAGAAAAGCCTCAACTGGTAAGCCCTATGTAATCGTATCGTATCTGTTTCTGGGACTGTTTCTGGGAATGATCGGCTATATGATCTATTTCCAGGTATATAAAAGTGAAGATTTTTTGAATAGTCCTTACAATAAGAGGCAGGATAAATATGAAGAGCATATTGTAAGAGGGTCAATTCTGGCTTCAGACGGGACGGTTCTGGCGAGAACAGATGTGGATGAAGAAGGCAATGAATCCAGGGTTTATCCGTATAACAACCTGTTTGCCCAGGTGGTCGGCTATTCTGACTATGGCAGCAGTGGTCTGGAGGCCTCTGAGAATTATACGCTGCTCTCCTCACATGCAGATATTCTGGAGCAGTTGCAGAAAGATTTTTCCAGTGAAAAAAACATAGGCGACAATCTGGTGACCAGTCTGGATATGAGGCTTCAGCAGGCGGCCAGCGATGCCCTGGGCGGCAACCGGGGGGCTGTGATCGTCATGAATACGGAGACAGGGAAGGTCCTGGCAGATGTCAGCAAGCCAGATTTCAACCCGAATACTATAGCAGCGGACTGGGAAGCCCTGAACAGCGAAGGGAGCGGAAGCCCGTTCCTGAACCGCGCGCTTCAGGGCCAGTATCCTCCGGGGTCTACTTTTAAAATTGTAACTTCCCTTGCTTATCTGAGGGAACGCGGAACCTTTGATGATTTTTCCTTTAACTGTACGGGAGAGTATACCCAGGGCGGTTATACGATTCACTGCAGTGGGAACACTGCTCACGGGCAGGAGAATTTTGCAGACGCCTTTGCAAATTCCTGTAACTGCGCCTTTTCAGAGATCGGTACGCAGCTGCTGGGGAAAACCTCACTCAAATCAGCAGCGGATGAACTGCGTTTTAATGAGGCATTTTCGCTGGGGCTGCCTTCTGTGAAAAGTTCCTTCAGCCTGGAGAACAGCACGGCTGACGGGCTGACTATGCAGACTTCCATCGGACAGGGAGATACGCTGGTGTCGCCAGTTCATATGGCGATGATTGCCGGGGCGGTGGCCAATGGCGGCAGGATGATGGAGCCTTCTTTTGTAGAGCGTGTGGAGAGCTATACCGGAACGATTGTTAAAGAGATAGCGCCGGAATCTCTGGGCCAGGTCATGACGGCTGAGGAAGCTTACCAGCTGACGGAACTGATGAAGGGAGTCGTTCAGCGAGGTACGGCGGCGGGCGAATTAGCGGGTCTTCCCTATGATATTGCCGGAAAAACTGGAACGGCAGAATACGGCAGCACGGCGGACGGAACGGCTCATTCCTGGTTTGTCGGCTTTTCCAACACGGGCAATTCGGATATTGTGGTAGCAGTGATTGTGGAGGGCGGCGGTGACGGGAGCGCTCCGGCAACTCCGGTAGCCAGGTCAATTTTTGAAACTTATTTCGGCTGATGGTTGCGTGAAAACACAAAAAGAGGTATACTGATAGCAGTCCAAATAGACACTACGCATTACAGGAGGAATTGCAATGATTGAGGCAACGAGCTGTGGCGGGGTGGTAATATATCGGGGCAAGATTCTGACCTTATACAAGAGCTACAAGAATAAGTATGAGGGATGGGTTTTGCCGAAAGGTACCGTAGAGGCGGGAGAGGAGTACAAGGATACCGCCATACGGGAGGTTTTGGAAGAATCAGGTGTTCAGGCGTCCATCATCAAATATATCGGCAAGAGCCAGTATAGCTTCAATGTCCCGGAGGACACGGTAGAGAAGGAAGTACACTGGTATCTGATGATGGCCGGCAGCTATTACAGCAAGCCGCAGAGGGAAGAGTATTTCGTGGATTCCGGTTATTACAAATATCATGAGGCCTACCATCTGCTGAAGTTTTCCAATGAAAGGCAGATTCTGGAGAGGGCCTATAACGAATATCTGGATTTGAAAAAAGCCAATTTATGGGGGAACCGAAAATATTACTAAACTTAAAAAAGGGGTAGCTGTCCGCAGAGCTGCGGCAGTACCCCTGTCTTTTTAAAACGGAGTGTTATAAATTCATGGCGAACTGGTATAAAAATCTTTATGTCGGAGAAACTGCTAAAGGAAGAGAGAGAAAGATTAGGCATCAGGTGAACAGAGGACGTTTTCTGCCTGGGCTTTATCTGATTACCTACGCTGCCAATGAGAAAGACCAGCTGGACATCATAGAGTCCAGATATCTGGTACAAAAGCGGGTTCGGAACACGCTGCCGGAGATTATCGGCGTTGCCTTCGGATATCAGGAGGCGCTGGAAATTGTCCGGGAAATAGCGGAAGAAGCCTTTGAAAATACCGGAGACTGTGATTTCCGGCATTTTCTTCAATCAAACACCCCGCGGCAGTCCAGCGGGGCGTCAAATCTGTAACCTGGAGATGCTGCAGGGTATTTGCCCCTCGCGGCAGCGGCCAAGGGAATGCGCAATTGCTTCCGGCTGGCTGTTCGCGGGTATAAAAGCAGCGATGAGCGTGAGTGAGGGAATATGCTACATATATTGTTGACCATACTATCCACAATCGGTATCATCCTTCTGGTCATACTGGGAATTGTAGTTGTCCTGATCCTGTGCCTGCTGTTTACACCGATCTGTTATCGGGGAGCAGTCAGGAAGCAGGCAGACGGCATATCCGGACAGGCGGGGATCTCCTGGCTGTGCCGTCTGGTATATGTCAGGGTTTCGTATGCGGGCGAGAAGGTTTCCTACGAGATTTATATCCTCGGAATCCCAGTTATGAAACTGAGGGATTACCTGAGGCGCAGAAAGGCAGCTAAGGCGGGAAAGGCCGCTGCTGCCGGCTATACAGGCGCGAAGAAGAAGCCCACGAGGCCTCCCGGCCAGCGGTCCGGGAATCCGGAAGCGGAAGAGCAGCGGAGGGCGGAGGAACAACGGCTGGCTGCGGAGCGGCGGCTGAGAGAGGAAGAGCGTCAGAGAGAAGAACGCTTGCGTTCTGAGAAGGAGCTGGGGCCGCAGCATGGCCAGGAGTCGACAGATCTTTTATGGGAGAAGGCAGAACGCCTGATCGGGAAGATCATTCGGGTGATAGCAAAAGTGATTGGGAAGATTGTACAGGCACTGCGTTTCCTGCTATCCCTTCCGGGAAAGATCTGGGAAGGCCTGAAAAAAATCTGTTTCACAATCCGCCGCATCTGTGGTAAAATCAAAGAATGGTATGGGTTTTTAACGTCCAGAACTTTTAAAGAGGCTTTTCGCGTGATCAAGACCGAGGGTCTGGTCATTTTAAAGCATATACGTCCTAAGAAGATTACCGGCTATGTGAAATTTGGCTTTGATGATCCTGCGTTGACGGGACAGGTTCTGGGTGTTGCCGGCATGTTTTATCCGGTGCTCCCGAAGAAGCTGGCCGTGATTCCGGATTTTGAAGAAGCCAGGCTGGAGGCGGACGTTAAGGTAAAGGGAAGGATCTTCCTGATCGTGCTGATCGTGCATGGCCTGAAGATTTACCGGGATAAGTATGTGAAAAGAGTGATTAAAAAGTTTCAGCATAAGGAGGCTTAGAGATGGCAGATAACAACAATTTCCAGTCAACTGTGGAGTCGCTGTTCAAAGGAATGGACAGTTTTCTTACGACAAAGACGGTGATCGGTGATGCGATTCACATCGGTGAAAATATTTTGCTCCCGCTGGCAGACGTATCCTTCGGGATAGCGGCCGGAGCGTTTGCGGAGAATGCCAAGAACAACGGCGGAGGCGGTATGGGCGCCAAAATCACGCCGAGCGCCATTCTGGTAATCAACAAGAACGGCACCAAGCTGGTCAATGTCAAGAATCAGGATGCAATTACGAAGATTCTGGACATGATACCGGACATCGCAGCGAAATTCACAAAAAAAGACGGCGATGAGTGTTCTGAGGAGGAATTGGAGCATATATTAAACCAAGAGGATGAAAATCAGGAGTAACAGATGGGCCGTTTGCTGGGGTTTCTTTTGTTCTGGGTTGGAATCGGTATTCTGCTGGGAATTTTGATCCCCAACGCATTTTGCGCAGTGATACTAGCGCTTCTACTGCTTCTGATTGGTTATAATCTTTTTTGTTCCTGTTAAAGGAAAACCAACAAAACCAACAATATTTCTTGTTGGTTTTGTTGACATTTGAGGCGGAGAGGTCTATAATACAAATAGAAACGAAACAAACAAACCATGAGGTTGATGAGATGAACGAACAGGAAATTGTAAAAAGTGTTTTGAACCGGATTAAGGGAGCCGGGAGCATTTCCCTGGACACGGCGAAGAAACTGATGGATAAAATTGAAGACTATGCCAGAACCAAGGGATTGAACTGTGTGATTGCTGTCTATGATCCCCATGGGAATCCTGTGGCGGTGCATGTGATGGAAGACGCCTTTCTGGCCAGCTATGCGGTAGCCACTCAGAAGGCTTATACCGCAGTTGCCCTGAAGATGTCAACGAAAGAGCTGAACGGCCTTGTGCAGCCGGGCGGTCAGTTTTATGGCCTGGAGAGCCTGAAGGGCGGCGATCTGGTGGCCTTTGGAGGCGGGGTGCCACTGAAATATGGCGGAAGAATTGTAGGCGGACTGGGAATCAGCGGCGGAACCGCCGATGAAGATCATGACGTGGCTGAATATGGGCTGAAAGCTTTCGCTGAATTAATGTGAAGATGCCGGCCGCCGGCCTTTATCAATGTTACATAGATTTCAGAGATCATTAGAAACGGTGCCTTACTGAGATGTAGGGCACCGTTTTCATATCTCCGGAAATGAGGAAGCCTCAGGATCAAAGACTCTTTGCGCGTTCCTGGACATTTTTCTGGAAGTTAATGACTTCATGGTCGTAAGTATCAGACATCAGTCTGGAATTCAGCATGAAATCCGCCGTCGCCTTATTGATGGCCATGGGAATGTCGTATACCTGGGCAATCCGCATCAGCGCCTTGACGTCCGGGTCATGGGGCTGTGCAGTCAGCGGATCGGAAAAGAATACGACGAAATCAATCTGTCCTTCCACGATTTTAGCGCCGATCTGCTGGTCGCCTCCGAGGGGGCCGCTGTTGTAAGCCTTCACCCGAAGCCCGGCCTGGTCGGCGATCATCCGGGCCGTAGTGCCCGTTCCGCAGAGGTTATGCCTGCTTAAAATTTCTTTATTTTCCTGACACCAGCTGATGAGTTTTGGCTTTTCGTTGTCGTGGGCGATCAGTGCGATATTCTTCTTTTTGCCGATTGTAAAAGTGATGTAGTCAGATGACATGTAATATTCCTCCTTTTTTTCATCATATACTGATAGATGAAGTCTGTAAAGTTTTTCTTGCTTTTTTATAGGATTCAATTGATACTCGGATACACAGAACATGTACTAGTGGAAGCGCTTTTTTATTCCGTTGATTACGCTAAATCCGGGGGCAAACAAGGAGGCTGGGAAGGAGAAGAATCCGTTGACAAAGTGACAAAATGAGCGTATAGTCATAATATAATAATTAAAGTGCTCTTTCAGTCGAAAGTTTGTGACCAGATGTGAAAAACCGGGATTTCTGGCTGGAGGAAATATGGGAGGAGAAAATAACGTGCTAAAGAAATTAAGAGAGAAATCAAAGAGCAAAAAGGGGTTCACACTGGTTGAACTGATCGTAGTTATTGTAATCATTCTGATACTGGCGGCAGTTATGGTGCCGAGCTTAATGAAGTACATAGAAAAGGCAAAAGAAGCAAATTGTAAGGCAGACGCAGCAACAATTATGTCACAGTTGCAGGCAGATTATGCAGACAGCCAGATCAGTCAAACAACAGTTGATTGGGGCAGTGGTGTGCCAGTTGCAGGAAAGACCGTGAAGTTATCTAGTGCATCTCCAACAAAGGGTGAAGCAACATTTACTGTAGATACTAGTACGAAGAACATAAATCAATTTATTTATAATGATGGTAATTATACAGCAACCTGGACATTGGATGCTGGTTGGGTAATGGCTAAAGTTACAGGCGGTTCAAGCAGTTCGTCGACGTCAACACCGTAATAATTAATTGAATATGCTTTAGATTATTAAGTGAGAGGGGGTTATGTCAGATGTCTAGTGATTATAACTCCCTCTCTTATTATCAAAAGTTCTGGAGGGCGGTGCGTACAGCATTGATTACGCTGGCCGTCGTATTGGCCGCAGGCCTTCCTGCAATTTGGTGCTGGGAGCAGTCTGTTTTACAGCGCCAGGCTCTTCGGGAGGCAAAAAATATTTTGGATAATCTGGAATTTATGTCCATAGAGTATCTGGGAAGCGGAGAGCAGATCTCCGATTCTGGAAGGCTGAACGGACTGAGCCGTCAGGCGGAAGCGGAGGTGCTCAGTTTTTCAGGCGCTGAAGGCGAGATTCGTCAGGTCGCCTGGCTCCGGGCCGGAACAGATCAATCTGTGTGCGGCCTGATCTATCAGACGGCAGGCTGCCAGATTCAGTACCGGCGCGACAGGGCGGCTGATGACGGCGTCTGGGAAGTCTACAGATGCGTTCATCAATATAAGCAATGAGAACAGAGGATTCCATCCAGTAGGTTTTGGACGGAGTCCTAATTCCTGTATAAAAGGGATAAATAGCTTTAGATGAATTACAGGGTCTCCGGGCCGGAAAGAGTAAATTGTGCTGATTTTATTGGAATGTTTGTTGGGGCTTCTGATTTTCTTAGCAGGAGCCAGCGTGTTTTCATTTTTGAATGTAATCGTATACCGGGTGCCCCGGCATATGTCTTTTATAAAAGGGTTTTCGGCCTGCCCTTCCTGCGGCCACCGTTTAGGGGCGGCAGATCTGGTTCCGGTATTTGGTTACCTGTTCCTGAAGGGCAGGTGCAGATATTGCGGACAGAAAATCGGGATTCGTGATACTCTTACAGAGCTGTTGGGCGGAGGTGCGGCACTTCTCTGCGCCTCATGGTTTCCGGAGCCTGCCGCTGCGTTCACTGCTTTTGGATTTTTCAGTGTTCTTGTTGTCACAGCGCTGCTGGATGCGGACACTATGGAGATACCGGACGGCTGTTGGAGCGCGCTGGCGGCGCTGGCTGTGGTGTCTTATTTTACCATGGATGGGGAACCGCTGGTGTCCCGCCTGATTGGAATGGCCTGCATCAGTGTGCCGATGTTCCTCATGGCTTTATTGATTGATGGGGCCTTTGGGGGCGGGGATATAAAGCTGACGGCCGCCGCGGGGCTGTTTCTGGGCTGGAAACTTATGCTGGTATCAGGGGCAGTTGCCATATTGCTGGGCGGCGGATATGGGATTTATTTGCTGCTGACAGGGAAAAAGGGACGGAAAGAGCATTTCGCTTTTGGGCCGTTTTTGTGTATGGGAATGGCTGTAGGGCTTTTGTGGGGACAGCAGCTGATTGATTGGTATCTGGGATTTCTGTAAATGGTAGTGACAGGGGGGAAGAGTTCATGCCACAATATAAATACAAGGCACAGACTTATGAGGGAGAGAAAAAGAACGGCCAGCTGGCTGCCGCAGATGAAACAGAGCTGCAGCAGATTTTGCGGGGTGAGGGACTGTTCATGCTCTCGGCTAGTCTGGCAGAACGTAAGAAGATGGAACGGCCCCTGAACGATAAGGTACTCGCTGAGTTTTCCAGACAGCTGGGGACGCTGGTTGCGGCCGGAGTCACGTTGGTCCGTGCTCTTAATATCATCTCTAATGCAGAGTCTATTAAGCCGAGAGAAAAAAGAATCTACGAGGAAATGCTTCGTCAGATCCGCCAGGGCCGGGCGCTGTCTGAAGCCATGGAGGACGCCAACGGGGCTTTTCCGCCTTTAATTGTCTATATGTACCGGTCTGCGGAGAGCAGCGGTAATCTGGATCACGTAGCCATCAAGATGGCTGAGCATTATGAAAAAGGCCATCGTCTGAATACGAAGATTTCCACTTCCATGATGTATCCGAAAATACTGGCGGTTATGATCGTCGCTGTCGTCCTGATTCTCACGAAATTTGTTATGCCGCAGCTGCAGGAATTATTTGATCAGATGCCAAGCCTGCCGCTTCCCACCCAGATTCTGAATGTGATCAGCAATTTTCTGCAGGAATACTGGGTATTGGCGATTATCCTGATTCTGGGCGCCTGGGTCGGGGCTCGTGGACTGATGCGGATCAGAAAGGTTCGTATCTGGTGGCATAAATGCAAGCTGCATATGCCACTGGTCGGAATCCTCTGGAAGACGATTTATACCTCGCGGTTTGCGGGGACACTCAGCTCTCTCTATTCTGCAGGCGTGCCGATTGTCTCGGCGTTACAGATCGCCCGGAAGACCATCGGGAATGATTATATCGACGTGCAGTTTGACGATGTGATTCCCTTCGTGCGGGCAGGCAATAACCTGAGCGACGGCCTGGACATGATTGATGGTTTTATGAAGAAGCTGCCGGATTCCATACGGGTCGGGGAAGAGACGGGCAGTCTGGATTCCATGCTGACGTCCACATCGAACGCGATGGAGTATGATGCAGATGTTGCCATCACCAAAATGGTCGGATATGTGGAACCGATGATGCTGATTATTATGGGAGCCATAGTCGCCTTTGTAATGATAGCGGTGTTCAGCGCGCTTTATGGCTCGTACGATGCCATTGCGGGCATGTGATAAGGAGGAATTTATGATCATCATCTATTTGTCTAACCGGTACATCCGGGTCCTGTCAGGAGATGCCGCCGGAGAACGGATTTCTGTTCATAAGGTGTATCATGCTGTGGATACGGCCGGCTGCATCCTGAACGGAACGGTGACGGATGAGGAAGGGTTCCTGGAAATCATAAAGGGAATCTGGGAGAGCAATAATCTTCCGAGAACAGGGATCGGCCTGGTCATCGACAGCAGCCAGTTCATTTCCCGTGTGGTGGATGTGCCCCTTCAGAAGCCGGCGCAGACGCTGGAATATCTGAGCCGAGAATTCGCGGATGCGGACAGAATCTCAGACCCGCTTTATGGTTATTTCCCCATGCCGGGATCAGCAGGGCATAAGGCGAAGATGCAGACCGTATATGCGGCCGTCGTTCAAAGAGAGTTCATACAGGCGTACCTGAATCTGTTTGGAAAGCTGGGAATCACTGTTTCCAGTGTGGAGAACGGCGTCGGCACCATGATCCGGCTTCTGGCCAGCCTGCCTCAGATGAAAGAGGCGACGGGGATTGTCCAGTTCGTGGATGACATGATACTGGTGAATATCTTATTAGTAAATGGCAAATATGAATACTCCAACAGAACGAGGCTCTTTTCAGATCCCGGGACACCTGGTTTTACAGAAGAAGCGGCCAGAGCGGTGGGCAGCATCAGGCAGTTCGCCAGCGCCCAGCATATTACGGAGGGCCTGGAGTCTGTCTATATTGCCGGTTTCAGCCGGGAAGATGCGGAGCGTTATAAAACCGGCTCCGGCCAGGGGGGTAATTTACGGATCGTAGAACTGGATGGCGGGACGGTCATGAAGGAAACTGAAGCAGGAGGGCGTTTTTCTGATTATGCCCTGGCCGCGGGCGGTCTGGTAAAGACGGACGCCAGGACGAATCTCATGAGCCAGATGAGCAAAGGGCGCGGCAAGCAGAATTCGTTGTCAAAGAGTGCAAAAAAGTGGCTGCTGCCGGTTATCCTGGGCGGCGTGCTGGCGGCGGCGGCGGCCGCCGCAGGCATACATACCTTCTTTCTTTCCCTGAAGCTGGCTGAAGTGCAGGAATATAATGAAAGCGCAGAGGTATTGGAGGCCTGCGAGAGATATGACAGCCTGACCCATGCGATACAGTCTGCCGGAGGGCTGAAGCAAAATCTTCAAGAGCTGCGTGCAGGGATTCTGGAATATCCGCTGGTGGACAGCACAGTCAACAATGTACTGTCTTCCTGTGCGGCGGGCCTGGTTACTGCCGAGGTCAGCAGTTATGATGCGTCCACAGGGGTAATCACTTTTAATACCAGTGCTGCCAATGTTGACCAGATCCATCAGTTTGCAACCCTTCTGAGCCAGCAGCAGATCTTTGCAGCGGTGGATTACAGCGGGTACAGCCAGGATTCTGAAGGAACCTGGCGCGTGAAGGTGAACTGCATATTGGCGCCGAGACAGGGGGAATGATTCCTATGACATTTGAAATTACAGAAAGAGATAAAAAGCTTCTCTATTTTCTTGTGGTATTTGCCATTGTGATTGGGCTGGGCTTCGGAGTGCTGAGGCCGCTTCTCGAGAAAAATCAGGAGGTTTCCCAGCAGCTGGCGGATGCGAGAATAGAAAAGATGGATAAAGAAACGAAGATCGCCAAGATTCCGCTGCTGGAACAGAGTGTTGCCTCTCTGGAAGAAGAGCTGGCAGACATTCAGAGCAGTTTTTATGAGGAGACTTCCAGCATGGAAATTGACCGGACTTTGACCGGCATGGCGCTGGCCTGCGGGCTGGGAGTTAAGGATTTGGACATTGATATGCCGCAGCCGGGAGGCTATGTGTCGCTGGTGGGTTACAGAGCCATGCTGGACAGCTATGATTCGGAGCAGAAAGCGTCCGGCATAGATTTTCCCGGCGCATATGCTGCTAAGATAACAATGATCCTCAACGGGAGCAGAAGCAGCCTGCAGTCCATGATGGATTCCTGTGCATCGCTGGAGCCAAAGCTGCGCGTCACAGAACTCAGCTGGCAGAAGGGGAAAACGGAGGATTCTTATACATTGTCCCTTTCCATGGAATTCTATATGTATGAGAATGTTACGGAATATATGGCAGGCCAGGCCGCCGCGGCGGAAGCGGCGGCTGCTGAGGCTGAAAAACAGCCGGAAGACAGTCTGACGGAAGAATAAGAGGGAAACATGGAGAAAAATATCAGGAATCTTCGGATCGGCGATGTATTAAAAGAATATGGGTATATCAACGAGGCACAGGTAGAGGCGGCCCTTGCTTATCAGAAGACACACCAGAATGTCCGTATGGGCGGCGCCCTGGTAGAGCTCGGATATATTACAGAGCAGCAGGTGATGGAGGCGCTGGCGCAATGCCTGAGCCTGAAGCTGGCGGATGTGTCCGGAATTGATGTGGAAATAGAGGCGGTGGAGAAGATCCCTCGTCCTCTGGCTGAAAAATATGAGATGCTGGCAGTGCAGCAGGCCGAGAATGTGCTGACAGTGCTGCTGAATGATCCGCTGAATTTTTACGGGATCGAGGATATTAAGCAGCTGACAGGCATGCAGCTGGAGATCCAGCTCTGTGAGTCGGCCCCGCTGAAAAATGCAATCCGCTATTATTATGCGGAAGTAGAGGCCAGGAATGCTGCTAAAATAGCAAACAAGAGCTTCGACAACCAGGAGATCGAGGAGCTGGATTTTCAGGAAGAGGGTGATGACGAAACGCCGGTTATAAACTTGCTGAACCGTCTGGTCAAGCGGGCCTACAGCACAAACGCGTCGGATATTCATATTGAACCCTTTGAGGATCAGACAGTGGTGCGTATGCGCATTGACGGTGTGATCGTGGATTATGTGACGCTTCAGAAAAGTCTGCATAGTTCTTTGATCGCCCGCATTAAAATCCTGGGAGATATGGACATTGCTGAGCGGAGGATTCCTCAGGACGGACACTTCCGGCAGAAGATAGAGGGTGAATATGTAAACATCCGTGTATCTATGATCCCAACGGTTTTCGGAGAAAAAGCGGTTTTGCGGCTGCTGAGCGGCAATGCGAAAATCGATTATCCGTCCACCTTCGGCATGCATGAGACGGATTTTCATAAGATGCAGGCGATGCTCAATTCCCCGAATGGGATTATCTATTTTACAGGTCCCACAGGTTCCGGCAAGACTACGACTCTCTACATGATCCTGGAGGAGCTGTCAAAGCGTTCAGTGAATATTTCCACGATCGAAGATCCCGTGGAAAAAAATCTGGCCAAGGTGAATCAGATGCAGGTTAATAATCAGGCAGGCCTGACCTTTGAAGCGGGCCTGAGAGCCCTGCTGCGCCAAGATCCGGATATTATCATGGTCGGGGAGACGCGTGACGTGGAGACGGCGTCCATCTCTGTCCGGGCAGCAATTACCGGGCACCTGGTATTTTCCACTCTTCATACGAATAATGCGGCTTCTTCGGTGATCCGTCTGGAGGATATGGGGCTGGAGCCCTATCTGATTGCCAGCTCAGTGGTTGGGATTATCGCACAGCGCCTGGTGAGAAAGCTGTGCCCGGATTGTGAAGAGGTGGCAGAGACTACAGAGGATGAGAAGCAAATGCTCGGTGAACATGTAAAAATGGTGCATAAGGCCAAGGGATGTCCGCTGTGTAATTATACCGGATACCGGGGGCGGATGGCCATACATGAAATCATTCAGATAGACAAACAGGTACGGAAAATGATACAAAACGGCGCTTCTTCAGAGGAGATTGAAGAATATGCCGTTGCGAACCAGGGGATGAGGACGCTGAAGGAATGCAGCCTGCAGCTGGTTCAGGAGGGAATCACGACAGTTGAGGAGCTGCGCAAGATCGCTTATTACTCATAAACGGGAGGATGGAAAGCGGATGATGGATTTTGAACGCATATTATATATGGGGCGTGAGCTGGAGGCATCGGATATTCATATGACGGCCGGCCAGCCGCTTCTGATCAGACAGCAGGGACGGCTCTGCGAAGCACCTCTGCAGCCTTCTCAGGAGGAAACAGAGGAGATGCTCTACGAGCTGTTAAATGAGGAGCAGAAGGAACAGCTCCGCCGGGGTTCAGATGTGGACTTTGCCTTCCAGACAGAGGACGGCAACAGACACAGGATTAACATCTTCCGTGAGCAGGATCACATTGCAGCGGCTGTCCGTCTGCTGAACAGCCATATTCCCACCCTTGCGGAACTGCACCTGCCGGAAAAACTCTATGAACTGGCATCAGAGCCGAGAGGGCTAATTTTGGTGACAGGGCCAACCGGAAGCGGAAAATCAACGACGCTGGCCGCCATGATTGATTATATCAACCAAAGGGAAGCCGTCCATATCCTGACGATTGAAGATCCCGTTGAGTATGTCTATACCAGGAAGCGGGCGCTGATTCACCAGAGAGAGGCCGGAAGGGACACGACAGATTTTGCCTCTGCACTCCGCAGCGCTCTGAGGGAGGATCCGGACATTATCCTGGTGGGTGAGATGAGAGATTATGAAACGATACAGGCCGCACTGACGGCTGCGGAGACCGGCCATCTCGTGCTGTCTACGCTGCATACCACGGGAGCGGCCCAGACAATTGACAGGATTATCGATGCCTGTCCAGTGGGCTCCAAGGATCAGGTGCGAATCCAGCTGTCAGGAGTGCTGAAGGGGGTAATCACACAATGCCTGATGCCTGTGGCCGGCAGCTCCGGGCGGATTGCGGCTACGGAGATACTGGTCGGGAACGACGCGGTAGCCAATCTGATCCGGGAGGGCAAGACTCATCAGATCGGCAACGTCATGCAGTCCGGCGGAGGGTTAGGCATGCATACGCTGAACGCGGATCTGGCAAGGCTGGAGGCTCAGGGATTTATCACAAAGGAAACCGCATTCCAGTACACAAATGACCGCAAAGAGCTGGAACAATATTTTTAACCGCAAAAAGAAACGGAACAGCATGAGCTGTTCCCAGGCCCTGAGGGGTATGAATTAAGGGATGAGCAAAGGTATGAGGACTGAGAAGCAAAGATCAGACAGAAAAATGAGCAGACTGGCAGGCAGTGGCCGCCGGGGGGGATTTACCCTGGTGGAACTGGTTGTCGTCATTGTGATCTTATTAATTTTGACTGGGGGCATTGTCATCGGTGTTATGAAATGGATCAACTGGTCGAATTTCAAACGTCAGAATGAATATGCCCAGACCATCTTTGTGGCCGCTCAGAACCAGCTGACGGAATACAGCGTTAACGGCCAGCTTCCCAGCCTGCAGGCCGCGCTTTCTGACGGGGGTGACGCGTACCGCAACACATTGGATGTCACGGCTCTTAAAGACTCCGACGGAAACAGCTATCAAATGTCTGAGGTATGGCCGGAGAGCAGCAAGGACACCACCAGGCCCAATGCATCCCGTTATCAGGGGACTATCTGTTCACTGATCGGGACCAGTGAGGATTATCAGGCGTATCTGGAAGGAACTGCAGGAGAAGATGCAACGCTTCTGTATGACCTGCTGTCTTCTTATCTGTATGACGTTTCCATTTTAAACGCCACTGTCTGCCTGGAATTCACTCCTGAGGACGGCCAGGTTTTTGCCGTGTTGTACAGCGATATCAGCACGGGATTTGAATATAATTCCGGAAATACCGGAACAAAGGGTAAGGTGGATATATCCAACAGAGAGACAGAATACCGGAAGGACAGGATGGTGGGCTACTACGGGGTGGATACTCTTTCCAGGGCAACCAGCACCCGGACGGAAAAACCATCGATCAGTGAAGTAAAACTGAACAACGGCGATACGCTGAACCTGTCATTTAAATTGAACAAGGTAAAAGCGGCCACCCAGGAATTGACCTATGAGGTCATTGTCTATGCCAAGGGAAGCAAGACTCCGCTGTTGGTACTTACGGTAGACGGGACACATTTGAAGAACGAGCTCTTTAAATCAGAAGTCTCCTGTGGTGTGACCAGATATAATTATGATGAAAACATGAAGAATCCGAGGGCTCAGAAGCTGGGGAATTATGATATTCCAGCCTGGGTGGAGCAGGACGGGACCATCCGCCTGATTCTGGACGCGGCAGATCTGGGAGCGACCAGTTCTCTCTATTATGACGCCTATACTGCACTCATGGATGATTCAGAAGATATCAGCCGGGAAGAGGGGCTGTCCCTTGATCTGCGTATGCTTCGGAGTACCTACAGTTTCCGGCGGTTCGGAGTGAGGACAGAGGATATTTACTGTACGGTACAGGGGTCCGGCACCTATTATAAGACTACGGCTAAAAAGCAGAGCAATGTTGAAAATACGTATTTTGGAAGCGCTCACATTTCGACTGCCGGCGGGCAGTCGGCGGCAGTTTATGCGGTCGAGAACGGACGTCATCTCTACAATGTCCGGTATATGGAAGATTATACGGATGATCAGCGGAGCCAGAAAGGGTATGAAGGTTTGAAAACATCAGACCAGATTACCTATCAGCTCACGGCCAATGTCGACTGGAAAGCATTTTCTGAAAGCGGAAGTCTCTATGAGACGAATGAATATTATGAAACCCATCCGGCGGCAGACAACAATTTTCCGTCCATCAGGCAGCTGCGGAGCTGTGCAGTCTTTGAGGGAAATGCCAAGGAGCGCGTAATCAGCGGGCTGTCGGTTACAGAATCGGCGAACAAGAAAGCAGGCCTTTACGGAGAGAAGAGCACGGGTGCAACCGGAGTATTTTTGGAGAATAAAGGCACCCTGAGAGAGTTTTCTCTGGACTGTATTCAGGTGGCGGGGACAGAGAAAACAGGCGCGTTCTGCGGTGTGAACAGCGGAAAGCTGGAAGGGCTGCAGACGCTCAGTTCAAAGCCTGATGAAAGTCCCAGCATCGTCACAGGAACCCTGGATGTGGGCGGTATTACCGGTGCACAGTCAGGAGAAGAAGAGGGGGATGAAGTCGTCTATGAAAGCCTTGTGAATAGGGCCTCTGTAATAGGTAACACCTATGTGGGAGGTATCATAGGCAGGATGGAAACCCTGGAGGATAAAGAGTTTCAGATAAAAGCCTGTAAGAACTATGGCCGCGTGGAGGCTGTCCGCGGCAGCTCAGATGCGCCTGACAGCGGCCGTTATATCGGCGGAATTGCCGGATACTGCAAGAATACGTCCGGGGAGACTTCCAGAGTGGAGATACGGGACTGCGTCAGCTCCCCCCAGTATACGGATGCAGAATTGAAAGCCTGGCTGGCGGAACCGGAAGGATTGGAACCAAAACTGAACGGCGTATATGTGGGCGGCATCGTGGGATATAACGATGGAGCTTCTGTCGCAGTGTGCCGGACGGAGAATGAAGAGGGGAAATCCGGCTATGTATTCGGCTATCAGTATGTTGGAGGAATCGCAGGTTTCAGTGAAGGCACGGAAGAGGGGATAGACGGAACCCTTTCCGGAGGCAAGAGCGGCGTTAATGAAGCGCATGTAATCGGTAATTCTTACGTGGGCGGTATTGTAGGCTGCAGTGCCGCTGTGGGAGGGACGGATCAAAACGGGATTGTCATTCCGGACCAGAGAGCCGATTATACCCTTCAGGTGAACCGCTGGATCAATAAAGGCATGGTGGCGGCGACAGGCAGTTATGCAGGCGGGATCACCGGCTATAATACCGGAAGAATTTTCGGCTGCAGCAGCGACGTAGACAGGAGCGGCATCATGGCAGAGCTGGCAGATCTGGCGGCAGGAGGCAATTATGCAGGCG
The DNA here is from genome assembly GCF_014337215.1 of Wansuia hejianensis. NCBI lineage: Bacteria > Bacillati > Bacillota > Clostridia > Lachnospirales > Lachnospiraceae > Wansuia > Wansuia hejianensis. The sequence goes on along the minus strand of NZ_CP060635.1, from coordinate 1,083,379 downwards.
GCATTGCCGGCTATAACAATGGGAGCCTGGGGAATACGCCGAGAAATTCATCCGGCATACGGGAATCCGGAAGCAAGGGGATTCTCTCAGCGGTCTGCTACGTGAACGGCGGCAGTTATGCTGGAGGGATTGTAGGATATAATGATGTGAATGCGGTCGTTGAGGATTATGAAGTGGCAGGAGGCTATATCCGCAGCAGCGGAAGCTATGTGGGCGGTTATGCAGGTTTCAATGCTTCGCTGGCATTTTTCATGGACGAAGACACCAGGGAAAGATCACTTCATTCGAATCCTAATGAGGTGAAGGGGAGATACTGCGTCGGAGGAACCATCGGCGGAAATGTAATTGCAGTCGGCGGCACGGACATATCAGCAGATTTCAAAACAGATAACTTCCTGGGCAAGCTGTCTGCCGACGCTTTCGCAGGGGGCTTTATCGGCTATAATTGTATTGTGAGCGGCGGAACCGGACGTGAAGCAATTCATGCTGCTGCTGACGCCAACATACAGGCATTTGCGGCTGCAGGGCTGGAGGAAGCTGCCGGATTACTGGCAGATCATCGGCTGGCAGGCGGAGACGGATGCCTGGTGATCCATGGACGGGAATCCTCTTCGGGAACACATACGAAGCTGGGAGAAATCACGGCTCGGATTTATGCAGGCGGCGTGGTGGGCTACAATGATGAAAATACGGCTCTTCATATACAGGATGTGACGAACCTGACCCCTGTGACGGCTACAAATTCTATAGTAAATGAGAAGGAACAGCCTGGTAGGCTCACATATACGGGCGAGAGCTTCCGCTATTCTTACGCGGGAGGAATGATCGGAAAAGTCGGACGCAAAGTGACTTTGGAGAACTGCCGGAATCAGGATGTGGGCGACGTGGTCTCGAGCGGGACCTACGAGGGCGGACTGTGCGAGGTCAATGAGGGCACGATTTTCAATTGTGCGGTATCCAGCATAGGAAGCGGAAATTCTGACTACGTGGGAGGTATTTCCGGCGTCAATAAAGCGGACGGAGTGATTAAACAGTCGTCTTTTGAAAAGGTGACGGTTACCGGAAGAAACTACGTGGGCGGCATTACGGCGGAAAATTTTGGAAGCATACAAAATATTTCTATGAAAAATTCTATCGTACACGCGCAGGGAACGGTGGGAAACGCCGGAGGTATTGCCGGGTATAATTACAGCGGCGCTCATCTGACTCTCAGTGAAGATATTCAGGGCATCATAGCCGGTTCCGGACAGAATATCGGAGGAGTTGCCGGGACGACAGAGGAAAACCTGGGTCTTTCAGAAAATGTGAATCAGGTGACGTTCAACGGCACTGTTACTGGAACCGGAAATGTCGGAGGAATTGCAGGAAACAGCCAGGCTCAGGAGGTGGCAGGTTTCTGTAACAAAGCGATCATATATGCCGAAGACGGCGACGCCGGAGGTATTATCGGGATTGACAGCAGCCAGAACGGAGAAATCCTGAACTGTGAAAACCACGGAAGTGTCTCCGCCGCCAGAAGCGGCAATGCAGGCGGAATTATTGGAGTAAATCAGGGAACTGTCAGCCGCTGCACGGATTATGGCTCTGTTTCTGCAGCTAACGGCATCAGCGGTGGAATCGCCGGTGTCAATGGCGGGAACGTCCGGGAATGTGCCGTCCAGGCGGAAAAGGAAACGCTCAGTTTTATGGGAAGAGATTTTGCCGGCGGCATCAGCGGAGTGAACAACGGCATCATTCAGGACAGCACTGCCGTGGGAATACAGATTACGAATCCGTCTGGAAGCGTCGGAGGCGCCCTGGGAGGAATAGCCGGGATCAATACAGGAACTCTCTCAGGCTGCCAGGCGGGAGGGCCGGGAAAGGAACTTTCCCTGGTTTCCAACGGTACGGATGTTTCTCTGGGAGGGATGGCCGGAAGCAACAGCGGTTCTATTTCAGGGACGGCTGCTGAATACAGCCGTGTCTACGCCACCCTTGCTTTTGTGCAGACAAATATGTCTTATTATGGGAATTTGGGCGGAATTGCAGGCAAAAATGAAGGCTCCATCAGTTATTGTGAATTTAACGGCAGCGTAGAAGGCACGGCGAATAATCCACAGAATGCTCCGGAGTACAACCCAAATACCGATTTCGAGACAAACGGGTCAGTAATCTACGGATATGGTGGGATCGTGGGTATCAATGGGGATTCAGAGGCCCCCAGTATGGCAGCCGTTACAGACTGTCTGGTTAATGCCGCCCGGATCACCGGCATGGGTGATCCGAACAATGTGGCGAATATCGGAGGCGCCGCCGGCGTGAACGGGCAGGGTGCGTCGTTGAGAGGAATCACTTTCGGCACAGGGGAAAAGACATATTCCCCGTTTAAAAAGAACAGCAGTAAACTCGATGAAATCAAAAAAGCGTCGGCCTGTGTATATATTGGAACAGAAAATAATACGGCTGCCTATGCACATACGGGAGGTATTGCCGGTCTGAACAGCGGGACGATTGAGGATATCGGCTATGACCACGCCGGTAACACCTGGTCCGCGGGCTGGGATGAAACCAGCTTGATTATAGAAAATTACAGAGGCCATGTGGGCGGTATTGCCGGCTATAACAGGAAGACCGGCAGGATATCCTGTGCGGTAACGGGAAGGGGCTGGGTGGTCTTCGCGCCCCAGAATGCCCAGGATAACGGCTGCGGAGGCATTATCGGATACAGCGCTTCAGAAAATGACACCTCCTATTGTATTAACCGTGCTACTGTTGAGAAGACAGTCTCTTCCTCCAATGGCGTGGGAGGTATTGTGGGCCGTCTGGAGTGTGCCACAGGCAGTGCATGGCAGATCAGCAACTGCCAGAATTACGGGAAAATACGTGGAACCGCCCGTGTGGGCGGCATGGTCGGGATCTGGAAGTATTACGGGGGCACTATTTCTGACTGCCAGAATTACGGGGAAATTTACACCGATGACACGGCGGGCTCCGCAGGTATCACGGGCATGCTGTATGACATCCGGTCGACCCCGGCGCGCATGGTGCGCTGTGAGAATCACGGGCTGATCCGAGGAAAACATGTGGGCGGCATTGTGGGCGGTTCTTATGGCGGAAGCAGCGTATATCTGCAGATAGAAGACTGCGTCAATACAGGCCTGATCCAGGCTGGCGGCCAGAGCGCCGGAATTGCCGGCGAGATCAGTAAATTTTCTGCCGGCTCCTATATCAGGAGCTGCAGGAACTATGGCTATGGGATGAATGGCGAAAGTATCAGCGGCATCACAGTGAACAGTGAAAATAACCTGACGGTCTCCAAATGTTTTGGAATAGCGGATACCGATTATCCGATTTCCGGAAAAGCGGGAGATGAAAGCAATTACTACCTCTCAGACGACGCGTCAGGCTCGACGGTGGTTTATTATGATAAAGACGGCAAGGAAACGGACCTGGAACCTGACGGCTTCTATGTCAGAAAAATAGAGGCGGCAGGCATTCAGAAACCGGAATACCTGAAGAAAATTGTCTGGGACACCAAGGGGCTGAACGACGGAGACAGAGCCTATTTCTCTAACAGCCAGTCGGGAACGGTTTCCATGTCTTATATCTTTACGTTCAATACAGCGATTGACCTGTCGGGTATGGATCTGTATTGGAACCGTGGAACGGATTACCGGGTGACTGATTATACAGTTTATTACAGCCCTTATACAGAGGGTGGGAGCTGGACGGCGGCTTCTTCCATGTCCAACGCTTCAACAGGCAATTTTGCTGCAGATTCCCAAGAAGTAATCAGCCTGGAGAAGACGGTAAAAGCCCGGAGAATCAGGATAGAGGTGACAAAATCCATCCGCAGGGGCGGAGCGGGTACGAACGCTTGTCTGATCCGCGCGCATTTCCGGGGGCAGGTGCTGGGAATAGACTATGATGGAAACCTGGGATATTTATCTGCCGATGGAGGTTCTCTCAGCTACGGAAAGTACGACGGGGCGGGAAGCAGCCTCACTGGCAGCAACAGCGGCACCGTCTGTACTTATAGGGGGATGGCATATGAGAGCTGTAAATATTCCGCTTCCTCAGGGAAGGATAAAGGCCGGGGGATGGCAGCGCGTGTGGAGCGGATGGGCTCCGGCGGCGGCTATCGGCTGGTATCCGGTTCCGAGAGCGACCAGATCACGATCGGCCTTCCTGGATTTTCCATAAATCCTCGGACGGCATTTGCTTCAGGTGACATAACTTCCGGAAAACTGGCTGCATTAGGAGATGGAGAGGATAATATACGCTATCAGGTTTTTATGGCGGATGATCCGTATTTTAACGTGGATGCCCATGAATCTGTTACGAGCCTTGGGACTCCTGCCGGAATAGTTATGAAGGATGCCGGGGGAGCCGTATACCAGGCAGAATGGGGAAGCGTTGCCGGCGCCGGTTTCTATGAATATCAGGCAGCCTATTATGGGGCGGACGGCACAAAGCTGGCGGAAAAACAAGACAGGGTATATACCACCCAGGCCCAGCTTCCTGTTACGGCAATCGGCGGCCAGGCGGTGAAGCAGATTATTTTCCAGGTGAGAGCTGGAGTTTCGACGCTGGATGAAGGCGGCAGGCTGACGGAAGTCTGGTCACCGTATTCCGCGCCTGCTGACCAGGCGGTTTTGGATGTGCTGCCTACGCCTCAGTATCATCTGGAGCTGGTGAGAGACAATGATACATTGAAATATCAGGCGTTTCTGGATAACCAGGAGGAATACAGGACATTCCTGGCATCCTGTGGTGCCGCGGACACAGAAGCTGTGCTGGAAAGCATTATGATTTCCATAAAGGCGGGGAATAAAGATATGTCCTTTAATGCAAAATCCGGAAAATCTGCCGCTTATTTTGACGGCAGTGAGAGCAACTGCCTGTTTTCAGCGGAAGCTGTCCACAGCGGGGGGAGCTACACAGGATCAGTGCGCCAGCTCCGGGAATCCATGGCTCCTGTTTCATCCAGCTATAAAAGTGCGGATGTTAATTTTGCCCAGGTGAGCCTGAAGCCGGATGCTGGGAACGGCATCGGCTTCAGGGGAATCACCTCGGATACTCTCAGCTATCAGCTGAAGATAAAGTTCACGAAATATGTACTGTATATGCGGTCTGAGCTGACAGCGCTGGATAAAGAGCTGGGAGTCCGGGTGATGCTGAGCAGTTCCAGCCTGCGGACTTCAGATACTACGACAGACACGGTGGCGACTTCCCTGAGCTCCCTGCCTGCACAGCTTCTTGATGATTCTGTCTATGCAGATCTGATGGTGAGAAGTTATCCGGCTATGATGTCCAATAATATCGTATATACCGGGCATGCCGTAGATATCAGTGGATTAAAATCAGAAGCCGGGGCAAAGGGGCTGTCCGGAGAGGAACTGAAAGAGCTGTATGTGTCAGCGGACGGTACCCTGACCAGGGAACCGACGGCGGAGCGGCTCATTCATAACGGCACTTTGGCTGATGGATATGTAATTGAACTGGCCTCAGATGGAAGCTATACGATCTACTACAACGCGCTGCTGGAGTACAACGGGTACAAAAATTATGATTATTCCGAAAGCGGGCAGAGCAAGCAGACACAGGTTATATATTACCGCCTGGCAGAGGAGAAGAAACTGGTAAAGGCTCCTCAGATTCATATTAACGATCATGCCGGAAACGGGATTGACGGAGATCCTAATGAAGATCTATTGAAAATCACCTGGGATCTGGAAAAACAGGGCTATGAAAATGAAGACGGCAGTTATAACTATCAGAAGGGGGCCGTGTACGATTATCTGTTAACAGGCTATACGGCAGACGGAACAGCGGTCCAGGCAGGCAGCGGTACCTATGTCACTGGCACGGATGGAGATAATGAATTATCTTATGATATTTCTGCCTGGAATTATAAGCGGGTGACAATCTCCATCAGCAGGCGGGGAGAAGCGGGCCAGAATGATATGACTCTGGTATTTCCGGCAGGTTCTGTTAAAGTCTGTGAATTGAAGCTGCGTTTCTCACAGATTGCGAAACCGGTGGTGTCTCTGCATAGAAATGAAGCCGGAATAGTTGAAAAGAATTCCCTGATCTACGACATTACCTGGGACGGAATCCCGGAGGGTGAGAGGAGCGAGCTGTCTGCCTATCAGGTGCTGGTAAACCGTTCCGATGCAGATACCGTTGCTGAAGTTGAATATGCTGACCAGGCTTCATTTGAAGCTGCGCTGCAGAAGCTGCGGACATTATACGGCAGCAAACCAGGCGTAGAGCTTGAAGAAACTCCGGATCAGGCAGTTTACAGATGGCAGGAGGAGGCTGACGGAAATTCTGTTCTGAAAACCATGACCATACGCTGGGAAGCTTCTGCAGAGGCGGGGAACTGGAAGCTTGTGAGAAATCTGGAAGAAATCTGGGAATTCCCGGCGTCCGGCGAGGCGGGAGATGTGATGACCCGCATGCTGGATCTGAATGATTACGCCCGGGGAGAAATGATCGATATCTCTGTCAGGGCGATTGCGGCAGATCAGGCGGCAGTGTACCGTGACGGGTCTGAGGGAGTAGTGCGGACCATGACGCTGCCCAGCCGGTTGGATGTGCCGGATGTGGAGGAATTGACGGGGAGTCCGTCTTATTACCTTCATGATGAAACGACGGCCGGACAGGAAGAGACATATGTAACCCAGGAATCGCTGGCGGCCGACGGCATTTTGCTGCAATATACGCCATTCGGTGAGAGCGGCGTGCTCCAGGGCAAATATGAGCTGGCGGCAGCGGTATTTGAGAACCGGGAAGAGCCTTCCTCTGAAAAAGTATCCTGCGGCGGTGACGGTGACGGGACGCTTCAGGGGTGCTGGGATGACGGAGCGCTGGTAACGCTGGTTTCTAAGGCGGACAGCGCTGCCATGAGCGGTAATTTCCTGTCGGCGGAATACAGCCTGAGGGGGATCTCTGCCGATTATGCGGGAAAATGGCTGAAAATTGCCATGAGGAGCGTATCTGACAGCAATGTGAGTTCCCTGTGGTCCGATGAGGATGAGACGGAGGAGGGAACGGTTAACTACCGCTGGATACAGATACCAAGAGTGCAGACGGAAACGCCGGAATTTGCTGAAGAGACAAAAACTCTGTATTACCGAGACGGCCAGTGGAACGGCGATTATTTCCAGACCGGAGCGGGAACGGACGACCTACCTGTGATACAGACTGCTCTGCGCTTTGCGGAACAGTTATATGCAGACAATTACCGAATACGGCTGGTGCGTTCGGCGGTCATTGCAGAGGGCTTAAATCTGCCGGAGCAATACACTGTCAGCGATGCGGACTGGATATATCTTGAAAAAACCGGATCAGGGAGTTACCGGGTATATTACGACTCCAGCTATGAAGGTTTCCATCCTGAGGAATGGCAGAACGCATCCGTTCCGGCTTGTTCTATGGATGATCTTGCCGTCTTCCTGGGAGATATAGGGCCGGGAGCCTCTTCTTATGTGGTTCTGCCCTACACAGGAACGGCAGACGAGTCGGCAGCAGATGACACAGCAAAAGTAAATACTGTGTCTGTACTGCAATGGGAGGACGGCGGATTCCGCCTGGTGCTGCCAGATGCGGAATCTGTGAGTGAGAGCGGTTACTATGATCCGGCGTTCCTGTTTACTGCATCAGTCTCAGTCCGGTCAGAGGTTACGGATGAGAACCTGTTGAGATACGAATATTCAGAAATAGAAAACTGGTACCGGAGCAGAAATTCTTCAGGAACCATAGAAACCGGGACAACGAGGCAGGAAGAGTATGCCGGCGCCCCGGCCGTAAGCCTCTGGCTGGAAACCTCAGGGCAGGTTCAGACGGCCTACGAGGTAAAAGCGGTATCCAACCATTGGCTGGTATGGGAGGTGGCTGTCACCGACGGGGCCGGAGGGATTTATACCCGAAGACGTCTTGGCGCTGCAGGAACCGGAACGAGTGATATTACCTCAGTGCTGTCACTGAGTGACGAGGAGTACGCGCTCTGGCAGGGCCATGTGCTGGAAGTTCGGGCAGCGTCCATTGAAATAGGGAACGGCGGAATCAGCCAATGGACGGATTGGATCAGTCTGGGTACGTTTCCGGAACTGGTGCTGAGGGCGCCGGTGGTAAACAGCACGCAGACAAATGAAGCTGTTGGCGTGCTGCAGGCTGCCGGAGGGGGAGAGCAGGCTTTGCCGGGTCTTTCAGGCAGACGGTACAGCTGGACAGCGGATCCGAAGGCATCCGGATACCATCTCTGGTTTGGCAGCCAGGAAGCATCGGTGGCCAGAATTCCCGGCGTGTATGAGCTGGGGATCTTGACGGCTGAAAATATAGACGGCGGTGAGATTTCTCTGCTCACGGTGTCTGTGACCCTTACGGTCACACAGACGGCGGAAGGGCTTAAATATGAGCTGACCATGCCGGCGGAGGAAATCTCTGTGGGCGAATCAGAGAACGTGAAGATTTTCCGTTTTACAGATGGAGTGAAGGTCCAGACGCTTCCGGAAAATGGTTTATACCATGGGGATATCTATGACAGCGATGCCGGATGAGATTATATGGACCACCTACGGGGCATAGAATGAGGGAGAGCAGGGCAGAGGAAAGGAGACAGGCGATGAAGGTAAATATCCGAAAGCAGAAAGATGGTTCGGCACTTCTCGGTGCGATCATCATTATGGCGGTAGTGATGCTGCTCAGCCTGTCTCTTCTGATGATCTCTTATTCCCTGTTCCATACGGCCGGGAAGCGGCAGGATGCATCCCAGTGCCGGGAACTGGCTCAGAGCCTGAGCAAGGCATTGGAAGAGGAGATCACGATTCCACCCTTTCAGTCTTACCAGGAACAGGAGGCTGCGCTGAACGAAGGAAAATATCCCCTCTGGTTCTATCTGCGCTATAATGTATGGCAGAGCAGCTGGCCTTATTATAATACGGAAGAAAGAGGACATACGGCCTCCTATGCCTGCAGGTATTTTACAATCACCCCGTCAGACGCAGGTATAGAGGGAGCGGAGCTTCTGGACGGCATTTCGGTGATGATTTACTGGGAAAGTGAATCAGGGGCTGAAGAAGCGGGTACGCCCCTGGTCATACAGGTGACCTGTGAAAAGGGCAGACAGAAGACGACCGTTACCTCTACCTATGAACTGATTGTGGGAAGTACAGATTATACAGACGCCCCCGGACCGGATGCAGGGACTGCCGGCGCAGAAGTGAATCCAAACGGGAATTCCATAGAAAATGAGAAGGCATGGAGCTGGAGCTTGAATATGCGGGAGTAGAAGGAGGAACATCATGAAAATAACAGCAAAAAAAAGAAGAAAAAATTCTACATCCGGATCTACAATGGTTGAGGTCCTGATTGCCTTTCTCGTTGTGATGGTCATGATTGTCATGTTTTCAAGAGTGGTGCTGACATCATCGAAAATGCTGGTAACTTCGCAGAAAATGATTGAAAAGAATGAGAGCTTTAACGCCGGTTATTATAAAACAGCCAACCAGGCGGGGAGGCAGAAGCTGGAAGGCCTCAGCCTGAGCCTGGCTGTGGATGTGGAAAAGACTGCGGCGGGGAATAAGGCTAAGGAAATCAGCATCGGTTTGCAAAGTACAGGGCTTCAGCTCTATGAAGATGATGAAACCGGTTATCAGCTGTATTCCTTTTTTTCAGAAATTCATTGATGCGGCCGCAAAAAAGAGGCGGCAGTGAAATAGTTCAGATCAGCATAGGGATTGCGGAGCAGGGTGATATGAGGATAAACAGAGAAGGCAGAAAAGTGAGGAAACATCTATTAAAAAACAGGCAGGGCGTCACTTTGGTGGAGCTGATAGTGGCGTTTGCTCTTTTATGCCTGTTTTTAACTGCTCTCAGTCAGGTGATTTTTTCCTGTATGAAAGTCTATTATCAGATTAAGGGGGTTACCTATGGATGCCAGGTGTCGGATACGCTTCTGGAGAAGATAACCGGTGAAATCGGGGGCGCACAGGTGAGTATTGCCCAGGGAGGCGCAAGCCAGGATAAAACGCTGAAGATCTATGAGAGCGGGCAGGTGATTGAACTGTATGACCGGACCGGCAGCCATATCTGTATCACGACTACGGGGGCTAAGGGAAAGATCCGGGATGACAGCGGAGACAATCTCTCAGGAAACCAGTATCAGGATACAGAAGACCAGCTGCTTCTATATTATTATGCGGTTCAGAGCAGTGCTCCGGGCTCTGCTTTGGGCACGGTGACCCGTTATGAAGCGGTGGACTGGAGTTTTGACCAGGCGGCATATATGGGATATTATATTGAAGAATTAAAGTTTTCCCAGGCGGATCCTTCAGGAGCTGAATATCCACCCAATATCATCCGGGTGGATCTGACGATCAATCATGACCGCTATGGCTCCTATAAGGCCGTCAGCTATATCGAATGCTATAATTTCTCGGAACCTTCTGATTATGACAAGATTCAGGAAGAAGCATAAAATGACAGAAGAAGAGGCGGCATCCGGAAGGATGGCCGCCTCTGAAAAATCCCTGTTAAGATTCCAAAACGATACTTAAGCGCGTTCTACTTTTCCGCTTCTTAAGCAGGAAGTACAAACGTACATTCTTTTGTTTCCATTCTCAGTCTTCACACGAACTGACTTGACGTTTGATTTCCACATCTTGTTGGATCTTCTATGAGAATGGCTTACACTGTTACCAAAGTAAACGCCCTTTTCGCAGATTGCACATTTTGCCATGATTGCACCTCCTTGACAATAAACTTGAGCCAGTCATTATATGGGCTCACAACATAAGTTATTCTACCAGATATAGACGTGTTTTGCAAGTACAAAAAATAAATTTTACAAGGTTTTTCATTTTCTTATTTCATTTTCCGCCATAATCGGTTATACTTAGATAGAGAAAAAAGCAGTGAAGGGAGCGTAAGACATGAAAGGTCGAATGAATACGGGATTGGGAGAAGTTGTCATTAATCCGGATGTCATCGCTACTTATGCCGGGACTGTCGCCGTGGAGTGCTTTGGAATAGTAGGCATGGCAGCGGTCAATATGAAGGACGGCCTGGTTAAATTACTTAGAAAAGACAGCATCAAGCACGGCATTAATGTTGTAATCAACGATAATAAGATTTCGCTGGATTTCCATGTTATCGTGGCGTATGGCGTCAGCATTTCCGCAGTGGCAGATAACTTGATTGGAAATGTAAAGTATAAAGTGGAAGAATTCACCGGAATGGAGACGGAGCATGTCCGTATTCTGGTTGAAGGCGTACGCGTCATAGATTGAGGTAAGAGGAGGAAACTTGTTGTGTCTGCAAATACAATAGATGCCAAATTGCTTGCGAAAATGTTTTTGGCAGGAGCTAAGAATCTGGAAGCTAAAAAGGAGTGGATTAATGAGCTGAACGTTTTTCCAGTTCCTGACGGGGATACGGGGACGAATATGACGATGACAATCATGTCGGCAGTCAAAGAGGTCAGCGCGCTGGAGAAGGCCACGATGCCGGACCTGGCCAAGGCAATCTCTTCAGGCTCCCTGCGGGGCGCCCGCGGGAATTCGGGCGTTATCTTATCCCAGCTGCTGCGTGGTTTTACGAAGGGTATCCGTAATTATGAAGAAGCGGACGCGCCTGTGCTGGCGGCAGCGCTGGTAAAGGCCGTGGAGACAGCTTACAAGGCAGTCATGAAGCCGAAGGAAGGGACGATCCTGACCGTTGCCAGAGGTATTGCTGACAAAGCAGTGGAACTTTCTGAGGAAAGCCTGCCTCTTTCCGACTTCATGAAGGAGATTCTGACACATGGAGAATACGTCCTGTCCCAGACTCCTGAGATGCTTCCGGTGTTGAAGGAGGCGGGAGTTGTGGATTCCGGCGGACAGGGCCTGATGACTGTGCTGCAGGGTGCCTATGATGCATTTATGGGCAAGGAGATCCGGTTGGATTTTCAGCCGGCTTCCGGCGGGTCAGAATTTGTGAAGGTCTCCAGAGAGACCGAAGAGGAGATTAAATTCGGCTACTGCACCGAGTTTATCCTCGTATTGAACAAACCGCTCAACCGCACAGAAGAGCTGGACTTCAAAGCCTACCTTTCATCAATCGGAGATTCGATAGTCGTGGTGGCTGATGAGGAGATTGTGAAAGTCCATGTTCATACCAACGATCCGGGTCTGGCCCTTCAGCGGGCGCTGCTGTACGGATCGCTGACCCGGATGAAGATTGACAATATGAGAGAAGAGCATCAGGAAAGAGTGATTAAGGATGCGGAGAAGCTGGCACAGCAGCAGGCTGCCCCGGTTCAGAAGCCGGAGAAGGAAGTCGGGTTTATCGCCGTATCCATTGGGGACGGCTTCGGAGAGATTTTCCGGGGGCTGGATGTGGACTACCTGATTGAGGGCGGACAGACCATGAATCCCAGTACGGAAGATATGCTGAATGCCATTGCTCAGGTCAATGCCAGGAATATATTTATTTATCCCAACAATAAGAACATCATTCTGGCGGCCAATCAGGCCAGGGAGCTGACCAAGGATAAGAACATCATTGTTATCCCTACGAAGACGGTTCCCCAGGGGATTACAGCCATCATCAATTTCGCTCCGGAAAAATCTGTGGAAGAGAACACGGAGATCATGAATGAGATGATCCAGACAGTACGTACCGGGCAGGTCACATATGCGGTAAGGGATACGCGGATTGAGGATAAAGAGATCCATCAGGGCGATATTATGGCGATCGGCGACCATGGCATCCTGGCTGTGGGAAAAGAAGTGGCTGAAGTGGCCAGAGAGACGGTGGACGCCATGATGGAGGAAGGCGCGGAGCTTATCAGCATTTATTATGGTGAGGATTTTTCAGAAGAAGAAGCAGAAAAGCTGGCTCAGGAAGTTTCTGAAAAATATTCTGACTGTGATGTGGAAGTGAACGCCGGCGGACAGCCTATTTACTATTGTATTATTTCAGTAGAATAACAGTCCGGTAAATGATATGAAGGAAGAATCTTTGAGAACCCTGAAGGGAATCGGAGAGAAAACAGAAAAGCTGTTTGAGAGAGCCGGAGTAGGCAATCTCAACCAGCTTCTTCATTATTATCCGCGGGATTATGATTCCTATGAACAGACAGTGCCTCTCGGCATGGTCAGGGATAACGAAAAAAATGCCGTCTGCGGAAGAATTCTTCGTCAGCCCAGCGTTAAAAACTACAATCATAAATCTGTCACCATCCTCCAGCTAGAGGATGAGACCGGTAAGCTGCAGATCACCTGGTTTCACATGCCCTTTTTAAAAAGCACGCTGAAAAGGGGCGGCAGCTATATTTTCCGTGGCCGTGTTTCGATGAAGAACGGAAGAAAGACCATGGAACATCCGGAGATATTTACAATCGCAGGATATGATGAGATACAGGGGCAGCTCCGGCCGATCTATCCGCTGACCACAGGACTGACCAATAAAATGGTCATCAAAGCTGTCAGCCAGTTGTTGGAGGAGCGAAGCCTGGAGCCGGAATATCTGCCGGAAGAACAACGTGAGAGATTAAGGCTCTGTGAGATCAATTACGCGATAGCGGAGATCCATTTTCCCTCTGACCGGAATTCCCTGGCCGAAGCCCGCCGCAGGCTGGTGTTCGATGAGTTTTTCTTTTTTATCCTGGCTCTCAGCAGGCTGAAGGAAAAGACGGAAACTGTGGAGAATCATTTTCCAATGAGAGCGGTCTGGAGGACAGAGGAAGTGATTGAGAATCTGCCCTACCGCCTGACCGACGCGCAGATGGGCGTCTGGAATGAACTGGAACGGGATATGACGGGGCGGCTACTGATGAATCGATTGATTCAGGGAGATGTGGGAAGCGGCAAGACGATTCTGGCGTTTCTCTCAATGATTATGTGCTGTGAGAACGGATACCAGAGCGCCCTGATGGTTCCTACCGAAGTGCTGGCTGTCCAGCACTATGAATCACTGTGCCGCCTGCTGGAAGAAAATCAGATCACAGACGCCCGTCCTGTGCTGCTGAAGGGCAGCTGTACGCAGAAGGAGAAGCGGGAGATCTATGAGAAGATTGCTTCCGGAGAGACAAAGATGATCGTTGGAACTCACGCGCTGATCCAGGAAAAGGTCGTATACCGGGATCTGGCTCTGGTAATCACTGATGAGCAGCATAGGTTCGGTGTGCGTCAGAGAACGCTTCTGACTGAGAAAGGGTATCCTCCCAATGTTCTCGTCATGAGCGCTACCCCGATTCCCCGCACATTGGCGATTATCCTGTACGGCGATCTGGACATATCTGTTTTGAATGAGCTGCCGGCCCGCCGCCTTCCGATCAAGAATTGTGTGGTAGGCACCTCCTGGCGGCCGAACGCCTATCAGTTCATGGAACGGGAAATAACGGCCGGCCATCAGGTATATGTGATCTGTCCCATGGTAGAAGAGAATGAAGAGCTGAATTGTGAGAATGTGATGGATTACAGCAGCCGCCTGAGGGAACGGATGCCTGCCGGCATCCGTGTGGAGCCGCTGCACGGCCAGATGAAGGCGCAGAAAAAAAATGAGATCATGGAAGCTTTTGCGGCGAATGAGATCCAGATCCTTGTTTCCACAACAGTTGTGGAAGTGGGCGTCAATGTGCCCAACGCCACAGTCATGCTGATTGAGAATGCCGAACGCTTCGGGCTGGCACAGCTTCATCAGCTCCGCGGCCGGGTAGGGCGGGGTGAGGCACAGTCTTACTGTATTTTCATGCAGGGTGATGAGAAGGAAGAAACATCCCGGCGTCTGGACATCCTGAATAGATCAAACGATGGCTTTTACATCGCCGAAGAGGATTTGAAGCTTCGGGGACCGGGGGATCTCTTCGGAATCCGGCAGAGCGGAATTGCGGACTTCCAGATCGCGGATATCTATCAGGATGCGGATATATTAAAAGAATCCAGCGCCGCGGTGCGTGAGATTCTGGAGCTGGATCCTGAGCTGAAACTGCCTCAGAACAGGCTGCTGAGTGAGGCTTTGGAGCATTATCTTGAACGTCAAAATGCTGACATTTTGCTATGAAAACTATGGAATTTGGTCGTTACTGACAAACTTGCGGCGCTTCTCTTGAAAATGCCCAAAAAAAACGTTATGATAAGCAGGAAAAGATGTGGTTATTATACGAAACGTGGGAGGAATGTGAAATGGCAGAAAAAAAAGCACCAGTTGCCGCAGTAAAAGCTGAAGTAAAGAAGACATCCACGAATGCTGTAAAGACAACAGAAGAACCAAAACAGACAGTTGCAACAAAAGAACCTACAAAAGAAACTGCAGAGCCTGTTAAGGAGTCTGCAAAGAATACAGTAAAAGAAAATAAGAAAGCCCCGGCCAGGAAAGCGCCCGCTGCTAAGAAAGCCCCGGCTAAAAAAACAGTTTCGCGTAAGACGGCTTCCAAGAAGGAAGCGGTTAAAAAAGAGCCATCCACCTCTCTGATCCTTCAGTTTAGCGGAAAGGAACTGGCGTCTGCGGATCTGTTTGCCAGGGTGAAGGAAATATGGACTGCTGAACTGGGAAGAGACGCAGGAGATTTAAAAGATGTGAAGCTTTATGTGAAGCCGGAAGAGACTACTGCATATTACGTGATCAACGAGAATATTACCGGAAGCTTCGAGCTATAACCAGCCGCCCTGAGGCACGCTAAGAGAGACCGTCGTATTCTGGAATACGGCAGTCTCTCTTTTTAGATCTCAGTCAACTGAGATCCTGTTTCATGATGAAATGATTAGAACTGCTGACCGGAACCGCCAGACATCTGACGCTCCTGAGCTTCGATCATTTTCTTCACCATATAGCCACCTACAGATCCGTTCTGCTTGGAAGTCAGGTTTCCGTTATATCCTTCAGAAAGGGGAACACCCAGTTCATTTGCCACCTCGAATTTGAAACGGTCCAGTGCGCCTTTTGCTTCCGGTACTGCAGTCGTATTAGATGAACGATTAGCCATTGTTCATACGCCTCCTTTGTTTTTTGATTTTTTGTTTTTAATTTTCTGAGATAATGTAACGTTAATTCGTTACGCTGGTAGTATATGTGTTTACAGATAAAATAAACTGGCAGTTTTTTCAAGCGTATGGAAGCTGCTGTTCACGGAGCGAACAATAACTTTTGGATGGTGATTCCGTATAAAATTGCAAAAATAATTGCGAATTTTTTAGTTATTTGTTATAATATCCATGAGCATCAAGGGTTGCTGATGGCAGACCGGCGCTTTCTGGCCTGGCTGCGGACAGTGACCGTCGAGGAGAGGAGTATGGAACCATGAATATTGGTATCATCGCGCACAACAGCAAAAAGAGTTTGATAGAAGACTTTTGCATCGCTTATAAAGGTATATTGATGAAACACGAGGTGTATGCCACAGGCACAACAGGCAGAAGAATTGAAGAAGTGACGAATCTGAGAGTACACAAATTTCTGGCAGGCAGCGTCGGAGGAGACAAGCAGTTCACGGAGATGATCGAGCGGGAAGATATGGATATGGTGATCTTTTTTTATAACCCGGTCATGATTGATCCCAAGGAGCCAGATGTGTACCAGATCGTGCGAAGCTGTGACAGGTACAATATTCCGGTGGCGACGAACATCGCTACTGCGGAGTCCCTGATCCTGGGGCTGGCAAGAGGAGATCTGGACTGGAGGGAGCAGTTCAGGGATGAGGATTGAGAAAACATGAGAGTTATAGCAGGTAAATGCAGGAGCCTTCCGCTGAAGACAGTGCCTGGAACGGACACAAGGCCTACAACGGACCGTGTGAAAGAGACGTTATTTAATATGCTGCAGCCCTATCTGCCGGACTGCCGTTTCCTTGACCTGTTTGGAGGGAGCGGAGCAATCGGCATTGAGGCGTTAAGCCGCGGAGCGGCTTTTTGCTGTTTTGTGGAGCAGAACCGGCGGGCAGCCGCCTGTATCAGGGAGAACCTCCAGTTCACCAGACTTTCCGAATCCGCATTGCTGCTGGTGGCTGATGCCAGACAGGCCGTGGAACAGCTGAGGAGTGAAGAGCCGTTTGACGTGGTTTTTATGGACCCTCCGTATTTGAAGGGGCTGGAACGGGAGCTTTTGGAACGGTTTGAAGGAGCAGGCTGCATTACAGACCGGACTTTATTTGTCATCGAAGCTTCATTGAAGACAGACTTTTCCTGGCTGAACCATTCAGGATACGAAATTATAAAAGAAAAGAAATACAAGACGAACGCCCACATATTTATGCGGCGCACAGGGGAGAGAGAAGAGTGATGAGAACAGCAGTATATCCTGGAACCTTTGATCCGGTAACAAACGGGCATCTGGATGTTGTCCGGAGAGCCAGTGAACTGTTCGACGAGGTAATCATTGGTGTTTTGCATAATTCTGCAAAAACGCCGTTGTTTTCTGTCGAAGAACGTGTTAATATACTAGAGAAAGCAACAGAGAATATCCCGAATGTGAAGGTAAAACCCTTCTGCGGGTTGTCGGTAGATTTTGCAAGGGCCTGCAATGCCAAAGTGATTGTCAGAGGATTACGCGCGATCACTGATTTTGAATATGAATTGCAGATGGCACAGACTAACCGTATATTAGCACCTGATATAGATACAACATTTTTGATTACATCTCTGGAATATGCATATCTGAGCTCCACTACGGTCAAAGAGGTTGCCGCTTTTGACGGGGATATCAGCAAATTTGTTCCGGAATTCGTTGCAGAGGAGATTCGCAAAAAGACTTCGCGAGAATAATGTGATAAGGAGAAAAAAGTATGAGCAGCAGCAGAATTGAGCAGATCATTGAAGAAATTGAAGAATATGTCGAGAGCTGTAGATATCAGCCTTTATCCACTACGAAGATCGTAGTTAATAAAGAAGAACTGGAAGAATTACTGAGGGAGCTTCGCCTGAAGACTCCGGATGAGATCAAGAGATATCAGAAAATCATCAGCAATAAGGATGCCATCCTGGCCGATGCCCAGTCCAAGGCGGATAATATCATAGCGGAGGCTCAGGCCCATGCGAAGGAGCTTGTTGCGCAGACTGAGATCATGCAGCAGGCTTATGCCCAGGCCAACGAGACAGTTAACACGGCGAATCAGCAGGCTCAGGGGATTTTGGATTCTGCACAGCAGGACGCTAATAATATCCGGATGAGCGCTATTTCCTATACAGACGACATGCTGGCAAACCTGTCCCAGATCATGGGCAACGCCCTGGCAGATGTAGGCGAGAGATATAGCAATTTCGTTGGTTCTCTGCAAAGCTGTTATGATATCGTCAACAAGAACAGAAGCGAGCTATCTCCCCAGGGTTCCGTCGATCTTCCGTCAGAAGAACCGGTGGATATTTCGGATATGTCCTTTGATGAGGATTTAGACGAGGAAGAATAAAAATACCCACGCTGCCAGAAAGGTGACAAGACCTTGAAGCAGCTTGGCTTTTACATAGGCTGCAGCAGACAGTCCGCTACCCCGGATCATACTGCTGGTCTGAGCGACGGTGGACAGGCCGCCGAATGCAATGCCCGCGAGGATGAAGGCGAATTTAAGCTTTCCGCTCCAGGCAGAAGCCAGCACGGTGCCTGTACCTGTAGTGATTTCCAGAAGCATGGCCAATACCGGGTGAAGAAAAGGGATCGGTTTGCACAGCTTAGCAAGCATGCTTGAATAGATAGTGAACAAGATGATATAACCACCCAGGCGTGCGATTACGTCAAAACCGTCCATAATAGAGACATCCATCAGTTCTCCCAGAGAGAGCGGATGAGAGGTCTCTTTTTTTGCAGGAGCCTGGCTGTGAACCTTAAAGCGCCGGCACCGGATACGAAAAATAAACATGGTGATAAAAGAGGCTCCATAATATACCAGACAAACCGGCAGCATCAGAGAAGCACTCTGGAATTTTTGCAGCACAAGAAAACCCGATAAGAACATGGGGCTGGCATTGTTACAGAAACATAGGAGGAAAATCCCCTCTTCCCTGGAAATCTCCCCATCCCGGCAGAGATTGGCCGTCAGCCGGGCACCCATGGGATAACCGCAGAGCAGCCCCAGTATCCAGGCATAGGCTCCTCCGGAAGAAATTCCCAGAAGCCGGTTCCAGAGCGGATTCAACCTGGCAAGCAGCGGCAGTATGAATCCAGAGCGGACCAGAATGTTAGAGAGGATGATGAAAGGAAGCAGGGTGGGCAGAACCGTATGAAACCAGAGATCAACCCCCTGGCCGGAGGCTTGAAGGCTCTCTTTTGGAAAAAGAAAAAGGAAGAGTAGCAGGGGGAGAAACAGGAGAAGGTATTTTTTCTTCATAATCCTCCAAATATTTTGGTTTTGCGGAGAAGTGATGTTGGATACCCGGACGAACACACCGGGGAGGCTGCCCGCTGCTTTTCGTCAGGTATCCACTTCTTTGCCACAAAACCATAATTTTAAATTAGTATATGTATATGCCTTGCTTTTTTGGATTAGTTGTGTAAGAATTAACTTTTAGATATAATCATGGACAAAGAAGGTGACAGTATGGAAGCGTTGAAGGGGCTACAGCCGGAAAGGGTTTTTTACTATTTTGAAGAGATCAGCAGGATTCCCAGAGGGTCCGGTAATACGGATGGAATCAGCAGTTATCTGATGGGGTTTGCTGAAAAGCATGGGTTATGGGCTCACAGGGATGATGCCAATAACGTGATCATCCGTAAGGATGCATCTGCAGGGTGTGAAAAAGCGGCCGCTGTAATTTTGCAGGGGCATTGTGATATGGTCTGTGAGAAGAAGCCGGGATCAAGGCATAATTTCCTGAGGGATCCGCTGAAGCTGCGGGTTGACGGAGATCTGGTATATGCTGAGGATACGACCCTGGGAGGAGATGACGGGATTGCTTTGGCCTATATTCTGGCTATTCTGGAGGATGATTCAATCGTCCATCCGGCGCTGGAGGCGGTGATTACGACAGATGAAGAAATTGGGCTTCTGGGGGCGGCGGCTCTGGACTATTCTCTTCTGAAAGGCAGGCTCATGCTGAATCTGGATTCAGAAGAGGAAGGGATTCTTCTGGCAGGCTGTGCCGGAGGTATGACCGGAAAGACTAGAATACCGGTGCATTACGGGGAGGTATCAGCTGAGTGGTTTGAAGTACAGATATGTGGTCTGACTGGCGGCCATTCAGGAAGTGAAATTGATAAGAACCGCGCGAATTCCAATTTGCTGGCGGGACGTCTTCTCTATTGCCTGGATCAGCAGTTTGAATATGTTCTGGGAGAGCTGGAAGGTGGAACAAAGGATAATGCGATACCGAGGGAGACTGCCTTACTGGTGGGCATTGACGGTGAGAATGAGGATGAGCTTTTGGCGGCGGTCAGACGCCTGGATGCAGAATTGAAAAGAGAGTACCGGGGATGTGACGGGAATGTAGAGCTGTCGGTTCAGAAGAAAGGCGGTGGCGTGAAGCCAGGTTTGAATCCCATCAGCCTTCAGAAAGTCATTTTTTATCTGATGAACGTCCCAAATGGAGTGATCAAAATGAGCGGGGAAATTCAGGGGCTTGTGGAGACTTCCTGTAATCTGGGGATTATGAAGCTTCAGCCGGAGGAGTTTTACTGCTGCTCCAGCGTGCGCAGTTCAGTTGGCAGTGCAAAAGAGGCAGTGTCAGACAGAATCTGCTATCTGACAGAATTTCTGGGCGGTGATTATGAGGTTGAGGGGGCTTATCCCGCATGGGAGTATCAGGAGAAGTCTCCTTTCCGGGACCGGGTGGCTGCAGTCTGTGAGAAGCTGAGCGGCCGCAGGCCTGAAATTGAAGTAATCCACGCAGGCTTGGAATGCGGGCTGTTCTATGAGAATCTGCCGGGTCTGGAATGTGTGTCCATGGGACCAGATCTCCGGGATATTCATACGACAGAAGAGACGATGTCTGTCTCATCCGTTCAGAGAGTTTATGAGCTGGTGCTTGAAATTCTGAAAGAACAGGCTGCGGCCATATAATTTTTTAAAACCGGAGGCTGTCGTATCAGAGACTCAAGACACAGCAGGAGACATATTTCTCCGGGGCCATGCATATAATAGAAGGATTCCTGACAGATTCCGGGGGCATTGCCATGAAAACAAACCGTTATCTCAAATGGAGCCTTCTATTTTTTGCGCTGTGGTTTCTGAACCTGCTGCTGATTCACCGGCTGCAGATCACCGCAGTGACAGGGGATTTGAATTTATATTCGGCGGAAAGCGAGGAGTTCCGTGAGCAGGCAGTTTCAGTTAAAGCATATGGGAAACTTCTGGAATTTTCAGGCCGGTATCAGATTGATCAGGCAGATGCGATGACAGTTTTCATGGTCATGAACCGCTTTAAGCTGACTGATCATACGAAAATGACAGAAGGAGAGTTCAGACGGGGATACAGGATTCTGATGAAGTATAAGCCGGAGGAATATGCCCTTTTGAGAGAAGCATATTCTGCGGTCTGGAAAGGAATCTCCTGGTTTCCGGTAGCCGCCGACAGCAATGGAACTACGGTCACTGAATTTGAGGACTCCTGGATGAGTGAGCGGAGTTATCAGGGAGAGAGGCGCCATGAGGGCTGCGATGTATTTTGCGCGGAACAGGGGCAGGAGGGCGAAACGCCGCGGGGGTATTATCCGGTTGTCAGTGCGACCGACGGTTTTGTGGAAAAGATCGGATGGCTGCCGCTGGGGGGGTACCGGATTGGGATACGAAGCATGAACGGAGGCTACTTCTACTATGCCCATCTCTATACATATGAACGAGATTTCCAGGTGGGCGACGCTGTGAAGGCAGGAGAGGTACTGGGGCTGATGGGTGACAGCGGCTATGGGGACGAAGGAACGACGGGACAGTTTCCGGTCCATTTGCATTTTGGGATTTATTTCAACACTGAGGACGGAAGAGAGATCAGCGTCAACCCGTATTCAGTGCTGCGCGTATTGGAAGGGAACAGGAAGGTGCACGCCCTGGCGGAGAGCTGAATGCCTATGCAGGCAGGGGGAACAGTTTGCACTGTTCCACAACGTATACTCCAGAGTATCCCGTAACGCATGCCCCTGACGGGGCGGGGAACAGTTTGCACTGTTCCACAACGTATGTTATACTGTAACTATTAACAGAGAATAGGGAGAGCAATGAAATACGATGGATATCTTGTTATGGCATAAGATATTGAGTCCATATGAGCTGGCTGTAAATGAGCTGGTCCTGAAGTTTAGTCATATGAAAAAAGAGCACCGGGAGCGTGGTGTTTACTGCCCGATTGAACATGTCAGCGGCAGGGTGAAAACTATTTCCAGTATTCTGGAAAAAATGCAGAAAAAAGAAATACCGATGGAGCGTATGGAGGAACTGGTGGAGGATATTGCAGGCATCCGGATTATCTGCCAGTTTGTCGAGGACATCAGGAAGGTGGCGCAGCTCATTGAAGCACGTTCTGATATTAAAATTCTTTACGAAAAAGACTATGTGAAGAAGCAGAAGCAGAGTGGCTACAGAAGCTATCATCTGATCGCTCTCTATACGGTTCAGACCATCGACGGGCCGAAGGAACTGCAGGTCGAGATCCAGATCCGGACCATGGCCATGGATTTCTGGGCGACGGTAGAACATTCGCTTCAATATAAATATAAGACGAACATCCCCGAGCATATCAAGGCAAGACTGAGCAATGCGGCAGATGCTATTATTTCTCTGGACAATGAGATGTCGTCCGTGCGCAGTGAGATCATGGACGCGCAGCTTTCGTCTCAGCTTCAGCACCGGCTGGTGGCGGATATCCTGAATACGATTGAGAATCTGTACCGGATTGCGAACAAACGGGAAGTGGAGAAGATCCAGGAAGAATTTTACCGGGTGTATTCGCTGAACGATCTGGATGAGCTGAGGCGTTTTCATCAGCAGCTGGATATCATCGCGGAGGGATACCGGGCTCAGAGCGTTACCGAAGAACAGTAGGAGGGAACAGACTGCAGATGAAGTTGCCTGAACGTTATTGTGAAGCAATGAAAGAACTTCTGGGAGATGAATACAGCGAATATCTGGAGAGCTTTCAGAAGCCGGCGGCCCATGGCCTGCGGGTGAATTCCATGAAGCTCCGTTCGTCGGATTTTTGCCGGATTTCCGGATGTTCTCTGGAACAGATTCCCTGGATAGAGAATGGTTTTTATTATGAGGATGCTTGCGCTCCGGCCCGGCATCCTCATTACTATGCGGGTCTTTACTATCTTCAGGAGCCCAGCGCTATGACTCCGGCCAGCAGGCTTCCGGTTGTTCCGGGGGACCGGGTGCTGGATCTCTGTGCGGCTCCCGGAGGGAAGGCGACGGAGCTGGGAGCGCGCCTGGCAGGAGAGGGATTTCTGCTGGCCAATGATATTAGTGTTTCCAGGGCTAAAGCTCTTGTAAAGAATCTGGAGCTGGCCGGGATTCCCAATCTGTTCGTTACGGGTGAACGTCCGGAGCGGCTGGCAGAGGCCTACCCGGGTTACTTTGATAAAATACTGATAGACGCGCCCTGCTCCGGCGAGGGGATGTTCCGCCGTGACAGCCGGATGGCCGTCCATTGGGAGACTGCGCCTCCTGGAAGTTATCTGGAAATACAGAGGAGTCTGGCAGAGCATGGGTTTCAGATGCTCCGGCCCGGCGGTATGATGCTATATTCCACCTGCACGTTTTCCAGAGAAGAGGATGAGGAATGTATCCTTCAGCTTCTGGACCGCCATCCGGAGCTGGAAACTGTTCCGGTCAGGCCTTACGAAGGGTTTGTGCCGGGTTTCTGCGGGCTTTCTGACGCAGTCAGGATTTTCCCTCACAAGATGAAGGGAGAAGGCCATTTCCTTGTCCTGCTGAGGAAACGGGAGGATGGCGCGGCCCCGGCAGCGCGGGAGGAGGCGGAGGAGCCAATCATTTCCGGCGGGCAGCTTCCGGAAGGAATCAGAGATTTTCTGGCCCATATCAGAAAAGACTTTTCAGAGGGCGGTTTTCTGCTGGAAAGGGATCAGCTTTATTACCTGACACCGGGCATGCGCAGGAAGAAGGGTCTTCGATATCTGAGAAGCGGCCTGTTGATGGGTACCTGGAATAAGAACCGCTTTGAACCGTCCCAGGCACTGGCAATGGCGCTGAGAAAAGAGGAGTTTGGGGAGACTGTGGATTTGTTGTCGGATGACCCAAGAACAGTAAAATACCTGAAGGGAGAAACTCTGGAAATTGACAGCCGGACAGCTTCGGGCTTTCCCTGGCGTCTGGTGTGCACAGACGGCTATCCGCTGGGCTGGGCCAAGGCCTCGGGCGCTGTGTTGAAGAATAAATACTGCCCGGGATGGAGGTGGCAGTGATGAAACAGCTTCGTCTGGACAAATATTTATCAGATATGAATGTGGAAACCAGATCCAGGCTGAAACAGATGATCCGGAAGGGACAAGTCACAGTGAACGGAGAGGCGGCCACACGGCCGGAGATGAAAGTGGTTCCTGGCTCCGACCGGATCTGTGTCCTGGGGAATCCGGTGGGCTACAGGGAACTGGAATATTACTTGCTGCATAAGCCTGCGGGCGTTGTAAGTGCTACGGAGGACCGCCGTGACAGGACAGTCCTGGATCTGCTCCCTGATATCCGCAGGGATGACCTGTTTCCGGTGGGACGGCTGGACAAGGATACGGAAGGGCTGCTGCTCATTACCAACGACGGCTCTCTGGCCCACAAACTCCTTTCACCGAAGCACCATGTGGAAAAGGTCTATTACGCAGAGATTGATGGCCCGGTGACTGAGGAGGACCAAAAGAGGTTTAAAGAAGGAATCGATATCGGAGATCCCACAAACACGCTTCCGGCCGGTTTGGACATCCTTTCGTCAGGTGAGACCAGCAGGGTCCGCGTCACACTGACGGAAGGCCGGTATCATCAGATAAAACGGATGTTTGAGGCGTCGGGAAAGCGGGTGGTCTATCTGAAACGGCTTTCTATGGGGCCGCTTGCCTTGGATGAAAATCTGCGAAAAGGGGAGTGGCGCAGTCTGACGCCTGAAGAAATACAGTTAATTACAAATTGAAAGAAAGAGTGACGAACATGGGATTTTTGCCGACAACCAGAGAAGAGATGGAACAGAGGGGAATCAGCCAGCTGGATTTTGTATATGTGATTGGAGACGCCTATGTGGATCATTCCTCCTTTGGTCCGGCCGTAATCAGCCGGGTGCTGGAATCTCACGGCTATTCTGTGGGCTTGATCGCGCAGCCGGATTGGAAAAAGGACGAGAGCATTTCTCTTCTGGGAGAACCAAGGCTGGCGTTCCTGGTCTCCTCCGGAAATATGGATTCCATGGTGAACCATTACACGGCCGCAAAAAAGCGCCGGAGGGAGGATGCCTATTCTCCGGGCGGGAAAATGGGACTGAGGCCTGACCGGGCAGTTACGGTATACGGCAACCTGATCCGCAGAACCTATAAGCATACGCCGGTTATTCTGGGAGGCATTGAAGCGAGCCTCAGAAGGCTTGCCCACTATGACTATTGGTCGGACAGCGTAAAGCGCTCTGTGCTTCTGGATTCCGGCGCAGATCTTATTTCCTATGGAATGGGAGAGCATTCCATCGTGGAGATCGCCGACGCCCTGGACAGCGGCCTGACCGTCCGGGAGCTGACCTTCATAGCCGGCACCGTTTACCGGACAAAAGAGCTTCCGCCCATGCCGGACAGTATTCGACTGCCGGATTATGAAGAAACGTCCGCCAGCAAAGGTGCCTATTCCAGGAGCTTTCAGATCCAGTACGAAAATACTGATGCGGTCACGGGAAAAGTGTTAGTGGAATCCTATGGCAGCAGAGGCTATGTGGTACAGAATCCTCCGGCGCTTCCCCTGACGGAACAGGAGCTGGACGACGTCTATGAGCTTCCCTATATGCGGACTTGGCACCCAAAATACGACAGGGAGGGAGGCATTCCGGCGTTTTCAGAGATTAAATTTTCGCTCACCAGCAACCGGGGATGCTTCGGTGGCTGCAATTTCTGCGCACTGACCTTTCATCAGGGAAGGGTGGTGCAGGCCCGGAGTGAAGATTCTCTGTCGCGGGAAGCTAAGATTCTGATACAGGAAAAGGATTTTAAGGGATATATCCACGACGTTGGGGGACCGACCGCTGATTTCACCGGTCCTGCCTGCGGAAAACAGCTGAAGAAAGGCGTATGCAGCCATCGCCAGTGCCTTTTTCCGGAACCCTGCCCGAATCTGAAAGCAGATCATACCAAATATATCCGGATTCTGAAGACTCTGAGGAGCCTTCCGGGAGTAAAGAAGGTTTTCATCCGTTCGGGGATCCGTTTCGACTATGTGATGGCTGACCACAGCGATGCTTTTCTGAGAGAATTGGTTGCCCATCACGTCAGCGGCCAGCTGCGGGTGGCACCGGAACACGTGTCGGAACGAGTGCTGGCCTGTATGGGGAAGCCGGCGCATGCTGTCTACGAGAAATTTGTCGGGAAATTTAATGAATGCAACCGGAAGTCTGGGCATGAACAGTTTATACTGCCTTATTTTATGTCTTCCCATCCGGGAAGTACGCTGTCCGACGCAGTGAAGCTGGCCGAGTACATCCGCGACATGGGCTTCATTCCGGAACAGGCTCAGGATTTTTATCCGACGCCATCCACAGTGTCAACCTGCATGTATTATACCGGCAAGAATCCCTTAACCGGCAAAACGCTGCATGTTCCGAGGGGAGTTCACGAAAAAGCCATGCAGCGGGCCCTGATCCAGTACCGTCTGCCCCAGAATTACGATCTGGTGCGGGAAGCGCTCCTGGCCTGCGGAAGAAAAGACTTGATCGGTTATGGCCCCAAATGCCTGATCCGGCCGCGGAGGGGTTCGGAAAAGCGTGATCTCCCACGGAAGCGGGGGAAATAATAGTTACTCTTGTACTATTGTGTTTTTTTTGGTAAAATTGGCGGTATGGAGACGGCCCCGCCGTTTCGGGATGGAAAGGACGAACAGAATGAAAATACGGAAAGGTGATTACGGGTACATCAAGAGACAGAAGGTTACCCGTTTATTGAAAACACTTGCTTTTTTTCTTCTGCCCATGGCGTTTTTTATCATAGGCCTGGTGCTGAACAAGGGAGACCGGATGAACATTTATACGGTCATTGCCATGGTTGGCTGTATTCCGGCCTGTATGTCTGCTGTTGGAATGATCATGATGTGGATGCGTAAGCCCATGAGCGCCGAGCTGTATCAGGAGATTTCGTCAAGGGCGGGGAGCCTGCTTATGGTGTACGAACTGTTTCTGACGACTCAGGAGAAGAATCTGTTTCTGGATGCGACGGCTGTCTGCGGGGATTATGTGACCGCTTATACAGACAGGGAGATAAAACACAAGGATCTGGAATTTATGGAGGAACATATCCGCAAGACGCTTCGCGCCGACCACTACAAGGCCACGGTAAAAATTTTTGACCGTACCCAGAAAAAGGCTTTTCTGGAACGGCTGGATACCCTGAGGAACAGGCAGACTGAATTTGAAGCGGCTGCCAATGAGAATTTTAAACCTTATGAAAAATATCCTGATCTGTCCAGAAATGAAGTTGTCAAGCATATTCTCATGGCAATCGCCCTGTAGGGAGGAATATGAAGGAAATCATCATAAGGGAAACGGAAGCCGGACAGAGGCTGGATAAATTCCTGAACCGCTGCCTGCCAGAGGCCGGCAAGAGCTTCCTGTATAAAATGCTGCGAAAGAAGAACATCGTCCTGAATGGTAAAAAAGCCGAGGGAAAGGAACTGCTGAAGTGCGGAGACAGTCTGAAGTTTTTTTTCTCAGAGGAGACGATGCGGAAATTTTCAGCGGCGCCTGCCGGAGAATACCCGGTATTGGACCAGAAATATGTGCTATATGAGGACGAAGATGTCCTGATCGTCAATAAGCCTGCGGGAATGCTCTCTCAGAAGGCGGAGCAGTCGGATGTCTCGCTGGCGGAATATCTGACGGGATATCTGCTGAAGGAGGGGGCTGTCACTTCTGAGGGGCTCAGAGTATTTCAGCCAGGCGTGTGCAACCGTCTGGACCGGAATACGAGCGGCATTGTGCTGTCGGGAAAGCATCTGGCTGCGGCCAGGGAACTTTCACTGATGCTGAAGCAGCGCACGATGAAAAAGTATTATCTCTGTCTGGTTCAGGGAACCGTACAGGAGACCAGGAGGATCGCAGGCTATCTGCGGAAGAACCCTAAGACGAACAAGGTTACCGTCTCCGATCTCCCGGCAGAGCATGCGTCTTACATAGAGACTTGTTACGAGCCGGCTGCCTGGTATGAGGAAGGCACTCTGCTGAAGGTGGAGCTGATCACGGGGAGAACCCACCAGATCCGCAGCCATCTGGCCTATACAGGCCATCCCATCGCCGGAGACGTGAAATATGGGAACCGGAAATATAATCAGAGATTCGAGAAGGCATATGGCCTGCGGCGCCAGTTCCTGCACGCCTGGCAGGTAGTGTTTCCAGAGATGGAAGGCATCTTTAAGAATCTGTCATCAAAGACAATAACAGCACCTCTTCCGGATCAGTTGGAGAGGCTTCTGGAACAATTGCATCGACAGGAGAGTTTACATGAAAAAAGCTGAAAGAGAGCAAGGGGAAATTCAGGAGAAGGAAGAGAAAAGAAGCATTGGAAGAGAAGTCTGGGAATACGTGCGCATGATATTAATCGTTGTTGTGGCAGTCGTCCTGGTTCAGAGCTTTCTGATTATCAACGCCAGGATTCCGTCTGAGTCAATGGAAAACACAATCATGGTGGGCGACCAGATTTTTGGGAACCGGCTGGCGTATAAATTTGGAGATCCCCAGCGGTTTGATATTGTGATTTTCCGGTATCCGGATGATGAAAAGCAGTTGTTTATCAAACGGGTGATCGGCCTGCCCGGCGAGACTGTGACCATCAAGGACGGAAAGGTATATATTAACGATTCGGAAGAGCCTCTGGATGACAGTTTCTGCCCGGAGACCCCGCTTAGTGATGGAGACGGAGTTTATCAGGTGCCGGAAGACAGCTATTTCATGATGGGAGATAACCGGAATCTGTCCAGGGATTCCCGGTTCTGGATCAATAAATATGTGAGCAGGGATAAGATACTGGGCAAGGCGGTGCTGCGTTACTGGCCTCTGAACAAAATCAAGCTATTGAACTGAGAAGGAGGGCGGCTCAGATGAGTACCTGGAATTCCAGAGGGCTGAGAGGCTCGACGCTGGAGGAACTAGTGAATAGGACGAATGAACAGTACCGGGAAAAGGGCCTGGCTCTGATCCAGAAGGTTCCTACGCCGATCACACCGATTAAGATTGACAAAGAACACCGCCATATCACATTGGCGTATTTTGAACAGAAAAGCACCGTGGATTACATAGGCGCTGTACAGGGGATTCCTGTCTGTTTTGACGCAAAGGAGTGTAAGACGGATACTTTTCCTCTGGCAAATGTACATCAGCATCAGATACAGTTCATGGCTGACTTTGAACGGCAGAAGGGCATTGCTTTCCTTCTGCTGTATTTCTCAGCCAGGGATTTCTTTTACTATCTGCGTTTTTCCGAGCTCTGCCGATATGTGGACCGGGCGGACAGAGGGGGGCTGAAACGCTTCAGGCTTCAGGAATTGGACCCCGCCTATGAACTGAAACAGGAGCATGGAATTTTTGTGCCTTATCTGGAAGGCGTGCAAAAAGATTTGCTGGAGAGGGATTGACAAAATGATTTCATGTGGTAATATGGTAGCAGACTAAAGTATTTTAGGGAGAACAGAAAATGAAACGTTTGATACATACGCCGGAAGGAGTCCGGGACATCTATGGCCAGGAATGTGATAAAAAGAGGTATCTTCAGCGGCAGATTGAGAAGCTGCTCCGTTCCTATGGCTATCAGTCCATCGAGACGCCTTCTTTTGAATTTTTTGATGTGTTCAGCAAGGAGGTCGGCACGATTGCCTCTAAAAACCTCTATAAATTTTTTGACCGCGAAGGCAATACGCTGGTACTGCGCCCGGATTTTACACCGTCCATAGCCAGGGCGGCGTCCATGTATTTTTCGGAAGAGACAATGCCTGTCAGGCTCTGTTACGAAGGAAGCGTATTTATTAATAATTCCAGCTATCAGGGCAGGCTGAAGGAAAGCACCCAGATGGGCGTGGAATTTCTAAATGAAGACAGCCCTGAGGCAGACGCTGAGATTATTGCGCTGGTGGTTTCCATTATGAAAAGGGCGGGGCTTTCCGAATTCCAGGTCAGCATCGGGTCTGCAGACTTCTTCCGTTCTCTGGTAGAGGAAGCAATGATGGAAGAGGATACAATCCTGGAGCTGAGGAAGCTGCTGACGATCAAGAACCGGTTCGGAGCCCAGGAGCTGGTTGAGAAGCTGAAGCTGCGAAAAGATCTGGAGGAAGCATTCCGGCAGATACCGGATCTGTTCGGCAACGCGGAGGTGCTGGCCAGGGCCAGGAAGCTGACGGAGAACGACCGGGCCCGCGCAGCGGTCTGCCGTCTGGAAAAGATCCATGAGATCCTGACTGCCTATGGCTGCGAAAAGTTTATTT
The DNA here is from genome assembly GCF_014337215.1 of Wansuia hejianensis. Classification (NCBI taxonomy): domain Bacteria; kingdom Bacillati; phylum Bacillota; class Clostridia; order Lachnospirales; family Lachnospiraceae; genus Wansuia; species Wansuia hejianensis. Next base: position 1,052,844 of record NZ_CP060635.1, on the reverse strand, counting down.
CTTATGATTTGAGCCTGCTGAGCAATTACGAATACTATACAGGAATCATCTTTCAGGCATACACCTACGGATCGGGCGATGCAGTCATAAAAGGCGGCCGCTATAACAATCTCCTTGAAAAGTTCGGGAAAAAGGCCCCGGCCGTTGGATTCGCCACGGAGGTGGATTCCCTTCTGAATGCGATTGAACGCCAGAATATCCGCCTGCCAATTGCTGATATTAAAACCATGGTGCTTTATCCGGAACGGCTGGAAAAGCTGGCAATTCGTTTCGCCCGGTCGCACCGGGAGCAGAAGCTGGATGTGGCCTGCGTCCGGTTTGAGCAGGGGAAGGTGCTGGATGATTACCGGGCCTATGGCAAGAGAAACCAGTTCGGAGGAATCATTTATTTCCGTTCCGAGACGGAGGTTTATGCCATCAATCTGTCTTCCGGAGAGGTGGCGCCTGTGGATGCCAGCAGCTACTGCGATTAATTAAAGAGAGGATAACGGCCATGAGATATTTGACCTTCGCCCTGGCAAAAGGGCGTCTGGCGTTCAAAACGCTGGATCTGTTGGAAAAAGTAGGGATAACCTGTGAAGAAATGAAGGATAAGGACTCCCGGAAGCTGATCTTTGTAAATGAGGAAAAAAAGCTGCGTTTCTTTCTGGCTAAGGGGCCTGATGTTCCGACCTATGTGGAATACGGCGCCGCCGACATCGGAATTGTCGGCAAGGATACGATCATGGAAGAGGGCCGGAAGTTGTATGAAGTCCTGGATCTGGGCTTCGGCGCCTGTAAAATGTGCGTCTGTGGTCCGGAAGCTGCCAGAGGATATTTAAACCACAACCAGTTAATCCGGGTGGCTACCAAATATCCCAATATTGCGAAGGATTATTTCTATAACCAGAAGAACCAGACCGTCGAGCTGATTAAGCTGAATGGATCGATTGAACTGGCGCCTATTGTGGGGCTGGCTGAAGTGATTGTTGACATCGTTGAGACGGGAGGAACTCTTAAAGAAAACGGACTGAGGGTCCTGGAAGAGATCTGTCCTCTTTCCGCCCGCATGGTTGTCAACCCCGTCAGCATGAAAATGGAAAATGAGCGGATCACCAGGCTGATTCAAAGTCTAAAACAGAAAATTTCCAATACTGCGGGAAGTGCCGGTATATAAAGGAGTGTGGAACAAAATGAGGATTGTGAAACTGACAGAAGAGACAAAGAAGAATATACTGGAGAATCTGCTGAAGCGCAGCCCGAACCAGTATGGCGCTTATGAGGCGGCTGTCAATGAAATTATAGAGAATGTCAGACAAAAAGGAGACGCCGCACTGTTTGAATATACTGAGAAATTTGACAAGGCCCGCCTGACGCCTGAGACGATCCAGGTTAAAGAGGAGGAAATAGAGAAAGCCTATCAGTTAGTGGATGAAAAGCTGCTGGAGGTGATCCGCAAGGCTCTGGTCAATATCCGGTCTTATCATGAGAAGCAGCGCCAGAACAGTTGGTTCAACAGTGAAGAGAATGGGACGCTGCTGGGACAGAAAATCACTCCGATGGCCCGTGTGGGCGTCTATGTTCCCGGTGGAAAGGCTGTCTATCCGTCCTCCGTGCTGATGAATGTCATGCCGGCTAAAGTGGCGGGAGTGTCAGAGATCATCATGACCACGCCCTGCAATGCAGATGGCAGGGTGAATCCGGCAGTGCTTGTAGCCGCCCATGAGGCAGGCGCGGACAGAGTGTATAAGGCAGGAGGCGCTCAGGCAATAGCGGCGCTGGCCTATGGTACGGAAAGCATTCCGAAGGTGGATAAAATTGTCGGCCCTGGCAATATTTACGTGGCGCTGGCCAAAAAAGCAGTCTATGGAAATGTGAGCATAGACTCCATCGCCGGACCCAGCGAGATTCTCGTTCTGGCCGACAGATCTGCAAACCCCCGTTATGTGGCGGCGGATCTGCTCTCCCAGGCAGAACATGATGAAATGGCCTCCGCGATCCTGATCACCACCAGCCAGGAACTGGCGGAAAAGGTCAGCGTGGAAGTGGACCGTTTTCTGGAGCATCTGTCCAGGCGGCCAATCATTGAAAAATCCCTGGATAATTTTGGGTATATCCTGGTTGCGGATGCAAAGGCGGATGCCATAGAAGCGGCCAATGCCATTGCTTCTGAACATCTGGAGATTGTGATGGAAAATCCATTTGAAGTGATGACTAAGATAAAGAACGCCGGGGCAATTTTTATCGGAGAATACAGCTGTGAACCGCTGGGCGATTATTTTGCCGGGCCGAACCACATCCTGCCTACCAACGGGACGGCAAAGTTTTTCTCCCCATTGTCTGTAGATGATTTTGTGAAGAAATCCAGCGTCATTTATTACTCCCGGGAAGCTCTGGAAGCCATTCACAATGATATTGAACAGTTTGCGGCCTGTGAGCAGCTGACAGCTCATGCGAATTCTATCGCGGTGCGCTTTGAAGAAAAGGAGTCTTGATATGACCGAAAGAATTGCCAGGGAAACAAGAAGTACCAGAGAGACGGATATTTCACTGGAGCTTTGTCTGGACGGCAGCGGAAGCTATGAGGCCGAGACAGGCATCGGCTTCTTTGATCACATGCTGTCCGGTTTTGCGCGTCACGGCCTGTTTGATCTCAAGGTAAAGGTAAAGGGAGATCTGGAGGTGGATGACCACCACACCATAGAGGATACAGGGATCGTCCTGGGGACTGCTATCAGGCACGCTCTGGGCGACAAGAGGGGAATCCGCCGCTATGGAAGCAGCATTCTTCCCATGGATGAGTGCCTGGTGATGACAGCCATAGATCTGGGCGGACGCCCATATTTTGTATTTGACGGCGCATTCACCTCCGAAAAGGTGGGGGATATGGGCACTGAGATGATCCGGGAGTTTTTCTATGCGGTTTCTTACAGCTGTGGAATGAATCTGCACATGAGGATTTTGCAGCCAGGCAATAATCATCATATGGCGGAGGCGCTGTTCAAATCCTTTGCGAAATCTCTGGATGAAGCGACAGCCTTCGACCCCAGAATCACCGACGTGCTTTCCACCAAGGGAAGCCTGTAGACAGGAGGAAAGACTTGGATAAATTACTGATTCCATGTATCTATTTAAAAGACGGACGGGCAGTGTCCGGATTCGGTTCAGAGGAAGCGGCCTGGGAGACAGATCCGGAGGCGCTCGCGAGGGCATTTGGGAATTCCGGGGCGGATGAAATCCTGGTTTTCGATTTTTCCGGGGCGGACGCGGAACATGACAGGGCCATCGGAGACATTAAAAAAATCTGCGGTGCGGCGGAAGTGCCCGTGATCGGCGCGGGGAATGTGAAACGGATGGAGGACGTTAAGAAGCTCCTCTATGCAGGCTGCCGCCGGGCAGTACTCAATTTTGCCAAACCAGAAAACCGCGGGCTGCTGGAGGAGGTTTCCAAAAAATTTGGAAAAGAGAAAATCGTGGTATACCTTCCGGACATTGCCGTCTATGAGGTATGCCGGGAAGCTGTTGAGGAATTGGCAGGAATGGTGCTATGCGCTCAGGGGATGGAACAGAGTCTTCACGGACGGACGGAGCTTCCGGTTCTGGTGCTGGCAGATACAGGATGTGCATGGGAACTGCTGGGCTCTCAAAATATCCAGGCTCTGACAGGAGCCGCAGTGAGCGGAAAGAATATTGACCTTATGGAAGTGAAGTCCCGGTGCAGGGCCAGAGGGATTCCGGTAAATACATTTGAAAGCAAAATTGCCTGGGAAGACTTCAAGCTGAACAGCGACGGGCTGGTCCCATGCATTGTGCAGGATTACCAGACAGGAGAGGTGCTGATGCTCGCTTATATGAATCAGGAATCCTTTCAGATGACCCTTGATACCGGCAAAATGACCTATTGGAGCCGCAGCCGCCAGGAATTGTGGACAAAAGGGCTGACCTCCGGACATTTTCAGTATGTAAAATCCCTGACCCTGGACTGTGACAACGATACCATTCTGGCTAAGGTATCCCAGTTGGGAGCAGCCTGCCATACGGGAAACCGGACCTGTTTTTTCCAGGAACTGATGAAAAAAGAGTATGATGATAAGAACCCTCTACAGGTGTTTGAAAATGTTTTTTCTGTCATTAAGGACCGGAAAATCCATCCGAAAGAAGGGTCCTATACGAATTATCTGTTTGATAAGGGAATTGATAAAATCCTGAAGAAAGTCGGAGAGGAGTGCACAGAGATCGTCATAGCGGCGAAGAATCCAGATAAGGAAGAGATTAAATACGAAATCTCAGATTTTCTGTACCATGTAATGGTGCTGATGGCGGAGAAGGACGTCACCTGGGATGAAATCACACGGGAGCTGGCCAGGAGATAGGCCAGCTCCAGCTTTATGATCCCGTCACTCGTCCCAGCCCTCATAAAAACGGATATTTACAGAAACGTTTCTGACAATATCTCCTGGCCTAAGATCCATATCCGCTTCGTCGGATACAGGTGGAAGCTGGCCGTCCTCCTCAGATAATTCCAGGCTGATCCAGTCATAAGCAGCCGCGTTGGCGTTCTCCACAGCCTCATCGACCGTATCACCCTGCGCATAACAGTGTGCCAGATCCGGAAAGAATGCCTGGTATTTATCATCTGCTGTTTTACGGATCACAGTGGGATAAATAAATTTCATGAGTTTTCCTCCAATTTACAATTAAAATAATATTCAGCTCCAGTTTATCATAAAACAGGACGGGAAACAACTCAATCGTGATCAATCTCCGAACTGATGATTTCTCCTGTGGCGGCGTCGATCTCGTAGTTGTATTCCGTTCTTCCGGAATAGAACTCAACCTCATATTCAGCTCTGCCATGCTCGTGATCAAATTTAACAGACAGATGGGAAATATCACTTTCTGACAGTCCTGCTTCCGCCAGCGCTTTTTCCTTTGCGCCGGCTTCGCCGATGTAATTTTCTGAGGTTCCGGAGCCGGGGTCCTGCCTCAGATCATATTCCGCATCGTGATCCCAGGACAGGATTTCACCTGTTGATGCGTCAATTTCATAATCATATTCCATATTTCCGGAATAAAATTCCACCTCATAGATAGTTCTGCCATGTTCGTAGTCCAGATTTGTTTTAACAAAGCTGACGTCTTCAGCAGCAATTCCGGCATGGTCATATGCTGCTGCCTTTACTTCGTCTTCTGTAATCAGAGCTGCCTCAGGAGCAGCAGAACCTTGCGCTGCCGCCGAACGGAAATTGGTGTCAGAAACGTCCAGAGCAGAAGCGCCCGAACAGCCTGAGAGCAGAAGCACAGTGAGAATTAAGGAAAAATATAAGAGAATCCGTTTGTTTTTCATAGCTATCTTCCTTTCTGTTATTATTTTATGATGTCATCTTTTGAGCCTTTCTATGATTTTATCCACACTGTATTTTACAGGATTTTAATTGATTTTTTATGGTAATTATAAAACATCATGCATAAAAAATAAAGTTAAAAAATATGCAGACAGGTATTTTCAGATTGACATATTGATTCTACAAGCGTAGAATGACTCCATTGTGAGTGAAGGAATAAGGTCAGGATTACAGTGAGGAGACAGCCGGTATGAATATATTATATCTTGTAATACCCTGCTATAATGATTATCAGGCTCAGGGGAGATATTTCTATCCGGCATTTATTTCACTGATGACAATCTGTGGATTCGGAATAGCATGGCTGCTTCAAAGAATTAATTCTAACAAAGTCGGGAGCCTCCTTGTGGTTTTGCTGTGCGGTTGTCTGCTGGCGCTTTCGTCATATGTTTTTCAGAATATCTATCTGCCATCCGCCTGACAGACCGGAATCGCTGAAACATTTCCTTGAATTCTTTTGGGAAGGTAGTTATAATAGTACGGATAAGAACTATATTAATTACAGATATTCAGGGAGAATTCATGAGAAAACTTGCTTTAGACGATACCATATTATTAAAGATAGAAAAACCGGAGAGATATGTCGGCAATGAAGTCAATTCTGTGATGAAAAATCCGGATGAAATTGACATAAGATTTGCGTTTGCGTTTCCTGATGTTTACGAAATCGGCATGTCACATCTTGGCCTGCAGATTTTATATCATATGTTTAATGAAAGACCCGATGTCTGGTGTGAACGGGTGTATTCCCCATGGAACGATCTGGATCAGGTTATGCGCGAGAAGCAGATCCCGTTATTTGCTCTGGAATCCCAGGAGCCTGTCAGGAATTTCGACTTTTTAGGAATGACGCTTCAGTATGAGATGTGTTATACCAATATTTTGCAGATATTGGAGCTGAGCGGTATAGCCCTTCACTCTGAACAGCGGTCGGAAGATGAACCAATTGTAATCGGCGGAGGCCCCTGTACCTACAATCCGGAGCCTCTGGCGGATTTTTTTGATCTGTTCTATATCGGCGAAGGCGAAATGGTCTATGACCGGCTTTTTGACGCCTATAAGGCGAATAAAAAAGCGGGTGGGTCGCGCCGGGATTTTTTGCTGCTGGCGGCGGGGATTCCTGGCATTTATGTGCCGTCCCTGTACCGGGCAGAGTATCATGCCGATGGAACGCTGGCTTCCTTTCTTCCCTTATGTGAGGAAGCTCCTGAAAAAGTGGAAAAACAGCTAGTCATGGATTTTGACGCCGCACCTTATCCGGAAGCGCCTGTTGTACCCTATCTGAAGGCGACTCAGGATCGCGTGGTGCTGGAGATCCAGAGGGGGTGCATCCGCGGATGCCGTTTCTGTCAGGCCGGTATGGTTTACAGGCCGCTTCGGGAAAAGAGCCTTAAAACTCTGGAGCAAGCGGCGTCAGCACTTTTAAAAAACACTGGATATGAGGAAATCTCGCTGAGCTCTCTGAGCTCCAGCGATTACCGGGAGCTTCCCGAGCTGATGGATTATCTCATGGAAATCTGCCCCGGAAGCGGTGTTAATATTTCACTTCCTTCCCTGCGGATTGATGCCTTTTCTCTGGATGTGATGTCCAAGGTTCAGGATGTGAAGAAGAGCAGCCTGACCTTTGCGCCGGAAGCCGGTTCACAGCGGATGCGGGATGTGATTAATAAAGGGCTGACGGAGGAGGATATCCTGGAGGGAGCGGGGAAGGCTTTTGAAGGCGGCTGGAATAAGGTGAAGTTATATTTCATGCTGGGACTGCCCGGTGAAACTGAAGAAGATATCAAAGGGATCGCCTGGCTCTGTGAAAAAGTTGCCGAGCGCTATTATGAAATTCCGAAGGAACAGCGGAATGGAAAATGCCAGATTACAGCCAGCAGCTCCTTCTTTGTTCCAAAACCCTTCACGCCTTTCCAGTGGGCTTCCATGAACAGCCGCGAAGAGTTTTTGGCCAAGGCCAGAATTGTCAAAGAAGAAGTCAAGGCGCAGCTGAACCAGAAGAGTATCCGATACAATTACCATGAAGCGGATGTGTCGGTGCTGGAGGGCGTTCTCGCAAGAGGGGACAGGCGGCTGGCTCCTGTAATTGAAACGGCATATAAGAACGGTGCATTGTTTGACGCCTGGTCGGAGAGTTTCCGGCCCGAAGCCTGGTCCCAGGCTTTTGTGTCCTGTGGCATAGATCCGGATTTCTATACATCCCGTTCCAGAAACACTGATGAACTGCTGCCCTGGGATTTCATATCTGCCGGAGTCTCAAAAGATTTCTTGATCCGGGAATGGGAGATGGCCAAGAAGGAAAAGGTAACGCCGAACTGCCGCCAGAAATGTGCCGGCTGCGGTGCGAGAGCTTACGGAGGAGGTGTCTGTCATGAGAGTCAGGGTTAAATTTGCAAAAACCGGGGCCATGAAATTTATAGGCCACCTGGATGTGATGCGGTATTTTCAAAAAGCTCTCCGGAGGGCCGGGATGGATGTGGCTTTTTCTGAAGGCTTCAGCCCTCATATGATCATGTCCTTTGCCGCCCCGCTGGGTGTGGGAATCACCAGCAGCGGAGAATATTTTGATCTGGATCTGAAATCTGCGTCCAGTTCGGCTTCCATGGTGGAACGTCTGAACAGGCAGATGGCCGGTGGAATAGAAGTGTTCAGTGTCCGCCGCATTCCGGAGGATAAAGCTTCAAAGTGCATGACGCTCGTGGCGGCGGCAGATTACAGAGTCACTTTTCGTGAGGGCATGGCAAAACTGCCGGAGAATTGGAAGGAACAGCTGGGAAACTTTCTGGATCAGGAGACGATATATATTCTGAGGAAAACAAAGCGGAGTGAAAAAGATGTGGATATACGTCCCTGGATCTATTCTATGAGAGCTGACGGAGAAGCAGTTGCCATGTGCCTTTCTGCAGGGAGTGTCAGTAATCTGAAGCCAGAGCTGGTCATGCAGGCTTTTGGAAGTTTTATGGGGATTGAATTCCCTGAGTTTTCTCTGCTAACCCACCGGGAAGAGCTGTATGCAAATACCGGGGAGGACGGATTGGATTTGGTGCCTCTGGAAGCATTAGGTGAAGAAATTGAGTGAAAAATTAATTATTGCGTCTGCGGCCGTACAGGGCCGGGAATGTCTGGCAACAGTCCTGTATGATGGACAGAGAGCCGTAGAGTTTTCAATCTGCGCGGAACAGGAAAACAGAATTCTGGGTAATATATATGTGGCCAAAGTAGAAAAAATACAGAAAAATATTAATGGTGCGTTCGTTCTTTTCCAGCCGGACAGGAGAGGATATCTTTCTCTGGATGAATTTGAACATGCCGTCATGAAGACCCGCAAGAAAACCGGGGAATTAAAACCTGGGGATGAACTGCTGGTGCAGGTGGACAAGGAAGCCATAAAACAGAAGCTGCCGCGCCTTACAACGAATCTGACATTATCCGGAAAATATCTGGTTATGAGCACCGGACGGAAGTCCTTGAATTTTTCCAGAAAGCTTTCTGCAGATGAGAGGAGCCGCCTGAAGAAGTTATTTCCTCCGGCGGGCGAGGAAGATTTTGGAATGATTATACGTACCAATGCGCGGGAAACATCAGAAGAGGAAATATTGCGGGAATACGAGACATTAAAAGGTCAGATGGAGCGGATCTGCAGGTATGGAACCTCCAGGAATTGCTTCAGCTGCCTGTTTCAAGCGCCGGGGGATTGGATTATAGAGCTAAAACAGCGGTCCTTCCACACGTTATCTCAGATCATCACAGACCACCCGGGGGTTCATCAGGAGATTGAAGAATATCTGAGAGAAACAGACCGTAAAGGGCGGGTTGCCCTGAAGCTTTATCAGGATCCGTTGCTTCCCCTGCGCAATTTATACAGCTTGGATTCGCTGATGAATGAACTGAAGCAGCAGAAAGTGTGGCTGAAATCAGGCGGGTTTCTTGTGATTCAGCAGACGGAAGCTTTTGTAGCGATTGATGTGAACACGGGAAAATACGGCGGTAAAAAAACTTCTGACGAGACTTTTCATCTGATAAACCTGGAGGCCGCCGGGGAAATTGCCCTGCAGCTCCGGCTGAGGCAGCTGTCGGGCATTATTCTGATTGATTTCATCAATATGAATAACCCGGCCTTTCAAAAAGAGCTGATGGATTATCTGCAGGAGCTGGTCAGCCGGGATTCTGTAAAAACACAAGTGATTGATATTACGCCCCTCCATATTGTGGAATTAACCAGACGTAAGGAAAAGAAATCTTTCCAGGAACAGCTTCAGTCTATTATGGGAAAGGAGAACAGAGCAGATGACCTATGATCAGATCAGGAATACAGCTCCCTGTGGATTTGAGCATTGCAGAAAGAAAAGAAAGTTAAAAGCATGGCACGTTCTGCTGTTTTTTGTGGCAGATATGACTATATTTTTGTTTGCCGGGAGTTATGTCCAGTATTATCTCGGCATGGCTGGGGTTGCGATCACAGAGCTCTGGCTTCTGGCCAGCTCGCTGGTATTCGTATGGCTGATGGGAGCGGATTTTAGAATGACATTCCCAATCAGGAAACCGAGGCCTCTGGCTCTGGCCGGTACACTGGTCATTTGGGTCGGGGGATTCTTCAGCGTTTTGATCTGCAATCTGGTCCTGTTGGTTCTATTCCCTCAGGGAATGGTGAGTAATGGAGAAACTTTTTCCGTTATCTTAAATTCTGTGCCCTGGCCGGCTGCATTTCTGGTTATCGCTGTTTTACCGGCAATATGCGAGGAAGCGATGCACCGGGGAGTTATCCAGTGCGGGATACAGAACAGTATCCACAGTAAATGGGCGGTCGTGCTGATTATGGGATTGCTGTTCGGAGCTTTTCATCTGAGCCCTGTCAAGTTTCTGGGGACAGGGATTCTGGGAGCGGTGATGTCCTGGATTCTGCTGTCGACGGATAGTATGGTGTATTCCAGCTTTTTCCATTTCTTTCATAATGGGCTTCAGCTGGTGCTTTTGATGATCCTGCCCGGCGTCCTGGAAACCTCATTTTTCGGCGCTTCGGCGTTTCAGGATGACCTGATGAAGATGGGTTCTGCGCTGCCGGTATATGCCCTGGGACTTTATATGGCCATCTTTGGTACGGCGGTTCCGATCCTGATCTATGTGGGAAACTGGTTGATCAGGAAATCGCTGGCGCCGGTAAAACCGGCTTTCCTTCCAAAGGGGAAAGAAAAAATCACATTATGTAAGATCCTGATCCCGACGGCTGCGATTTTAGTGACCGGGATCTTAATCACAGGGTACGGCTTTTCCCAGATGCTGGCTTCGATGATTGCAAAATAAGTTTTGTATTGCTTAACTTTTTGTGTTATACTCACAGGGTAGCCAAATACAAGCTTCAGAAGGAGGACAGCGATGCCTAAAATCGCAATTGTTACAGACAGTAACAGCGGCATTACTCAGGAAAGAGGGAAGGAGTTGGGAATTACCGTCGTTCCCATGCCTTTTTTTATAAATGAAAAATTGTATTACGAAGACATTGACCTGAGCCAGGAAGATTTCTACAGGCTTCTGGCTGACGATAAAGTGACCGTCTCCACATCCCAGCCTTCACCAGGAGACGTGATAGCGCTCTGGAATGAACTGCTGAAGGTGTACGATGAAATTGTGTATATTCCCATGTCCAGCGGCCTGAGTGCTTCCTGCAGCACAGCCATTTCTCTCGCTGAGGATTTCGGCGGTAGGGTTCAGGTTGTTAATAACCAGAGAATCTCCGTTACGCAGTATCAGTCTGTTATGGACGCTATCGCCCTGAAAAAAGCCGGATATGACGCTGCCGGGATCTGTGGCGTATTAGAAAAGGAAAAGATGGAATCCAGTATCTATATCATGGTAGATACCCTGAAATATTTGAAAAAGGGCGGAAGAATCACTCCGGCAGTGGCCCTGATCGGTACAGTGCTGAATCTGAAGCCTGTTCTGCAAATACAGGGTGAGCGTCTGGATTCCTATGCCAAGGTGCGCGGACTGAAGGCAGCAAAAAAGGCTATGCTGGAAGCCATGCATAATGATTTTGACAACCGTTTCGCTCAATATGCGGCAGACGGAGATATGGCACTTCAGGTGGCATATTGTTATGGTCAGGATGACGTGGTAGAAGAGTGGATAACCGATGTAAAAGCTTCATTCCCAGGAATGGAGATCCATGGAGATCTGCTTTCTCTGAGCATAGTCTGTCACACAGGACCGGGCTGTCTGGCAATCGCAAGCGCGAAAAAAGTCCGAAAAAACTAGCAAAATCCATCGGAATACCTGGAAACAGTTGACAAAACAGTTGTTCTGTGCTAAGATATTTCAGTGTGCCGCACAGAGAGGTTAAAGCGTTAGAAGATAACCACCAAATCTGGCGAGTAATGATAATAGGAGGTGCCATATGTACGCAATTATTGCAACAGGTGGTAAACAGTACAAAGTAGCCGAAGGCGATATCATTAGAGTGGAAAAGCTTGGTGTAGAAGCTGGCGAGACTGTTACATTTGATCAGGTACTTGCAGTAAGAGATGACGCAGCGCTGAAGGTTGGCGACGATGCGGCGAAAGCCAGCGTTACCGCTTCCGTTCTTGAGAACGGCAAAGCAAAAAAAGTCATTGTCTACAAGTATAAGAGAAAAACCGGATACCACAAGAAAAACGGTCATAGACAGCAGTACACGAAGGTTAAGATTGAAAAAATCAATGCGTAAGCAGCTGGTGACTTTATGACAAAAATTACGTTTTATCAGAACCATGCAGGACAGTATACGGGCTTTGAATTGAAGGGACATGCAGGCTATGCGGAAGCAGGCGCCGATATCATATGCGCGGCTATTTCGGCATTGGCGATTAACACGATTAATTCTCTGGAGAGATTGACAGATGATGATTTCACGGTGAACAGCGATGAGGATCATGCATGTATACGGCTTTCCATTCAGGGGAACCATAGTAAGGAAGCAGATCTCCTGCTCCGCTCACTTGCCCTGGGACTTGCTGATATGGAGTCTGATGAAACCAACCAAGAGTATATGGATCTCATTTTCGAGGAGGTGTAGGATATGTTGAAGATGAACCTTCAGTTCTTCGCTCATAAAAAGGGAGTTGGTTCCACAAAGAACGGACGTGACTCCGAGTCCAAGAGACTGGGTGCGAAGAGAGCGGACGGACAGTTTGTAAAAGCTGGTAATATTCTTTACAGACAGCGTGGTACCAAGATTCATCCTGGTGTGAACGTTGGCATTGGAAAAGATGATACTCTGTATGCAAAAGCAGACGGTGTTGTCAGATTCCAGAGAAAAGGAAGAGATAAGAAACAGGTTTCTGTTCTTCCGGTAGCTGAATAAGAAGCGAGCGGGGCTGTTGCAGACTTTGTAATAGCTCCGTTTTTTTCTCATCGATTGTGGAGGAAAACTATGTTTGCGGACAGAGCAAAGATTATCATAAAATCCGGAAAAGGCGGCGACGGCCATGTGAGCTTCCGGCGTGAAAAATATGTGGCAGCAGGCGGGCCGGACGGCGGTGACGGCGGAAAAGGCGGCGACGTTATTTTCCAGGTGGATGAGGGTTTGAATACCCTGGTAGAATACCGCCACAGCAGGAAATTCTCCGCCCAGAACGGTGAAGAGGGCGGCAAACGCCGGTGTCATGGCAAGGATGGGGCAGATGTGATCCTGAAGGTACCTGAGGGCACAGTTATATTGGACAGCCAGACAGGTAAGGTGATCGCTGATATGTCCGGAGACAACAGAAGACAGATCGTGTTAAAAGGAGGCCGCGGAGGAAAGGGCAATATGAATTATGCCACTCCGACTATGCAGGTGCCAAAATACGCCCAGCCCGGGCAACCGGCCCAGGAGCTTGAAGTGAGGCTGGAGCTGAAAGTGATTGCGGATGTAGGTCTGGTGGGATTTCCGAATGTGGGTAAATCCACTCTTTTGTCCAGAGTCAGCAATGCAGAACCTAAGATCGCCAATTATCATTTTACAACTCTGAACCCTAATCTGGGCGTTGTGGATCTGGAGGGCTGCAGAGGATTTGTCATCGCGGATATTCCTGGCCTGATTGAAGGGGCCTCGGAGGGAGCCGGGCTGGGATATGAATTTCTGCGTCATATTGAGCGTACAAGAATGATGATCCACATGGTGGATGCCGCCTCTACGGAGGGACGGGACCCGGTGGAAGATATTTATAAAATTAATCAGGAGCTTGAGAATTATAATGCAGAAATAGCCGCCAGGCCGCAGGTAATCGCCGCGAATAAAATTGATTCTATCTATGTGGAAGAGGGCGGAGAGGATCCGGTTCAGCGTCTTAAAGACGAATTTGAACCAAAGGGTATCCAAGTGTTTCCTATATCTGCGGTAACGGGTCAGGGCATAAAAGAGCTTCTATATTATGTACAGGACCAGCTGGATCATCTTCCCAAGGATACGGTGGTCTTTGAACCGGAATTTTTTCCGGAAGACATGCTGGCCAGGGAGAATCTGCCATATACTGTGTCACGGGATGAAGAAGCTCCCAATACCTTTGTAGTGGAAGGGCCCAAGATTGAAAAAATGCTGGGCTATACCAATCTGGACTCAGAAAAAGGGTTTGCGTTTTTCCAGAAGTTTCTGAGTGAATCAGGAATTCTGAAGGAGCTGGAAGAAGCCGGGATACAGGAGGGCGATACCGTTCGTATGTACGGACTGGCTTTTGATTATTACAAATGACGGAGGACATTTGAATGGAATGGATCGCAGGAACCACATCGGATCAACGTCTGCATTTCTGGATTCCGGAAGGAGGGAAAATGCTTCCGAATCCACTACTGACAGGTTTCCAATATGAGGGGCATCAGGATCAGGAATCTGATTACGGTCCTTACCGTTATCTGGAAGCAGAAAGGCTGTACAGGAGAGCGGCGGCCTTCCGATGGGAAGATATCACTTTCCAGTGTATACAGGAGTGGTTTATTGTTCCGTCTAATCGGAATCTTCTGGCATTCCGTCAGACTCTGGAATCCTCCGGAGACTGCTGTTACCACCTGGAGACATGGGTGGAAGAGCCTGATGGCACTGAAATCTGGAGCAGTTGTTTGCTGATTGACCAGGAAGATAATTCCTGCGGGCTTTTGCTGGAGGAGTATGCCAGACCGGGGATTGCGCTCTGTGAAACAACGCAGCTTGTGTCTGCTTCCGTGCGGATCAGTGAGAGCAGGCATGGCTGCAGTCGCAGCTATGATGTCACTGCGTGGAAGGAGACTCCTGTGAAGCTTGAAAAATACATTTCCCTGCGCCGGGAAGATAACGAAAATTTCCGGGAACTGGCTTTTGCGGAATGCAGGCAAGCCTCAAAGCTTCGGTTTGATGCTCTTTTGAAGGGTGCGGCTGTCAGTGTTACGAAACCGAATGGAATGAATTAACTGCGCCTGTTTTTGTTATGGCGTGGATTCAGGTCTGACAGAAAAGAGTTTTAACATCATAGTTGCAGGAGAATATACCGGGAGGAATGAAATTATGACAAGTAAGCAGCGATCTTACTTAAAAAGTATAGCAATGACCACAGAGCCCATTTTACAGATTGGGAAATCCAGCCTGACGCCGGAATTTACCCAATCTGTCAGCGAAGCCCTGGAAGCCAGGGAACTGATTAAAATCAGCGTCCTGCAGAATTGTCTCGATGATCCGAAGAGCATAGCCCAGACGCTGGCTGAGCGGACTAATTCAGAGGTTGTGCAGGTGATTGGTAAAAAGATCGTTTTGTACAGAGAAGGCAAGAAAGATAAGAAAAAAATTTTACTACCCAGGGCATAGGTGCTTGATACATGACAACTATAATGAAAAAGATTGGCATAATGGGAGGCACTTTTGATCCCATTCATATTGGACATCTGATCCTGGGTGAAGCGGCGTATCAGCAGTTTCAGCTGGACAGGGTCTGGTTCATGCCGGCAGGGAATCCACCGCACAAGCAGAACCGGAAGGGACGTGCCAGTGATGAAGAACGGGTGGAGATGGTTCGGCGTGCGATTGCCTCAAATCCGCATTTTGATGTTTCAATGATTGAGATGAATGAAGATGGTTACACCTATACCTACCGGACGCTGGAAACCTTGCGGAGCCAGAATCCGGATACGGATTATTATTTCATCATAGGGGCTGATTCCTTGTTTGATCTGGATCAATGGAGGGAACCTCAGAGAATTCTGGAGGCCTGTCATATGGTTGTAGCCACAAGGAACCAGATACCCGAGGAACAATTCAACCAGATATTAGCCAGACGAAGAGAACAATATCAGGGGGACTTTTTTCAGCTTGATACACCGAATCTGGACATTTCATCAAAACATCTCAGAAAAATGATCAGAGGTGGTGAATCAGTAAAATATTATTTGCCTGATCCAGTCATTGAGTATATTAATCAAAAACAGTTATATATGGATAAAAGTGATGGCGGACAACGCTGTGATATGCAGTATCAGGAATGACGGCAGGAGAGTACACCAATGGAAATACAATGGAACAAAATCAAGAACAAGCTTAAAAAGGAGCTGGACGCGAACCGCTTTGAGCATACCCAGGGAGTGATGTATACAGCCTCTTGCCTGGCCATGGCCCATGGAATTGATATGGAAAGAGCCAGAATAGCAGGCCTGCTTCATGACTGCGCAAAATGCATCCCAAATCGGAGAAAAATAGATTTGTGTGAAAAAGCTAAACTTCCGGTGTCTGAATTTGAAAAGGAATATCCTTTTCTTCTTCACGCTAAACTGGGAGCTTACCTGGCGGAAAAGGAATATGGTGTCCGGGACAGGGAGGTATTGAGCTCAATTCTCTGGCATACGACAGGAAAGCCAGCTATGTCTGATCTGGAGAAGATCATTTATATTGCAGATTATATTGAACCCAACCGGAATAAGGCACCGCATCTGGAACAGGTCAGAAGACTGGCCTTTGATGACCTGGACAGCTGTATGTGTGAGATTCTAGAGGACACAGTCAGCTATTTGAGCGCAAATCCCAAATCTATGGATAAAACTACGTTAGATGCCTATGACTATTATAAAACCATATGCGGTAAAAGAACAGGAGTGAAGGAAAAAGATGACAGAGGCTAAGAAAATGGCAAGGCTTGCGATTGAGGGACTGGAAGACAAAAAAGCTAATGATATACGGATCTTGGATATTGAAGAAATATCAACAATAGCGGACTATTTCATTATTGCCAGCGGAACAAACAGAAACCAGGTACAGGCAATGGCAGATAATGCGGAGGAATTCCTGGGGAAATCAGGATACAGCCCAAAACATATCGAAGGCTACCAGAACGCAAACTGGATTCTGATGGATTATGGGGATATTGTGCTGCACCTATTTGATGAAGAAAACCGTTTGTTCTATGATCTGGAAAGAATCTGGCGCGATGGAACAGTAATTGAAAAAGAGGCTTTTCTGGAGCCAGTGGGACATAAAGCAGAATAAAATAATTGAAGTGCGGGTAAAAAAGATATCAGATGGAAACCAATGCGGGATAAAACGCAGGATGGTTTCCATCTTTTATTTTTGTATAGGATTGTGCTTATTGCATAAAACGGAAAACGCCGATCACCTTGCCTAGGATCTGAAGCGCACCTCTTACTATAATAGGCTCCATAGTGTCATTTTCCGGCTGGAGACGGAAATATCCGTTCTCCCTGTAAAATGTTTTCACAGTTGCGGAATCCTCAACCAGGGCGACTACCATTTCACCGTCTCTGGCTGTGCTCTGTTTTTCAACAAGCACATAGTCACCATTTAAGATGCCGGCGTTAATCATACTTTCGCCTTTTACCTTCAGCATAAAAGTCTCAGTGTTTGGCAGACGGTCTACCGGGATGGGAAAATAGGATTCAATCTGCTCAACGGCAAGAAGGGGCTGACCGGCAGCTACATTGCCGATTACAGGAACGCTGGCAAATTCTGAAGAATCCACCTCACCGGCTGCAGCTCCCAGGCGGCTGATTCTGGTATCCTGGAAGTCGTCATCGAGAATTTCTATTGCCCTCGGCTTGGTGGCATCTTTCTTTATGTAGCCATGTTTCTCCAGCGCCTCCAAATGGGCATGTACGGAAGATGTGGATTTGAGCTGAACTGCTTCACAAATTTCACGAACGGCAGGAGGAAAGCCCCTTTCAAGAATTTCCTTCTTTATATATTCTAGTATTTCTTTTTGCTTTTTGCTGATAGGACCTTTTTCCATTATTCAACCTCCGTTTTTTCATACGTTAATCATACCACAAGTGCTTTTAAAATGCAAACATATTTTCCGAACATCTGTTCAAAAAATCTCTTGACAGAAGGCGCATAATGTAATATACTTGTAACAAATAGAACAGTTGTTCGGAACACGGGTTCTGACCATCACATATTTACAAATGATTAATGGAGGGGATTACATCATGAACAACCGAAAGAGAAAAGGCAACAGCAAATCCAGAAACAATGGACTCAAGAATTTTGCAGTGATTTTAGTTCTCGCGGCTGTAGTCGGACTGATCATATTCCGGATTACAGCCCAGCCAGCCAATGCGGACAGCAACGATACGTCCAGCCGTTACAAATATTACACAAGCGTCTGCGTGGAATCAGGTGACAGTCTTTGGTCTATTGCCGAAGAATATATAACTGTTGACTATGAAAATATTTATGAATATATTGAAGAAGTAAAAGAAATGAATCATCTGCACAGTGATTTTTTGAAATCGGGAACCAGGCTCTGTATTCCCTATTATTCATCAGATTATAAAGCATAGGTAAGTTTTATTATGCCTTTGTGTATTTAAACAGTCCAAAACAACCTACAGGACCCTTAGAGAAGGGCCCTTCAGAAAAGTCTTCCAATTGCCTTGCGGTAAGAAACAATTGGCTATTTGTCTTAGAGTAGTTTAAAGAAACTGGATGGAGTTGTTATAAAAGCGGCGATCTGAAAGTTACAATTGACGATTGAGGCGTGATTGTGTTATGATTATTAATCATCGGCTCAACTATTCGAAAAACCTGTGTTTTCCGAATAGTTGTATTAATATTTAGAGACATAGATGTGACTATATGTTATATCTATGTCTCTTTTATTATATCAAAAATCAAAAAGAAAGAAGGAAAAATTATGAAGTTAACCATGAATGCAAACTATTTAAACAGAGAATCGAAGCCGGGAATTAAAGACCCGAATAAAATCAATTATACTGTCCTGTTTATGCAGGGGACAGATACAGTCACTTTATACACGACTGAGCAGGTTTTTAACAATCTGGAAATCGTACCGCCAATGACAGAATGCAAGGTGTCATTGGATTATAATTCTCAGTACAGGTCATTGCGTCTAATGGATGTACAGCCTATTAAAAAGTAGTCTTCTCCCGCTGTCAGGGGCTTGCAAATTTGGCACAAATTTGTGCGTAGCACCCTTGACAGCTTCCACTAATAAAGATACTGGTTCATTGCAGGAATCAGCACTCTGGGCGATTCCTGCTTGATTACAAGGGGGTTTGGTTTTGGATGATGAAAATATTGTTAAGGATCAATCTGTTCTTTCTTCCTCTTCTGCTTCGGACGATGGGGACGCTTTAAAAACTACTGGTGCCACTACTGACACTAAGGATACATCAGATGTAACAGATACACCTGATCTTCAGGAACTTCTAGAAGAGATTCATAAACATGATGTTGTAATTGAAACTGCCGTGATTCACATGGATAACATGGTGAGCAATATTCAGACGTTGGGCATCTGCTCTTCTGTTCTTCTGGCGGTTTTGATCGGTTGCATCCTCTCTTCTATCCTATCTAGGTTTTTTAGGGGGTGACAAGGTGCAGGAACTATATTCTTTATCTGATTTAATGTCTTACATATTATCGTTTATTCCCATTGGCTTTTTGCTGGGTTGTTTTCCCTTTGTGGTTGGTCTTGCGGTCAATGGAATAATAAAAATCTTTAAACAGGTAGCTTAAATAAACGAAAGGAGAAAAAGGTATGGAAGCAATCTCAACGGCTCTCACAACTTCCTTTACATCTGTAGGAAGTGAACTGACTGGAATTATCTCCAGTGTACTGCCTATTGCCCTTCCGATTGTCGGCGGCGTTATGGTCGTGGTTATCGGTATCAAGATCTTTAAGAAGATTACTGGCAAAGCCTAAGCGTTTCTCGCTTAAGGGGGGGAGAAATCCCCCCTTTATTTTTTTAGGAGGTATGGCAATGAAAAAACGCATAATTGCAATGTTTTTAGCATGTTTTATTGGTGTTACTGCTGTTTTTGGTACTGCTGTTAAAACAAAAGCTTTTGTTGTTACTGCGACAGTCTCAGCGATAGAAATTATATGGTCGATCCTGATAGCCAGCGGCGTTGTTATGACTACCGATTATCTTGTAAATGATCTTGGAGCTTTTGATGATGCTATTGCGGAACAGCAATTATACTGGTTAAGCCAGGAACAATATATCAGGGAGTATACAGAAGAAGGTGGCGTTTTGAAACCTGTTGAAGCTCCCTCCAAAGAAGATGGTGGAACGCTTACAGAAGATATGGACGCGATACAAGCTCAGATTGATGCTACGGGAAAGATTGATCTTAAATCTGCACCTGTTGCGAATGTAACAAGTGCACTGAAACGGGCAATAAATATGATTTATCAAGGTGGCGGTATTTTGCCGAATGATGCTTTACTTAATGATACAGTATCGTCTTTCTTTCAAGCTACTAAGAATAATTCTTATTTTCTTCCGTTTTCAGAGTGTCCTTATTATTATTTGTCTTTAAGCTCTGATGGTTCTTATTCTTTTGTACAGTCTTCTAAAGGAGTGCCGTATTATGGTAATAATAGCATTACTGGTGTTTATTATCCTGCTGGTACTACCGTAAATATGCTTAGTGGTACATTTTATGGCGGAAAAATTAGTGTTAAACGCATAAATAAAAAAACATATGAATCTGTCATTACATCTGATTACAATACTTATGTTTTAAAGTATGGGAATTATTATGTTACTGATTCTGGGAATACATATGTACACAATTTTAATATGGATTCTTTTTGTGCAAATAGTATGATTGCTGGTCAATATGCGAGTGCATGGACAGGCTCTAGTGTGCTTGTACCTGATATCCCCGATGGTTATGACGATTTACCACGCCTTATAAATCCTGATGCATTATCAGGCGATAATTTTATTCCGGGAACGAATTTGTGGGAACGATTAATAAGTGGTGGTGCCTATGATATTCCAATCGGTTTGGATATTACTGACGAAGATCGTTACTTGTATCCTTTTGAACTTACAAAAATACGTCAGTTATTGGGTGAATTAACTGGAACTTTAGAAGGTGCGAAAGAAAATGTTGGATATGGGGAAGGTGCGATTGCTGGGGAAGCTGGTCAGACAATTGCTGGAACGGCTGACAAAGTAATTGCAGATGCGCTTGAACAGGCTCAGGCTGGTGCCGGAGAAGCCGAGGGCGAAGGCGAAGCGGGCGGAGAAGCCAGTAAGGAGGAAGCTGAAAAGTATACGGCTGACTGGACAGGGCTTTTTCCATTTTGCATCCCATTTGACTTGATTGATATGCTCAAAGCTATGCAGTCGAATCGGGTGGCTCCTGTGATCGATATCCCCGTAAAATTCCATTTTGGTAACGCTGTAAATTACGATCATACGTTTACAGTTGATTTTGATGATTATTCGGAATTTATTGAGATTTTCAGAGTTTTACAGATCGTTGGTTTCTCAGTTGGTTTGATACTGATTACACGTCAGATTATTAAGGGGTGATTGCATGGAAATTGTTGGGAAATTTTTAAATTTGATTTTGTCGGTTCTTCCGGGTAGTCCATTCCGGCAGTTTATCCCGGCCATTGCGGAAAATAAATACATCGGCTGGCTTAACTTTTTTGTACCGATCTCTGAATTTATCACGATTGGTCTTGCCTGGTTGGGAGCCATTGGTATCTTCTATCTTTGGCAGATTATCTTACGTTGGATTCGAGCGATTGAGTAAAGGGGGAATAACTATGATCTATCTGTACAGTGGCACTCCGGGAAGCGGAAAGTCTTTGCATATCGCACGTATGATCTATAACTCTTTGGGCGCTGGATATGCCTGTATATGCAACTTTCAAATTGATCTTAATAAAATTCATCGTAACAATGGAAAATTCTGTTATAGGGACAATGAAGAGCTTACGCCTTCTTTTCTTCGTGCCTATTCGGATTCCTATTTTTCGGAGCTTAATTTAACTGTTCGTAAAAAAGAAGGTCGGCTTCGGCTTTTTATTGATGAAGCACAGCTTCTTTTTAATGCTCGTGACTGGGGCCAGAAAGGCCGTAATGACTGGCTCTCCTTTTTTACGCAGCATAGACATTTAGGCTATGATATTTTTCTTGTAGCTCAGTTTGACCGGATGCTGGACAGGCAGATTAGGAGTCTCATTGAATATGAATACATTCATCGGAAAGTGAACAATTTTGGAAAGGCTGGGAAAATTCTAGGCATTCTGACACTTGGGCAACTCTTCTGCTGTGTTAAGGTTTGGTATCCGATGAAAGAAAAAGTGGGAAGTGAATTTTTCAAGTGTCATAAGAAATATTACTCTCTCTACGATACGCATATTATTTTTGGGCAGGAATTACAAAAGCCAGCACCTCCAGAGACGGACGCCACGCAGGACGGGGACATGGGGACCCCGCCGAGTAGCGGCCGGCCGGAAGGTGTTGCCTATACTTGACTATGGCAACACTTAAGACTCAGGTCTTAAAATCTTTGTGGATAACTTATTTAATAGTTTAGTGTATTAAAGTAAACTACATAGGGGTGCTGTATGGTATATAACGTGAAATGTCTGCATTATGTGGACGGGGAAACAGAAACACGTATCTACTCACACCCTGTATATACTGGTGGAAAAAAAGAAGAAGAGAAGAAAAAACTGAATACAGAACCAGATATAGAACGCAGTATTAGGAATAGTCAAAATAGGACAATCCAGTCTATATACAGTGTGTCAAAGTCTAATCATTGGGAATGGTTTATCACTCTTACTTTAGACGCAAAACAAGTCAATCGGTATGATTATGCGGAATGCTCTAAAAAAGTTTCAAAATGGTTTAAGAACCTTAAATTGAGAAAATGCCCGGATATGAAATACTTGATCGTTCCGGAACTGCATAAGGACGGGGCATATCATTTTCATGGACTACTCTCCTGCTGTCCAGAACTACAGATGCAGTTCAGCGGACACTTCACGAAAGAGGGGGAACCGATTTATAACATCACAGATTACGGCTTTGGATGGACAACTGCTACAGAAGTTCAAAATAATCAAGCGGTAGCTAAGTATGTTACTAAGTACATTACAAAAGAGCTTTGCACAAGCACATCCGGTAAGAAGCGTTTCTGGTGCTCTCGGAACGTTCAGAAGCCTATTGAACAGTTGTATTTCTTAGAAGGGGCAGAGGTCGAGCTTCTCCGTTATGAGATGCAGGAAGAGCATGAACATTTCAAGCGGGTGACCTGTGACTTGGGATTGACGAAGCGAATTGTGGAATACTATCAAAATCATGGTCTTATACTAGCTGCAGAGGAAATAGAATAAAAGAGGTTCCGGCTGATCGGGAGCGTATGCAATAGCGACCGCTTGGCTGGAATCTCTTTTATTCTGTTTCCTCTTTTATTTATGCTATTTTAGATTCTAATTCTGTGACTCTCTTCTGTAATTCAGTAATCATTTGAATTAACAGAGATGTATTATCACTTTCCAGTCTTGTGATTTTATAATACTGTTTTAATTCATCAATATTTTTTTGTACAGTATTGATTTTTTCTTCTAGTATGTTTTGGGTTCTCACAATTTCATCTAATAGTATTCTTTCGGTCTTTTCTAATTTTACATCAATTAATTTTGCTATTGCTTCTAAATCCTTTCTTTCTAACATATAAGATCCTCCTTTATTCTTTTTCTACTTTAATTTCACCATGTTCATATTCAAATGCTTGAATATGTTTGTCCACAATAAGTCTAAATTCATCATTTAGTTTTCTGTGGTTAAAATCAGCTATATATCTGATTTTAGCATTTTGGTCATTTGATAGTCTAATTCCTGTCATTTTTTCTTTCGATGCCATAAGATCAACTCACATTCAAATTGGTGTTGACAAGTGTTAACATATGTGGTATCTTATAAGTATAACAAGTGTTAACACTTGTTATTAAACAGTTTCTATATATATTGTACCATGAAAACTTTTTTTAATCAAACAAAAGGTAGAAAGGGAGAAGAAAGAATGGATAAGATTTATTATTATAAGCTTGTTCGTGTAGATATACGCGGTAAAGTCGGTAAACGGTCTAAAACTTTTTTTAGCTTTGAGAATGATTTAGAAGTGGGACATACCTATTTACATTTGGGTTCAGGTTTTCCAGGTTTGCAACTTGTTTTAAGTGTAACTGTTGAAGAATTGGGTAATTAAGATTTGGATAATTATATATGGTAAAATGGATAGTTTGACAATCTATTTTTAAGCGTTTATACTGAATAGTAAATTTAACTATTCAGGAAGACGCTTGCCAGAATATATGTTCTGGTTGTGAGCAACTACCGCTCCGCTTTCGGAAAACAAGGATTTTTCAAATAGTTCTGACCGCCGTGCTCCCATGGGAAATAAAGGTCGCACGTCAGAACTACCGCTTCGGGAATCCTTCGCTTTCGAAAAATGCCACACTGTGTTTTCCGAATAGTTTTGTGGTGGAATAATATAACCTATATAACACTGAGCTTTATATATTGTAATATGCTTTCTTCTATTCTAACGGTTTGGAGGTTTAACCATGGATAAACGCGTCACCTATCACGAACAGACAGATATGGAAAACACTCTGAAGCTTCGGGAAGTTTTGAAGACTCTTCCTGAATTTTCAAAAGATTTTTTCCGGGCCATCAGCACAACCACATCCACCAGTACGCGTATTAAATACGCCTATGATATCCGTATCTTTTTTCAGTTTCTTCTGGAGGAAAATCCTGTTTTCAGGAATTCATCAGCAGATACGCTTACTCCTGATGTCCTGGACCAGATTACAGCGCTTGATCTGGAGGAATATATTGAATATCTGAAGGCGTACCAGCCTCCAGAATCTGATGAGTATATAACAAACGGCGAAAAAGGCATTAAACGTAAATTATCAGCACTGCGTACCTTTTATGCATATTATTACAAACACGAACTAATCCAAACTAACCCTACGCTCTTGATTGATATGCCCAAACTTCATCAAAAGGAAATTATCCGTCTCGAAGCGGATGAGGTTGCCAAGCTGCTGGATTTTGTAGAGTCCTGCGGAAGTACCATGACGCCGCATCAGAGAAAATATTATGAAAAGACAAAATACAGAGATCTTGCGATTATCACTCTCCTGCTCGGAACGGGCGTTCGAGTTTCAGAATGTGTCGGCCTGGATCTGGAAGATGTAGATTTCAGGAATAATGGGATCCGCGTTGTACGTAAAGGCGGAAATGAAATGATTGTTTATTTTGGGCCTGAGGTTGAGAAGGCTTTGAAGGATTACATGGAAATCCGTTCTGGAATCACTCCTGTGGCCGGCCATGAACACGCACTCTTCTACTCCTCGCAGAAGAAACGGATTAATGTGAAAACCGTAGAAAATCTGGTCAAAAAATATGCCAGCCGAGTGACTACGGCTAAAAAGATTACCCCGCATAAGCTGCGCAGCACTTACGGCACAGCGTTGTATGAGGAAACAGGCGATATCTATCTGGTTGCTGATGTACTTGGACATAAGGATGTAAATACGACAAAGAAACACTATGCAGCTATGAATGAATCAAGACGGCGAAAAGCTGCAACAGCAGTCCAGCTCAGAGAAGCAGAAAAATAAGGGTTAAAGTGAATGACCATAAAGCAGCCGAAAGGATTACATAATATATTTATGTAATCCTTTCGGCTGGATTCTCCGATTAGTTACTATATATTATGGTCTTTATGGATATAAATCACTCAATCAGATATTAAAAGAGTTTACAGCAGCAAAATTATTTTTTACTGCTTCACTCTTTCCCGTTTTTGTCAATTTTAGAGCTGGAAGATGTTTCTTCGTCAAAGTCAAAGCAGAATACCTCATCTGATGTTACGTCTTTTTTTGTATTAGAATATATAATTTCATTCGTGTCAGAATCCACATGATCGACATTCGTATAGAGGGAATGATCGGTCGGTAGTTTTTTCTTCCTGAGCAGGCTCCCTACATAATTACGTATGATTGTGCAGATGATCGCAAATACAGGAACACCGATTACCATTCCGGGTATGCCGAACATTCCACCGCCGATCATGATTGCAGCGAGAACCATCAGAGGGCTCATGCCTGTGGAGTCCCCGATAATTCTGGGTGCGATAAAATTCCCGTCGATCTGCTGCAGGATGAAAATAAATATGATAAAGTACAGTGCCTGAATCGGATCGACCATAAAAATTAATATGGCACTGGGAATAGCGCCCAGGTAGGGTCCAAAAAATGGGATTACGTTCGTCACTCCGACAATTACACTGATAAAGATTGAATAGGGCATTCCCAGCAGCGTTGTCCCAATATAACAGAGGACCGCAATATTCAGTGAATCCAGTAGCATTCCTATAATATAGCCGCCAAAGGTCTTATCAATGTAACGGATATCTTTGATGATATGATTGGCGCGTTCTGGTTTAAAAAGTGCGTAAAGGCCTTTCTTGATATTTCCCGTGATTGATTCCTTGCTGAGCAGGATATAGATGGAAACGATCAGGCCCAGTATTAAATTCTTCAGAAAATTAACAATTCCCATCAGGCCTGAAGACAGATCCTTCAGCAGACTGTTCAACTGTGGGACGAGATCATGCGTCATCCAGTCTTCGGCCTTTACGGAAAGGCTGTTGATCATGTCATTCACGCTTGTCTGCATGTCTGGATGCTCTTTCAGCATATCGGACAGCCAGGTCTGGATATTGTCTATATAGCGCGGAAAATTATCAGCTATGTTCATGATGCTGTTAATGATCTGAGGAATCAGCATGGCCATTAAAATATAGATACCGAGTATTATGAGAAAAAGAGTCAGCAGAATGCTGACGAGCCGGATGACCTTCTGCCCTTTTTTCTTAAAGGTAACCTTCATTTTAGAGAAAAGAGGAAAAAACACTTTTCGCTCAAACAATTTTACAAGAGGCCAGAATAAATAAGCGATCACCGCGCCGTATATCAAAGGCGTCAGGATACTGAACAGAAGGCTGATTCCGCTTTTCAAAGAGCCCATATGAAATATGACATAGTAAAATAAAATAGCTGCGGCAATCACTAAAAATGCCGTTATTCCCCATTGTAAGTGTTTTCTTTCAGGTTTAAACTTCATGTTCTGTCTCCCCGGTTGATTTATAAAATATGCTGGCTTGCTTTAACCCGCTAACGCCCATTATACCACAAACTCCTCCGCGAATTATGTCCTAAGTATGAATAATTATGAAACTCAATTTACAAATTAGATAAAATCTTATATAATAAGTATCGTCTTTATTTCGGAGGTTTAAAATATGAAATTGCAGCAATTATTGAGCCTGACCAGGAAGGCTGTAGATGAATATCAGATGATAGAGGAAGGGGATCAGATTGCGGTCGGGGTATCCGGCGGAAAAGACAGTCTGACACTGCTCTATGCGCTTCACGGTCTGAAGCGTTTTTATCCAAAATCCTTTTTACTTCGTGCCGTTACAGTGGATCTTGGATTTCAGGAATCGGATTTCGAAGAGATAGCAAAAGTCTGTGATACACTGGGAGTGCCGTATACCGTGGTCCGGACTGAGATTGCCAGGATCATCTTTCAGGAACGAAAAGAGGAAAACCCCTGCTCTCTCTGCGCCAAAATGCGCAAAGGAGCCCTGAACCAGGCGGTAAAGGAGCTGGGCTGCAATAAGGTTGCTTATGCCCATCACCGAGATGATCTTGTGGAAACAATGCTGCTTTCGCTGATCTATGAGGGACGTTTCCACTGCTTTTCTCCCAGGACCTATCTGGATCGGATGGATCTGACAGTCATACGCCCGATGATGTTTGTCAGTGAAGCAGATGTGATTGGTTTTAAAAACCGATATGAACTGCCCATACAGAAAAATCCCTGCCCGGCAGACGGCTATACAAAACGCCAGTATGCCAAAGAACTTCTGGCCTCACTTAATCAAAGGGACCCTGGAGTAAAAGACCGGATGTTTTCTGCCATACTGAATGGAAATATATCCGGATGGCCGGAACGCGTTCCGCGCAGGCGCTGACCGGAAAGTGCAATAAAAGGACCGCCGCTTATCACAGTAAATGATTCGCAGCAGTCCTTGGATACGAACTGAGCTCTTTCTCAGACTTTAGGTTCACAGTCAAATATTTTTTTCTTACAGTTTTTTTCTTTCAGGTCTATAGCGTATTTCAGCATGGAGACTGTTCCGTCAATACCGAGAAGGCCGCTGTCCAGCGACAGATTATAGCTATCCAGATCGCCCCATTTTTTGCTTGTATAATAGTTATAGTAGCTGGCCCGGCGTTTGTCAGTCTTGATGATTTTATCCTTTGCCTTGGCATCGGTCAGGCTGTAAAGCCTTGCGATCCTCCGTATTCGTTTATCGAGATCAGCATGAATAAAAACACTGAGGCAGTTAGGATTATCCTCCAATGCATAATCTGCGCATCTTCCTATGATCACACAAGGCCCCTCTTGCGCCAGCTTTTTAATGCTGTCAAACTGAGCCAGAAAAACCTTCTGGTTCAGGGGCATATCTGATAAGACACTGGAAGAATAGCCGTAAGAATAAGTATCCATTACCAGTGAATAGAGGAAACTGTTCGTGGGTTTCTCGTCATGGTTCTCAAAAACTTCCTTGCACAGGCCACTGTCCTTTGCCGCCCGGTCCAGAAGCTCTTTGTCATAGCAGGGTATATTCAGCTGTTTTGCAAGTTCTTGTCCGATCTGATGTCCTGCACTTCCATATTGCCGTCCGATCGTTAATATAGTATTCATAAAGACGCCTCCCTTCTATATACATTTGTCTTGTTTTCATTATAATACAAAATCAGAAAATTGTACAGTAATAGAAAAATCATGAATGTTTTTTCAGCAGCCTAATTTTATCAGCAATTTCTGAAAATATTCTGGAAGCGGTGCTGTGAATTCCATGTAGTTTCCGCTCACAGGGTGCTGGAAGCCTAACACCATCGCGTGGAGGGTCTGGCCCTGAAGGCCGGAAAATGGGCACTTTTTCGGCCCATATAGCACGTCTCCCAGAAGCGGATGGCCGATACTTGCCAGATGAACCCGTATCTGATGGGTTCTACCAGTCTCCAGGACACATTCGATGTAAGAATAGCCTTTGAAATGCCCGAGGACGCTTACGTGTGTTACCGCCGGTTTTCCGTTTTTTAAATTAACAGCCATTTTCTTTCGTTCCGTCGGATGACGGCCGATGGGCCCCTCTATGGTAAGCTGGTCTTCGGAAAGAGTTCCATGGATAATTGCCCGGTATTTCCGGGTAATGCTGTGAACAGCCAGCTGTGAAGCCAGCGCCTGGTGCGCTCTGTCAGTCTTACAGACAACCAGAGTTCCTGTGGTGTCTTTGTCAATCCGGTGCACAATGCCTGGTCGGAGCATACCGTTGATTCCGGACAGCCTTCCCTTACAATAGAACATCAACGCATTTACCAGCGTGTGCTGGTAATGCCCGGCCGCGGGATGGACAACCATATCTTTCGGTTTATTGACTACCAGAAGTTCTTCATCTTCATATAAAATATCCAGAGGAATATTTTCCGGGAGTATATCCGGCTCCTGTTCCTCTGGAATCATGAGAATGATCTGTTCATCTTCCCGGACGCGGTAATTGGCTTTCACCTGTTGCCCGTCTGCGGTCACACCGCCGCCCTTCAGTATTTTCTGTAGATAAGAACGAGAAAGGGAATTAAGCTCCTGAGCGAGATAGCTGTCAATCCGCGTCCCCTCATCACTCGCCTCTACTGTAAATGTAACGACTTCCATATATTATTCTCCGGATTTCTTTTTCATGATAAATTTAAAATCTTCTTCTTTATAATAAAAGAATATCAGTATCAAAAGTACGATCACCGAAAGCGTCACATAAATATCCGCTGTGTTAAAGATCGGAAAATCAATCAGTGAAAAATAGACGAAATCTACCACATATTGATTGGCCAGGCGGTCGATAAAATTGCCGACAGCACCTGCCACCAGGACAACTGCAGTGGTAATGAGCGGTACATACCGTTTTGTTTTCGGTATTTTTATATAGAATATAACCGCAACAACCAGAAAAGCGGCGGTCAGGATCCAGAAAATCCACTGCTTGTTCTGCAGCATTCCAAAAGCCGCGCCGCGGTTCTCCAGATATTGAAGCTGAAGGACTCCGGGAATCAGAATTACAGGATCTTTTCCTTTCAGAAAAAGAACTGCCAGATGCTTTGTCCACTGGTCCAGGCCGATCAGTGCGGCGAGCCCTGCTAACACTAATGATGCACTGATGAATGTGTTTTTGTTTTTTTCCATATTATGCTTCCTCATTCAGTATAGCGATGGTATCAAGTAATTCCTGATCGGTAACCGACCGGTCCAGGACTGCTTCCCCGATATTTTTTAACAGAACGAATTTTATCTTGCCCTCTTCCATTTTTTTGTCGGATTTCGTTGCCCCCAGGATATCTTCCTGTTTCAATCCCCGGACTGACACAGGAAGCCGGAATGCAAGATTTGTACGGACGATCTGAAGGTATTCTTCCTCAGTCAGGTACCCCCGCCTGTATGAGAGGTAGGCGGCTCCTACGGTTCCTACCGCCACACACTGACCGTGCAGCATCTGGAAATTCATCAGCTTTTCTATGGCGTGCCCGAGTGTATGGCCCAGGTTCAAGATTGCCCGCACCCCCTGTTCTTTAGGGTCCTCTTCTACCACGGCAGCTTTCACTCTGCAGCATTCCCGGATCAGATGATCCATCGTTTCCGGATTTCGCAGCTCAATCTGCGCCTGCTGTTCAATGATCCAGCCATAAAAGTCACGATTACGTATAAGTCCCGTTTTCAGCACTTCCCCCATTCCAGAAGCGAACTGATCGCAAGGCAAAGTTTTCAGAGTTTCGCTGTTCATATAGACTAGTCTCGGCTGATAAAACGCGCCCACCATATTCTTATATTTATCGAAATCCACGCCCGTCTTTCCTCCGACGCTGCTGTCCACCTGAGCCAGCAATGTGGTTGGGACCTGGATGAAAGCAATTCCACGTAAATAAGTAGCAGCCGCAAATCCAGTCAAATCCCCTACGACGCCGCCGCCCAGGGCGACAAGGAGATCCTTGCGTTCAAATCTGTTTTCAATCAGGTATCGATACAGTTCTTGCACTGTACTAAGATTTTTATGCTCCTCTCCTGCGGGAAAAACAAAGGCACTTACCGGGCAGCCTGTTGACGAAAGCGCCCGCTCTACATCTTTTAAATAAAGCTCCGCCACATTGTGGTCTGAGACAATACAGATTTTCCTGTATGGCAGCCGCAGCCTGTCCAGCGCCCCGGAAAGCCCATCAAAACCACGTTCCCAAATGATCTCATAGGAAAACTCAAGACCTTCATGTTCACGCTGTACAATTAGAGACTCCATGCTCTTCTCCTCCTTATTACACGTTGAAAACTAAATATAGCGGAATAAATTGATCAGCTTTCTGCCCTTTTTTGTCTGATTCATCATGGAACCATAACGGAATTTGCCCTGTCCGCGGACAGAGATGAGATCTCCTTCATTCAAATGGTAGCCATTTGATGTGATGAGCTTTCCGTTCACAAATACCTTCCCCCCTTCAATCAGTGGCGCGGTGGAAGAGCGGGATATGCTAAACGCCAGGGAAATCACTGAATCTAGCCGAACAGAGGCGACTGTTCCCGTAATCTCTTCCTCTTCGGGCCGAAAGCCCTGTTCCTGGAAATCGCAAGCTTCTACGGTAACAGACGTATGCCGGACGGTCCTCAGCTCTTGCAGCAGAAAATCAGCCATTCTTTCCTGACAGAAAAAGCAGGCTTCATTTCCTTTCACTAAGATATCACCGATTTTGCAGCGTTCAATACCGAGACCCAGGATGGATCCCAGATAGTCTCTATGGGTCAGAGTCTCTGCAAACTTAGGCGCAGCCGGCAATACTTTCAGACACTTCCAGGGATATTGCCACTCAAAGAGCAGAGCATCAGGAAGAAATGCTGCTATCTGACGCTCTGCCGAATCATAGCCTCCAGAGTGAGCGACAGTGACGCCGTGTCCCCTCCAGTCTATGCCATGTATCATATGAAGTTCATATAAATCCAGAAAATCGCTGAAAGTTACAATGCCCCTGCTGTAAGCGGCATCTGCCAGTTCTTCCATTCTTCTGCAAAACAGTTCTTCACGTTCCATGTCAAAACTCTGTACGGATCGACGGTATCGCGCCGTTCAGAATATCCTGGATATCGCCGGATATCTCAACGCTGGCAGGGGTCAGAATAAAGATATAGCTGGAAACCTTCTGCAGGCTTCCGTTGATGGAGTAACAGGCACCGGAAGAGAAATCAATAATTCTCTGAGCCACTTCCACGTCTATTCCCTCCAGATTCAGCACAACCGTACAATTAGCCAGCAGTGTGTCGGCGATCTCCCGGGTATCTTCCATTGAGGAAGGTTTGATCACACAGACCTCCATTCCGCTGTTGGAAGCCCGCTTGCGCATGGGTGTAACTTTGGAAGAAACGGCGGTTTTTGGCTGCTTCACCTGCTTGACGGGGGTGGAAGCGACCTTGGACGCCTGTTTCTTAGGCCTGTATTCTTCATCATCATCCAGATCATCGTCGGCCATCTTTTTGAAAAAACGTTTCTTAGGCTTTGGAGCTTCATCCATTTCATCTATATCATCGTCATCAAAAAACTCATCATCTTCATCGTAGTCATCATTCAAACGGATTGCATCTAAAAACTTGTCCAAAACACTCATGATTTCTCTCCTATTGATTTTATTTCTGAATGCTGTAATCGCGTTCACCGAAAATGCCTGTCCCTACACGGACCATGGTGGCACCTTCCTCGATAGCAACTTCGTAATCACCAGTCATTCCCATACTCAAAACACTCATAGTAACATTATTAATGTTTTTGTTCTCAATGTCAACACTTAATTCCTTTAATTTTTTGAAAACAGGCCGATTTTCTTCCGGATCGGTAACATATGGTGCTATTGTCATCAGGCCCTGGACAGATATTCCAGGAAGCAATGAAATCGCCTCTATGAGAGGCAGTGTCTCAGATACTTTTACCCCGAATTTGCTTTCCTCTTCAGCTACATTGACTTCTATCAGCACAGGGACTGTACAGTTGTGCTTGCCGGCTTCCTTATTGATGGTTTCGGCCAGACGGAGAGAATCCACGGAATGGATCAGACAGGCTTTATCTACAATATATTTTACTTTGTTCTGTTGAAGATGTCCGATCAGATGCCAGCGGATATCTTTTGGCATCACTTCGTATTTTCCAGTCAGCTCCTGTACTTTGTTCTCTCCAAAGTCCCGCTGGTTCAAATCATAGATTTCCTGAAGCATCTCTACCGGTTTGGTCTTGCTGACTGCAATCAGCGTTACCTCGCTGCGTTCTCTGCCGCATCTGTCGCAAGCTTCCCGGATCTTTTGTTCAACTGTTTCATAATTTTCCTGCAGCATGTTCAATTCCTCCTTTAATACAGGATATCTTCTTCTTTTACACTGTTGCCGTTGCGGACAATGTAATCGTATTGCGAAATTCCAAATGTAGTTCCTGAGTCTACGATGCAATATTCCTCATTCTGGTCTATTATAGAAATTTTACGGAAAACAGCATACCCCTTGTTAATGCAGTACACTCCGTCCAGCGTGGCGGTCGCCCCGATGGTAAAGCGGGTGTTGGAATCCGGCTGAACCAGGACGTCCCCATCATGAAACACATCTTTATCCACATAATATACAGCTTCAGTGCTGCCGTCTCCCGCGTCTTCCGCATAGAGAGTAGTTTCGATGAAACTGGTGGTGATTTTACCGTCTTCATCAATGATCTCCTGCAAGAAACCGACTTCACCATTCTCTCCGCTGGTGGTCTTCAGAGAGACTGGGACAGTATAAAATTCCTTAGTGACGATTGAGGATACGGGTATTTTCAGTCCGCTTTTCGTATTTGTCACCAGCTCTACGTCCAGAAAACGTTCATTGCAGTAGCGCAGCATCCCACTTGTGAAGGTTATCCTGACGTATCTCTGATCCCCGGCGACGAATAGATTCAGCTGCCCGGTTTCGCTGTGCCCGTCCTTTAAAAATTTGACCTTAATCCGGTCATGGGAGGCCAGGCGGACTGTCTGCTTGTCCGTCACCGGTATGACGATAGACCATGTCTCGCTCTTGATCAGTCGGTACAGCGGGTCGCCTGCACTGATCTGGTCATTCGTTCTCAGCTTGTTTTTCTTATAGGACTTTGTGCGGAAATTGTCGGCTGTCAGTTCTTCCGGTGTCAGATATTCATACCCGTCACAGGAATAAGCGACGATTCCATCACTGTCCGCCGTACACATAGTTCCGGC
Organism: Wansuia hejianensis; assembly: GCF_014337215.1. Classification (NCBI taxonomy): domain Bacteria; kingdom Bacillati; phylum Bacillota; class Clostridia; order Lachnospirales; family Lachnospiraceae; genus Wansuia; species Wansuia hejianensis. The sequence continues at coordinate 1,018,808 of NZ_CP060635.1, read as the reverse complement.
GATTGTGGATGAATCACCTGTATTCAGAACAGCTCCGTCCAGAGAATATTTGAGATCATAGACAGAGTTGAAATCATTACCATCAAAAGATTTGGAATACCGGGAAACAATGGAACGCAGCTCAGCCAGATCCGAGGAGGTTAAGGTTTTATTCTCCAGGAGATTCTGTGTGTCGCTGATTCCGCAAATAGTACCATTTTTCGCAACCTTTGAGCTGTCGGCCAGAAAATAACTGACATAGCCTCCCGTTGTGGCATTTACCACTTCCTCTGATCTCATGGCAAGGGCCGTATATGTTTCATTTTTGGATAAGGGTCCTGATGTCACCTGATAAGATGAAATATGGTCCGCCGTCAGATAAATGATGACGGTTATGACTAAATAGAGGAACAATGCTCCAAAGATCACTGTCCCGATATTTATGTTGATATGCTTATTCTTTTTATTGAACAACTTTTATGCTCCTTAATTAATAATCCCCAGATTACACTCCATTTGTATTTTACCATCATCCCCACCATTACTCAAGGAAAAGTTTCAGAGACATTCCGAAGAATGTCTCTGAACAGAAATAATTTAAATTATGTATCATGCCGGGACGAATCTGATTGCCGTCATCCAGCTGGCTTCCAATAGATCAGTGTCCCTCTGTAGTCATATCGGTAGTGATAACTGCCATCCCGTTTTCTGAGGAAATATTTCTTCAGTATATTCTCTATCTCCGGTCCGTGACTGTTCATCTCAGCCTGGCGTTCATAGAGGCAGGAGGTTCCATATTGCACCACCTGCTCCCAGGTCTGGAACGTAATATCTTTTGAGAGAGGTATGATCTGTATGTTGGCATCAATTCCCATCTGATATAGAATGTTGATAAAATAGATATAATCTTTTTTATCATATGCCAGACGCACCTGCAGGGCTTTTTCCATTTCCCTGTAATAATTCTCCACCTCCCCTAGACCCATGCCGATGATGCACAGCTTCCCAGCCATGCGGTTCATTTTCTCCAGGCACTCCCGCAGATGCAGCATTCTGTAAAAACAGTTGTAAGCAAAAATAATGTCATAGGTCCGATCCTCTTCATAATCCTCCCATTTGCTCAAAATTGTCCGTATTTCCGGCTTATTGAGCTTTTTCGCCCATAGTTTGATATAGTCCAGCACATCCGGTGAGAGATCCAGGCAATACATTTCTTCGCAGATTGAGGCGAGATCCATCGTATAATTCCCCCAGCCAGGTCCTATTTCCAGAATGCTTTCCGGGCGCATGTCCCGAATCAGCTCCGTGACCACGCCGGACATGCGTACCGCCCAGGGATCTTGCCGGTAGATGCTCTTCTTCTCCATAAAGCGATGCCAGAAATCAATTTCTGCCGTATCATCCAGGAGACGTCGGCTATAAGAGCCGTCTTCCTGCTTCAGCGCCTCTTTCCAGAGAACCCCGAAATCAGATTTCAGATCTGCACGTCCGATCTTTTGGTGACTCCGCTCTGCCCCCGACAAATATTTCAGCAGGCGCAGCAGGTCCGGATTTTCTTCTTTTCTTCGGTGGATTAGGAACTTTTGCATGCAAACGGATACCTTTAGCTGCCTGATCTTTCTGAAGGGACTTTCCCTGTATCTGCCGGATATATCCTCCATATATACAACCACGCCTTTTCCCTCATCTGCGAGAATAACTGCTTCTAAAAAGCTGGCCGCATGGCCGGATACCTCTGGCACAAAACCGGCGCTCCGGCAAAACCGGTAAAACTCAAAATCGCACCACTCTGTATCACGTCTTTCAGCTTCGGCCAAGATCAGCGGTATGCCCTTCAAATCTTCAATACCGATCTCCTCTTTATCAAACAGCGGACTTCCCGTCCCCGCAATGATGCTGATACCGGTACAATAGGCAGGCAGTGCTTCCAGCCCGTCTTCCTCAGCAAATATAGGATTATCTGATAAAAAGAAAGAAAGCTTGCCATTCTTCAGCATATCCCGGAGCTGTCCGGGAGAGCCTGCTCTTACCTGGAAGCCGGTCCTTTTATCTGTTTCGCTGAATTTCTTCAGGCAGGGGATTAACCATTCATATTCCTGGAGTGTTGATACGCCGATCAGCAGAGTCTCCGGCTTTTCTTCCCGGAAACGGCGGAGATTACCGGATATCTCTCTGTATTCTTCCAACAGTTTTTTTATTTTTTCATAAAAATACAGTCCTGCCTCTGTCACCTCAATCCCATTGTTTTTCCTTATAAACAGGACTGTTTGAAGCTCTTTTTCAATGGAGGCGATCTGCTGAGTTACCGCGGCCTGGCTGACAAAGTATTTCCTGGCTGTCCTGCTGAAGCTCTGCTCTTCCACAGCCGTTAAGAAATATTGAATATTATGCTGATTCATTCACTGTCTCCTTTTTAAAATTCAGAGAAACTTTCCACCAGTTCACGGGTAAACGGGTGTCCGGGATGATGAATAATTTCCTCGGTTTTTCCGGTTTCCACAAATGTCCCCTGGTTCATGATGCAGATATGGCTGCAAAACCAGCTCAGGACTTCAAGGTCATGTGAAATAAACAGATAGGTTAAATTCATTTTGTGTCCCAGATCTTTTAATAGATTCATCATATGAGCCTGAATGGACACATCCAGCATGGAAGTGGGTTCGTCCAGAATCAGGACTTTGGGTTCCAGCGTCAGTGCTCTTGCAATCATTATTCTCTGGGCTTCACCGCCGCTGATCTGATGAGGATATCTGGAAAAAAGGCTTTCAGAAATTCCCACCAGTTCAAAGAGTTCACGGATTCGCTCTTTTCGTCCCCGGGTGCTTTCACACATTTTATGGATAACCATAGGCTCCATCATGCTGGAAAGAATGGTCTTCTGTGGGTCCAGGGAGGCTTCCGGATGCTGAAATATCATTTGCATTTTTTTCTTTCTGATCCTGACCGCCGAGGCAGACAGGGCGTCCTGGCGTTCTCCGTCCAGATAGATAGTTCCGCAGTCCGGCTCTTCAAGGCCCATGAGGATACGGGCGATCGTAGATTTTCCACATCCGCTGTTCCCCGCTATTCCCAGGCTGCCTCCTTCTGGGATTTCAAAGGAAACGCCTTTGACTGCGTCCACACGGTGCTTTCTGATTACACCAATGACAAAATGTTTTTTTAGATTCTCAACTCTGAGCATACCGGAAACACCTGACCTTTCTGCCGTCCGGAACGGTGTAATCGCAGGGCTTTTCACTTCCGCAGCGCTCTGTTCCGTACGGGCATCTGGGATAAAACACACAGCCGGGCCTGCCGGACCGTTCCGCCATGGGAAACGGAATTGGAACCATTCCATGAGACGGCAGGGATGCGATCAATCCTGTTGTATAAGGATGAAGAGGGCTTTCCAGAACCAGTTCCGCACTGCCCTGCTCCAGAACCTCACCCTGGTAGAGAACCAGAATATTGTCACACAGCCGTCTTGCCAGTATTATGTCATGAGTGATGACTATCATGCTCTCTGTATCACGCTTTAATACCTCTCTGAGGACCCCATAGACCTGCTTTCGTAAAATCGCATCCAGACCTTTTGTAGGCTCATCCGCCAGCATCCAGCCGGGGCTGCACATCAGGCCGAGTACCGATATGATTCTCTGATTCATGCCTCCGCTCAACTGAAAGGAGTATTTGCGTCCGATTGATTCCGGGTCTTTAAAACCAAATCTTTTCATTAATAGACAATACCTGTCTTCAGCTTCCTTCTTTCGGGAACGGTCATGAGTGGTTACAGCCTCAATCAGCTGCTTTTTAATGCGGATCACCGGATCAAGGGATTCCGCAGGATTTTGTGGGATCAGGCCAATTTTCAAGCCTCTGAAAGAGGTCATCTGCTTTTCTGTGTAGGCGCTGATTTCTTCATCTCCGTAATAACACTGTCCGCTGATCCTGGCGTTTGCAGCAAGCAGTTTGAGAATCCCCATTCCCAGCACAGATTTACCGCTCCCGCTTTCACCGATCATTCCCGTTACCTTTCCGGACTCGAACACAGTATTTACCCCGCGGACAGCTTTTACCTCCCCCTGGGAGGTCTGAAAGCTGACGCTGAAATCTTTAAGTATAATATTTTCTCCCATAGCCAATCCTTTCTTACCAATTAATCCGGTATACTGTCTCTGCGCACATCAAAACGGTCCCGGAGTCCGTCTGCAATGACATTGATGCTGAAAGACAGGCAGACGATGCAAATGCCCGGCGCGATTGCCAGAAGGGGATTGGTCCGGTAATAGGCTCTCGCCTCATTGATCATGATACTCCAGTCAGGCGTGGGCGGCTGAAGGCCCAGCCCCAGGAAACTCAGCGCAGCTACCGATAAAATGGAACCTGCAATTCGGGTTGCAAAAATGATCAGTATACTGCTCAGCAGATTAGGCGCTATGTGCAGGAAGAGTATCCGGCCGTTTCCCGCCCCTATGCTTCTCAGTCCATCAATAAAAGCTTCCTGTTTCACCTTCATGACTTCACCCCGTACAAGTCTGGAGAATCCGACCCAGGAGGTCAGTACCAGGGCAAGGAGCATGCTGTGTACCCCGGAGCCCATAATACCCGCAATTGCGATCATCATAGTCATTCCGGGAAGTCCCTGAAAGATGTTTGATACGGAAGTGATGACCAGGTCAAGTATGCCGCCGAAATAGCCGGCGATCAGTCCGATCACACAGCCCAGGCCCATGGACAGGCTGGTAGCCGCCAGCGCCAGCAGTATAGACTGACGTCCCCCATACATCACGCGGCTGAAAAAATCTCTGCCTATGTTGTCTGTTCCCAGCCAATGAGCGGCAGAAGGCCCGGCCAGCGCATTTTTCATATCGATCTGATTGGGGTCGTATGGCGCAAGTAAAGGGGCCAGGACACTCATCAGCAGAATAGCTCCCAAAAGCACACACGCTGCGGTAAAACCGATATTTCTCTTTTTCACCCTACCTTCTCACCTACCCTTATCTTAGGATTCAGCACCAGATATAAAAGATCGATGACAATATTTATCACCACATAGACCAGGCCGCTAAACAGCACATATGCCTGAACCACATAATAGTCTCTGGATTTTACCGCGGAGATCGCATAGTTCCCGATGCCCGGTATGTTGAAAATAACTTCAGCGATTGTCGATCCCCCCAGGATACCTGCAAAATAATTTCCCAGAAAAGTTGTAATTGGAATCAGCGAATTCCGGAATGCATGGCGGAATGTGACTGTTTTCGCCTTCATTCCTTTAGCGCTGGCGACCGTCACATACTGGCGGCCCAGCTCGTCCAAAACTGCGGTTCTGGTCAGACGAGCACACACGCCGATTGTGGAGAACGCGACCGTGATCCCCGGCATAATATAGGAGGAAAAACCATTGAGACCGCTGGTTGGCAGAAGGTGCAGCTGTTCTACCAAAACCAGGATCAGCAGGATCGCCAGCCAGAAGCCGGGTACCGACAGCATGAGTGTCGTAATCAATCGAAGGAGCCTGTCCGGCCATTTGTCTCTATAGCGGGCCATCAGGATACCGAAGCCAAGTCCGAACACCACTGTCAGGCACATGCCGAAGCAGGCCAGACGGATTGTATAGGGAAGACGGTAAGCGAGCTGATCCCTAATTTCCTTGTTGGTAAAAAAGGATCTGCCCAAATCACCTGTCAGAGCATTTTTCAACCATTTTACATACTGAACAGGGACCGGATCATCCAGTCCCATTCGTTCCCTCATAATCGCATATTCTTCGTCGCTCACGATCTGTGTGCCGTCCGGATTCAGAACGGCTTCCACTGGGTCGCCCGGGGATAGGACGCCCAGCAGAAACGCCAGAACTGTAATGCCGAAAAGCACAGGAATCAGCATAATCAATTTTTTACCAATATACTTTGCAATTCCCATTTTTATCGGTTCGCGGCCCATTCCAGAGTCGGGATGCTGACGCCGTCAAACAGCTCTGAAGTATAGCCTGTGATTTCTTTATTATGAATATTTACGTTGACATAGTAAAGGATCGGGATCACCGGAAGCTCCTCAGCAGAGATTTCCTGCAGCCGCCCATATATCTCAGCCCGCTTGTCGGCATCCTTTTCATTCAACACGGATGCCAGAAGCTTGTCCACCTCCGTATTGGAATAATTCCAGTGGTAATCCACATTGTAAGAGCCTTCGGAATCCATCCAGCTGTAGAGCGTGGAATAGGGGTCTGCGCTGTTCAGCCCGGTCACGTTGATGCAAAAATCATAATCTCCGGATTTCAGGCGCTCTGTGGTAACTTCATTGTCCAACAGTTCAATGCTGATATCAATTCCTATTTCGGAGAGAGCTGACTGCATATATTCCGCCATTGCTTTCGCAGGATAACCGTCAACCACACGCTGTCCGATGATCAGTGTTGCCTGAAGCCTCTGTCCCTGGAGCACTTCATCCGCCAGCTCCTTGGCCCGGTCCAGATCATATGTTCCCTGAATTTCCTTGTAAAGAGGCGTCTGATTACTCAGCGCGCTGTAAGCGGGATAACATAGCCCCTGGTACAGTGTTTCGTTCAGCTGATCCCGGTCGATGGCACAGCTGATGGCCTGGCGGAGTTTAACATCTCCCAGATATTCTTTGGAACCATTGACATAGAGGTAATGAGTCATATGGCTTTTTGTAGGTTCAATCTCGAATCGGTCGTCGCTTTCTGCCAGCTTAGCGGCTGCGTCTACCATAATTGCGCCGTTATCCATGAGACCCATGATTTCTCCTGAAACAAGCGCGGAATAGCGGGTTTCCGAATCGGGGATACAGTTCACGCGGTAGCGTTTTACTTTTCCTGGATTATCACCCCAGTAATTATCATTTCTTACAAAGACCGCGTACTGGTCCTGTACATGCTCTTCGATCATATAACGGCCGGTCCCGACAACCTGAGAAGTGATTTCCCCTGTCTGTGGGTCAAAGCAATTGGGGCTGATCATTGGACTTCCGTAGTCACCGAGAAGTGCGTCCAGAGTGGTAATCGGCTCATTGAAGACGAACTTTACAGTATAATCATCCACCTTTACAATTTCCTTCAGATTGGGAAAGGACTTATCAATGCTGAGGGAAGTATAGGTAGAGGTCAGTGGACCTGTCTTATAGCGTTCAATATTCTGGATGCATACATCCGCATCAAACTTTACCCCATCGGTGAAGACAGCGTTTTCTGCCAGATGAAATGTCCACTCTGTGCAGTCATCGTTGAATTCCCACGATTCTGCAAGTCCAGGCTCCAGCGCATGGTTGTTATTAATGACCAGAGGTTCCCAGACCTGAGCGGAAAGATTTACATAAAACGCATCTCCCTCTCCGGGAATCATATCCCTGACAGAGCCCAGAACAATTTCTTCGGTCTCATTTTTGACTTCTGCCGTTTCCTGACCGGAACTGCTGACCGCAGCAGAAGAAGCGCTGCCGGCCGGGGCGGAAATTGAGCTTGTGGCCGGACTGCCGCCGGAAGGCTGGCTGCCGGAAGCAGACGTATCAGCGGTCCCCCCGCAGCCAGCCAGCAATCCAGCGGCAAGTACCGCGCCCAGCAAAACGCCTGAGAGTTTTTTCCAATTTTGTTTCATAAGTTCCTCCTTTTCTTCTGTGTCTCTGAGTCGGGTCATAAAATTTAAACGTTCTGATACAACAAAAATAGCACCGCCGTGAGGCAGTGCCATATGTAAATATCCAAATTTCTTCTTCAATTTACCTGTTTTTCCCCACCGAAAACACGTTGATACGATGCAGGGCAGGTCTCCTGGCTTAAATCGTCACGGTCTTCGCCTTCCCAGCCTGTAACCGGCCAGTGGCATTCAGAAGATCGCATAATTATCACAGTAAAGCGGGCTGCTACAGATTCTACACTGTATTCCCTATTAAACGCCGGCATTTCTCCGGCGTACCGCTGCATGCTGGTTATTAAATTGTCCAGAGTTATTTTAACATAACCCTAATGAAAATCAACTCATTTTTTTCTTAACGAGGATATAAGAAAAAACTTATACCTCCGTTTCGTGGCTGCCGTCCGGGGTTTCATAGTAAATAAATCAGGAACAATTCCGCCGGGCAGAATTATTCCTGATTTATGCTTATGGTATGTATTTATAAAGCCAGAATAACCTTTTCCTGAAGACTGGCACTCAATTCCTCTTTATCCATGGAAACGCTGAGAATAAAATCAACATTGAAAATTTTGCTGACATTCTCCAGCTGGCTGACACAATCGTCGATCATAGACTCGTTGCCTTCCAGTCTGGATAAACGCAGAAAACTGTCCAGATACATCTGCTCCAGATCATGATCCTGAGAAAGGATACCGCAAATGAAACCGATAAACTCATCGCTGTTTTTCAGCGGGTAGATAGAAACATCAATCAGACGGACTTTATTGTTTAACTCATACATGTGTTTGGAACTCTTGTCTAGATAGACAATGTTGCCGTTGGCAGCTTTAATCGCTGTATTTACCTTATCCAGAAGGTATTTGGTCTTTCCCTTTCCTTTTTTACCGACAATTAATTGAACCATAGCAGTTTCCTCCTTGGACTAATATTAGTAATTTGACTAAAAACTTCTTAGTTCATGCTCTAATTATAGTGTATTTGAACAAAAAATACAAGCAGAATTCAAAAAATTTAGGAATTAATTTGCATCAATAGTTTATTCATATCCTCATAGAGAATAGACCTGTTATCTGCATTTAATATGACTGCCATATATGGGACGCCATAGGCGTTCTGGGCGATAATTGCCAGGCATGCTCCCGCTTCACTGGTAGTCCCTGTTTTGCCTCCCAGCAAATTTACATTTTTGGGGGCAGTCTTCTCACCTGTCAGGTATTTATCCGTTGAATCCAGACGGAAAGAAACCTGGCTTCCGTCCCCCCGGGTGACCTTCAGATGATACATATTCATCTGTATGGCATCTGTAAAAGCACTGTAGCGGAAAGCTTCGTTCAGCATCAGATATACGTCATATGCCGTCGTATAGTGACTGCCGTCGTGCAGGCCGTGAGGATTGATAAAATGAGTCCCTGTCATGCCCAGTGCCAGGGCTTCCTCATTCATCATTTCAACAAAATGATCGACAGTCCCTCCAATCTGGCGGGCAATTGCCATGGCCGCATCGTTGGCCGAATAGACCACAAGGGCATGGAAAAGCTGATCCATCGTTACAATATCGCCTGCAGCCATACCACTGACCTGAGAGCCCTCTTCCAGAGCAAAATCTCCTTCAGCCATGACAACCTGGTCTTCCATCGTACCATATTTTACGGCAAGTATCGCAGTCATAATTTTGGTAATGCTGGCAGGATATGCCTGGTCATAGATCCCCTGGGCAAAAAGCGCTTCTCCCGTGTCCAGATTAAACAGCAGCCCTTTTTCCGTGTTGCCCTGCAGCATCACATCAGGCAGTACAACTGCTCCCTCTGATACACAGAGGCCGGAAGCGAACGCCGGCGCCTTCTGCAGAGAAAACTCAGAGCCTTTCCCGGAGTTCTCCGCTGCCTGTGGTGAATAGGACTGGGAGAGATCCATTTCCCTGTCCTGTTTGATCAGCAGGATAACAAAAATGGCGAACAAAACCACGATGCAGATCACTGTGCCGATCAGCACCCGGTTCAGGATATGAATATTCTTCCGATTATCTGTAGATTTCACGCCACTCCATCTCTCCCCGGTCTAATGATTTCACCAGCATCTCGGCTGTCGCCAGATTAGTCGCCAGCGGAATGCTGTGTATGTCACAGATACGAATTAAATGTTTGGCATCCGGTTCGTGGCTTTTAGGGCTCTGCGGGTCACGCAGAAAGATCAGCAGGTCGATATCGTTCTGTTCGATCTGTACTGCCAGCTGCTGAACGCCGCCCACATGGCCGGCCAGATATTTGTGAATGCTCAGCCCGCAGGCCTCTTCGATCATCCGTCCGGTTGTGCCTGTAGCGTAGAGCTCATGCTTTGACAGAATGGACCGGTATGCGATACAGAAATTCTGCATCAATATCTTTTTTTCATCATGCGCGATGAATCCGATGTTCATAGGCTTTTTCACCTCCGTAATAATTTCGGTTCTGAAGTCCGACATTGAGTACCAGCCCCATTCCAATGAACAGGCTGAACAGGGAAGTCAGCCCATAGCTGACAAAAGGCAGTGGTGTTCCTGTATTGGGCAGAAGGCCGGTCGCGACACAGATATTGATAAAGCTCTGGACGGCAACCAGCGAAGCTACCCCGCAGCAGATCGTATGCCCTGCTGAATCCTTTGCCCGCCTTCCCATTCGGATACATTCATATACAATGAAGAAAAGCAACAGAAGTATGGCAAAACAGCCCACAAATCCCAGCTCCTCTCCTGCTACCGCAAAGATAAAATCATTCTGTATTTCAGCTACAAAATTCCCTTTGTTGGAAGAGGAAACCTTGTTATTATTCAGGCCCTTTCCCGTCAGCTGACCGCTTCCTATGGCTGTAATAGAGTTATTCTGCTGTATGGCAGATTCTGAATACTCCTCGTTCTCCGGGTCCAGAAAGGTCATGATCCGCTCTTTCTGATAGGAGTCGATGATTTCAAGATCGGTCTGTGTGATCAGGAAAAATGCGATCAGGATCAGCGGAATCACTACCAGGAGGATTCCTCCGATGATTTTATAGCTCAGCCCCGCCACATACATCAGGATACAGAAAATAATCCCTATGGTGATGGTGTTTTTCAAATCCGGCTGCCGGATTACCAGCGCCAGAGGTATGGCCAGTAAAATCACCGCTTTTACAATCGTCTTCAGCGTGTTCAGATCCTCTTCGTGTTTCATCAGGAACATCGCAAAGAACAAAATCAGCATGATTTTGGCCACTTCCGTAGGCTGGAACTGGAAGCCGTTATCCCCGCCGATCTGTATCCAGCGGGATGCCCCCTTTTTGGTATCCCCGGTCACCAGGACCAGCAACAGCAGCCCCAGATTCAGGATATAGATCAACCAGTAAAAGTTAAGGATCCAGCTGTAGTCCATCAGAGATACGATGAACATCAGGATCAGGCCGCCGATTACCCCGACCATCTGCCTCTTCTGCAGTGCCGGATCGGCGGAACCCACCAGCAGAATGCCAAAGATACTGATAGCCACCAACAGTAGTATCAGTCTGAAATTGTAGTCTTTAAGCTTATATTGTTTTAGCATGCGTATCCTCTGTCTTCTGTATCGGTACCTTGATTGTCATGACGGCCGGCGAATAATCGATCTGAATCGTTATAGCCGCTTCATCTGCCGGTAAATACCGGTTGATCGTCATTGTCAGGTCATTTTTCAGCATTTGTATATTTCGGGGAGAACAGGCCAGCCGTTCAGCGCTCAGCAGGGTTGCCAGCCGTTCCCGGGCTACCGTACCGGAAAATTGTTTCCGTTCATGAAACATACCCATGAAATGCCTCCTATTTTTTGAAAATGCGCCGGAAGAAGCCTTTTTTTGCCGTCAGCTCCAGGTATGGCACTTCTTCCCCGTTGATCCGGCGGCTGATATTCTGGTAGGCAGTTCCCGCGGCTGAAGCCGAGCCTGTGATGGGTTCGCCCTGGTTCGTGGCAACAACCACATGCTCATCGTCCGGAATGACCCCGATCAGCGGTACAGCCAGGATCTCTTCCACATCCTCCACCGACATCATTTCCCCCCGTTTCACCATATCCGGGCGGATGCGGTTGATGACCAGAGAAATATCTCTCAGATCGGAGGCCTCCAGAATACCGATAATTCTGTCTGCGTCACGGATGGATGAAACCTCAGGCGTGGTAACTACTACAGCCCGGTTGGCTCCGGCAATGGCATTCTGGAATCCCTGTTCAATCCCGGCCGGGCAATCCAGGATCACATAATCGAATTCCGTCTTCAATTCTTCACAGAGCTTGCACATCTGTTCCGGAGTCACCGCAGTCTTGTCCCGGGTCTGGGCGGATGGCAGCAAATAAAGATCCTTCTGGCGCTTGTCCCGGATCAGCGCCTGTTTGAGGCGGCAGCGGCCTTCGATCACGTCCACCAGATTATAGACAATCCTGTTCTCCAGTCCCAAAACCACATCCAGATTCCGGAGGCCGATATCGGTATCCACCATCACAACCTTTTTTTGAAGGGCTGCGAGCCCTATGCCCAGATTGGCGGCTGTGGTAGTCTTTCCCACACCGCCTTTTCCAGATGTTACTACAATTACGTCGTTCATACTGTTCCTCCTCATTTCCGTTCTACTTTTTTTCTCTTTTGTAGATTGCCAGGTAAAACGGAATTAATCCGTTACAGTATTGGAAATTCCCTCCTGCGCGGATGTTCCGGTCAGAACTTCTGTTTCATCCTCCAGATTATAGTAATATTGAAGCATATCTTTTGCTACCATTTTGGCGTTGGTGGAAGAATAACCATAGGCAATACGTATTGCAAAAGCAATATCTTCTTCCTCGCCATAATGGGAATAACCGATAAATAAGGCATGGTTTGGACGGGTTTTTGATTCCTGCGCAGTACCGGTTTTGCCGTACAGCTCCACTGGAAAATCCGCAAATTCGCTGCTGATCTGAATCACGCCGCGCATGCCCTCGTGAATATCATCCCAGACCACCTGAGAAAGCTGCGTCTGCTTGGAAATCTGCGGCGAGAATTCTTCCAGGAGATTCCCAGAGGAATCCGTCACCTTATCCAGCAGGTTCAGGTCATAGCTGACCCCGTTATTCCTTATGGTCAAGGCATAACGCGCCAGCTGGGAGGTTGTATAGGAATGGGTACCCTGCCCGATCGCAGACGGGATCGCCAGTTCATCCGAAATATGCGGAGTGGATTCCGGGATCTGCAGATTGGTTTTCTGATCCAGATTGAACATCTGCGCATATGTCTGAATCTTGCTCAGGGCGTCTTTCTGGACAAATTCATTCGCCCCGTTCAGCCCCAGCCTGTAGGCGATAGTACAGAAAAATACGTTGCAGGAATTCTGAATTCCTCCAATGATGTTCAAGTCCCCGTGGCCGGGCGCATACCAGCAGTGGATCTGGTCACCCTTATCCACAAGCCCCTCTCCAAACAGGCCGTTGCAGTTAATGATTGTGCTGTTGTCAACGATTCCTTCGTTCAGGGCGGCTGCAGCCATGACCGGCTTAAAAGTAGAACCGGGCGCCGTCAGCTGCTGGGTCGCTTTGTTATAAAATGGTGTAGACAGGTCATTGTACAACTGATTGTAGTATCCTGTATCCATCTGATTCGCTAAACGGTTGTTGTCATAGCCCGGATAGGTTACCAGCGCTCTCACTTCCCCGGTATCAGGTTCCGTCACTACAATTGATCCGGAACATGGGTCCAGAGCCAATTGCTTGGGTTTGATCTCCAGAGACTGGATCTTCTGGAGAATCAGATCTGCCGGTGACAGAGTTCCAGCCTGGAAACTGCTGTATGCCTCGTCGTCTTTGGTCAGAATATTCTGGTCATACAGAAGCTGGCAAACTTCTTCCGGATATAACCGGTCCTGCAGCAGCATATATTTATAGAGCAGCTTGCTGAACCAGGTATCTTCTGCCAGATAAGAAGAAATATAATAAGTCAGCGCCTGATAGACCTCATCTGAGTTCAGGTAAGCACTGTCGGCAGAAAGTTTGGAAATATCAATCCAGTTCTGGCTGGCGGCATATGAGAGATACTCTTTCAGGCTGATGCTCTCATCGCGCGTCCATGCCTTATACACGGCGTCTGCAGTATCAATCGCGCTGGAATCCAGAATCCCGGTATCCTGCGTCAGCATGTCGTCCACAATATAGTCCATGTATTCTTTCATCTCACCGCTGAGATCTTTATAAGCGGACGGCTGATCCCCGGTCAGTTCCCCGCTGATCCAGTTGAACACCTGCTGCTGCTTCTCCAGGAACTTCTGATACACCTGCTGCTCCAGAGCCGTGGCATCGCTTTCGGTAAAATGTTCGATATCAATCACACTGTTCTCGATCAGAGCGTTATACACATCATAAATCGGGATCGGAATCGCATCTGCGTCATTGGGATCTACCGTAGCTTCTTCCACGGTCTTGACCTTCTGGATATTGGAAACCAGTATTCCGGCCAGCCGCTGTTCCAGGATCTGATAACAGGCCACCTGCAGTTCGCTGTCAATGGTCAGATAGACATCGTTGCCCTGAAGAGGCTCTACCCGCGAATCCTCATGGATCGCAAGCACCTTCCCCAGATTATCGACAGTGACCTCTTCGGAGCCATCCGTTCCCTGAAGGGTGGTCTCCATAAACTGTTCAATTCCGGTCTTACCGATAATGGAGGCGCTGGTATAATCATCCCGCTGCTCCTGAAGGGTTTCCAGCTCTTCAGAAGACGGACGCCCTGTATAGCCGATGATCGGAGCAAGAGCCTCTGCATCATTGTATACCCGGATGGAATCTTCCGCAATATCCACACCCTGAAGACTGTCCGCATTTTCCTTAACGGCCGCGACAGTCTCCGCGCTGACATTGGTAGCGATGGTAACCTGCATATACTTCTGATATCCCGTCAGAGAAAGCTGATAGCGTACGATGACTATTTTCAGCTGTTCATCCTTTGTGAGCTCCGCCGGAAGGCCATGGGAAACCAGCTCTGCTTCTGTATACGGACGATCCGCGTTAAACAGCGCAAAGCGTTCCGAACTGCTCAGATAATCCATGATCTGGTCTGCGGTAGCGTTCGCCTCGTCTGCTTTCAGCTGTTCAATCTTCTGGTGGCCGTAGACATCTGCCCGGAAACGGTTCCGGGTGATTCCCTCGTCCACATCGAAGGCAAAGTTACCGCTTTCGTCCAGAATAATGTGAAAATCGTCTGTGATCGAATCGCCGTTTGCCTCAATCAGCTTGACCAGTCGGTAAATCTCTCCGTTCAGGGAAAGCTGTTTTTCTCTGGTGGTCGCGTAGGTTCCGTTATCCTCCAGCGTGACAGAATTGGAAAGCTCGTTGTAAGCCAGCAATCTGCCGTTTACATCGTAAATGTTACCTCTGGTGCTTTTCAGATTCCGTTCTTTTGTGGTTGCAACCGTAAAGTTCTCAGCATAATCTTCGCCGTGCACGATTTGAAGCTGGAAGATTCTGGTGATGAGTATCACTGTCATGACCAGAAAAATGGCCAGCAGGATCAACGAACGCTGAGAAAATATTTTATTCAGTAGTTTCTTTATTTTCTTAACCAAGGTGATTGCTGTCCCTCCAATTCATCTGCCACAAGTTTCTTGTTGATAAAAAAATAAATTCTGTAGAAAATAATCGTCAGCAATACAGTATACACCATTTCCGGAAGAATTGTATGTTGAAAATAGGCGCCGAAATCAAAACGCATCCGGAATGCAAACTGTATCACATAAAAAAGCAGATTATAGCCCAGATCACTGACTGCAACCAGGATCATCGGAACTTTGATATCCTCATCAAAAAACACCTTATACAAGAGCCCGTTCAAATAGCCGATATACATATACACAAGGGCATAAAACCCGAACAGGTTGCTGTAGAACAGATCAATGGAAAGCCCGCAGAGGAAACCAACCCACAGCCCTGTCCGCTTGCCGTGCATGAACCCGAAGGAAACCGTCAGTATCAGAAGTAAATTCGGCGTCACATAAGAAATCGGCAGGGCCTGCATCAGTGTGCTCTGCAGCAAAAAGGTCGCTAAAATCACAAGCAGCGTCACAATTTTTCTGCGCATTTACTCCCCTCCTGCTGATTTCAGTTCTTTGATCACCAGCACCTCCTGAATGTGCTGGAAATCCACGGCCGGAATGATATAACCGGTCTTGGTCAAATGGTTGGAATCCTCGGTCACTTCTTCCACATATCCGATCAAAATCCCTTTTAAGTATTTATCGCTGATATTAGACGTGACAATTTTCTCACCGGCCGTAATTACATTATCTGTGTTCATCTGCCCGAAGGCCAGTTTACCCTCGTCCAGCAGGCGGAGGTCCCCGGAAACAATACAGGTGTCTGATGTGGATACTGTCATGGCGCTGACGCTGCTGGCGTCGTCGATGATGGAACGAACCGTCGCCCAGTCCTGTCCCACCTCCGTCACGATTCCCACCAGGCCTCCTCCGCTGATGACGTTCATGTCCACAGCTATGCCGTCGTTGGTTCCGCGGTTGATGATGAAAGTGCTGTACCAGTTGCCAGGATCCTTGGAGATCACCTGGGCGGCCACTTTATCATATTCTGAATAGTCTCCGTCCAGCTGGTAGAGGTCACGGAGACGCTTTAACTCTTCCTGGTTCTGGCTTAAAATGCTGTTCTCTTCTGTCAGCTGGTCTACCTTATCCTGCAGAGCGCTGTTTTCCCCGGCAAGCTTTTCCACGTTCTGGAAGCCGCTCTGCTTCTCAGAGAGCCAGCTGCCGACAGAATTGATTCCATTCTGAAATGGGACAATCAGCATGCCCGCCGCTTCTCTGACCGGCGAGATAGAAACCGTCTTCGTCACCGTCAATGCGATGGCACTGATACATACAAAGGTCATGATGACCAGAAGATGTCTGCTTTTTATGTGAAATTTCTTTTTTTTCTTCATGGCTGCCTCTCATCCTGTCAATAATGTCGTTTTTTCGGAGTAAAAGCCCAGCGATGCAGTGCCGGATGGTTGATCAGTTCCTTCAGCCCGCAGATTGTGCACAGGTCAAAATACTGAGACAGCTGAACCGGGCATCCCAGGTAACCGCTTAGAAAACGGTCCAGCCCGGGAAGCTGTGTGCTGCCTCCCGTCAGATAGATTCCCTCGGACATGATATTTGCCCGCACCTGGGGAGGCGTGCGTTCCAGGAATTTTCTGATCTCATCTGCAATCCTGATCACCTGCTCTCTCACGGTGGCCGTCACAGTGTAGGAGGTTACAATTCCGTCCCTGGGAAGCCCGGTTACTGTATCAATGCCCATCACCTTGCGTCCCTCCTGCTTCTCAGCGGCCAGATCAGTCAGAGAGATCTTCAGACGCTTGGCAGTCTTCCGGCTGATCTGGAAACTGTTCTTCCTTCTGACGCCGGCAGCTATTGCCGCGTTGAACTGCTTCCCGCCAATCGGGAAGATCTTGCTGATGATCACACGCTCATCCGCAATCACGGAGAGCTCCGTGCTCTGTGCGCCGATGTTGGCGATCATGGACCCCCGGGTTCTGTGGATGGGTATTCCCAGTGCCAGGGCGTCGGCAATCGGCTTCTCCACCAGAAAAACCCGGCATTTTTTCAGCTTGCCCCTGTGGGCGATGGAATAATAGGCTCTCTTTTCGATCTCGGTCATATCCATGGGAACAGAGAAATACAGAGTCGGATGATAACCCATAAATGTATGGCAGCGGGCGAGTAAAGTGTGCAGAATCGCTTCTACCAGCATGACATCACTAATACGGCCATTGGACATGGGAGTCACCACATCAATGTTCTCCGGTGATTTCTCGAACATCTCATAGGCTTCATTACCCACAGCAAAGACCGTATCTTTATCGCGCACTGCTATCATGTTTTTTTCTTTTGTGATTGTATCCTTCTTCTGATCATAGATTTTAACATTGCTGGTGCCCAAATCTATGCCGTAAACTCGTTGAAACAGCATTCGTACCAAATCCCCTCTTTGGATTACCGTTCATTAAATATCCCCGCCTCAAACAGGCTCACATAATTCTGTCCGCCAATCACGATATGATCCAGCAGGGTAATCCCCAACAAAGCTCCTGCTCTGGCGATCCGCCTGGTCACCTGGATATCTTCAGCGCTGGGAGAAGGATCTCCGCTCGGATGATTATGGACCAGTATTAAATGAACCGCATGGAAAGCAAGAGCCTCCAAAAACAACTCCCTGGGGGATATCAGAGATGTGTTCACCGTCCCTTTGGTCAGACAGATATCTCCCAGAAAATGATTCTTCGTGTCCAGCATCATGCATATCACATGCTCCTGCTCTTCATGGCGAAGAGTCTCCATATAATAATGCGCGATAGATTCCGGCTCCTTAAAATCCAGGACCCTTTTGGCCTCGGTTTTAGCGATCCGCTTGGACAGCTCCCCAATACATTTTATCTGCACCGCCTTCACCTGTCCGATCCCCTTCAATTCCTGCAGCTGCTGCAGCGACAGATGATGAATGCCGGTAAGTCCCTCTTCAAACCGGCAGAGCTTCAGAACTTCCTTCGCCAGCTGCAGAGAAGTGCATCCCTGAGATCCGCACCGCAGGATCACTGAAAGCAATTCTGCGTCACTTAAAACCTCCGGACCCTGGTCCACACACTTTTCATACGGCTGTTCTTCCGCCGGTAATGTCTTCATGGTAATTAGTTTCTCCATGGTCGCTCCGATCTACTCTCTTCCAGACAGAGAACCAGATGGCAAACTCAAAAAGTCAATTTTTATTCTAGCACAAAACGAAAACAAAGTATATGACTTCATAAAATATTCATATATTTTTTCCCGATGGCCTCTGCCACCCGCAGCCCGTCCATGGCAGCCGAGGTGATGCCCCCCGCATAGCCGGCCCCTTCCCCGCAGGGATAGATGCCCCTGACGTTACTTTCCAGCAGATCGTCCCTGCAGATTCTCACAGGGGAAGACGTCCTGCTCTCCACGCCCGACAGCAGCGTATCAGGAAGGGAGAAGCCCGGAAGCTTCCTGTTCAGAGCTGTAATGCCCTGTTCCAGGGAAACGGCCAGAAATTCCGGGAAGATGCTCCGGACATTGGCATATTCGTAGCGGCCTTTCATGCACGGCTCATAACTTCCCGGTCCGCCCGGGCGGTTCCGGCAGAAATCTTCAAAGCGCTGGACCGGAATGGCCCCGCCTCCGCATAGAAAGGCCTCCCGTTCCAGACGCCGCTGAAAGGCCAGGCCATCCAGAACGGAGGGGGTTCCCTCCGCATGGCAGCCGGAAAAATCTGAAGGGCCTACGGTCACGACGATCGCACTGTTTGCGTTACGGGAATCCCGGGCGTGATAGCTCATTCCATTGACAGCCAAAAGTCCCTGCTCCGAAGAGGCGTTGACCACATAGCCGCCCGGGCACATGCAGAAGGAATAGATTCCCCGCCCGTTTTTCAGGGTGTGGGCCAGCCGGTAGCTGGCGGCGCCGAGAATCTCCGGCGCATCCGGGCCGTATTGGCTGTCGGTGATCATCTGCTGGGGGTGTTCCACCCGTACTCCTACGGCGAAAGACTTTGGCTGCATTTTAAGGCCCTGCTCATACAGCATGGAAAAGGTGTCCCGGGCACTGTGGCCGATAGCCAGCACTACTGCCTGGGCGGGTATCGTTTCACCGTCCTGCAGCCTTACTCCCTTCACCTTATCTCCCTCTGTGACGAGACGGACGGCCTTTGCACGGAAACGCACCTCTCCGCCCATTTCCAGTATCTGATTCCTCATATGCTCTACGATTTTTAGCAGAAGGTCTGTCCCCAGATGCGGGCGGGCGTCATAGAGGATTTCTTCGGGCGCTCCGGCTTCCACAAAGATCCTCAGAACTTCCTGGTTCCGTCCGTTTTTATCCTTTACTCCGGTGTTCAGCTTCCCGTCAGAGAAGGTTCCGGCCCCGCCTTCTCCGAACTGTATATTGCTGTCCGGGTCCAGGCGTCCGCCCTTCCAGAAGGCTTCCACCTTCTCGCGGCGGATCGCGGCGGGGTCTCCCTGCTCCAGAATTACGGGCCGGTAGCCCTGACGGGCCAGCATATATCCACAGAACAGCCCTGCCGGGCCGCTGCCCACTATGACCGGCGGGTAAAGAAGTTTCTCATCACCGGGCATTGGAAAATGATACCGCTCCGGATGGATAGACATAATATTTTTATGTTTACCCTTAGCGAGGATTTTTTTCTCAGCAGTGATTTCTGCATAAATCGTATATACCATTTTAAGATCTTCTCTTTTTCTGGCATCTATGGACCTGCGGGCAATCTTCCAGCCTTTAATTTCCTCCGGACGGACTCTCAGAACCCCTGCGATCTGCGCCTCCAGCTCCTCCCTCGTATGCAAGACAGGCATTTTCAACTGTGTGATCTGTATCATACTTCCTCCAATCAGGCATTGTATTCATAAAGCCCCACATCACTGCGGCCTGACAGCTTATTCCCTGCTGTGAATACCTGCCGCCGCTCCGCTGGACCAGGCCCACTGCAGATTATAACCGCCGCAGGAACCGTCCACATCCACCGCTTCTCCCACGAAATAGAGGCCGGGTATCTTCATGGATTCCAGATGCTCCGTTAATTCTGCGGTGCTGACGCCTCCGGAACAGACCTGTGCCTGGGCCAGGGACGCGGCTCCCCGGATTCCAACGGGAAATCCCTTCAAAAAGGATACGGTCTGTGGAATATCCGCTTCAGCAGAGGCCACCAGCGGAATCAGCCTGTCGGGAACCAGCCCGATCAGCGATTGCTGGAGCGTTTTATAGGGGCATTGCTCCCT
This sequence comes from Wansuia hejianensis, assembly GCF_014337215.1. NCBI lineage: Bacteria > Bacillati > Bacillota > Clostridia > Lachnospirales > Lachnospiraceae > Wansuia > Wansuia hejianensis. The sequence goes on along the minus strand of NZ_CP060635.1, from coordinate 998,400 downwards.
GCGCCATTCCAGATAAGTGTGCAAATTCTCCCGTTCATAACCGGGCAGAAAGTCCAGGCGTACCAGAACGCTGCACCCTTCGTCCAGCGCTCTGACCGCAAATCTGCTCAGCTGGAAAACAGGGATTCCCGATATACCATAATCTGTCAGCTGAATCTCTCCCGTTTCTGTCCGGGCGTCTGCCCCTGCCAATATCAGTGTCGCAGAAGCGGATATACGGACGCCGGCCCATTTGGAAAACCAGCTCCCCTGCCCTCTCAGCGGGACCAGAGCGGGGCGGAAGGGAATGACTGTATGGCCGAAGCTCTCCGCTATGGCACAGGCTGTGTCTGAAGCCCCCTCGATGGAAGAGGCGGGACTTCCGCAGGCTACGATGACTGCATCCGATTCGTATTTCCAGGTTTCTGTTTCGGTAAGAAACGTACAGCCCACTTTTTTAACCGATCTCACAGCTTCTCTGGTTTTCATCTTCACCTTCAGGCTGGAAGCCTCCATCAAAAGCACCTGCAGGACGCTGGCTGCTTGGTCGCTGTTAGGATAGATCCAGCCGTCCCTATTCTTTGTATAGATGCCCAGAGAGGAAAAGAATGCGATCGTCCGGTCCGCCGGAAAACCGCCGATAACCTTCCAGGCGAACTCCCGCTGATCTCCGTGATAACAGGACTCCTTCTGTAGAAGGTTCGTCAGGTTACACCGGCCGTTGCCAGTGGCCAGTAATTTCTTCCCCGGCTTTTCATTCCTTTCCAGCAGAGTGACTGACGCGCCGCCCCTTGCCGCCTGTATGGCGGCCATCAGGCCGGATGCGCCGCCGCCGATGATGACAATCCGTTTCTTCATGGTATTTCCTTTCTCCCTTTCAGGGAAGAACCACTAAATTCGCCTCCCAGAGCTTTTGCAGGCTCATCAGGATGCCCAGCTTCGCGTGTGCCCAGGTCAGGCCGCCCTGGAAATAGACTGCATAAGGCGGCTTAATGGGGCCGTCGGCGCTCAGCTCGATGGAAGAACCCTGGACAAAGGCGCCCGCCGCCATGATTACGTCCGAATCATAGCCCGGCATGGCCCACGGCTCCGGGGCTACATAGCTGTCTACAGGGGCGGCTGCCTGGATGCCCCGGCAGAAGGCGATGACCGCCTCCGGACTTCCCAGGGTCACCGCCTGGATAATGTCGTGGCGGCTCTCCTTTCCGTCCGGAAGGACCGGGAAGCCCAGCCGTTCATAAATATTCGCTGCAAAAACCGCTCCCTTCAACGCCGCGGCCGTCACAGACGGAGCTAGGAAAAAGCCCTGATAAAAGGATTGGTTTACACCCAGAGTAGCACCCACCTCTTTGCCCAGCCCCGGCGAGGTCAGGCGGTAAGCGGCGTTTTCCACATACTCTCTTCTGCCGGCAATATATCCGCCGATGGGAGCCAGCCCGCCGCCCGGATTCTTAATCAGGGAGCCGACCATCAGATCTGCACCCACCTCGGACGGCTCCTGCTCTTCTACGAATTCCCCATAACAATTATCTACCATACAGATCAGATCAGGCCGGATACTTTTTATAAAACGGATCAGCTCACCGATCCGCTGTACAGACAGTGTCGGCCGGGTCTGATAGCCCTTTGAACGCTGGATGGTGACCAGCTTTGTCTTATCATTGACTGCTTTCCGGATTCCTTCATAGTCGAAGGAACCGTCAGGCAAAAGATCAACCTGGCGGTAAGAGACTCCGTATTCTGCCAGCGAACCATTGGAGGGACGGATGCCTATGACCTCTTCCAGTGTGTCGTAGGGCTTACCCACCGGAGAAAGCAGTTCGTCGCCGGGGCGCAGGTTTCCGGACAGCGCCACTGCCAGCGCGTGGGTTCCGCAGGCGATCTGGGGGCGCACAAGGGCATCCTCTGTGCTAAAGGCTGACGCGTATACCTTTTCCAGGGTGTCGCGCCCGATGTCATTGTAGCCGTAGCCGCTGGAGGCATAGAGGCAGGCTTCACTCACGCGGTTTTCCTGCATGGCGCGGATCACCTTCAGCTGGTTGTACTCGGCGGTCTCATCAATCTGCTGAAAACGGCTGCTTAGACGTTCTGCCGTATGCTCTCCGTACTCCCATACTTCTCTGCTGATTCCTATTTTTTCATACATCTCTGCCTTCTGATTGATCATTTTCTCTGTTCTTCCTCTCTAAGCTTTTTCTGCCACAAGTCCAGCATATAGTCCAGTATAGCCTGCTCATCATATGAAAATTCCGGCTTATTCAGCCAGATTACTTCTTTTTCTCTCCGGAACCAAGTGAGCTGCCGTTTGGCAAAATGCCTGGTATCCCGTTTGATTACGCGTACTGCTTCTTCCAGCGTGATTTCCCCACGAAGAAAGGGAAAGAGTTCCTTGTAGCCGAGGCCCTTCATGGAGACGTTTTCCTCTGTCAGCCCTCTGTCATACAAACTTCTCACTTCTTCCAGAAGCCCTGCCTTCATCATCTGATCCACCCGTCTGTCGATCTGGCGGTATAGCCTGTCCCTGTCGTCATTCAGCACAAAATACGCATAACAATAGGGAGATTCCTTTTCACGCTGAATCTCATTGTGCCCGGAAATCTGCCGCCCTGTCTCTTCATAGTATTCCAGGGCGCGGATCACTCTCTTCAGGTTGTGAGGATGGATCTCCCGCGCGGCCTGAGGATCTCTCTCAGCCAGGAGTCCGTGGAGATATTCCGGGCCTTTTTCCGCAGCCTCAGCCTCCAGCCTTTCCCTGAACGGGGATACGCCGCCGCTTTCGCTGAAATCCACTTCTTTTAAAAGTGCCTGTATATAAAAGCCAGTTCCTCCCGTCACGATGGGAATTCTTCCGGCCCCGTAGATTTCTTTCATGGCGCTTTTCGCCATCTGCTGGAATAAAACCACATTAAAATCGGCCTCCGGTTCCAGCACGTCGATCAGATAATGGGGGACCCCTTCCATCTCTTCAGGGCAGATCTTGGCGGAGCCGATATCCATGTGCTTATAGACCTGCATGGAATCAGCGGAAATGATGGAACCGTTCAGCGCCTTTGCCAGCGAAAGGGATAATTTCGTCTTGCCCACCGCAGTGGGCCCTGTAAGAACAATACATGGTTTTCGCAAATTTCTCACCTACAAAATCCGTTTGAATTTTTTGTCCAGTTCATATCTGGACATTGAAATGATCGTCGGCCTTCCATGAGGACAGTTATAAGGGTTCTCAAGACTTAACAGTTCGTCAATCAGACTTTCTGCCTCCTGTCTGGACAAGGATTGATTCCCCTTGACCGCTGCTTTGCAGGACATAGAGGCCAAACGTTCCAGAATCAGATCGGGAGACTGCTCTCCCAGCTCCTCCAGCCGGTCAAGAATCTCTGTGAACAGCTGATCTGCCTTCACCCGGTAAAGGTTGGCCGGGACCGCGCAGATTTTATACTCTTTTCCTCCGAATTCCTCAATTTCATAGCCGAATTTCCTGAAATCTTCCAGATACCGCTTCAGAAGCTCCTGTTCCCTGGCGGACAAGCTGATTACCATTGGCGGGCAGAGCATCTGAGAAGTGATCTGCTTCTCGTGATATTCTTTCATCATACGTTCATATAGTACTTTTTCATGCGCCGCATGCTGGTCAATGATGTAGAGAGAATGCTGATATTCCACCAGCCAGTAGGTATCGAATAGCTGCCCGATGATCCGGTGGTTTTTCCTGGCTTCTGCTGACAGCAGCCGGTCTGAAAACAGCTCTATCTGCTTTCCCTCCGGGACCTCGGACTCATCGTGCGGTGCAGCGTGAGCGGCCTTTACAGATGAACCGGTGCTTCCGGCTGAATACATTTCCTGCGCAGGTGCAGGAGAAGCCGCCGCCGGTTCTTTGATCGGTCTACCGTCAGACGCGCCTGTTTTCTCAGCAGTTAATGCAGAGTTTCCGGACGTTCCGGAAGCTTTGAACGCTTCAGGAACACCAGCTGCTCCGTGGGCAATGGAAGCGATCCTGTTCCCGGCTTTGTAAAGAGCGGACGTCTCCGCCAGGGCCCCGGGTTCCGGGGCGGCCGGCTCTCTCCGGAGGTATCCGTCAGCGCCTTTTATGCTCTCACGGGCGTCCGGAACAGCAACATGCTCCGGCCTCCTGCCTGGCAGCTGTGGAACCGCTGTCGAAAGGTTTCTTCTCATCCGTTCAAAGGGTTCCGGGGCCTGTTCACGATTTGGCTCCGTATCACGTCTGGTTCTTTGAGCGGAAGATTCTTCCTTTTCCAGGGATACCTCAGGTATCCGTTCTCTCGCCAGAAGAGCGTTCTGCAGCGCCAGGCAGAGCTGATGGTAAAGCTCCTCCTGGTTGGAAAAGCGCAGCTCCATTTTTGAAGGATGGACGTTTACATCCACCTTTTCCCCGTCAATTTCCAGATACAGCAAGGTGAACGGATATCTGTGCTGCATCATGAATCCGTGATAGGCGTCTTCTATGGCGCGGGCCAGCAGTTTGCTTTTCACATACCGGCCGTTGACGAAGTAATTTTCAAAATTCCGGTTTCCTCTGGCAACTGAGGGATTGCCTATAAAACCGCTGATTTTCATGAGCGGCGTCTCTGCCTCTACGGCGATCAATTCCCGGGTCAGATCTCTTCCGTAAATCTGGTAGACGATTTCCTTCAGATTCCCGTTGCCGCTGGTGTACAGTTTATTCTGTCCATTCTGGATGTACTTAAAAGAAATTTCCGGATGAGACAGCGCCAGCTGTTCAACGACGGTGCTGACACTGTTCCCTTCTGCCGTGGCGGATTTCAGGAACTTAGCCCTCGCCGGGGTATTGTAGAACAGGTGATGGACCAGAAATGTGGTGCCGGAAGGGGCGCCGATTTCCTCCAGCTCTTTCTCTGTACCGCCTTCTATGCAGTAGCGGACTCCGGTCAATGATTCAGGGGTCTTGGTGATGAGCTCCACCTGTGAGACGGCCGAAATGCTGGACAGAGCCTCGCCCCTGAACCCCAGGGATGCGATCTGCACCAGGTCCTCCACATTCCGGATCTTGCTGGTTGCATGGCGCAGAAATGCCAGACGGACCTGATCCTTCGTGATTCCGCACCCGTTATCCGTGATCCGTATGAAGGATATTCCACCTTCCTTGATCTCTACCGTAATTGCCGTTGCTCTGGCGTCAATGGCATTTTCCACCAGCTCCTTGACCACCGAAGCGGGACGCTCGACCACTTCCCCGGCGGCAATTTTGTCTATCGTTTTCTGATCCAGTATTTCTATCGCTCTCATAGCTTCCTCCAGTGACCCAATCTCTGCGGCCCTTTACCACCGGTTCTTGATCTTGTTCTGTAGCCGGTAGAGTGTGTTCAGCGCATCCAGAGGCGTCATATTAGAAATGTCCATGTCTTTCAGCTCATCGATGATATCATTGTCCTTAACCGTATCGAACAGGGACATCTGCGTCATATCCACTTCATCATAGTGGGCGCTCTTCGACTTTGGCTTCTTCAGCCCGGCCAGATCCTTCACCGTTGCGGTGATATCCGCGTCTGTGAGCTCGGCTACCAGTTCCTTGGCCCTGGCAAGTACGGATTCAGGGACTCCCGCCAGGCGGGCCACCTGGATTCCATAGCTTTTGTCTGCCCCGCCCTGTACGATTTTTCTCAGGAATACGATATCGTCGCCCTTTTCCTTCACGGCGATGCAGTAATTATGTACCCCCGGCAGCTTGCCTTCCAGCTCTGTCAGTTCGTGATAATGGGTTGCGAACAGTGTCTTTGCCCCCAGAATGCGAGTGTCTGCGATATGTTCGATGACTGCCCAGGCGATGGAAAGCCCGTCAAAGGTGCTGGTACCCCTTCCGATCTCATCCAGGATCAGAAGGCTGTCGGAAGTGGCATTCCTGAGGATGTTGGCCACCTCGGTCATCTCCACCATAAAGGTGCTCTGTCCGCTGGCCAGATCGTCGGAAGCGCCGACCCTGGTAAAGATCCGGTCCACGATTCCGATATTCGCAGATGCTGCCGGGACAAAGGAACCGATCTGCGCCATCAGGACGATCAGCGCCGTCTGACGCATATAAGTAGATTTTCCTGCCATATTGGGTCCGGTTATCACGGAAATACGGTGATCTCCATTGTCCAGATAGGTATCATTGGCGATGAACATATCATTGGGAATCATCTGTTCGACTACCGGATGACGGCCGTCATGGATGTCAATTTTCCCCTTCTGATTCAGCTTCGGACGCACAAAACGGTTTTTCTGCGCCACGCAGGAAAAGGATGCGAACACATCCAGGGCGGCAATGGCCCGCGCCGTCTTCTGTATCCGGACCACCTCTCCCGCAATTGTATCCCTGACCGTACAGAACAGCTCATATTCCAGTGAGGACAGTTTGTCTTCCGCCCCCAGAATCTCTTCTTCCAGCTCCTTCAGACGGTCTGTTGTATAGCGCTCCGCGTTTGCCAGCGTCTGCTTCCTGGTGTAATGCGCAGGAACGAGATTTTTGAAGGAATTTGTGACCTCCAGATAATATCCGAATACCTTATTGTACTTCACCTTCAGGTTTCGGATCCCTGTCTTTTCACGCTCTTCACTCTCCAGCTCGCTGAGCCACTGTTTTCCTTTATTCTTGGCTTCCCGGAAATGGTCGACCATCTCGTGATAGCCGTCTTTCAAAATCCCGCCCTCTTTCATGGCCAGAGGCGGATCGTCGATGATGGACTCTTCCACCAGCTGATAGAGATCCTCCAGTGAATCCAGATCCTCCTGGACCTTTTGCAGCAGAGATCCCTGGAAGGAATTCAAAAGCTGTTTGATATAGGGGAGCATCTGAAGGGATGTCTTAAATGCCACCAGATCCCGCGGATTGGCGGACTGGTAGGTGATCCGGCTGACGAGCCGTTCCAGATCGTAGACCGGCTGAAGGTATTCCCGGATTTCGTCGCGGATCATGGGCTGGCCGTTCAGCTCTTCCACCGCCTCCAGACGGCGGTCTATCTCCTCCTGGTCGATGAGCGGCTGTTCCACGAAGCTGCGCAGCATTCGGGCGCCCATGGCCGTCTTAGTCTTATCCAGCACCCACAGGAGCGAACCCCGCTTCTGCTTCTCCCGCAGCGTCTCCACCAGCTCCAGATTCCTTCTGGTAGAGCTGTCCAGCAGCATGAATCTGTCAGAAAAATATGGGGTGATGCTGGTCATCTGCCCCATATTGGACTTCTGTGTCTCATAGAGATACTGGAACAGAGCCCCCGCGGCGATCGTCCCGCAGCTGAAATCGTCCAGCCCCAGCCCCTTCAGCGTTTTACAGTGAAAATGCTTTTCCAGCGTCTTCCGGCAGGTGCTGTCATCAAAGTACCAGTCCTCCAGCCCGTATACCGTAATGTGAAGACGCTCCCGCAGGTCATTAATATCAGCCCCGCAGACCAGGAACGCGTGGTTGCAGATGATTTCCGCAGGCATGAACTTGTAGATTTCGTCCAGAAGCTTCCGCTCCTTATCCACCTCAGTCACCAGACACTGGCCGGTGGTTATGTCAGCTAATGAAATTCCAAACCGGTCTGCTGTGCAGACAATACACATAATATAGTTATTCTTTGTTTCATCCAGCCCCTGAATGTCCAGAACAGTGCCTGGAGTTACCACGCGGATGACCTCCCGCTTCACCATGCCCTTTGCCAGCTTCGGGTCCTCCACCTGCTCACAGATGGCTACCTTGTGCCCGCGCTCAATCAGGCGATTGATGTAGGTCTCCGCCGCGTGATAGGGAATCCCGCACATGGGAGCGCGCTCCTCCAGGCCGCAGTCCTTTCCGGTCAGGGTCAGCTCCAGTTCCCTGGAAACCGTCACCGCATCCTCGAAAAACATTTCATAGAAGTCGCCCAGGCGGTAAAATAAAATACAGTCCGGATACTCTTTTTTAGTCGCAACATAGTGCTGCATCATTGGTGAAAGTGCCACGTATTTATCCTCTTTCTGTAAATTCGCTGTTGGTAGCAGTCCCGCCTCCCGGCTTCAGACTGTACTTCCGATATAATAGAATCCCTTACAGCAGTCCAGATGAACCGGTAGAATCGTTCCGATCATTGAGGCGTCTCCCGGGAAATGGACCACCAGATTATTAGCCAGCCGTCCGGTTACAAGGGAAGAATCCTGCTCATTGACAGCTTCGACCAGCACGTCCATGGTTCGCCCCTCGAAGCGTGAGGACTGCTCTCTGGCGATCTCCTGTACTCTGGCCAGCAGGCGGTCAAACCGGTCTTTTACCACTTCTTCCGGTATCTGGTTGTCCATCGCCGCCGCAGGAGTACCGGTCCGTTTGGAGTAAATAAACGTAAAGGCGCTGTCATAACGGACCTTTTCCACCACATCCATCGTTTCCATAAAATCCTCTTCCGTCTCCCCCGGAAAACCCACAATAATATCTGTCGTCAGGGAGATGTCCGGTATGGAGGCCCGAATGCGGTCAACCAGGGCAAGATAGGATTCTTTGGTATAACGGCGGTTCATCTGTCTGAGAATCTCTGTGCTGCCGGACTGTACGGGGAGATGCAAGTGGGGGCATATTTTAGGGTATCTGCTCATAACTTCGATCAGTTCCTCTGATAAATCCTTGGGATGGGAGGTCATGAAACGGATGCGTTCCAGCCCGTCAATGCCGGCAGCCTGCTCCAGCAGCTCCGCAAAGCTCAACGGCTGCGCCAGGTTCCGGCCGTAAGAATTAACGTTCTGTCCCAAAAGCATGATTTCCTTCACACCGTCGTCCACCAGCCTGCGGATCTCTTCCAGAATCTCTTCCGGAAGCCGGCTCCGCTCCCGTCCCCGGACGTAGGGTACAATACAATAGCTGCAGAAATTATTGCAGCCAAACATGATATTGACACCCGACTTAAAAGGATACTTCCGGTCAATCGGAAGATTCTCCACGATCTGGTCCGTATCCTTCCAGATGTCTACGATCATTCCGTCCTGCTCCAGCGCCTCCGTGACCAGCTCTGCCAGCTTGTATATATTGTGGGTGCCAAAGATCAGGTTTACAAAACGGTAGCTCTTTTTCAGCTTTTCCACCACCTCCGGCTCCTGCATCATGCAGCCGCAGAGCCCGATCATCATGTGGGGATTTTTCTTTTTCAGGGCATGGAGATAGCCCAGCCTGCCATATACCCGGAGATTGGCATTCTCCCGGACCGTACATGTGTTATAAATTACAAAATCAGACGATTCACTGTCGCTTTTTATGTAACCGATTTCTTCCAATATCCCCCGGAGCTTCTCGGAATCCCTGGCATTCATCTGACAGCCAAAGGTTTCGATACAAAAGCTTAAAGGGCGGCCCAGCTCTTCCTTTTTCTTCCTGACCAGCTCCCGGCATTTGGCCATGAAGTAATATTGGCGGCGCGGCTCTTCCGACGGCGGGGATTCCGTGAGATCTATTTCATCCAGATTAATTTCATTGAACATGTAGGTTTTCCTTTCTTTTAAACACAAAATGCAACCCCAGAAGAAATCTTTTGGGGTTACGGTTTCACTACTATGCATTTTAACTGATTTATTCGTCTTTGTCCAGAAAAAACAATCGCCGCGCGTTGCCGTAAAAGATGTTTTTGATCTCTCCCTCCGTCAGTCCAAGCATATTCGCCGCATCATAAAAAGCCGACAGAGCTTCTGTTCCCACCAGCGCCGTCTGGATTCCCGGGCAGGCGGACTGATCCAGCCAGACGAATTCCCGTCCAACCGATACACACCGGCCGCGCAGTCCGGATACGGGGGCGTCGCTGCCCCACAGCACACGTTCTGCTCCCATCACTTGAATGACCGTGAAAATCGGCGCAGGCTCGCACACCGCCGCCAGGTCAAACCAGACATTCGGGATTTCCCGGAACGCAGCCACACTGTCCATCACCGTCCAGGCTGCAAATCCGCGGCCGCAGTGGGCCAGGATCAGGGATGCATGGGGATATTGGCGGCACTTCTCCAACAGATAAGATGCATTATCCGGATCGGACAGAGCCTCATCTTTCACCAGATGCAGTGTTATGGCGAGCCTGTTCCGTTCCGCCGCCTCCCAGGCCCCCTCCGGAAGATACTCCCAGACCGGCGCATCCATCGTGTGCCGGCGCCCCTGTGCCAGCGTATGATAACACTTAAGGCCTCTGATCCGTGGATGAACGAGCTGTGCTTCGATGGTTTCCGCCGTATCCTGCGGCACAACCACTACTTCCCCGCTGCACTCTGGAAAAATGGCCAGTTCCTTCGCCAGAAACTGCGTCGCTGCATCCCTCAGCCCATTTGACAGATCCGCCATAGCAGCGTCCGGCATCAAAACAAAATTAGCGTTCAGCCTGACTCTGTTTCCCAGCACAGTTCCTGCCAGCGCCAGCCCTTCCCGTCCCCCAAACACCCGTCCGGCCCTGTAAAAAGCAGACCCCTCCTGACCGGCATTCGGCATGAGCGAACAATCGTAAATATGCAGATGAGCGTCAAACACCCGCTCCGGAACAAAATTCCCCAGCCGCGCCCTCATCCGCCTGTCTGTCTCATCTGCCCAAAAATCCAGCCCGCAAAACTCACCCATATTCACAACCCTCCGTCTGGCTTTCTTTTAAGACAACTCTACCTCAATAACCTGCCAAAGTCAAATTTACTTCCGATTGGGCGGTGAGGGGATATTTATTTTTGAATTTTGAAATTCAGGCTAGTTCTGCATATTATCCCGTCGAATATCCAGAACATTGCCGGCAGGAATAGCAATACCGCACACATGCTGATCAGCGCGCCTCTTGCCATCAACAGGCACAGGGAGCTGATCATATCGATCTTTGAATACATCCCCACCCCGAAGGTTGCCGCGAAGAAGCTGAAGGCGGATACCATGATGGAGCGCATGCTGGAGCTGTGGGCGATCTGGATGGATTCTTTTTTGTTCTTTCCGGAGCCGCGTTCTTTTTCATAACGGCTGGTCATTAAGATCGCGTAGTCGACAGTAGCTCCCAGCTGTATTGTCCCTATTACGATAGACGCGATGAACGGGAGCTTTGCTCCTGTCAGATAGGGGATTCCCATATTGATGAAAATGGCGCCTTCTATCACCATGACCAGGATAACCGGCAGGGAGATGGATTTGAAGGAGAGCGCAATGATGAAGAATACGGCCAGTATGGAGATTGCGCTCACTACTTTAAAATCATGTGCCGTAATATCAATCAGATCCTTGGTACAGGGGGCCTCGCCTACCAGCATTCCTGTGGGATCATACTTTTTCAGCACCTGATTCAGATCCTCTATCTGGCGGTTGACTTCATCCGATGCGGTGGCGTATTCATTGGTGATCAGCATCAACTCATACTGGCCGCTTTCCAGTATATCTTTGATATCCGGGGGTATCATGCTCTGCGGAAAGGCAGGGCCTATGATACTTTCCAGGCCCAGTACCTGTTTTACGCCGTCCACCTGCTCCATCTCATCAATCATCTCGTATTTTCCCTTATCGGATATATTCTGGTCCAGAAGTATCATGTGGGCGGCGCCCATATGATATTCCTCCTGGAGCTTTGTATTTGCCACGATACTTTCCAGATCTTCCGGGAGTGAAGAATCCAGATTGTAGTACACATCTGTGTTTGCCTGAAAATAGGCGAAGGGGATAAACAGTACCACGAATAATACGGCAAATACTTTATGATGCTTCACCACGAAACCGGAAGCTCTGGGGAAATCGGGGATCAACTGCCGGTGCTTTGATTTTTCCAGCGCACGGTCAAAGATCATAATCATGGACGGAAGGATTGTCACACAGCAGAGTACGCCGAATATCACGCCCTTTGTCATCACAATCCCCAGATCCAGCCCCAGGGTAAAGCTCATAAAGCAGAGTGCAATGAATCCGGCAATTGTGGTGACAGAGCTGGCGACCACGGACTTTACCGTAGCGGCGATGGCCTGCGCCATAGCTTCTTTGTGGTTTTCGGGATAGAACGACTGTTGTTCCTGGTAGCTGTGCCACAGGAATATGGAGTAGTCCATCGTCACACCCAGCTGCAGCACTGCACTCAGTGCTTTAGTGATATAAGAGATTTCTCCCAGGAACAGGTTGGTTCCCATATTGTACAGGATTGCCATTCCGATACTGAGAAGAAACAGTACAGGAATCAGATAGGACCCCATCGTCAGGGCCAGGACAATGGATGAGAGGATGACTGCGATCACCACATAAATTGTAACCTCTGACTCGGCCAGATTCCTTGTGTCAGTGACAATCGCTGACATTCCGCTTAAGAAGCACTGTTTATCTGCCAGGCGGCGGATCGCGTTTATGGCGTCCATTGTCTCGTCGGACGAAGTCGTGGAATCAAAGATGATAAACATCATGGTGGAATTCTCAGAGTTAAACGCCGTTCGTATCTCTTCCGGCAGCATTTCCATGGGGATGCTGAGGTCCATAAAGCTGTCATACCATACGACCTGGGACACATGCTCTACAGCTTCTATCTTCTCTTTCAGGGCAGCTACGTCTTTGTTGTTCATTCCCTCGCAGACGAACATGGAATACGCTCCAGTCCCGAATTCATCCATCAGGATATTCTGCCCCTTCATTGTCTCAATATCATCCGGCAGATAATACAGCACATCATAATTGACACGGGTGTTTATGTACCCAAAAACCGCAGGTATCAGCAGTAATATGCTGATAATGAAAATAGGAATCCGGAATTTTACAATTTGCCTTCCCAGTTTTTCCATTTTGCTTCCTTCCTCTTTTCTTCATTTTTTATATGGTCATTCCAAATATGACCATTAGTCATTTTTATAGTAGCGCAAAAATGACCTTTAGTCAATAACACATCCGTAGAATTTTGACCAAAAGTCATTTTATATTTGGGCACTATATCAAAATTACTGAGAATCAGGTTTATAAAGAAGCCAGCATTGAAAGAGGAATTGACTTGATTTCTTCATATGCATCCAGCTGATAGGAAGGGCTGGTGGGGAACGGCGCATCTAGCGGCAGAGTTTCAATGGTGATGGCAGGATTTCCGGTCAGTTCTGAATAAAAATGCACAGAATTCCCCCCGCTCACCTTGGAGAGCAGCTCTTCCTCCCTGCGGCCCAGCGCATAGCCGCTCACATGCTGAAGAGCTCTGGCGAACTGGCGGCATTTCTGATTATATGTATTGGGCATGGCATTTCTGTAATAATAAATGATTTTTCCACGGGAATGGAAATCGAGATATGCCACTGTCTCATAATCCCGGAAAATGCGCATCAGCATCTGCGTCTCAGATTCACTGCCCGGATATTCGTATAACTGCTGCTGAACGTAAGATTTACAGGGGAAATTCCGGTTAATGTCCACACCCCTGGCATTGTACTTCCAGTTTTCGCTGGAAATGTTCCGCGCTCTTGCCATTCTCCTGTAGATCGGGTTGCTGATCACGTCGAAGCCTGATGTGGCAATCTCATACCCGTCCGGATTGACGATGGGAATAAAACAGATAGAATATCTGTGGAGCAGCTCTGAAACGTCACAGCCTCCGATGCTCTGGCGGAACCGGAACCCTTGTGCATAATCCTCGATCATACGGAGCATCAGCACCGGGTTGACTGACTCCCGTCCATGGATGCCTGCTGTACAGATCAGATTCTGACTCCCGAAACCCATCCGCATCATGGGAATCGTCCGGTCATCCTGACTGGTTCCAACGATCCTGCAGATTGTGAAATCATTGTAGCACTCTGAAAGGATCTGCATGGACGTGCAGATATCCTGATAAGAATAGCGCTGATTCAAAGCAATCATAGAACAATCCTCCTAAAAAAGTCTTTTGTATCATTCTATGTGCGAATACAGCGCTATATGACAAAAATTACGGACGGATCTGGCCGTTTCCGTAAATAATATATTTAGTTGTGGTCAAAGCCAGCAGCCCCATGGGGCCTCTGGCATGAAGCTTTTGCGTGCTGATGCCGATTTCTGCTCCGAAGCCGAATTCAAATCCATCGGTAAACCGCGTAGAAGCGTTCACATAGACTGCGGCGGCATCCACCTGATCCAAAAACTTCTGGGCATTTTCATAGCTGGAAGTGATAATGGCCTCCGAATGCTTCGTGTTATACCGGTTGATGTGCTCAATCGCCTCATCGACAGAGGAAACTGTCTTAATAGAAATGATGTAATCCAGGTATTCTCTGCCCCAGTCTTCTTCGTCCGCGGGGGTGCCTCCCTCCACCAGAGGAAGCGATTTCTGATCAGCCCGCATCTCCACGCCGGCCTCCTTCAGCCTCCTGGAAAGGACGGGAAGCAGGGCTTCTCTGACTTTTTCATGTACGACGAGTGATTCACAGGCGTTGCAGACGCCCACTCTCTGAGTTTTCGCGTTGACGATGATATTCACGGCCATATCCAGGTCTGCACTTTCGTCCACATATATATGACAGTTTCCGGTTCCTGTCTCGATGACCGGAATCGTGCTGTTATTCACCACCGCCCGGATGAGTCCAGCGCCGCCTCTGGGGATCAGCACATCCACGTACTGGTTCATCTTCATAAAGGCGTTGGTGGTTTCACGGCTTGTATCCGTAATCAGCAGGATTGCATCTTCAGGAAGTCCCGCGCGCTTCAGGCTTCCCCGGATACAATCCACTATGGCCCGGTTAGAGCTGAGGGCATCACTCCCGCCCTTTAGGATCACCACGTTCCCGGTCTTAAAGCACAAGCCGAAAGCGTCTGCTGTCACATTGGGCCTCGCTTCATAAATAATTCCCACAACGCCTAGCGGTACACGTTTCTGTCCGATCAGCAGCCCGTTGGGGCGTTTTTTCATACTCAGAACCTCTCCAATCGGATCATCGAGGGCTGCCAGCTGACAGAGTCCCTCTGCCATGCCCTCAATCCTTTCTTTTGTCAGCAGCAGACGGTCCAGAAGCCCCTGGGACATGCCGTTGGCCCTGCCCTTGTCCATATCCTCCTCATTGGCTGCTATAATCTCTTCCGCATGCTTCTGAAGGTCCGCGGCGCATTGAAGCAGCAGGTTGTTCTTTTCGTCAGTGGAAAGTCCGCGCACCTGGGGTTCGGCTTCTCTGGCACACCTTCCGATTTCCAATAATTCCATTCTTTTCCCTCCTTTTTTCAAGATCTTGCACAGTCAATAGGTCCTGCTTTCCGTGATCAGCAGAGAAGGGCAGATATCTGCCGCCTCGGCCGGAACGCGGTTCAGGACCTGAAAGTCGAAGGCCACAGCGAAGGTTGTATGTTCTCTGTGAACGCTCAGGTATCTGTCATAAAAGCCCTGCCCGTATCCGATCCGGTGCCGCTGGGGATCAAAGGCTACTCCCGGCACTATCATCAGCGCATCCTCGCGGCAGGCCCTCTCTCCCCGCGCCGGTTCTTCTATCCCGAAGTATCCCTGTTCCAGCTGTGAAAAGTCTTCCAGTACGTAAAAGACAAGGTTCTTTCCCACCACCTTCGGCACGGCCACCTGTTTTCCATCCTCCCATGCCTGGCGGATAAACCTCCGGGTCATAACCTCGCGGTTAAAATCCATATAAGCGTATACAGCCTGCGCCCTGACGTATTCCTCTCTCTCACGGACTTTGCGGAAAATCTGCTCGCTTTTCCCCGCGATTTCAATGTCCGAAGCTTCTTTTCTCCTGGAAAATATCAGCTTTCTAATGCTTTTTTTGGTCTCCATATTTTTCCCCCAGATTGGTGATCGAACCGTCCTTTTCCTGTATATTGATGTTATCCAGCTGGGTTCTCAGATTCAGGCGGACGGCGGCGATATACTCCTGTCGGAGCTTTGCCTGTTCTGCCTTCTCTTCTTCCGTCAGCCCTTCTGCTTTTGATTTGCGGGCCAGTTCGTTAATTCTGTCTATATTCATATTGCCTCCTGTCTCATACCATATGTTCCAGATAGTTCAGCACATAGAACTCATCCTTTTTATCCTCCAGGAACAGCGTTCCATAAGGCTTTCCCTGCATGATCTTATGAATGACGTGAAAATCGTCGCCGTTGGCAATGACCATATCGACACCTGAGCTGGTGGCCACCTGCGCGGCTGACAGCTTGGTAGCCATGCCGCCGGTCCCCACATTGCTGCCGGTGCTCCCCTTCCCCATCGCCATCAAATGGTCATCCAGATGCTCTACCACCTCAATGAACCTGGCGTCCGGGTTCTGATGAGGGTCGTCAGTATATAAGCCGTCGATATCTGAGAGCAGGATCAGAAGGTCCGCTCCGATCAGGGAAGCCACCACTGCGGAAAGGGTGTCGTTGTCCCCGAATACCGACAAATAATCAATCTCATAGGTAGCAATCGTGTCGTTTTCGTTGACAATTGGAATCACCCCCAGAGACAGCAGCTCCAGAAATGTATTCTTGGCATTGATTCGGTTCAGATTGTCCAGCATGGTGTTCTTCGTCATTAAAACCTGACTGCATATTTGATTATATTCTGAAAAAAGCTTCTGATAAATCATCATCAGCTTCGCCTGTCCTACCGACGCGCAGGCCTGTTTTACTGTGAGGTTTTCCGGCCGTTCCTTCAGACCCAAAGTATTCCTGCCGACCATGACGGCCCCTGAGGATACCAGAACCACTTCTTTTCCCTGGTTCCGGAGATCGCTGATCTCCCTCACAAGTATTTCTAGCTTAATCAGGTCCAGCCTGCCCGTATCCTTGTGGGTCAGGGAGGAGGAACCGATTTTTATGACAATTCTGGATTTATCTTTTAGCTTTTCACGGATATTCATATTATCTCCCTGCTTTCGTGTAATCGTCCTTATTTTACAACAGAACCACACGTTTGTCTATAAGGGAGTTGTGATCAGCACGGGGGTTCCAGCGGCAGGCGGCTGAGATTTTTGCTTAAATGTTTTGATTGCAATTTCAATAGGTTGCAATAAACCCTATATATGGCAAAAGCCCACGCTTCCGGTTTTACTGCCCGCGGCATGAGCTTCTGCTATTCTGTCATATTATTCCTGTCTTATAAAAATTTCTGGAGATAATAGATGCATTTTATTTCAGCATCTTGCAGTATGTAAAAAATATCATCAGATAAAATGTCCGGCCTATACTTAGATGTTGAGCAAATTTCGATATAATTATCTATATGATCTTTATCAATTTGATAGGTACTAGGAATATCTTCTAAGTTCTCAATGATACTCTGAATTTGAGAAAATTGTTCATCATTCAGCGCATCTCCTCTGGTAACCACATAAGTATCATTTTCATCTGAATATGTATTCGGGATTTCCATTTCTGCAAAATCCACCTCATCCTTATACTGAAGGACAAAATATTCCGTACCGTCCCCATGAAATCCTCCGCGGTTACTGTTCAAGTATAAGAGTTTAGAATGTGGTGGAACAACACTTATGCGCCAATTAATAGATGTTTCCATGGTGAGGGATAGGAGTTCATTGTCGCTATTTGAGCATCCGCATTGAATAAATAATAGTAAAATTGCGCCAAGACAAACAAAATATTTTTTCACTGCGACACACTCCATTCAAAAACATCGAAAATTAGCATTATGAATCATAATCTAAATGGCTGAATCCAACCCAATCGTATATATCTATTACATAATATATTGATCTGGGCATGTCGTTTAATAGGTATGGCTCAGCAGGCATTTGTTCTTCTTCATTGATGGCTTCTAATATTTGGTTTTCAGCTTCTGACATATCTAGATTTTCTATGCACAAATAAACAACATCCTCAATATAAATTTCTGCCTCTGGGCATTCATTTAGAACCGATCAAATTTTATTATCTATTATATACTTCCATGCATAGTTTTTCAATATATTCCGAATGTATTATGTATTTGTTTTTAGTATCAATATACTGATTTATATTTTGCTTATAGTGTAATTTTTATGGAATATTATAATATTTATTAGAATATTTTTATATTCAAGCAAATAAAACAAGGACATTTATGAAAATACATCGCCAATATTGTTCTTATCTTTCGCAAGTTTAACATCCGGAAATAATTTATTAAATTTTAGTACGCCCATTGACAAATAAAATTAAGAATACTTCTTACATAGCAGATGTTATAAAGAAGGAATCGCCAGAACCGACATTTGCCGGAACTGGCGATTCCTAATCAAGGACTTATTTTACAGCTCCTTCCCTTGAAGAAGATACAAGAAATTGTAATGGAATGTACCGGCAAATGGCAAGAAAATAGTACGCTATACACTTGGCATCTGGGCTTTCATACAGCTCTTATCATTCAACAATACAAATACAAGTTGCTGCAATCAGCAAACGGTTTTGAATTTCGCTGTCTTACTGTATATAGCCCTTAGGCTCACTAGCTGCTGAAATTTTCCAGGAAGCTGTACAGCTCTCTGTTGTTTTTTACACGCTTTCCGGCCTTTAGTTCCTCCTGGAGATCCTCCGGAAGGCTGTCGACGGCGATGCCGGTTTTCTCATAGACTGTTTGGCCGTCTTCTTCATAGACTACTACCAGCCCGTCCTCTTCCTTCAGAAAATATGCCTTTTCCTCGCTTGCGTCCACCGGGACAGTCAATACCTTGGATTCATTCTGGATTTCACTGTTCTCAGCGTTTTTCTTCTGGTTCTCCGACAGGGCGAATCCTCCGGCAGCGATTGCCAGAACCGCGCAGATAATGCCGATACCACAGGCTGTTCTTTTCATAGAACTCACTCCTTTTTTGTATAGTATCGGCATTTTTTATTATTTCATTCATTCGATATGGGTCTGGTCCGCATATGTGTCCAGCACAATGCATATCCAGGTTTTTCCTTCGTTTAGCGTGATTTCATTGCCCTCCTGGTCGTAGTAATACGTCGGCCCCCAGGGTTCCGTCTTCTTCCAGGTGATATCGACAGCTTTCCCGCCGGTGATATATTTTCCTGTACCGGGGTCGTCGGTGTGTATATTCAGATATCCCCCTGATTCATAGTATTCCCAGGCTGAATTCTGTATCAGAATATTCGTGACGGCTAGCTGTTCGCCGCTTTCTTCGTCAATCTGTGGCTCCCCGAACTGGTATCTGAGATATTTTCCGCTGTCCGGATCGTATACGAAGCTGGGGCTGTTGTAATCATAGCCGCCCGGGAGCACCAGTGATGCGTTCGTCCCGTTTTCCAGGCTGACCGGTTCTTCTGCTTCTGCGAACTGGAAGTATCCCTGATAATCTTCCGGATATTCTTCCGAATAACCGCAGATATCAATTCCTTCCGCAATTCCTGCGCCGCTCGTATAGGCGTTATGGGGCGGATTCCTGTCGTCTGTCCGGTAAAACACCTGTTCTCCGTAGCCTGCCAGACCGCTGATATTATTAACCTCCGGCAGCTCAAGGTATGGCACCGCATAGGCTGATTGACCGTAGTGCACATAGATCGCTTCAAATCCCGCCGCGTAAAAAATAAAATAATTCCTGCAGCTTCGGACAGATCCGATCCGTTCCAGATTGTCGTAGTCCTCGAAAATAGCCATCATCCTGGAAATGCCGCCTTCTACCGGCGCTTCATAGATGACTCCCGCGTGACTGATCCCCCACTGGGGCAGACACGCCTGGATGTTATTGATCATCACTGCAGCGGGCCTTCTGCGTCCGATCTCTTCAGCGACAGGTTCGCCTGTCAGGTAACTTCTGACCATTCCCTCCGGGAGGGTATCTGGTTCTTCTGTAGGACTAGGAGCAGCTGTAACGTCAGGGGTGGCCGTCTGCCGGGGCGGCTGAGTAGTTTCGGCTGCCGCTCCCTGAGTAGGGGCGGACGGCAGAGCCGTGGATTCTTCTTTTGTGCTGCAGCCTGATGCGATCAGTGTGATCAGCAGAGCTGCTGCTGCGAGTCTCATATGCTTCAAATCCATTCCTCCTGATTTTGCTGTATAATTCCAGTCTCAAAGCAGAGACAGATGGGCTGCTTGCAGACCAGTCCGGCTCTGCTTTAGAGACGACAACAGGTATGAAGAAGAAGGCCGACAGGCCGGATTCTGAATACCTGTAGAATTGCGAGAGCACGCAGTGCGAAGCAATTCGTGGGCTTATACATGTGGTGATGCCCGCCTCAGCGGGCATGGGGATTTACCGGGTAATACCTAAAGCTGTCAGAGCAGCCTCCTGCTTCTCTTCCATGACGGCAACCTCCTGGGGAACCATGTGGTCATAGCCCAGAAGATGCAGCATGCTGTGGGCAATTAAAAACGCGTATTCGCGTTTCAGCGCATGTCCGTATGCTTCCGCCTGTTCTTTTGCTTTTTCCACTGAGATCACGATATCTCCCAGCATCAGCTCGCCTGTCTCCGGATGAAAACAATCGGCCGTCTCTTCTTCCAGAAAGCGGTAATCCGCGGGAGCTGGGAAGGCTGCCATCGGAAAAGACAGGACATCTGTCTCTCTGTCAATCTGCCGGAACTCTCTGTTCAGCCTCCGGATCTCCTGGCTGCCAGTCAGAGTTACGGATACCTCCGCCTCATAAGGGCATTGTTCCATATCCAGCACCTGTTCAATGACCTGGCGTGCCACCGCCTCATAATCAAAATCAAAGCTCAGCCCCTGTTCATTCTCTATCTGAATTGTCATGAAATCTTACCTGCTCTTTCTCCTCTTCTGTATCCTGTCCTGGGCGGGCGCCGCCTTTTTCTCAAAGGCCTCGTAGGCCTGTACAATTTTCTGGACCAGAGGATGGCGGACCACATCCTTGCTGGTCAGCTCGCAGAAGGAAATCCCTTCCACCCTTCTCAGCACCTGCATGGCAACATCCAGGCCGGATTTGGCGCCGGAAGGCAAGTCCTTCTGGGAGGCGTCTCCGGTCACTATGACCTTTGATCCAAAGCCGATCCTGGTTAAAAACATCTTCATCTGAGCCGGTGTCGTGTTCTGCGCCTCGTCCAGGATAATATAGGCATTGTCCAGGGTTCTCCCTCTCATATAGGCAAGTGGGGCTACTTCTATCAGTCCCTTTTCCATATTCTTCTGGAAGCTGTCGGCTCCCATGATCTGATAGAGCGCATCATACAGCGGACGGAGGTAGGGGTCAACCTTGCTCTGCAGGTCGCCGGGCAGAAAACCCAGCTTTTCTCCTGCCTCTATCGCCGGACGGGTGAGGATAATCCTGCTCACCTCGTCGTTCCGGAAGGCCGTGATCGCCATAGCCATGGCGAGATAGGTCTTACCCGTTCCTGCCGGACCGACCCCGAATACGATCATGTGCTCACGTATGGCGTCCACATAACGCTTCTGCCCCAACGTCTTCGGCTTGACCGGGCGGCCCGCAATCGTGTGGCAGATACAGTCACCGTCCAGCTCCACAAGGGAGCTCTCCCGGGAATCCATTGCCAGGGCGATCAGGTAATTCACATTCTGCTCCGTGATATCATTGCCTCTCCTGGAAAGCTCCAGCAGCTGCTCAAGACAGTTCCTGGCGCACTTCACATTACTTTCCGGTCCGACGATCCGGAGGGTGCCGTCTCTTGAAACCAGCGTAACATTTAAAGAACGCTCTAACTTCTTTATATGCTCGTCAAATTGTCCATATACATTTTTTTCATGTTCAGCCGGTAATTCCAGCTTTTCTTCTATGATGCCAGCGGCCATATCAGCTTTCTTCCTTTCCGGGCGGAATTAATTCTTCAATCGTGCAGGGCGTTTTGTCCACTGCCTGTTTCCGCACGCTCAGAGTTCCTTTGGTGATACATTTGGAACCGGACAATTCTATTGTAACATTATTTTCCGATATTTCCACCCCTGATTTTTCCAGCTGGCCGCAGAATTGTTCCAGCCGCTGCTGGGCCAGCGCCCTCGCTTCCTCCTCTGTATAAGTGGCCTGTGTCTCAGAATAAGGCAGGACCTCCACCGTACCATACAGGATGGGGAGCACGAAATTTTCCGTCAGATAGACTTCATGTTCCTTCACCAGATAATCACAGGAGCCATCCTCCATACTGCCGCCCAGATTCAGCCGGTAGTTAAACAGCTGAAGGAAGGGTGCAGTCCTTGTCTTTTCCTCGTAGGTCCTCACCGTATGCTTCAGGGAGAACTCATCATAATAATATTGGCTACTTTCAATGATTATATCCGCGTCGCTGCGGACATATTCATTCCGGATGGTCTCCCCGCTGTCATCATTCACCGGAATTTTCCCGCTGACGAGAATATCCCCCTTTTTACAGCTGTCACCCGTCCGGACCTGGGGAACCCCTGTCCGGGTAAAAATAGACACTATGACGCCGTCCTCAGCGGCCACCAGGTCGCAGGGAGACTGGTCCTCTGCCGGGCTTTCGTCGGCGCGGTAGCCGTCCACATTTTCTTTCAGTTCCAGGATCAGCCGCGTGCCTTCCATCTTTGCGGAAACCCAGGTTACATTCGAAAACTCTTCCCGTATGGCGGCCGCTATCTCCGCACAGTCAACCCGGCTTTTGGGAATGCCGTGACGGATCCCCCTTGTCTCCAGAAATTCCAGGATGGAATAAGTGCTGTTTGCATAATTTCCGTCCACATGAATATTCCATATGAAACAGGAAAGCAGATACAATAGTCCCACAAACAGCAGGACCCCAAGAAAAAATGCCTTTCTCTTCCGGCTCTTTTGAAAAAAGAAAGGCATCCCCCGTTTTTGTAAAATTCTGATTCTGGACCGGGTTTTCCTGCAGAGGGGCTGGAGCCTGAAATAATCGCCGACAGACATTTTCATCTGGTATCCCTCGTCCCGGTGCAGAAGCTCCCAAATGACAATTCCATTTGCTGAACAGAGATTCAGAAAGCGCTCGGGCTCCTTTCCAATCAGCAAAAGGGTGACATACCCTCTGAGAAACCGCATCCATCGATTCATCCAGCCGCCTCCACCTCTTTACAGAATAGCTATCTCTTGTATCTGCCCGGTGATATACATGTCATCACTGGTGTAGCTTATGATAGCCAGGCGCTTTCCACGAACGGAAACCTTGCCGTTCTTTGTCAGAACCCGGATCTCGTCTTCCTGATACTCCAGGATATGACGGTAATTCTCAATATATATTTCGTTGCCGCCGCAAAGGGTCAGAATGCAGTCCCGCCTTGCGAGATCCGGCGGAATCTGCATCGCTTCCAACACGCGTGCGCCGGGATTTCGCCTCTTTTTTTTCACAGGATACTCCAGCGCTTTATTAATTAATCTATGTTCCGCCCCAGGCAATTATTATGTATTTTTAAAGAAAATCATGGAATACCAGAGCAGCAGGCGCTCTCCCATATAATAATCCATATTGCATCTCTCCACCAGGTTGGCAACTACGATCCCATGGCTCTCGATGCAGGGATGCATCTGCTCCGGATGCCGGCAGTGCTCCTTGGGGAAACCGCATTTACTGCAGATAGAGCAGGAATCACTGGATAGCGTATAGACCAGCAGCCCCTGGCCCCGCAGGTAATCCTCGATGATTTTAGTCATCTTCTCGTGCTCTTTTTTCGTCTTGAGATTTTCCTCCATATCTGTAAAATCTTTTACCTCAGTCACCGATGAAAAGAACAGGACGTCCTCATATTCATAACAGCGCTCCCTGCACCTCTCCACTTTCCCCACCGCCGGCGGGCATGACCAGGAATTCCCGTATCTGGGGCATTCCTTCTTGCAGATTGCCCGCACCCGTTCGTTAAAATCGATATCCTCCGGCTTTACAAAAGCATATTGATAAATAGGAAACTGCGTGATAAATGCTTCAATCTCTTCTTTTGTCACAATCTTTTCCTCCTGTTGGCTCTTTTCGTGTACAGCTATCATCATACCAGCTTTCAGGCGCCTTTTCAATGGCAGTATCTGCATGCGTTCCCCTAACACAGGAAGCCATCACTTCAGTTTAACCTTCAGGAGGGCAGGCTGATGATCTGTATATTGAAAATCCGTATCTATGTTTTCTATCCGCGAAACCTCAAGGTTGTCGGAGACAATAAAGCCATCCAGCACGTACACCTGTGAGTCCTGATAATTTCCGCTGTACGGGGCGTTTAACAGCCTGCAGGTTGGCACGTTGTCTGACACGGCGAATGTAAATCCTGCTGGCAGATCCGCCTGGCCGATCACACCGGGCACCCAGTCCTCCTGATTGTGGATCGGGTAACCGTCAATCATTTCGAAGGTCTGGTTAAAATCACCTCCTGCGATCACGTAATTGCCCTTGTCATACTCTTCCTTCAGCTTCTCCGCCAGTATCCTGCTCTGCGCTTCCTTACCCTCTCCGCTGTCATAAGCCTCCAGATGGAAATTTATCAGTACCAGCTCCCGGTCTGTTCCTTCGACAGGTATCCGCGCCTCAAGCATACAGCGCTTCAGATTACAGGTCTTCACCGGCCAGCTGAAGGATTCCGGCAGCGAAATACGGGAAGCCTCTGATACACCATAATCCGTGAAAGTCACCAGGCCGCTGTTGACTTTTCCGATCGGCGGCAGCGGATACGGTACAAAATCACATTTATAATTACAGCCAAACATGCCCGTAAGACCCAGCGTTTCTTCGTAATATGCCTGCTCGTCGATATGATAGGAACGGCTGGAATTCCGGTCGACTTCCTGCAAAAAACAGACGTCTGCATCGTGAAGCTCCAGAATCGCTGAAATCCCCCTCAGATTTTCTTCCACCAGCTCCCGGCTCTCTGGCTTCACCTTTGATCCGCCGTCCATAAAGAAATCCTCATTCCTGCTCAGTCCCGCATATCCTGTATTAAATGTTAATACTGTCAAAGCTTCCCCTTCCGCCAGCGTCCTGGCACCTGATCCAGGGTTTACTTTTTCCACAGCTTCCGGCCTGTATTCTCTCACCGTCAGATAGACGATGCCCCCGGCCAGCAGGAGTAAAATCACACCTATCACGATGGCTGTAATTTTAAGAATTCTTTTTACTTTTCCGCTCATATGTTCCCCCTTTTTATTTGTGTCTGATTTTTTCGTTAATTATAGCAGTTTGTTAAAACTATTGCACCATTTTCTCTTTTAGTTTAAAATGTCTTTATCCCTCCGTATATGAGCTACACCAACCACTATATCCTTTCTACAGTGTCACAGCTTCAGCCCGATGGGAAAACTGTGTTTGCCTATGATATTAAAATGGGAGATATACAGGACCTGACTACCTCCCTCATGGAGTACGATCAGGAGCAGATGATCATATTCGACAGCAAGGGGACAATCATCGGAAGTACCAACGAAAAATATCTGGGCGAAAGTCTCACTGACACGGCAGAAGATGCTGAAAGAAAGCTGGAGGAAGCCAAAAAAACACACAACGGGAAATATGTCAGCGTATCTGCTGCATTTACTTGTGATACGGTTCCCCCGCCATAATACGATACCCTCTGTAGATCTGTTCCAGCAAGATAATTCTCATCAACTGATGAGGAAACGTCATCTTTGAAAAGCTGACGGAAAAATCCGATCTCTTTAACACGTTAAGCCCTAACCCCAGCGAGCCGCCGATCAGAAAGATAATGTGGCTTGTCCCCTGTATTCCCAGCTCTTCGATTTTTCTGGAAAACTCAAGTGAATCCAGCATTTTCCCGCCTATTTCCAGAGAGATCACATATGCGTCGTCCCTTATGTGCTTTAACAGCCGTTCCCCTTCCTTTTGGCGGATCTGTTCTTCTGCCTGCCCGCTGCCGCCGACTGGCGTCTTTTCATCGGCAACTTCCAGAATCTCCAGCTTGCAATATCGAGAAAGGCGTTTGGTAAATTCGCCGATAGCCTGAACATAAAATTTTTCTTTAACTTTTCCTACTGTCAACAGGGTAATCTTCATCTCATTACCTTTCATATTCCAAAATATACGGTATCTCATGCCCCTGACGGGGCGGGGGGAACAGCTCACGCTGTTCCACAAAGTATGTTCTAGTTTTATTATAGCTGATCTTTTAATAAGTGACAATCAGAAAAAGCTGTCTGAAAAACACAGAATGGCCACATTTTGCCTATATAATTTTTATAGTTCCGCCTATACGCCCTGTATCCCGGCCAGCGGGAATGCCGGCCGTACCAGGCTCATATTACATTGACAAGGAGAGGATTTACCACATGAAAAAAGAAAACCGTAAACTGGCTCAGCAGCGGAGGGCGGAAGCCCGAAGAAGGGAGGCTTCCCGCAGGAGAATCAAGAAAGTGCTCATGGCTGCAATTCCTGTTGCTGCCATCATTGCAATTGTGTTGGCTGCCGCGCAGTTCTTTTCCGGCGCTTCCGGCACCTCAGACAGTTCATCCACAGCGGGTTCTGCCAGCAGCTCCGGAACAGGGACAGATAGCGGCACTTCCGCTTTCTCATCGGATGAATCTCTGACAGTGGCAGACGGTGATACGGTCAACATCGACTATGTCGGAACTGTTGATGGAGTTGAATTTGAAGGAGGCAATACAAAAGGCCGGGGGACAGACCTGACGATAGGCTCAGGCCGGTACATCGATGATTTTGAGGAGCAGCTCATCGGCCATCATCCGGGGGAGACTGTAGAAGTGAACGTGACGTTTCCGGAGAATTACGGCAAAGAGGAGCTGAATGGAAAAGATGCGGTGTTCACAGTTACGATCAATGGAATCTATACCGGGACAGGCTCCTGATACCGGCAGCAGAACAGGCAGGCAGCGTGTGATACCGCTGTCTGCCTGCTTTATGCCTTTTTTTCTCAGGGCACTTTACTGGTATTTTTTAGTTATAAATTCATGAATCCCCTTAGCTGCCGCTTTTCCGGCGCCCATAGCCAGTATTACGGTAGCGGCTCCTGTTACGGCGTCGCCGCCGGCAAACACGCCTTCCTTGGAGGTCTGTCCGTTATCCTCATCTGCGATGATACATTTCCGTTTATTCGTATCCAGACCGATGGTGGTGGAGGAAATTAACGGGTTCGGTGAGGTTCCGAGGGACATGATGACAGTATCCACTTCTAGCTCAAATTCCGAATCGGGTATAGCAATCGGGCGCCTCCTGCCGGAAGCATCCGGCTCGCCTAATTCCATACGGATGCAACGGATTCCCCTTACCCAGCCATTGTCATCGACCAGGATCTCTGTGGGATTGGTCAGGAGATTAAAGATAATCCCCTCTTCCTTGGCATGATGTACCTCTTCCTTACGCGCAGGCAGTTCTTCTTCACTCCGGCGGTAAATAATGTAAACCTCAGCTCCCAGGCGAAGGGCTGTTCTTGCAGCGTCCATCGCCACATTCCCGCCGCCTACGACGGCCACTTTCTTCCCGTGAGCGATCGGCGTCTGGTAATCTTCCCTGAAAGCCTTCATGAGGTTGTTACGGGTCAAATACTCATTGGCTGAAAACACACCGTTGGCATTCTCACCGGGAATTCCCATGAACATGGGAAGGCCTGCTCCTGAACCGATGAATACTGCCTCGAATCCTTCTTCCTGGAGAAGTTCATCCACCGTAACTGATTTTCCTATAATCACATTTGTCTCGATTTTGACACCCAGAGATTTAACATTCTCGATTTCAGCAGCTACCACCGCATCTTTCGGGAGACGGAATTCCGGAATTCCGTAGCTGAGAACGCCGCCCGCTTTATGCAGAGCTTCAAATATCGTTACGTCGTAGCCCATTCTGGCCAGGTCTCCCGCACAGGTCAGTCCCGCCGGTCCTGAACCGATAACTGCCACTTTATGGCCGTTCTTCTGCGCTGCAGGCGTGGGCTTAATTCCATTTTCACGGGCCCAGTCCGCAACAAACCGCTCCAGCTTTCCAATGGAAACGGGCTCTCCCTTAATGCCGCGGATACATTTCCCCTCACACTGGCTCTCCTGAGGACATACCCGGCCGCAGATCGCCGGAAGCGCGCTGGATTCACTGATGATCTGATAAGCCCCCTCAATATTGCCCTCTTTTACCTGGGCGATAAAATCCGGTATGTTAATTCCTACCGGACATCCGCCGATACATTTCGCGTTCTTGCAGTGAATACAGCGGGCAGCCTCTTCTATGGCCTCGTCCTGGTTATATCCATAGCATACTTCGTCAAAATTAGTTGCCCTGACCTTTGGGTCCTGTTCTCTCACAGGTACCTTCTTTAATACATCCGCCATTATTTGTCACCTCCGCATATTCCGCAGCCGCCGTGGTGGGTATCGCCCTCTTTTGCCTTCAGGACCGCACGGCCCTCCTCGGTCTTATACATCTGCTGCCGTTTCATGGCCTGGTCGAAATCGACCAGATGGCCGTCGAATTCAGGACCGTCCACGCAGGCGAATTTCACTTCCCCGCCTACAGTCAGACGGCAGGCGCCGCACATTCCAGTGCCGTCTACCATGATCGGGTTCATGCTGACAATTGTGTGTATACCCAGTTCCTTAGTCAGCAAACATACAAATTTCATCATGATCATTGGGCCGATGGCGACGCAGACGTCATACTGTTTGCCCTCTTCCACCAAATCCTTAATTGTCTGAGTGACCATTCCTTTTCTCTTGTAAGAGCCGTCATCCGTTGTTACATACAGATTACAGACTTCTTCAAATTCTTTTTCCAGAATTACCAGGTCCTTTGTTTTGGCTCCGATGATCGCATCGGCAGTGACGCCGTGCTCATGCAGCCATTTCACCTGGGGATACACGGGAGCTGTTCCCACTCCGCCGGCCACGAAAAGTATTCTTTTCTTTTTCAGCTCTTCCAGATCTTCAGTGACGAATTCGGAAGGCTGTCCCAGAGGACCCACAAAATCCTCAAAGGCATCTCCTGTCTGCAGCTGCGCCATCTCCGTTGTCGACTCGCCGATTGGCTGGAACACAATTGTAACGGTCCCCTTCTCACGGTCGTAATCACAGATCGTTAAAGGAATCCTCTCTCCCTTTTCATCCAGCTTGACAATGATAAACTGTCCCGGCTGGCAATGCTTCGCAACTCTTGGAGCATCCACTACCATCCGGTAGATATTGGCTGCAAGTTTGTCTGCTTTTAAAATTTTGTACATGGTTCCTCCTCCTTACAAATATTACCCATTATACTCAAAATATTTCTAAACAGCCTCAGCCGCCTGAGGCTGTAAAGATCGTAAAATCACCATTGCTCTCAAGAGGAGCCGTCGACTCCCTCATCATCAGGAGTCACCGAAGGGGTCGGGTTTACAGAAGGCGTAGGTGTCGGCGTATCAGTCGGCGGGGGCGTCGGCGTATCGGTCGGGTCCGGTGTGGGCGTATGCGTGGGATCCGGTGTGGGCGTCGTTACGTCCTCAGGCTTTTCCGTCTCAGATGAATGAGCCGGTTTCTTGGTAGGCGACGGCGTGATGGTCGCGGCTGCAACCTTTGTGTAGATATAGGTGGCTGAGGCCGCTATACTTTCTGTCCCGTCCTCGTTAACCAGGATTGCATAAAATATGTGTTCACCCTCCAGCATATCCACCGGTCCTGTATATGGAGTGCTGTCTTTGGTGGGCTTTTGGTCGAAGGCATAATATGCTTTGTAGCCAAATGGCACTGCAACCGTAATCTTGGTGGTTGTCCTGGATGTATAGCTTCCGTCTTTCGGTGAGATCTTCGGAGCTGAAGGCACCTTCAGGTTGATGGTATAGGCAGCTTCAGTCTCCTCACTCTCAACTCCCAGAGAATTTACCGCTATCGCCCTGACAATGGTCTTTCCCTCTTCCAGGCGGACCGGTGAAGAGTACTTTTTACTGGAAGTATCCGGTGCGGTTCCGTCTGTCGTATAATAAATCACTGCTCCTGAATCCGCTGTGATTTCCAGGCTCTTCAGATCATCATACCGGCCTTCCGGCAGACTGAATTGCGGCGCCTCACAGATATATTCTTTGTATTTCTCCCTGATATCTGCCGGACAGTTGTCCAGCAGCTCTTTGATCTTACCAGGCTCTTTCATCTCTTCGTATATTTTGATCAGCTGACCGTAGGCCGGGTCATAATCTGGCTGGTCCTCAATGATCTTGAGAAATTCTTCGGCTGCACGGCCGGAATCGCCGTTCTTATCATAAATCTGGGCCAGAAGCATCCGGGCGTCCAGGTTCTCGCTGTCCAGAGCCAGGGCCCTCGTCACATAGTCCAGAGCGCCTGTATAATCGCTGTTGCTGTAGGCTGTCTCTGCCTTTTTCAGCTGGTAATCAAAGGAGTTATAATTCTTCTGATCGTTCAGCGCTTTGACCGCAAAAAGGATGACAACGGCAGCAGCCAGCACCACAATGAGTATTAAAATAGACTTTCTTGTCTTACGCTTTTTGAGCATGGCTTCTTCTGACGCCAGCCGTTGGGCCTCTCTCCGCTTCTCCGCCTCCTCCTGCTGTCGCCTCTGCTGTTCCTGCAGGCGGCTTCCCATGGTCTCGTAGTCGGGAACTAACTGAACTTCCTGTCCGCATTCCGGGCAGAACAGCTCACCTTCCGGCAGCGGCGCGCCGCACTGTGAACATTTCTTCATAATTATATCTCCTCCAGATAATTCTCAAACTGTTCTATTGTCATCAGCACTTTCCGGGGCTTCGTACCTTCTTCCTCTCCCACGACACCCGCGTCACAGAGCTGATCCATAATCCTCGCAGCCCTGTTAAAACCGATTTTAAAGGCCCTCTGAAGCATGCCGATAGACGCTTTATCTTTATCAATAATCAGCTTCCCGGCATCCGCGAAATAGGCGTCCAGATCATCCGTTCCTGAAGCGGCCGCCGCGGCTGCGGATGAAGAGTTGTTAATCTTATCTTCCACCGCCTGGTCATAGGTATGTTCTCCTCCGTGTGCCGACAGGTATTCAACCACTTTCATAATCTCATCGTCAGATACATAGGCCCCCTGAACTCTTGCAGGCTTCTGATAGCCCTGGGGATAAAACAGCATGTCACCCTTTCCCAGCAGCTTTTCCGCTCCGTTCATATCCAGGATCGTCCGGGAATCTACTCCCGAAGCCACTGAAAGAGCTATCCTGGAAGGCATATTCGCTTTAATCAGTCCTGTGATGACGTTAACGGAGGGCCTCTGTGTGGCGATGATCAGGTGAATGCCGGCTGCCCTGGCCAACTGGGCCAGACGGCAGATGGCGTCCTCCACCTCGCCCGGAGCCACCATCATGAGATCTGCCAGCTCGTCCACCACGATCACGATCTGGGGCATTTTGGCCGGACGTTTGTCTTCTTCAATACCGTCCAGCTGTTCAATCCTGGCATTGTAGCCGGCCAGATCCCGGACGTTGAATTCTGCAAATTTATTATACCTGTCTGTCATCTCAGTCACAGCCCAGTTCAATGCCCCGGCAGCTTTTTTCGGATCAGTGACAACCGGTATATAGAGATGAGGGATACCGTTATATATGGAAAGTTCCACAACCTTCGGATCAATCATGATGAGTTTTACCTCATCCGGCGTAGCTTTATACAAAATACTGACAATCAGAGTATTGATGCAGACAGACTTTCCTGATCCGGTAGCCCCTGCGATCAGCAGATGGGGCATCTTGGCGATATCGGTAACTACCGGCTGTCCGGCGATATCCTTCCCGACGGCAAAGGCCAGCTTGGATCGGTGCTTCTGGAATGCCTGTGATTCCAACAGTTCCCTCAGCATGACTGAGCTGTTGGTCTTGTTGGGCACCTCGATCCCCACCGCGGCTTTTCCTGGAATAGGCGCTTCAATCCGGATATCCTCGGCAGCCAGATTCAGCTTAATATCGTCGGACAGGTTCACTATCCGACTGACCTTGACCCCCTGTTCCGGCTGCAGCTCATACCGTGTGACCGTAGGCCCGCAGCTGACATTGGTTACCGTCACGTTTACGCCAAAATTGTGAAGTGTCTGCTGCAGCTTCATCGCCGTCTCCTTCAGGTGGGCATTGGAATCTCCGCTGCTCTTTCCATTCCCTTTTTTCAGAAGTGAAAGGGATGGAAAACGATAGGCTGGTTTCGGCTTCACTGGCTGCTCCGATATTTCTTTTTTTATATCCTGAATGCCCGCGTCAATTTCTGCCTTGGTGGAACGGGGATTCCTTTTCTGATCCTTTTCATTCGGATTCGCGCCGCCCGCGTCCGGATTCATTTCATCCACTGCCGTATAGTCCGGCGGGCAGGCTTCATCCCTGCGGGTCTCCACAGGTTCATCCGTCAGCAGCCCGTCAGCCGGAAACGGTTCAGGCATCGTCTCCTCTGATCTCTGCACAGCCGCTTCCGTGTCTGGTTCATCGTTTCTCTGTATTATGAAATCAGGGATTGTTACCTGTTCAAAATTCTCTGACCTGGACAGCTCCTCCATTCGGGCGTCGGATCTGCGTTTCTTCTCCTGCTTCAATCGGCCTTCTGCAGGGGCTGTCTCCTTTTCACGGCTCTCTCTCCGCTTTCGGGATGCTTCCTGATGGCGTTCCCTGGCAGTGCGGTATGCTTTTGAGCCTTCTTCATGGAAAGCAGAAAGCAAAGGCTTCTGCGTCATAATGATCGCGAAGATAATCAGCGCAATGATGATGAGCACATAAGCGCCCACTGTCCCAAAGGCGGTGCCCAGAAGCTTGACCAGCGCGCCGCCTGTCAGTCCTCCGCCCAGCTTGTCATAGGCGCTGTCTGAAAAGAAGTCTGCCATTCTTGCCTCTTTCTCATATCCGATCATCAAAAGCTGCATGAATGCGCACGCGAATACAAACAGCCCGGACGCCCCGATGGCCTTGCGGACCGCTAACGGGTTATTCCTGTTGGAGATCAGGAACGCACAGCCGATGAAGAGAAAAACCGGAAACACATAGGCCAGCAGCCCGAACACTCCGAAGAAAAAGGAGCTGAACGCCCTGCCTACGACTCCGCCCAGCCCGAAATTGCTGAGCAGCAAAAGGATGGAAAATGCCAGAATCACTAACAGAAGTATTTCGATTTTCAGCCTGCCGTCTGTTGCTGACGCTGTCTTCTTCTTTGGCTGTCTTCCTGCGGAGGATGTCCTTTTTCCTGAAGCAGTGGATTTCTTCCCGCCGGAAGCTTTCTTTCTGTTTGCCTGCGCCATTACTCTCTCTCCTTTTTCAAAATCCCGGTTGGCTCCGGAATTATTTCAAATATCCGACCACGGATATAATTCCAATAATAATACAATAGGCGGCAAAGATCCGGTTTCTCTTCTTGGAGATCAGCCTTACAGCCAGCCGGATGATAAAAAACCCCACAACAGCAGATGCGGCCATGCCTGCCAGACACGGCCCGACGCCTAACGCCGCCGTGGAAGTATGTGTCCTGGTCCCTTCGAGGATAATCGCTCCCAAAATCGTCGGCACACATAATATAAAAGAATATTTCAATACAAATTTGCGGGAAAATCCGCTTAAATAGCTGGAAGAAACTGTCATCCCCAGTCTGGAAATCCCCGGAAAGCCGGAAAAGCCCTGGAAGGCTCCAACCAGGAAGGCGTCCACGTATTTCGCTTCTCTCGGTCCTTTATCAGACCCCAGCATAAAGGAAGACACCAGCAGCAACAGGGCCGTTATTAATAACCCCATGCCTGACGCCAGCAGATTACCTGTCACCGCTTCTGATACCGGGCAGATCAGATAGCCTATGATGCTGGTAGGAATCATGGACACCAGAAGCATCAGCGCAAATTTTCTGTAATTGCTGGAAACTATTTTCCTATAGCGTACATTCTCCGGATTTCTGTGACCGCCCAGCCACAGTTTCAGATTGCAGAAAAGATCCCCGATCATCCTGACCAGCTCTGATAGCAGGCGCAGGATATCACGGTAAAAAACGGCTATTACAGCCAGAAGTGTACCAATGTGAAGCATTACCACGAACATTAGGCTGGTACTGCTCTCTATCCCCATAAGATTACTGATCAGTGTCAGATGTCCGGAACTGCTGACCGGAAAAAATTCCGTTACCCCCTGCACAGCCCCTAAAAGCACAGCTTGTAGTATTGACATAGTCATTTATCCTTATCTATGTATATTGACGAAACAGCTCTGGCGTTCCCTGAACTGCTGCATATTGACAGAACAGCAGAGGCTCCCCTCCCCATTGCAGCTGTTCTGTATTGTTCTGTATGAATGTCCTATTTTTCGCGAGTATTATAACATAAAACCTTCCCAAATACAATGGGAAGGTTCTTTTTTCAGCTATTGGCAGGCTCTTCCATCAGTTCATGCAGCTTCTGAAGCGCCCGTGATATACCGCCCACCTCATCAATCAGGCCTTCTTTCACAGCCTCTTTTCCATCCAGCATGGTCCCGACGTCCTTAACCAGCATCTTCGTATCCAGCATCAGCTCCTCCAGGCGTTTCTGACTGATCCTGGAGTGGCCGGAAACGAATTCCGTGATTCTGTCCTGGGTTTTTTCCATATTCCGGTATGACTGGGCTACGCCTATGAACATCCCGTTCTGCCGCACCGGGTGGATTACCATGGTGGCGCTGGGTACAATAAACGAGTAGTCGGCGGAAACCGCCAGCGGAACGCCGATGGAATGTCCTCCTCCCATGACCAGAGATACTGTAGGCTTGCTCATGGATGCAATCATTTCCGCAATCGCAAGGCCTGCCTCCACATCCCCTCCTACGGTATTTAAAAGTATCAGAATACCTTTAATATTCTTGTTATCCTCCGCCTTGGCCAGATTCGGAAGGATATGCTCATATTTTGTGGCTTTCGCTCTCTCTGCCAGCGCTTCATGGCCCTCTACCTCACCAATGATCGACAGCAGGTAAATGTCATTCTGAATCGCGATTAAATTCTCGTTCTCTCTCTTTTCTTCTGACGGCATAATGCATCACACTCCTTTTTTCAGAAGTATCTGCATGTCCGGGCTGTTTTATGCACCGGCCGTCAGCCGGAGGCTTATTCGTCCAGGTTCGTATATACGTATTGCACGTCGTCATTTTCATCCAGAAGATCCAGCGTCCTCTGAAGGTTCTTCAGCGCTGTCTCATCCTCCAAAGCCACGTAAGTCTGGGGAATCATTGTCACATCAGCCTCAGCCATGGCAATTCCTTCTTTTTCCAGAGTCTCTCTCACTCTGGAAAAATCATCAGGATCGGTAATGATTTCGTAGCAGTCCTCTTCCTCCGAAAAGTCCTCCGCTCCGGCATCCAGCGCCATCATCATCAGATCATCCGCATCCATCTCACATTCTTCTTTGTCTATGATGATCTGGCCTTTTTTGTCAAACATGAAGGAAACGCAGCCTGGTGTACCGATGCTGCCCTGTCCCTTGGTGAAGGCACTTCGCACGTCTGCGGCTGTCCGGTTCTTGTTGTCCGTCAGGGTTTCAACAATGATCGCAATACCGTTGGGCCCGTAGCCTTCATATGTAATCCGCTCATAATTATCCGCACTGGCATCCCCTGCTGCCTTCTTGATTCCCCGGTCTATGGTATCATTAGGCATATTGTTGGCCTTCGCTTTCGCGATGACGTCTCTCAGCTTGCTGTTGTTAGCCGGGTCCGGTCCGCCTTCTTTAACCGCAATTACGATTTCACGTCCGATAATCGTAAAGATTTTACCCTTTTTGGCATCGTTTTTTTCTTTTTTATGCTTAATATTGGCAAATTTTGAGTGTCCTGACATACGTATTCTCTCCTTGTTCTTCTATAAAATCCCATAAGCGGCCGGGCAGATGGCCGCCTATCAAAATATATCACCGATTGGCTCTTTCGTCAAGAATGGCTTATGTAGGCAGTTCCAGACTGATTTTCAACGCCTCATTCACCTGTGCCAGGAGATCCGGCCGCAGATGGCAGATTTTATCTTTCAGCCGCCTCTTGTCGATTGTACGAAGCTGCTCCAGCAAAATAACCGAATCCCGCACAATATCGTAGGAGGAGGCATCTATCTCAATGTGCGTGGGCAGCTTCGCTTTATTCATTTTGGATGTGATTGCAGCACAGATTACCGTAGGGCTGTGCTTGTTGCCTATATCATTCTGGATAATCAGGACCGGCCTCACGCCGCCCTGCTCGCTGCCGACCACCGGCCTTAAATCCGCGTAAAATACATCTCCTCTTTTAATGATCAAATCCCTTCACACTCCGCTTCTAAAGAATTTAGCAGCCGTATCCCGGCGCTACCTTTAGTATTTCCAGATTTATCGAAGGTATTCAATCATCCATACCGGCTAAAGCCATGCATGTCCGTTTTTTTCTGTTACAGGTACTCCGGGATAGCCTCCAGCACATTCCGGGCGGTCATAGAGTTTTCAGAGTATTTTGAAGATGCGCTCTCCCCGCACAGCCCGTGTACATACGCTGCCAGAGCCGCGGGCGGAACCGGAAGCTGAGGATACTGCGCCGCCAGCCCCGCTGCAATCCCGGAGAGCACATCTCCGCTGCCGGCCGTAGCAAGACCGCTGTTGCCGCTCAGGTTCAGGTAACATCTGCCGTCAGGCAGCGCCGTCACACTGCGCGCATCCTTCAGTATACAGGTCACCTGATGAAGTGTGGCAAATCTGCGGGCAGTTTCTATCAGATCCTTTTTTACCACTTCTGGCGTTGTTCCCATAAGCCGGCACATTTCTCCCACATGAGGAGTTATGATGCAGGGAGCTTTCAGAGCATTCCACAGCTCTTTTTTCGATGCCAGCAGATTAAGCGCATCTGCATCTATAACACAGGGAAGTTCATTTCTGTCAAGGAAATAAGCCAAAAGTCTTCCGGCGAACTCAGAGGTTCCCAGCCCCGGTCCGATTACAACAGAGTCGGCCCATTCCAGGTCACGGTTAAATTCCTGGAGGTTCCAGGCCGATTCCCGGTAGGTGGATATCAGCGCTTCCGGCAGAAGCACTGACAGGGGAAGGCGGTTGGCCTCAGGCGTATAGATTTTTACCATTCCGATCCCGGTCATGAGCGCGGCACGGGCAGCCAGATATGCGGCTCCGCACATTCTGTCCGATCCGGCAATTACCAGCAGCTTACGGAATGTGCCCTTATTGCCGGACGGATCCCTGGCCGGAAGGCAGGAAAGATCCGATGGCTCCAGACAATACAGTCCCGGCCCGCCTTCTGGTCCGGATCCCACCGGGATGCCGATATCCCTGACAACCACCGTACCCGCACAGGCAGCTCCCGGGTAGAGATACAGACCTGTCTTGCCCCGTGCGAAAGTGACCGTCAGGTCCGCCCGTGCCGCCGTTCCCATGATTTCCCCCGTGTCCGTATGTATCCCGGACGGGATGTCCACGGAAACCACAGTCCCTCCTGAGCTGTTGATTCCGTCGATTATCTCCCGGTATGTCCCTGCAACCGGACGGCGCAGGCCGATGCCAAAGATTGCATCTATGATAACAGTATATTCAGAAGGCCTGAAACTATTAATGAAAGTTACAGGATAATTTTCCGCTATCCGGATCTGCTGTTTGAGCTGCTCACTGTATTTTTCCGGGTTCCCTGTCAGACAGACAGCTGGCCGCCAGCCCCGTTCACATAAAATACGGGCTGCGGCAACCCCGTCTCCGCCGTTATTACCCGTTCCGCAGACCACGCAGACACGGCTCAGATCCAGCCCCCTGCCAGTCATCTCTTCCACTACCGCCAGCGCGGCCCTCTCCATCAGGACCATCGATGGGAGACCCATCGCCATCGCTGACTGGTCCGCCTGCCGCATCTGTTCCGCACTGAGAATTCTTCTCATTCCGTATGATTCCTCCTTTCTCCTGTGCAAAATAAAGGCAGAAGCCCTTGGACGGCTCTGCCTCTGTTGTTATTTATTCGTCTTATGCTTTTCTTCATAGCTGGTCAGATTATAGGAAAGCCGCATCAGGCTCTCGGACAGATGTACGTTCTCCACGATGACGTCGCGGGGCAGGACCAGATTCAAATCCGTATGGGCGAAATTCCAGATCGCCCGTATCCCGTATTCTACCAGAAGCTGGGCCATCTCTTTGGCTCTGGACTTCGGAAGGGTCAACGTAGCGATCTCTACTTTATTTTCTTTGATAAATTCCGGGAGCTCGTCCACCATGCGGATGGGAATTCCTCTGACTGTCACACCCTGCAGGACCGGATTCACATCGAACAGCCCAACCGTCCTGAAGCCGCTCCGCTCGAAGGAGGCGTAATTCGCCAGCGCCTGTCCGAGATTTCCCGCTCCGATAATCACCATGTTGTGTATTCTGTTCAGGCCAAGGATCTTGCCGATTTCATCATGAAGGTACCGTACATTATATCCGTAGCCCTGTTGTCCGAATCCGCCGAAATTATTCAGATCCTGACGGATCTGTGACGCAGTAACTTTCATCCGTTCACTGAGTTCTCCGGACGAGATTCTCTCCACACCGGCTTCCAATAACTCCCCAAGGTATCTGTAATACCTCGGAAGCCGCTTGATAACGGCTTTTGAAATACCCTTTTCGCTCACTACTCCTATTCCTCCTGTCCAGGTATTTGCTGCCCGACTCTTCGATCCACTAATTCTTTTACCATTATATCTATTTGACAGAAGATTGTCAAAGATTTCTTCTGTTTTTCTTGTCTATTTTCGTTTTTTCTGTATAATAAGTACTGAAAACAATGTGGAGGTGTAATATGGTACTGGCCTGTCAAAATATCAATAAGGCATTTGCAGCCACGGAAATTCTCCGTGATGTATCTTTTCATATAGAGGAACACGAAAAAGCCGCCCTCATTGGCGTCAACGGAG
Organism: Wansuia hejianensis; assembly: GCF_014337215.1. Taxonomy (NCBI): domain Bacteria; kingdom Bacillati; phylum Bacillota; class Clostridia; order Lachnospirales; family Lachnospiraceae; genus Wansuia; species Wansuia hejianensis. The sequence continues at coordinate 959,912 of NZ_CP060635.1, read as the reverse complement.
CAGGAAAGACCACTCTGCTGAAAATAATCATGGGAGAAATACAGCCCGATTCCGGCCAGGTGATCCTGGCTAAGGGGAAAACCATCGGATATCTGGCGCAGCATCAGGACATCAGCGGCGACCGGACCATCTACGAAGTGGTACTGGAGGCAAAGCAGGACATTCTGGATATGGAACGCAAGATGCGCGTTCTGGAGATACAGATGAAAAATGCGGACCCCGGAGAGCTGGATGGACTGATGGCTTCCTACACCCGGCTGACCCACACCTTTGAACTGGCCAATGGATACGCCTGCCAGAGCGAAGTGACAGGCGTACTCAAGGGGCTTGGTTTCCCAGAAGAGGATTTCCACCGGGAGCTGGACACCCTCTCCGGAGGGCAGAAAACCAGAGTGGCTCTCGGCCGCCTGCTCCTGACCAAACCAGATGTGCTTCTGCTGGATGAGCCTACCAATCACCTGGATATGGAATCCATCTCCTGGCTGGAAACGTATCTGATGAATTATCCCGGCGCGGTCCTGATTGTCTCTCATGACCGCTATTTTCTGGACCGCATCGTCACGAAGGTCATTGAAATAGAAAACGGAAAATCCTTAATGTTTCCCGGAAATTATACAGTCTACAGTGAGAAAAAGGCGGTGATCCGCCGGGCGGAATACAACGCCTATCTGAACCAGCAGCAGGAAATACGCCGCCAGGAAGAGGTAATTACAAAGCTGCGCTCCTTCAACAGGGAAAAATCGATCCGAAGGGCAGAGAGCAGGGAAAAGCTGCTGGATAAGATTGAAGTTCTGGATAAGCCCGCCATTCCCCAGGCGGACATGCGCATTCACCTGACGCCAAGGATCATCAGCGGCAATGACGTGCTGACAGTCAGAGGGCTGTCAAAAGCCTACTCCGGCGTATCCCTGTTTGAAAACCAGGATTTTGAGATACACAGGGGTGAACGTGTCGCCATCATCGGCAGCAACGGGACAGGAAAGACTACCATACTGAAAATTATTAACGGCCTTGTGGAGGCAGACCATGGGAGCATTGCGCTGGGTTCAAAAGTACATATCGGATACTATGACCAGGAGCATCAGGTACTGCATATGGATAAGACGATATTTGAGGAGATCTCTGATACCTATCCTTCGATGACCCAGACGCAGATACGGAATGTGCTGGCCGCATTTCTCTTTACCGGTGACGAAGTATTCCAGCCGATCCGCACACTGAGCGGCGGAGAACGGGGCCGGGTTTCCCTGGCCAAGCTCATGCTTTCAGAGGCTAATTTTCTCATACTGGATGAGCCCACCAACCATCTGGATATCGTATCCAAGGAAATCCTGGAGGAAGCTCTGAGAAAATATGCGGGAACGGTCCTGTATGTCAGCCATGACCGTTATTTCATCAACCAGACCGCTACCCGCATCCTGGAACTGACCGGCCAGACCCTGATTAACTATATCGGAAATTACGATTACTATCAGGAAAAGAAGGAAGAACTGACCCGCGCCTACGTCTCTTCCGCCGTCTCCGGACCGGAGGCTGAAGAACAGTCCGCATCTTCCGCCCAGATGGACTGGAAAACGCGCAAAGAGGAGCAGGCGCGGCTCCGCAAGAGAGAAAACGACCTGAAGAAGCTGGAAACCCTTATCTCGGAGCTGGAAACCCGGGATAAGGAAATTGACGAGGAATTTAATCTGCCGGAAACCGGAACCGATCTCCCTCGCTGCCAGGAGCTTTCCCATGAAAAAGCGGAAATTGCCGGGCAGCTGGAACAGCTCTATGACCAATGGGCTGAACTGGCAGAGTAAGCTGAAACCTATTCTGCCACGAATACTGCGGCAGACCGCGGCCCTATCATCATGCTTTTACCGTCAAAGGGCGTATCCGGCTGAAAAGAGTCTTCACAGAAGGTATGAAGCTTCAGCCGCCAGCCGCAGCCATTTGGAGCCTCCGGAAGCTCCTGCCTGTGAGGCTCCCAGTGAGCATTGACGGCCAGCAGCACCAGATCATCCTTCTGCCCACCTTTCTGTCTCCCGGCAAACAGCACGCCGATCTGCCGGGTAAACGGGTCCGTCTCCCTGTTCCACGCAGTTCCGTTGTGCAGCGACAGATCCGGCCAGCCGCACCGGGCAGGCGCAGTCTTGCCGCGCAGCACAGGATGCTCCTTTCTGAAAGCAATCAGCCGCGCCACGAATTGCTGAAATGTCCGGTATTGCTCCAGACGCGACCAGTCCAACCAGGAAATTTCATTGTCCTGGCAGTATGCGTTATTATTGCCGTACTGTGTGTTGCAGAATTCGTCGCCGGACAGGAACATAGCTGCCCCGTGGCTGCACAGAAGAACGGTAAATGCGTTTTTCCTCAGACGTTCCCGGAGGGCGAGAATCTCCGGAGCTTCCGTCTCGCCCTCAGCGCCGCAGTTCCAGCTGTGATTGTCCCAGGCCCCGTCAGTATTCTCCCATCCGTTCGCCTCATTGTGTTTTTCATTATAGGCGTACAGGTCATATAATGTAAACCCGTCGTGACAGGTAAGAAAATTCACAGAAGCGTTCTGCCGCCTGTCCGGCGGATACAGATCCTGCGAACCGCAGATGCGCTCAATGGCCGCAGCTGCGGTGTTTTCATCCCCTTTGAGAAAGCGCCGTACATCATCCCGGTATTTCCCGTTCCATTCCGCCCACCGGTTCCAGGACGGGAACGACCCCACCTGGTACAGGCCGCCCGCGTCCCAGGCCTCAGCAATCAGTTTTACCTGGCCCAGGATAGGGTCAAATGCCAGACTTTCCAACAGCGGAGGCTTTGACAGCGGGCTGCCGTTCTCGTCTCTTCCCAGAATCGAAGCCAGATCAAACCGGAAGCCATCGACTCTGTATTCAATCACCCAGTGCCGGAGACAGTCCAGTATAAACTGGCGGACCACCGGATGGTTGCAGTTCAGAGTGTTCCCGACGCCGGAAAAGTTATAATACCTGCCATCCGGCGTGAGCATGTAGTAAATTTGATTATCAATTCCCTTGAAAGAGAAGAATGGGCCCCGTTCATCGCCCTCCGCCGTATGGTTCAGGACGACATCCAGGATTACCTCAATGCCGTGCGCGTTAAATTCCCGTATCAGCTGTTTCAGCTCCGTCCCTTCCCGGTTATATTCAACAGCGGCCGTATAGCTGGTATTAGGCGCGAAAAAGCAGACTGTATTGTAACCCCAGTAATTCAGCAGCTGTCTCCCATCCACAATGCGTTCGTCAGCCGTCTCGTCAAATTCAAAAATGGGCATCAGCTCTACGGCATTAACTCCCAGCTCCAGAAGATAAGGCAGTTTCTCCATGAGCCCGGCAAAAGTCCCTCCATGCTTCACGCCGGAGGATGGGTGCTTTGTATAACCTCTCACATGTGTCTCATAGATGACCATATCCTGAAAAGGGATTTTTGAATCACAAAAACCGCTCCAATCAAAGGAATCCTGCACAACACGGGCATGATAGGCTTTTCCCTGTTCCTTCCGGCAGCCCCAGACGCTCTGGCCGGTAACCGCCCGGGCATAGGGATCCAGAAGGAACTCCGTCCGGTCGAAGAGCAGCCCCCTGGCCGGATCATGCGGCCCATCCATCCGGTAAGCATATTCAAACTCCCGGATATCCAGGCCAAACACAATCATGGAATAGGTGTGTCCGATTCTGCAGTCCTCCGGAAAGGGCAGCACTGCGAATGGCTCACAGGCCGCCCTGTGAAACAGGCATAATTCACAGGAGTCCGCTCCGCAGGAAGATATGGTAAAGCTGACGCCTCCCGGCACAATCACCGCCCCATTCTCCCGGAACAGGCCCGGCCGGATGCGGAAGCCCCCGACCTCCCCTGTAGCTCCCGGAGCCTGGGAGATATTTTCACAGCCTTCTGCACGATAACTCATATACCACCATCCTTTCAGCTCAGTTCAAACAGGCCGTTATACAGCTGGTAATAACGTCCTTTGGCGGCCAGAAGCTCTTCATGGCTGCCGCGTTCCACAATCTGTCCGTTCTCCAGAACCATGATCGCATCAGCGTTACGGACCGTACTCAGACGGTGGGCGATGACAAAGACTGTACGTCCCTCCATCAGCCGGTCCATCCCCTTTTCAATCAGAGCCTCCGTACGGGTATCTATGGAAGAAGTCGCCTCATCGAGAATCAGGACGGGAGGATCTGCCACAGCCGCCCTGGCTATGGCCAAAAGCTGCCTCTGTCCCTGGGACAAGTTGGCGCCGTCCGCTTTCACGAGCGTATCATAGCCCTGGGGCAGCCGGCAGATAAAAGAATCCGCGTTGGCAATCCGGGCTGCCTGACGGATCTCATCGTCTGTGGCATCCAGCTTTCCGAATCGGATGTTATCCGCTATTGTTCCGGTAAACAGATGGGTATCCTGAAGCACAATCCCCAGAGAATGACGCAGGGCATCCTTGCGCATTTCGTTGACGTTGATCCCATCGTAGGTGATGCTACCCCCCTGTACATCGTAAAAACGGTTGATGAGATTGGTAATCGTGGTTTTCCCGGCTCCTGTGGACCCTACAAATGCAATTTTTTGTCCGGGCTTCGCGTACAGGCTGATGTCTTTTAAAATGGGATGCCCGGGCTCATAGCCGAATTCTACGTTCTGGAACCTGACGTCTCCCCTGAGAGGAACCAGTTTCCCATCTGCCCTGCGCCAGGCCCAGCGCCCGGTTTTCCGGCTGCAAGGCGACAATTCACCATTTTTTTCTTCCACATTGATGAGGTCTACCTGTCCGTTGTCGCTTTCCGGCTCCAGATTCATCACCTCGAACACCCGCTCCGCGCCTGCCAGAGCTGCCAGCAGGAAATTACTCTGCTGTGTAAACTGGTTGATCGGGAGGGCCGACTGCCGGACAAACACCAGATAACTGGCCAGGCTGCCCACGTCTGTGAGGCCCCGGAGGGCCATGATCCCTCCCAGGACGGCGACAATGGCATAGTTGATATAGGAAATACTCACCACGGCAGGAATCATCGTAGCGGCATAGCTCTGCGCGCCCGTCCCAGCCTTTCTGAGAGCTTCATTTTTAGCCCTGAAAGTCTCCAGGCTGGCTGCCTCATGATTGAAAACCTTAACGACTTTCTGCCCGTTCACCATCTCTTCGATATAGCCGTCCAGATCTCCCAGGCTCTCCTGCTGGCGGGTATAATACTTCTTACTTCTCTGGCCGCTGAATTTGATGTATAAAAACATGGCCGCATAGCATATCACCACAATCAGCGACAGCCTCCAGTTGAGGATGAACAGAATGAGGAGCGTGCCCACCATCTGTATAAAGCTCTGAATCACCATGGCAAAGCTGTTATTCAGGGCATCGGAGATCGTATCCACATCATTGGTAAAATAGCTCATCACATCCCCGTGACGCCGGGTGTCAAAGAACTTGAGCGGCAGGCCCTGAAGGTGTGAGAACAGGTCTCTCCGTATGTCGAACAGCACCCGCTGGGCAGCCTTTACCATAATCTGCGTATAGCCATAAGCGGATAAAGCTCCAGTCCCATAAATCGCAGCCGTGGCCGCCACGCCTGTTACCAGGGAACGGACGTTTCCGACCACCAGATTATTGACGATCGGGCGTATCATATACGTGCCCAGCAAGTTCGCAAGAGCGCTGACCGCGACCAGTATGGCCACTGCCAAAAGCAGGAATTTATGCCGCCCCATATAGGATAACAGCATGCGCAGAGTATAGCGCAGGTCCTTGGGCTTTTTAGCACTGAGCTGCCGTGCTGCCATGATCATCCCCTCCTTTCATCTGTGACCTGTATATTTCCTGGTAAATGGGATCGCCCGCCAGCAGCTCCCGGTGGGTACCCACCGCATGCACCTTTCCGTCCTCCAGGATGACGATCTGGTCTGTATTCATGACAGACGTGATCCTCTGGGCGATGATGATTTTCGTGACATCTTTAAGCTCCGCCAGAGCGCTGCGGATCTTGCCTTCGGTAGCTGTATCCACCGCGCTGGTGGAATCGTCAAATATCAGCACCTTCGGCTGCCGGAGCAGTGTCCTGGCGATGCACAGCCGCTGCTTCTGGCCGCCGGAAATATTGTTGGCGCCCTGGCCCAGATCTGTATCCAGCCCTCTGGGCAGCCGCTCCAGAAATTCATCGGCGCAGGCGGTCCTACAGGCCTCCCAGAGAGTATCGTCACTGGCTACAGGATTGCCCCATTTCAGATTCTCACGCACTGTTCCGGAAAAAAGGACGTTTTTTTGCAGGATCATGCCCACGGCATCCCGTAACGCTTCAAGATCATACTCCCGCACATCCCGGCCGCCGACTTTTACCGTGCCCTCGGTGACGTCATACAGCCTGGGGATGAGCTGCACCAGCGTGGTTTTGGCAGAGCCCGTTCCACCCAGAATTCCCACAGTCTCTCCCGCCCGGATATGGAGAGTTACGCCGGACAGAGCATTTTTCCGGGCATCTGCGCGGTATTTGAAGGACACATTCTCAAAATCAACGCTTCCGTCTGTTACATTTTTTACTGCGTCCGGCGGAGAATCCAGGACCAGTTTTTCATCCAGCACCTCACTGATCCGGCAGGCACTGGCCAGGGAACGGGTCAGCAGCAGGAACACGTTGGCGATCAGCATCAATGAATTAATTACCTGCATCACATAGCTGAGAAATCCCGTCAGATCCCCTACCTGCAGAGAAGAGTCCAGGATCATGTTCCCGCCGAACCACAGGATCAGAACTACTGCCGTATACATGACAACCTGGAAAACCGGCAGATTCAGAACCGCATAATGAAAGGTAGTCTGGCTGGTTTCCATCAGCTCCCTGTTGACAGCCTGAAACTTTTCTTCCTCATACTGCCCTCTCACAAAAGCTTTCACAGCACGGATAGCTGTCAGCCCCTCCTGTACCACATGGTTCAGCCGGTCCACCGTCTTCTGAAGCCATCCGTACATGGGCGCCACCTTCCGGATAATAAAGAACAAGATGATTCCCAGAACTGGCGTACAGACCACGAAGACTAAAGCCAGGCGGGGATTCATCCAGAAGGACAGTGCCACTCCCATGACCAGCATGACAGGCCCGCGGACTAACGGGCGGAAGCCTCCGTTTATTGCGTTCTGCAAAACCGTCACATCGGTTGTCATACGGGTTACCAGAGATGAACTGTCGAAATGATCCAGATTCGCGAAGGAGTAATTCTGCACCCGTTTATACTGCGCTTCACGTACATTCGCGCCCCATCCGTATGCCGCCCTGGCTGCAAAACGTGCGTACAGAAGCCCTGTAATCAGTGCCAGGACCGCGCATACTCCCATTTGCAGTCCCTTAGACAGAATGTAAGAAATATCATGGCCAGCCACGCCCACATCAATCAGGTCGGCGATCAGGACCGGAATGAACAGTTCCAGGCAGGTTTCTGCCAGAACCAGAAAGGCTCCGGTCACCATGTCTTTCCGGTAAGGGCCCAGATACATCAGCAGTCTTCTTATATCCCGCATGGCTCTCCCTCCTTCTCGGCGCGGAGGTTTCTGTAGGCCCGCGAAAGATAACTGGCAAATTTTTTCTTCTCTTCCGCCGTAAAGCCATCCAGCATGATATCCTCCATGACGCGGTAATTCTCTTTCCAGATTCCGGCAAACTGACAGCCTTTCTCCGTCAGCGCGATCAGATCGCTGCGCCTGCTCTTCTGATTCGTCTCTCTGGACACAAAGCCGCTCTTTTCCATTGAATATAGCATCCGGGAGACTGCGGCAGGATCTATCTCAAAATATTCAGCCAGTTCCCGCTGGCTGCAGGATCCCCGTCCCGACAGGTATACCAGCAGTTTCGGCTGGCCTGCTCCCAGTCCGGAATCCCCCAGGCAGGAACGGAGATAGTTCCTCTGTGAATGAAAGGAACGATATAACAGCATAAAGAACATATTTTCCATCTCTGATACCTCACTTCAATTATAATTGACTTATCAATAATTGATAAGTCAATTATAAAATATTCTCCCAAATTGTCAATCGTCAATACTGCAAAAATCATATTCTACTGGCGCCATAATTATGAAAAAAATACCAGATCCGGGAACCATCATGCAGGTTCCCGGACCCGGTATTTATCTGTGCATTAAATTCTATCCGAGAAGCGACTCCAGCTTCTCACGGATTGCTACAATGAAGTCACGGCTGTTCAGGACTGTCGGATTCTCCAGGGTGGTAATCAGTGCCAGGTCTTTTGTCATCTTTCCGGATTCAATGGTGGAAATTGTAGCTTCCTCCAGCTTATCCGCGAAATTCTGCAGTTCCTGGTTCTTGTCCAGCTCACCCCTCTTACGGAGAGCGCCTGTCCAGGCAAATATAGTTGCCACGGAATTAGTGGATGTCTCTTCGCCGTTCAGATGCTTGTAGTAATGACGCTGAACGGTGCCGTGAGCCGCCTCATATTCATAGTATCCGTGCGGAGACACCAGGACAGAGGTCATCATTGCCAGAGAACCGAAAGCGGAAGAGATCATATCGCTCATCACATCCCCGTCATAATTCTTGCAGGCCCAGATAAAACCTCCCTCTGCCTTCATGATTCTCGCGACAGCGTCATCGATCAGCGTATAGAAGTAGGTGATTCCCGCCTCCTCAAATTTTTCTTTGTAATTCTGCTCATACAGATCTGCAAAGAGGTCCTTGAAGCGATGGTCGTATTTTTTGGAAATAGTATCCTTTGTCGCAAACCACAGATCCTGCTTTGTATCCAGCGCGTATTCAAAACAGCTCTTGGCAAAGCTTTCAATGGAATTGTCCAGATTATGCTGGCCCTGTACGATGCCGCTTCCCTCGAAATGATGTACGAGAAGCTCCTGCTCCCCGGAACCGCCCTCCGGCACATACACCAGCTTCACATCGCCGGGAGCCGGGATCTCCATTTCCACATTCCGGTACACGTCGCCGTAAGCATGACGGGCGATCGTAATCGGTTTCTTCCAGTTCTTCACGCAGGGCTCAATTCCCTTCACCACGATAGGTGCACGGAATACCGTACCGTCCAGGAGAGCTCTGATAGTCCCGTTAGGACTCTTCCACATCTGGTGAAGATCATATTCTGTCACACGGGCGGCGTTAGGGGTGATTGTCGCGCACTTCACGGCAACACCGTATTTTTTGGTAGCGTTGGCAGCATCTACCGTGATCTGGTCTCCGGTCTCGTCTCTCTTCTTCAGTCCCAGGTCATAGTATTCCGTGTTCAGCTCCACAAACGGCGCCAACAGCTCGTCCTTGATGATCTGCCACAGAATCCGGGTCATCTCATCTCCGTCCATCTCTACCAGGGGTGTTGTCATTGTAATTTTCTGCATAGTCTTCCTCCTTGCCATCACTCTGTTTTCTCATGCAGCAATTCTTCAATATCGTACTGCTGCAAATTCTTCATACTGTTTAAAATATGCTGGGTCGCCAGCTGTTCTGCCCGCTCACCATCCTTGTTGCGCAGAGCCGCCAGAATCTCTTTATGTTCTTCACTGCTCATCATGGAACGCCGGTGGTTCTCGATGGTCAGCCTCCGGACCTTCTGGATATACTGATGATACTGAAGAAGCGTATTGCACAGCATCCGGCTTCCACTGGCCTCATACATCAGTCCGTGAAAACGGCTGTCCTGTTCGTAGAGCTGCCGGTAATGTTCACGGTCCGCATGATATTCCGAGAGGCAGATCACCTCCTCCATCGCCTGCAGCTGCTCAGGAGTGATCCGCATGGCCGCCCATCTGGCGCAGAGGCCTTCCAGCCTGGAGCGGACCATATAGATATCCCATACGTCAGAAGCTGAGATTCCGTTCACAAAGGCGCCTTTATTAGGTATAATCTCCACGAGGCCCTCCAGCGCCAGCTGGCGCAGGGCTTCGCGGACAGGTGTCCTGGATACCCCCAGGCGTTCTCCCAGGGCTATCTCTGCCAGCTCCGCCCCCTGTTCGTAATCACCGCTCAATATCTCGTTCCGGATCGTCTGATAAACTCTTCCTCTCAGAGAAGCACTTTTTACTGCCATTCGTCTGTCCTTCCGCTCACATATCTTCTATGTCCAGTTCCATCATCAGCCGTCCTGCCGCCCCGTCCACAGCCCGCTTCAGCTCTTCTCCGGTCAGGTCTGTCACCCGGCCCTCCTCATACTGGGCGTCTACCCATTCCTTCACCTGCTGTACCAGTTCACAGTTCTTGTCCAGCTGCCGGTCTCCCTTCAGGTGGTAATGGGTATTGATCCAGTGGGCGATTCCGGCCAGGCCGGAGGTATTGGAGACCGATACCTCCACCGGACGGTTTAATAATTTCTCCGTATCAAATATATTATAAATCTCTTCATTTTTCAAGAGCCCATCTGCATGAATTCCGGCTTTTGTGATATTAAAGCTCTTTCCGACGAAGGGGGTCCGCTCCGGAATCTCATATCCGATCTCTTTCTCATAGTATTCTGCCAGCTCCGTGATCACGCGGGAATCCATGCCTCCCAGATCCCCTTTGAGCTGCCCGTATTCAAATACCATGGCCTCCAGCGGAGTATTCCCCGTCCGCTCTCCGATTCCAAAGAGAGAACAGTTGACGCCGCAGGCGCCGTACAGCCAGGCTGTACTGGAATTGCTCACCGCCTTGTAGAAATCATTGTGCCCATGCCACTCGATCAGCTGAGACGGCACCCCCGCGTGAGTCATGATGCCATAAATAATACCCTGCACAGAACGGGGGATCACTGCTCCTGCGTAATTGACGCCCAGCCCCATAGTATCACAGCAGCGTACCTTAATTGGTATCCGGTATTCCTCCATCAGCCTCATCAGTTCCAGGCAGAAGGGAATCACATAGCCGTAGATATCCGCGCGCGTTATGTCTTCCAGATGGCACCGGGGGCTTATCCCCGTCTCCAGACATTCCCGGATCACGCTCAGATAATGTTCCATGGCCTGCTTACGGGTCATCTTCATCTTGTAGAAAATATGGTAATCAGAACAGCTTACCAGAATGCCGGTCTCCTTCAGGCCGATGTCCCTGACCAGCTGAAAATCCTTCTTACTGGCCCGGATCCAGCTTGTGACCTCCGGAAACTGATAGCCTCTTTCCAGGCATTTGTATACTGCATCCCGGTCCTTTTTGCTGTAGAGGAAGAATTCACTTTGGCGGATTTTCCCATTGGGTCCTCCCAGCCGATGGAGATAATCAAAGATTGTCACGATCTGGTCCGTCGTGTAGGGCGCCCTGGACTGCTGCCCGTCGCGGAAGGTGGTATCTGTGATCCAGATTTCACCGGGCATATGATGAGGGACGATCCTGTCGTTAAAAGCTACCTTCGGCACCTCGCTGTAAGGGAACAGATTCCGGAACACATTGGGCGTTTCCACATCTACCAGCGGATACATGTGCTCTTCCAACTCCAAAAGGTTGGTTTTTCCATTCATTCTCACTTGTCTGTTCTGCATATCTCTTCTCCTTCCGTATCCCGTTTGTATTATTGTATACAATAATACAGTTATACAATATGTTCATTATACAACCTTCTGTAAAAATGTGTCAAGCGAAAACTCTCCCCATCCCTGCAGATTATGTTCGTATCCCAGATCCCGTGTGGATTCCTTCAGCAACATCTTGAGTTCCACGTTCGTCAGCAAAGGATCTCTCTCCAGAGCCAGGGCTATTGCACCAGAAATCACCGGCGTAGACATGGAAGTTCCGCTTTTTGTGACATATCTGTTTCCGCCTCTTCCGGGTGCGCAGGAGATGATGTCCATTCCTGGCACTACCAGGTCTGGCTTGCACACACAGTCCCTGGTGGGCCCCCGGCCGGATATTCCCTGGTTGCTGACCAGCATATCTGAAGAGCCTACCGTAATCACCTTCCGGCTGCTGCCCGGAGCGGTAACGCTGCCCGGCGCCGGACCCAGGTTGCCTGCGGCCGTAACCACACAGAGGCCTTCATCCCACAGCTTTTCCACCCCTTCAATCAGCGCTTCATGAAGGGCCGGCTCCTTTTCCGTCGTGCCAACGGAAATATTGATGATCCTGATACGATACCTCCTCCTGTTCTGCCTGATCCATTCCAGAGCACGGAGCACATCCCGTTTCTGTCCGTTCCCTTTCCGGTCCAGAACCTTCAGAGCGATCAGCTGGCTGCCCGGCGCCACACCTGGATACTGCCCGTTGCTGCCGATTCCGCTTCCGGCCGCGATACCTGCCGTATGAGTCCCGTGGCCGTTATCATCATAGGGCTGCTTTCTTCCATACAGGAAATCCCTGAAGCAGATGATGCGGTTATCAAAATCTATATGTGGAAAGATCCCGGTATCCAGCATGGCAATACCGACACCTCTGCCTGTTAATCCATATTTATTATTCATAAAAAATTCTCCCTGAGATTGTATATTATAAAATATTCAATCTCAGGGAGAACGCCATTACACTCTTTAGATCAGCTTTCTGATCAGCTCTCCGGCCATGGCAGGGTTCGCCTTGCCCTTCATCTCTTTCATCACCTGTCCCACCAGGAAGCCCAGCACCTTTTCCTTGCCGCCCCTGTATTCTTCCACAACCTTGGGGTTGTTCTCCAGGACCTTCTTCACAACCTCTTCCAGGGCGCCGGCATCATTGACAGTTTTCAGCCCGTGTTCCTCCACATAGGCTTCCGGGTCCACATCCTCTTCATACATCTTTTCAAAGACCTCTTTGGCTACCGTACTGTTGACGGAGCCCTCCTCGGCCAGCGCGATCAGCTTCGCCAGGTGCTCCGGTGAAAAGCGGAGCTGCTCCGGCTCTTCTCCGTGTTCCTTCAGAAGACGCAGAGTCTCCACCATCAGCCAGTTGGACACTTTTTTCGGATTGCCTCCCAGCGCCACCGTTTGTTCGAACAGGTCCGCCAGACGCTTGGAACCTGTGATGATCGCCGCATCATAGGCAGGAAGGCGGAACTCCCTTTCATACCGGGCCTGCTTCTCCGGCTGCAGCTCCGGCAGGGAGGCACGGACTCTCTCCATCCATTTGTCGCTGATCACCACCGGCGGCAGGTCAGGGTCCGGGAAATACCGGTAATCCTGGGCATCCTCTTTGGAACGCATGGCATATGAGTATTCCTTCGTGTCATCCCATCTCCGGGTCTCTTGAACGACCTGACGGCCGCTCTCCAGCAAGTCGATCTGACGCGCCCGTTCCCCGGCGATCGCTCGGGCAATGGCTTTGAAGGAATTCAGATTCTTCATCTCTGTCCTGGTGCCAAAAGCTTCACTGCCTTTTTCGCGGACAGAAAGGTTGACGTCGGCACGCATGGAGCCTTCCTGCAGCTTACAGTCGGAGGCTCCCAGATACTGGGCGATCATCCGCAGACGGTCCAGATAGTCAATGACCTCTTCAGCGCTGCGCATATCCGGTTCTGAAACGATCTCAATCAGAGGAACCCCGCTCCTGTTATAATCCACCAGGGAACAGTCCTCCCATTCGTCATGGATCAGCTTTCCGGCATCCTCTTCCATATGGATCTCGTGAATCCTGATTTTTTTCCTGCCCTCTTCTGTCTCAATTTCGATCCATCCGTCATGGCAGATCGGCAGATAGAGCTGGGAAATCTGATAGTTTTGAGGGTTATCCGGATAGAAATAGTTCTTTCTGTCAAATTTGCAGTTCTGATTGATCTGACAGTTGGCGGCAAGCCCCACCGCCATGGCATATTCCACTACCTGTTTGTTCAGAACCGGAAGAGAACCCGGCATGCCGGTGCAGACCGGGCATGTATGGGTATTGGGCGCTCCGCCGAATTCAGTGGAGCAGCCGCAGAATATCTTCGTCTTTGTAGCGAGTTCTACGTGGACTTCCAGCCCTATGACGGTTTCATATTCTCTCACCATGATTATGCTTCCCCCTTTCCTTCCGAATTCCGGAGACATTCATAGGTATAGGCGGCCTGAAGCAGCGTCTTTTCACTGAAGCAGTCGCCGATCATCTGCATCCCCACAGGCAAACCTGTGCTGTCGGCCCCACAGGGAACAGTGATGCCCGGAAGTCCGGCCAGGTTCACAGAAACGGTATAGATATCTCCCAGATACATCTGGATCGGATCACTGAGGGATTCACCCAGCTTCGGCGCCGTGGTGGGGGCAGCCGGGGCCAGGATCAGGTCATATCTGGCGAAAGCGCTGTCAAAGGCCTTTTTGATCAGCGCTTTCGTACGCAGCGCCTTCAGATAATAGGCATCATAATAGCCGGAGCTCAGCACAAAAGAACCAAGCATAATCCTCCGCTTCACCTCCGGCCCGAAGCCTTCGGAACGGCTGCACTTATACATGTCGTGAAGCCCCTCGTAATCCTCCGCGCGGTAGCCGTATTTCACGCCGTCAAACCGTTCCAGATTGGAGCTGGCTTCCGCGGATGCGATCACATAATAGGCCGGTATGGCATATTCCAGCATTCCCAGGTCAAACTCTTCCACCTGAGCGCCATTCGCCCTCAACAGTTCGGCTGCGGACAGAATCTTTTCCTTTACTTCCGGATTCAGCCCTTCTCCAAAATATTCACGGGGAATGCCGATTCTCATCCCGCCGCAGTCATTCTTCAGAGCGTTCATAAAATCATAGTCCTCCAGCCTCACGGAAGTAGAATCCTTGCTGTCATAGGACGCGATCACCTGCAGAAGCGCCGCACAGTCTGTCACGTCTCTTCCCACAGGGCCGATCTGATCCAGGGAAGAACCATAGGCGATCAGCCCGTATCGGGATACGGTCCCGTAAGTCGGTTTCATTCCCGTAACGCCGCAGAAGGAACTGGGCTGACGGATAGAGCCACCCGTGTCGCTTCCCAGGGCACAGGGCACCTCGCCGGCCGCAACAGCCGCACATGAGCCGCCCGAGGAGCCGCCCGGCACGTGATCTGCATTCCAGGGATTCCGTGTGACGCCGAAATAAGAGGTTTCCGTGGTGCTTCCCATCGCAAACTCATCCATATTCGTCTTGCCGATGATAACCAAGCCAGCTTTCTCGAGATTGGCAGCCGCCTCCGCGTCATAGGTAGGAACGAAATTGTATAATATTTTTGAAGCACAGGTTGTTTTCAGTCCCTTTGTACAGATGTTATCTTTTACGGCAATGGGCACACCGGCTAACGGCCCCGAAAGCTCTCCTGCATCTATCAGCCTCTGGACTTCTCCGGCCCGCTTCATTGCACCTTCTTCGTCAACGGTGATAAAGGCGTTCACCTCTTTATCTCTCTCTTTTATCGCGGCGAGAGCAGCACTTACAGCATCCGTCACCCGGATCTCTCCGGCCTTCATTTTGGCTGAAAGCTGTACCGCAGTTAATTTCATCAGATCCACGTCTCTTTCCTCCTCTATTCCACCGTCTTTGGTACCTGATACTGCCCGTCCTTCTGCTCCGGAGCATTGGCCAGCATATGAACCCTGTCGTCTTCATTCGTCACCACATCCTCCCGGAACACATTATGAACCGGAAATATATGAGACATAGGCTCAACCCCGGTGGTATCCAGCTCGTCCAGTTTATCAATATAATCCAGCATTTTCTGCATATCCTCCCTGGCCTGTTCCTTTTCTTCGCCGGAAAGCTTCAGCTTCGCAAGAATGCCGACATACTCGATGGTTTCATCCGTAATTTTACTTGCCATCTATACTCTCCCTTCCACATGCCCCGGTTCCAAGCCCGAAGCGCTGTTTCAAAATCTATCTGTTAGCCAGTATACAACAGTTCCCACCCCTTTGCAAAGCCCCCAATTCAGGTTTTGCTTCCAATTGGTCGGTGAGGGGGGTGTTGGATACCCGGACGAAAGTGTCATCACGATGGTTGCGGACGGCAAGGATTGGCTGATTCAGCCTTATTGACGTCCGTATTATTTAATATGGCTGTTAGAAGTTATGAAGATTCCCTTCACAGAACCTACCGTCAGAGATCGTCAGGGAGCCAGTACGGAATCTGCCGCCTGCGATCATCCGGGTTCACACCACGAACCTGCCGTCTGTGATCATCCGGGGTTCACACCCCTGGCAAGAGCCACTATACCGTCTGAAGCAGTCAGAAAAGCAGCGGGCGGCCTCCAGCGGTTCCGGCCTGGTGGGCAGACCTCTGCAGGGTTGTTAGTAGTTCTTGCTTTCCGGCGACTTACCCCGGTACCTCCGGAGAGGAGCCGCCGGAATGCTAGAACTACTTCAACCCGAAGCCCAGTCTGCCCACCAGGTCGGAACCGCTGGAGAACGCCCGCTGCTTTTCGTCCGGGTATTACTATCTTGCCATAAGCCCCTTACATTCTTTTGATTCGCTCGATTGCTTCCACAGTCTTTTCATACGTTCCAAAGGCTGTCAGCCGGAAGTATCCTTCTCCGCTGGGACCGAAGCCGGAGCCTGGGGTTCCTACCACGTTTGCAGTTTCCAGCAGGTGATCGAAGAATTCCCAGGAGTTCATGCCTTCAGGGGTTTTCAGCCAGATATAGGGAGCATTTACGCCACCGGATACCGTATAGCCGGCAGATTTCAGGCCCTCGTAGATGACTCTGGCGTTTTTCATATAATAAGCCACCTGCTCTCTGAGCTGGGCCTTGCCCTCCGGTGAATAGACAGCCTCTCCGGCTTTCTGGATGATATAGGGTGCTCCGTTATATTTGGTGCCGTGGCGTCTCGCCCAGAGGCTGTGGAGGGATACGTCCCCGCTCTTAAGCTCCTTCGGAATGACTGTGAAGCCCAGGCGCACGCCGGTAAAGCCTGCGTTCTTGGAAAAGCTGCGGAATTCGATGGCACAGGTTCTGGCCCCGTCACATTCATAAATTGTATGGGGTACATCCTCTTCGGAAATGTACGCTTCATAGGCGGCGTCATAGAGGATCACGGCGCCCACACGGTTGGCGTAATCCACCCATCCCTGGAGCTGTGCCTTCGTGAGCGTGGCGCCAGTGGGGTTATTGGGATAGCAGAGATAGATCAGATCCGGAGTCTCTTTGGGGAACTCCGGTGAAAAATGATTCTCTCTGGTGCAGGGCATGTAAATGACATTGGAAAACATCTCTGTCTGGGGATTCCAGTCTCCCGCTCTTCCTGCCATCACGTTAGAATCCACATATACGGGATACACGGGATCGCAGACGGCTATTTTACTGTCCTCGCTGAAGATCTCCTGAATATTGCTGCAGTCGCATTTTGCTCCGTCAGAAACAAAAATCTCGTCCGCCGCAATGTCACAGCCCCTGCCCTGGTAATCATTTTTTGCAATAACCGTTCTCAGGAACTCATATCCCAGGTCGGGCGCATAGCCGTGGAAGGTTTCTGCCTGGCCCATCTCATCAACTGCTGCATGCAGCGCCTTAATGATAGCAGGAGCCAGCGGCTGTGTCACATCGCCGATTCCCAGGCGGATGATCCGGTCCTTCAGTTCCGGATTTGCTTCGGTAAAAGCCGCCACCTTTTTTGCGATATTGGAAAACAGATAGCTCCCCGGCAATTTCAGATAATTTTCATTCACTTTAAACATAGTTTCTTCACCTCTCCATAAAATCATTCATATTTGGTATTGCATCTATTCAACAGGACATCAGGGTCAAAACCATCTGGGCAGTTTCCACAAGGTTCGTCCCGTTGTCCATGCTGCATTTTTGTATATAACGGTGCGCTTCGGATTCTGTCATGTGATTTCTTTCCATCAGGAGAGCTTTGGCGTTGTCTATAATCTCCTGCTCTTCCCTGGATCTCGCCTTCGGCCTGGGATTCTCCCTCCTTCTGCGCCGGACTGCCTTCCGCTGCATCATCGACAGCGTATTCACCAGTTCAAAAGCGGACAGCGGCATGGACACAGCCATGATGCCGGAACCCTCCACAGAACTCAGGACACGGTTGGAAGCAATCAGCAGCATCTCGAAGCCTGCCGGCATACATTCTCTCAGCTCTGTAAAAAACATGTCGGAAAGTCTGTACCCACAGATTACGATTCCACCGTCAAGGTTATTCATTTCAGACAGGGCCCCCGCTGCGGTGGTGCAGACTGCGTCCACATCGAACCCGTGCCGGACGCATACGTCCCTGATCCGCTTCGCATCTTCCGGTTTGGGAAATACTACAACCAAGCTGCTCATTCAAACTTCCCCTCTTCATCAGATACGGTACAGATACTTGTCAACTTCCCAATCGGTTACCTGAGGCATATATTCTTTCCATTCAGCCTTCTTGGCCTCCAGATACCGTTGTACGAACTCCTCTCCCAGAACCTTTCGGACGAATCCATCCTTTTCCAGTTCTGCTATCGCTTCTCCCAGTGTAGAAGGCAGTGCAGATATATGGAATTGCTCCTTTTCTTCCGCTGTCATTTTGTCCACTTCTTTATTCACGGGTTTGGGCGGCTGAAGCTTCTTCTGAATCCCGTCAAGTCCCGCGGCCAGGCAGATGGTCAGCGCCAGATAGGGATTGGAAGCCGGATCTGGAGAGCGCAGCTCGATCTGTGTCTGGCTGCCTCTCGCCGGAGGTATTCGGATCAGAGAGCTTTTAACCCGTGTGGACCAGGCCTCATAAACCGGCGCCTCATATCCGGGGACCAGCCGCTTATAGGAATTAATCAGCGGGTTGGTGACAGCGCTCATCCCCTTGATGTGGGCCAGCAGACCGCCGATAAAATAATATGCTTTATCAGAAAGCTTTAACGGGTCATTTTCATCATAAAAAACGTTATTTCCTTCCTTATCATAGAGGGCAAAATTCAGATGCATGCCAGAACCAGGGACCCCTGTCTTCGGCTTAGGCATGAATGTAGCGTGGAGGCCGTGCCGTTTTGCGATGGTCCGCACCGCGAATTTAAAGGTCATCAGGCTGTCGGCCGCCGATACCCCCTTTGCCCAGTGGAAATCTATCTCATGCTGGCCGGGAGCCACTTCATGGTAAGAGGATTCCACCTCAAAACCCATGTCCTCCAATGTCAGCACCATATCCCTTCTGGCATTTTCGCCCATATCGATGGGACCCAGGTCGAAATACCCCGCCCGTTCCAGGGTATTTGTGGTCGGCATGCCGTTATCATCCGTCTGGAACAGAAAAAATTCACATTCAGGGCCTATGTAAAAATAATAGCCCATTTTTCTCGCCTTTTTCAGGAAATTTTTCAGAACGCTCCGGGTACAGCCGCCGTAAGGAGTGCCGTCCGCCATGTGGACGTCACAGATCAGCCTGGCAACCTTTCCCTGCTGGGGACGCCAGGGCAGGATCACGAAGCTGTCCAGGTCGGGATGCAGGTACAGGTCTGTCTCATCATCGGAAAAACCCTCAACGGACGAACCGGGAAACATGCACTGATTATTCAGCGCTTTTTCCAGCTGGCTGGAGGTGACCGCAATGTTCTTCAAGGTTCCAAACATATCCGTAAACTGCAGCCGGATAAATTCAACGTCCTCTTCTTCAGCCATCTGCAGAATTGCGTCCTTCGTATATTTTGCCATATTTACATACTCCTTTGCTCATGGACAGTCGTAGACAGTCGCATAAGAGGCTGCCGCTGCCGCTGCACCCTCTTATTACCGCATGTTTGACATGTCTGATTATACCGATTTCTAATTTCTTTGTCAATTGGATTACAGATTTGAATACCCCATGAGAGACAAATCCACCGCTTTCGCTGCTTCCCGTCCCTCACGGATCGCCCATACCACCAGGGACTGGCCCCGGTGCATATCGCCTGCCGTGAACACCCCCGGCACAGATGTCTCATATTCCCCTGGTTTTGTGTTCACGTTGGTACGGCCGTTTACCGCTACTCCGAACGCTTCGGTCACGTACTGCTGCGCTCCGAGAAAGCCTGCGGCGATCAGCACCAGATCGGCCGGGATCACCTTCTCAGACCCTTCCACCGGAATCATATTCATCCTGCCGCTTTCCGGGTCTTTTTCCGGCTTAAGCTTTATAAGCTTCAGCTTTTTCAGCTCACCCTTTTTATTTCCGATGAATTCTGTTACTGTTGTCTGATAGATTCTGGGATCCTGGCCAAACAGGGCGATGGCCTCCTCCTGGCCATAGTCAGTCTTCAATACCTTCGGCCATTCTGGCCATGGATTGTTTCCGGCCCGCTCTGCCGGAGGCTTCGGCATCATCTCCAGCTGCACGACAGATCCGGCTCCCAGGCGGATAGCAGTGCCTACGCAGTCATTACCGGTGTCGCCGCCGCCGATTACCACCACATGCTTATTTTTCGCATCTATATAATTTTTATCCTGCAGTTCAGAATCCAGCAGGCTTTTTGTGACAGAGCTCAGGAATTCCACCGCAAAATGGATGCCCTTCAGCTCCCGGCCCGGCGCCTCAATATCTCTGGGATTGGAAGCGCCGCAGCAGAGCAGCACCCGGTCGAACTCCTTCAAAAGCTTCTGCGCTTCCACTCCTGTCCCCACGTCCGCATTCGTGACAAAGCTGACTCCTTCTTCCTCCATCAGACGGATTCTCCGGTCAATCACCTTTTTTTCCAGCTTCATATTCGGTATGCCATAGCGGAGGAGCCCGCCGATCCGGTCTCTTCGTTCAAAAACTGTTACCGAATGCCCACGTTTATTCAGCATCTGGGCGGCCGCCAGGCCGGACGGGCCGCTGCCCACTACGGCGACGCTCTTGCCGGTCCTGACCTTCGGAGGCTCCGGCCTGATCAGCCCTGACTCCCAGGCATTTTCTATGATAGCCCTTTCATTTTCCTTCGTGGCTACAGGATCTCCATTCAGATTGCAGGTACAGGCCGCCTCGCAGAGCGCCGGGCAAACCCGCGAGGTAAACTCCGGGAAACAATTAGTCTTAGCCAGCCTCATATAGGCCTGTTTCCAGTTGCCCAGATATACCAGATCGTTCCATTCCGGGCACAGGTTATTCAGCGGGCATCCGCTGGCCATGCCGGCGATTATCCTCCCTGCCTGGCAGAAAGGCACGCCGCAGGCCATACAGCGCGCTCCCTGCAGCTTCTGTTTTTCCTTCGGCAGGGGGGTATGGAATTCATGGAAATCCTTAATACGTTCCAGGGGCGGCGTACACCCGCTGTCCTGGCGTTCATAATCTAAAAATCCAGTCGGTTTTCCCATCTTATTCTCCTCCTACTTGCGCAAACTCTCGTAAAAAGCTTCAATCTGAGCCTGCTCGCTGCTCAATCCCTTTTCCTCCAGCTGTGCTGAAAGTGTCATCATTCGTTTGTAATCGTTCGGTATGATTTTCTTGAATTTGGGGAGGTAATCCTCAAAGTGTTCCAGAACCTCCCGTCCCTTTTCAGAACTGGTGGCTTCCACATGTTTCTGGATCATATCTCTCAGCTCTTTCCGGTCATATTTATTTTCCACCTTGTCAATCTCAATCATTTCTTTATTCAGGTTCCGGTAAAGATCATTTTTTTCATCCAGAACATAGGCAATTCCCCCGCTCATTCCGGCTGCAAAATTCTTTTCCGTCTTCCCCAGGACTACCACACGCCCTCCGGTCATATATTCACAGCCGTGTTCGCCGACTCCCTCCACTACCGCGCGTACTCCTGAATTCCGGACGCAGAACCTCTCTCCGGCCACGCCGTTGATGTAGGCTTCGCCGCTGGTGGCTCCATAGAAGGCCACGTTGCCGACAATGACATTTTCATCTGCTTTCAGAGGGGAATTCTCCGGCGTTTTCACGATAATCTTTCCCCCGGAAAGCCCTTTCCCGAGATAGTCATTGGAATCTCCCGTCAGCCTGAGCGTCAGCCCCTTTGGAATGAACGCGCCGAAGCTCTGGCCCCCGGCGCCCTCACATTCCACCACATAGGTGTCGTCCTTCAGCGCGCTGTCACCGAATTTTCTTGTGATTTCTGCTCCCAGAATCGTTCCCAGCGTCCGGTCCGTATTGCTGACCCTGACGGAAATCTTCTTCGGTTCCCGCTTATCCATGGCAGGAAGGAGTTCCTTTAATAGAATTCTCTCATCCATAGTCTTTTCCAGCTCGAAATTATACACTGCCGCCGGATCAAACGTGACTCTGCTTCCTGTATTCGCGTAAGGGTTATTCAAAATCGCATCCAGATTAATCCTAGCGGCCTTTTCACTGGAAACATGGTCTTTTTTACGGATCAGGTCACTACGGCCCACCATCTCATCCACTGTACGGAAGCCCAGCTTTGACATGTATTCCCGCATTTCCTCCGCGATAAACCGCATGAAGTTCACTACATATTCCGGCTTCCCGCGGAATCTCTTCCGCAGCTCCGGATTCTGGGTGGCCACGCCCACCGGACAGGTATCCAGATTGCAGACACGCATCATCACGCAGCCCATGGTGATCAGCGGCGCCGTCGCAAAGCCGTATTCCTCTGCTCCCAACAGCGCTGCAAAAATCACGTCCCTGCCGCTCATCAGCTTGCCATCCGTCTCAATCATCACCCGGTTCCTCAGCCCGTTCATCAAAAGTGTCTGATGGGTCTCTGCCAGCCCCAGCTCCCAGGGCAGCCCCGCGTTGTGAATAGAGCTTCTGGGGGCGGCTCCCGTTCCTCCGTCATAGCCTGAAATCAAAATGACCTGCGCGCCGGCCTTGGCCACGCCGGCGGCAACTGTCCCGACTCCTGCCTCGGATACAAGCTTTACGGAGATGCGGGCGTTTACGTTAGAATTCTTAAGGTCGTAGATCAGCTGTGCCAGATCCTCTATGGAATAGATATCATGATGCGGCGGCGGTGAAATCAATGATACGCCCGGAGTGGAATGCCTGGTCCTGGCGATCCAGGGATAGACCTTCCCCGCCGGAAGATGGCCGCCCTCTCCCGGCTTGGCTCCCTGAGCCATCTTAATCTGTATCTCTTTTGCGCTGACCAGATATTTACTGGTGACGCCAAATCTTCCGGAAGCCACCTGCTTAATGGCTGAACATCGCTCAGGTGAAGCCAGACGGTCATCACTCTCGCCGCCCTCTCCCGTATTAGATTTGCCGTGTATACGGTTCATGGCAACAGCCAGAGTCTCATGGGCTTCCTGAGAAATAGATCCATAGGACATTGCGCCTGTCTTGAATCGCCGCACGATGGAATCCACACTTTCCACTTCTTCCAGCGGAACCCCTTCTTCCGGGTAGCGGAAATCCATCAGGCTTCTGAGATAACCGGAATCCTCCTGATCCACCAGAGATGTATATTCTTTAAACATCTGATAATCGCCTCTTCTTGTGGATTCCTGAAGCAGATGAATCGTCTCCGGATTATACCTGTGCTCCTCTCCCTGGCTTCTGCTCTTGTGACGCCCTACGCTGTCCAGCGTCAGGTCGCTGCCCAGCCCCAGCGGATCGAAGGCCTCTGAATGGCGCTCATCCACATCTCTGGAAATATCCTCCAGCGTGATCCCGTCCACCCTGCTGACAGTATTGGTAAAATATTTATCAATGACCTCCCCGGAGATCCCGATGGCCTCAAAAATCTGCGCCCCCTGATAGGACTGGATCGTGGATATGCCCATCTTAGAAGCGATTTTGACGATCCCGCTCAGTACCGCATGGGTATAATCATCCACAGCCGCATAGTAATCTTTTTCCAGCATTTCATTTTCAATCAGCTCGTGAATCGTATCCAACGCCAGATAAGGATTGACGGCGCTGGCTCCATAGCCCAGCAGCGTTGCGAAATGATGCACCTCCCGCGGTTCCCCTGATTCCAGGATAATTGCCAGCGCTGTTCTCTTCTTCGTCTTTACCAGGTGCTGGTGCACGGCTGATACAGCCAGAAGCGACGGCATCGGGACGTGGTTTTCGTCCACTCCCCTGTCGGACAGCACCAGGATATTGGCGCCCTGCCGGTAGGCCTTATCCACTTCCACAAACAGCCGTTCAATCGCTCTCTCCAGCGGTGTGCTCTTGTAGTAGGTAATCGGCACAACGACTGCTTTAAAGCCTTCTACCTTCATGTTTTTGATCTTCAGCAGATCGGTATTGGTTAGGATCGGGTTGTTGATCTTCAGCACCTTACAATTTTCCGGCTGTTCCATCAAAAGATTGCCGTCTCTGCCCAAATAAACGGACGTGGAGGTGACAACCTCCTCCCGGATGCAGTCAATCGGCGGATTGGTCACCTGGGCGAAAAGCTGTTTAAAGTAATGAAACAACGGCTGATGTTCTTTGGAAAGGACCGGAAGAGGGGTATCAATTCCCATTGCCGCAATCCCTTCAGCTCCGTTCAGCGCCATATTCCTGATGCCCGATCTGTATTCCTCATACGTATACCCAAACGCCTTCTGAAGCCTGGAACGTTCCTCCGGCTGGTATTCTTCCACCTTCAGATTCGGTATCTTCAGGCCGGCCAGCTCCACCAGATTGCTGTCCAGCCATTCCCCATAGGGCTGCTTCAGGGCATAGCGCTCCTTTAGCTCGCTGTCTCCGATCAGCCTTCCCTCCAGGGTGTCCACCAGCAGCATCTTTCCGGGGTGCAGGCGTTCCTTCTTCACAATGTGCTCCGGCGAGATATCCAGAACGCCCACTTCTGAGGACAGGATCAGATATCCGTCATCTGTGATGTAATATCTGGAGGGCCGCAGGCCGTTCCGGTCCAGAACCGCTCCCACCTGGTCACCATCAGAAAATACGATGGCTGCCGGGCCGTCCCATGGCTCCATCATCGTGGCATAGTACTGGTAAAAATCCCTCTCTTCCAGCGAAATCGTCTCGTTATTGGCCCAGGGCTCCGGAATTGTAATCATTACCGCCAGAGGCAGCTCCATGCCGCTCATTACCAGGAACTCCAGCGTGTTATCCAGCATGGCGGAATCAGAGCCCTGCGCATTGATCACAGGAAGGATTTTATCCATATCCTCCTGGAGCGACGGTGAAATCATCGTCTCCTCACGGGCCAGCATTTTATCCGCGTTGCCCCGGATCGTATTGATCTCCCCGTTATGTACGATGAAACGGTTCGGATGCGCCCGCTCCCAGCTGGGATTCGTATTCGTAGAGAACCTGGAATGAACCACTGCGATTGCCGATTCATAATACGGGCTCTGCAAGTCTGTAAAAAAGGTCCGGAGCTGCCCAACCAGAAACATTCCCTTGTATACAATCGTCCGGCTGGACAAGGATGCCACATAGGTATTCCCGGTGCTCTGCTCAAAAACCCTTCGGACCACGAAGAGCTTTCGGTCAAATTCCAGCCCCTTTTCCAGCTCCTGAGGTTTCCGGATAAATGCCTGCATGATGCAGGGCATGCATTCTCTGGCCTTGTGCCCCAGCACCTCCGGATCGGTTGGGACAGCCCGCCAGCCCAGCAGCTCCAGTCCTTCCTTCTCCACGATAATTTCAAACATCTTCCTGGCCTGGTTGCGCTTCAGCTCATTCTGCGGGAAGAAAAACATGCCCACGCCATACTCCCGCTCTCCGCCCAAAGAAAAACCGAGGGATTCACAGGTTCTGGAAAAGAATTTGTGTGATACCTGTAATAGGATACCAACACCATCCCCTGTTTTTCCCTCGGCGTCTTTGCCGGCTCTATGTTCAAGATTCTCAACAATTTTTAAGGCGTTCTCTACAGTCCCGTGGGACTTGTCACCTTTGATGTTCACCACTGCACCGATTCCACAATTGTCATGCTCAAATTCGGGCCGGTACAGGGCGGGCTGCTGTTCGGCAGCGCTTCGTCCTAGCTGCGTCATACGGTTCTCCCTCTTTCATTCCATTTTTGTGCGCCGGAGTATTCCTGCCGTTCCTCTGCCTGTAAGGTAAAATGCCCGGCGGCCTTTCGCTTACACGGGCAGCGGGCCAGGAAGACATACCTGCGTGTTCACCTGGCCGCCGCCGCGATCACGGGCGAAACTGAAAAAGCCTGTTTCGTCTCGTTTTGGTTAGCAATAATATAATACAAAAATCTCTGGTTGTAAACTATTTTTTCTAATTTTATAAAGTTTTTTTAATTTACGCCGAATAATTTAAAGTTTTATTCATTATTTACATTTGTTTATTAGATTTCTGGTTCCGATGGGCAATTGCAGCCGCAACCAGTCCCCTGAAAAGAGGATGTGGACGATTCGGGCGGCTTTTGAATTCCGGATGTCCCTGGGTCGCCACAAAAAACGGATGCTCTGGCAGCTCAATCATCTCCACGATATGGCCGTCCGGTGAGAGTCCGGAAAGAATCATGCCATTTTCCTGAAGTGCTTTTCTGTAATCATTATTGACCTCATAACGATGCCTGTGACGTTCATGAATCAGCTCCTGCCCATACAGCTCAAAAGCTTTTGTCCCTTCTTTCAGCACGCAGGGATAAGCTCCCAGCCGCAGTGTGCCTCCTATATTCTCCACGCCGTTCTGGTCCGGCATCAGAGCGATTACCGGGTGCAGCGTGTCAGGGTTTAGCTCGATGCTGTGGGCATCGTGATAGCCCACCACATGTCTTGCGTATTCTACGATCGCCAGCTGCATCCCCAGGCACAGGCCCAGAAACGGAATATTATGATCCCTCGCATATCTGATCGCCGCAATCTTCCCCTCAATCCCTCTGCTGCCAAATCCGCCGGGAACCAGAACTCCGTCCACATCCGCCAGGATCTCCGCCACATTTTCCTCCGTCACTGTCTCCGAATCAATCCATTGAATGTGAACGTTGGCACGGCTCGCAATACCGCCATGCTTCAATGCCTCAGCCACGCTCAGATAGGCGTCGTGCAGAGAAATATATTTTCCAACCAGTCCGATGGTTACATCCTTATTGGCGCTCCTGAGAGCATCTACCATCTCGGTCCAGTCTGTGAGATCCGGATCAGGACAGGGCAGATGCAGACAGTCCAGGACGACTTTGGCCAGATGTTCCCGCTCCATGGCCAGAGGCGCCTCATACAGATACTCCACATCCAGATTCTGCAGCACATGCGACGCCGGCACGTTACAGAACAGCGCGATTTTATCCTTCAGTTCAAAAGACAGCGGCAGCTCGGAACGGCATACAATAATATCCGGCTGGATTCCCATACCCTGAAGCTCCTTGACACTGGCCTGGGTCGGCTTTGTCTTCAGCTCCCCGGAGGCCTTGATATAGGGAATCAGCGTTACATGGATTAGAATCGCATTTTCATGCCCTACATCATGCTGGAACTGACGGATAGATTCCAAAAACGGCTGGCTTTCGATATCACCGACTGTTCCGCCGACCTCTATGATCGCAATCCGGTCTTCATCCACGCTTTTCCCCCTGTAAAAGCGCCCTTTAATTTCATTCGTAATATGAGGGATAACCTGTACCGTGCCCCCGCCGAAGTCCCCATGCCGTTCCTTCTGCAGAACGGACCAGTAGATTTTTCCGGTAGTCACATTGGAGTTCTTATCCAGGCTCTCATCTATAAACCGTTCATAATGCCCCAGATCCAGATCCGTCTCCGTGCCGTCATCTGTCACGAACACCTCTCCATGCTGTATGGGGTTCATTGTTCCCGGATCAATATTGATGTACGGATCAAATTTCTGCATGGTCACCTGATAGCCCCTTGCTTTCAGCAGCCGGCCAAGCGACGCAGCCGTAATCCCCTTACCCAGACCAGATACCACTCCACCAGTTACAAATACGTACTTTACTGCCATTTGGTTACCCTCCTGTCTTCTGTCGGTGATTCACTGTTTATAAAAATACGGTCACCATTATATACTAATTTATTTCCGTATTCAAATATTTTTTTCAAAAAAGCAAAAAAAATTGCTGCCTTTCGGCGTCCCCGGGCGGAGTGTTTTCAATCTCCGGAAAGGCCGGCGGGAAACGAGACAGAACAGGGGCCCACCATGGATTTCTGCAGGCCCGGCCCGATCTGCTTAACGGACAGCAGCGCCGAAAGGGAGGCCAGGTATTGTGCCTTACGCGCAATGCCTGAAGGACACGGAGGTTAGAAAGTATTATTTTATACTTGTATCTTTGGAAAAAAGCATTTATAATGTACGCATAAAAAATACGGAGAGGAATCAAAGAGCTATGACCACATTGTATAACAGCGGCCTCCGTGAGGAATGCGGGGTCTTTGGCATTTATGATTTAGACGGAAATGACGTCAGCACCACTATTTATTATGGCCTTGAAGCTTTACAGCACCGGGGCCAGGAGTCCTGCGGCATCGCCGTTTCCGATACTCAGGGGCCGAAAGGCAGAGTGCACTCCTGCAAAGGTCTTGGCCTGGTCAATGAGGTTTTTAAGGAATCAAAGCTGCAGGAGCTGAAGGGCAATATCGGCATCGGCCATGTCAGGTATTCCACCTCAGGCTCAACCAGTATCGACAATGCCCAGCCACTGGTGCTCAACTATATTAAGGGATCGCTGGCTCTGGCCCACAACGGCAACCTGATCAATGCCATGGAGCTGAGAGAGCAGATGGAATATGGCGGCGCCATCTTCCACACCTCTATCGATTCTGAAATCATCGCCTATTGCATCGCCAGAGAACGTGTACGTTCTAAGACGGTAGAAGAGGCTGTACTCGAAGCATCCAAAAAGATCAAAGGAGCCTATGGCCTCGTAGTCATGAGCCCCCGTAAGCTTGTAGGCGTCAGGGACCCCTACGGCCTGAAGCCCCTCTGCATCGGCAGACGCGGCAATTCCTTTATCATAACTTCTGAAAGCTGCGCCATCTCTTCCATCGGAGCTCAGTTCATCCGCGATGTGGAACCCGGTGAGATTGTCACAATCACGAAAGATGGCGAAATCCATTCCCAGTTTCTCCCTGAAAAACCACAACACGCTCACTGCATATTTGAATACATCTATTTTGCCCGGCTGGACAGCTGTCTGGATAAGGTCAGCGTCTATGAATCCCGTATCCGCGCCGGCGCCGCCCTGGCTGAAACCTATCCTGTGGAAGCAGATCTGGTAGTCGGTGTCCCTGACTCAGGCCTCACCGCCGCCAAAGGGTATTCAGAAGCTTCCGGAATCCCTTTTGGACTGGCCTTTCATAAAAACAGCTACATCGGAAGGACCTTTATCAAACCCAGCCAGAAAGAACGGGAATCCAGCGTAAAGATCAAGCTCAGCGTCCTGGATTCAGTCGTCAGGGGCAAACGGATTGTTCTCGTAGATGACTCTATCGTCCGGGGTACGACGATCGCCAATATCATTAAAATGATGAAAAACGCCGGCGCAACAGAAGTACACGTAAGGATCAGCTCTCCTCCCTTCCTGTATCCCTGCTACTTTGGAACAGACGTGCCCTCCAACAAGCAGCTGATCGCCTCCTCTCATTCTCCGCAAGAAATTTGCCAATTGATCGGAGCAGATTCACTGGGTTATATGCCTATCGGAGAGCTACAGAAAATGGTGGGGAACCTGCCTGTCTGTAAGGCCTGCTTTAACAATCAGTATCCCATGGATGTGCCCGATCACGAGATCCGTAACCTTCTGGAAATCTGACAGCAGGAAACTGACAGGCTTATGCATATCTGCGCTTTTCCCAATCATATGATAAGGTAAAACCAAATGAGGTGCTCATGGTCACCTTAACAGATATGATCTATTCTGAATCTTATATGGATTTTCTCATCCGCAGCTACTTCCTCAGTCAGGAGCAGATTCAGCAGCTCCCGCCTGAGGATGCACGCACCCTGGTTTTAAATACTCAGTTTTCTGCACTCTATCTCCGTCGGAGTGACCGAACAGAAAATCTCTCTGAAACCTTTCCATACAATACCATACCAAAACTTTTCATGCCCCTGGATACCCAGCCGCTGGAAGCTTCCGGCATCCGGCAGGTACAGAATCAGTCGATTCTGAATCTGAGCGGCAGCGGGGTCCTCATCGGCTTCCTGGATACCGGCATAGACTATACCCATCCGGCTTTTTTAGACGCTAGCGGACGCACACGGATCCATTCTATCTGGGATCAGACAGACCTTACCGGAACTCCTCCGATTCATTTCCCTTATGGCAGCGTATATGGACAGGAGGAAATCAACCGGGCTCTCGCCTCCGATTCTCCTCTAACCATCGTCCCGTCTACAGACGAATTGGGACATGGAACCGCCGTTGCCGGCATTGCGGCAGGAACTCCGGTCCCCTCCGCAGATTTTCTCGGTGCCGCTCCAAACGCCGGCATTGTGATGGTGAAGCTGAAGCCCGCAAAAAAATATCTCCGCGACTATTACTTTGCCGCTGACTCAGCCGTTCTGTACCAGGAAAATGATATTATCGCCGCCTTTAGCTACCTGATTCATGTTGCCGAAAACCTCCGGCGGCCATTGATCATCTGTCTGGCTCTGGGCTGTAACCAGGGAAGCCATTCCGGGACAGAACCCCTCGCCTCCGTTCTCAGCCGGTATGGGAGCCTGCAGGGTGTGGTCACGGTGGTCGCCTGTGGAAATGAAGCCGGGCGATCCCATCATTACACCCCGGTTCCGGATCCTTCCCTTCCCTATACAAACGCCGAAATCAGGGTGCCTGAAAACAGCCCCGGCTTCTTCTGTGAAATCTGGGGGCAGCCGCCTCAGGAATTATCCGTGGGATTTCGTTCTCCCCTGGGTGAGACAATTCCACGCATTCCTATAACACTTCAGCAATCCATGCAGATCCGGTTTGCTTTAGAAGAAACCCTGATATACGTCAACTATAATCTTGTCCTCCCCAGCTCAGGAAGCCAGCTGATCCTCCTCCGTTTTAAAAACCCCACGCCCGGAATCTGGAATATCCGTGTATACAGCAGCCAGCAGGAACCTGCCTTCAACATCTGGCTTCCCATGTATGGCTTTTCCGATCCGGACATAACCTTTCTTTCTCCCAATCCCTATACTACATTAACAACGCCTTCTGACGCTGAACCGGCAATCTCTGTCAGCACCTATAACTCACTGGACGGCAGCCTGTATCTTCATTCCAGCCGGGGTTATACCCGGACCGGAGGCCTAAAGCCTGACCTGGCAGCTCCGGGCGTGGCCCTGACCGCGCCCGGTCCCACCGGCTCCTTCGTTCCATTCACAGGTTCCAGCGCTGCCGCCGCCATCACAGCCGGCGCCGCCGCTCTTCTCATGGAATGGGACGCCCGGCGCTTTCCCGAGAACTATCTCACCGCCTATACCACGAAGATTTATCTGATCAGAGGAACAGACCGCCGGGAGGATCTTTTATATCCAAACCGCGAATGGGGGTATGGCACTCTGGACCTGTATCAGACTTTTCTTTCACTGATGACCTCATAATCTATTCACCAAAAGTAACACAGCTACATATCCTAAAGTGTAAATAAAATTTCCTGGAGGATTTAACATGAGTGATTTAGCTGCTACAAATTGTGGATGCGGATGTGATAACGGATGCGACAGCGGATGTGGATGCGGTAACGGAGGTAACTTCCTTAGCTCTGGCAACGGCTGCTGCAACATCATCTGGATTCTGCTCCTGCTCTCCTGCTGTGGAAACGGCAATTCGGACTGCGGATGCGGTAACGTCTTTGGCGGCGGAAACAACAGCTGCCTGTTAATTATCCTGCTTCTGTGCTGCTGTGGTGGATGCTAATATCTGACAGCATGCAAATGGGCTGCCGCCGCTTTGGCGGCGGCCCTTCTTTTATCTAGTTTTCTTTTCTGTTTTCCGGCTTATACTCTTCTTCTCTTCTCTTTTCCTCCGCCTCTTTTTTCCTTATGCAGTCCATGTCTATTTCATAAAAGGCGTTTCCGCTGACAATCAGCTTTTCTTTCTTTTCCTCCATCACGTTTACTTCCTTTCATAAAGATACTTTGGCGTATATCCCCTGGGCGATTTACGCCACAATGTATCATATGCGAAATTTACAAGAAGGGTCATATTCCTGCCCGGGACGTCATAGGATAAAGAAACAGCTTATGAGGCCTGCCAATGAATGAAAATGAAAACTTTAAAATGACGCCTCTGGATCAGATGCTGTCCAGTGAGTCCCTTCAGGTATTAAAAGCTGCGGTGCCCTATGCGCCTCCCTCCATGCAGAAATTCTTGTCCATATGGTCTAAAATGCAGGAGCTGAGGAATGCCATGAATTTATTTCCCCAGGCGCCCGACATGCAGGCCATGTCCACCGCGGATACGCCAAAGCCGTCAGCTTTTGATATACTCTCTGAAATCAGCCAGTTTGCAGTGGGGGAGACAAAGGCAAACCTTGAAAATATGACATCCGCTCTGGCTGCCATGCAGATGTTCCAGGCGATGCAGAATGAAACTGAACTAAATAAGGAGTGACAACTATGGATTCTGATTGGATGAATAACCCGAACCTTGCAGGAATCGACCCTGCCAAACTCGCAATGCTTCAGTCCCTGGCATCCCAGGGAAGCCAAAAAAGCCAGAAAGAGCTGCTGCCATTTCTGATGGCAGCAGCTTCTTCCTCACAAAAAAATGGCACTCAGTTCTCAAGAGACGAAATGGATGTGATTGTTGAGGTGTTGAAATCCGGAAAAAGCCGGGAAGAAGCGGCCAAAATAGACCAGATGATGCAGATCATGAAAATGATGAAGAAGTAGGCATGCGTTACGGGATACTCCGGAGTATACATTCCAGCGCCAGCTTCAGCGCTTCGTCTGCCGCCTGATCCCTGATTTCCCTCCGGCTGCCCTTCAGATGAAGCTCTTTTACTGTCACACGTTCATGAACGGCACATCCCACATACACAAGGCCTACCGGACGTTCTTCTGTTCCTCCCCCCGGCCCGGCCAGCCCTGTCACCGCCAGAGCCACATCGGCACCGGACGCGCGGATGCCTCCCAGCGCCATCTCTTCTGCGGTCTGTCGGCTGACGGCGGTATATGCTTCCAGGGTTTCCCGGCGCACGCCTGCCAGTTTCATCTTTGCTGCATCACAATAGGTGATATACCCCTCTTTCAGCACGTCCGATGCGCCGGGCACATTGACGATCCGAGCAGCCACCGCGCCGCCCGTGCAGGATTCTACTGTGGTGATTTCCCAATTTCTGCCCAGGAGAGCATCCACCGTCTGCTCTTCCAGGCTTTTCTTATATTTCTCACAGTACATGGCTTCCTCTGCCTCCTATTTCTGGCTGCTCATCACCTGTTTGTTTTTGCACAGATAATCAATCAGCGATATGACAGTCAGGGCCAGAGCCAGATAGATGAGAACCTGCTCAAGCACATGGGCCACGTCTCCCCCCAAGTTCACCAGAAGCAGGATGATCATCACCATCTGGCAGATGGTCTTTAACTTGCCCCATTTGCTTGCGGCGATCACAATCCCGTTATCCGCTGCAATCAGCCGGAAGCCACTGATAATAAATTCTCTGGAAATAATTACAATCACCACCCAGGAGGGCAGCTGGTCCGTATCAATCAGACAGATCATTGCCGCGCAGACCAGCAGCTTATCCGCCAGAGGGTCCATAAATTTCCCAAAATCCGTAACCAGATTGTCTCTCCTGGCGATATACCCGTCCAGGGAATCCGTCAGGCTTGCCACCACAAATACCACCAATGCAATGTAACGGTGGATTTCCCCGCCGCCCACAGGCACTTTCATAAAAACCACAAAAAAAGGGATTAAAATCATCCTGAATATCGTCAGTTTATTCGGTAAATTCATCTTCAACTACTCCAATCAAATCATATTCTAAGGCTCCGGTCACCCGCGCGCGCACCAGATCGCCGGAATTCAAAGTTTCCTCCGTATTGACAAAAAAATATCCGTCAACGCCTGGAGCATCTCCGTAGGTACGCCCTACATATGCATTCTCATCGGCCACATACCCCTCAATCAGAACATCCAGCAACTGTCCGATCTTCTGTTCACCCAGCTCCAGAGAGATTTCCTGCTGAAGCGACAACAGTTCATCCTGCCGCCTCGCCTTTATATCCTCATTAATCTGCTGCTCCATCAGCGCCGCCGGCGTATCTTCCTCCGGCGAATAGGTGAATACTCCCAGGCGGTCAAACTCCATCTCGTCCACAAACTCCATCAGCTCCTGATGCTGCTCTTCTGTCTCTCCCGGGAATCCTGTGATCAGAGTAGTCCGCAGAATGATATCCGGCATATGTTCCCGGAGATTCCGGACGATGGCCTTCAATTCTGCCTTGGAGGTCCTGCGCCCCATTCTCTTCAAAATTTCATCATTGCCATGTTGAATCGGCAGATCCAGATAGTGGCAGATCTTAGGCTCCTCCTTCATCACACGGATCAGTTCCGGATAAATCTCTTCCGGATAACAATACAAAATCCGTATCCAGCAGATGCCGGGAATTCCACACAGCTTCCTCAGCAGCACATGGAGCGACTTTTTCCCATACAGGTCTTTCCCGTAGACCGTCGTTTCCTGTGCTACCAGGATCAGCTCCTTCACCCCGTCATCAGCCATCTGTTCTGCCTCACGCATCAGCTCTTCCATAGGCACGCTCCGGTAGCTGCCCCGAAGCTTCGGGATGATGCAGTAGGTGCAATGCTTGTCGCATCCTTCCGCTATCTTCAGATATTCGTAATGGCCCCCGGTAGTCATGACCCTCTTTCCTTCTGTCTGCGGGATGCCTTCCAGTGAATCCAGAATCAGGCTTCTCTTACCGCCCAGGGCCTCTTCTATCGCCTCCGCGATTTTATCAAAACTGTTCGTACCCAGGACAGCGTCCACTTCAGGGATCTCATCCAGGATCTCCTGCCGGTAGCGTTGTGCCATGCACCCAGTCACAATCAGGGCGCGGCAGCTTCCGCTCTTCCGGTATTCCGCCATCTCCAGTATGTTAGAAATACTCTCTTCTTTGGCGTCATGAATAAAACAGCAGGTATTAATGATAATAATATCAGCCTGTTCCTCATCGTCTGTCATCTCATAGCCGTGCCCGGCCAGTTTTCCCAGCATATGTTCGGTGTCCACAAGATTCTTGTCGCATCCCAGGGAAATAAATAAAATCTGCATCACGCTTTCCTCCAGCCGTGCTCCGCTAAACCGCATGTATTGTGGGTATACAAACAGGGCATGTATTGCGGGGTGCCCTGCGGGTATAAATTCAGGCAGGGCTGCCAAAAACAGCCCCACCCGTTAATCCCGCCGTTATCACTTACTCCTCTTCCTCGGATGGAAGAATATTAACCTTGCCTTTATATAGCTCATCCACTGCCACAGACAGCGCTTTCTTGCCCCTCGTCTTCACCAGCGGTTCCGCTCCTGCAATCAGCTGGCGCGCCCGTTTACTGGTGGCAAGTACAATGGAATACCTGCTGGTAACCAGCGGGGCCTCATCCATGTCCTGTCCGTTATTAATTACCTCAATCAATTCTTTGTAAGACGGATGTATCATCTTCAATTCTCCTCTCTATCCTTTAATTCTTTCTGTATCTGCGATATAAATTCAATCTGGTGGGAGGCCGACTGGCGCTGCGAACAGATAATCTGGTGCATCTGCTCCACACAGTCCTCCAGTACATCGTTAATCACGATATAATCATAACCGCCCATTCCCTTGGACTCTTCCACTGCCCTGGAAAGCCGGGACTGTATGACTTCCATAGTCTCCGTCCCCCGTCCCACCAGCCGGCGTTCCAGCTCCCCGGCACTGGGAGGCGTCACGAACAACAGCAGTGTATCCGGCCGCTTCCTTTTGACTTCCAGCGCACCCTGTATCTCAATCTCCAGGATGACGTCCTTGCCGGCCGCCAGCTGCTCCTCTACATAGGACCTGGGAGTACCGTAATAATTGTCCACATACCGGGCATATTCAATAAATGCCTCCTCCGCAATCATCTTCCGGAATTCTTCCGAAGTCTTAAAAAAATACTCCACACCATCCCGTTCACCCGGCCTCGGCTGTCTGGTAGTCGCAGAAATGGAAAGCGCATACTGATCGTACTTTTTCAACAGCTCCTTCATCAACGTGCCCTTGCCGGCTCCGGAGAAACCGGACACAGCTACTAAAATCCCCTCACTCATCGTCTGCCTCCGATTCTTCTTTTTCATCCCTCACCATGGAATCAGGATTCACAAGGTAATCTGAATTAAATCTCCGGCTGATAGTCTCAGGCTGAAGGGCCGATAACAGGATCCGTCCCCCCTCGAGGACCACAACCGCCTTTGTCCTCCGGCCCTGAGTCGCGTCAATGACCATCCCCTCTTCCTTCGCCTTTGTCACCAGGCGCTTGATAGGGGCCGCGTCAGGGCTTACCACTGCCAGAAGCTTTTCAGAATTTACCACATTTCCAAAACCGATATTCACAAGCTTTGCCAATTCTATCTCCTATTCAATGTTCTGAATCTGTTCACGTACCTTTTCGATTTCCGTCTTCAGTTCGATGGCAATCTCTGAAGTGGCCAGATCATTGGCCTTGGATAAGATCGTATTCGCTTCTCTGTTCATTTCCTGAGCGATAAAATCCAGTTTCCTTCCGACTCCATTACCGTCCGTCAACGCCTGTTTCATATTGGTAATATGGCTCTTCAGGCGCACAGTTTCTTCATCTGTACAGATTTTATCTGCGAAAAGTACCACTTCAGCAGCAATTCTGCTCTCCTCGATCTGTGCATCCTCCAACAGCTCTCTCGTCCTCTGCTTCAGGCGTTCCTTATATTCTTCCAGGATACCTGGTGAACGGCTGACAATCTGATCCACATCCGCATCCATCCGCTCCAGCTTGCCGACCAGATCTGTTCTGAGGGATTCGCCCTCTCTGGTTCTGGATTCCGCAAAATTTTCACCAGCTGTCCTGAGCGCCTTTTCCAGCGATATCCAAAGTTCCTCTTCATCCACCGGCTGCTCCTCCATGGTGAACACTTCCGGACAGCGGGCCAGCCTGCCAACCGTCATGTCATTCACCAGCAGGAACTGCTTTTCCATCTGCGCACAGTAATCCATATACTGGCGTGCCAGTTCCTCATTATATTTCAGCGATACTTTGGTCTGCGTAAAATCTTCGTATGCGATAAAAACATCAATTTTTCCGCGCTGCATGTAATTCTTCAGAACAGTGCGGATTCCGGCTTCGAAAAAGCTGAACTTTTTCGGCATTTTTATATTGAAGTCCAGATATCGGTGGTTCACCGATTTTATCTCTACTGTAATCTTCTTATCGGCGTCCTGCAGCTCTGCCCTGCCGAAGCCTGTCATACTTTTAATCATTCAGTTCCTCGCCTCCATGGGTAAGCCCATATAAATTCACCGTATATTATAAGCTATTCCAATAGCCGCGTCAAATGCTTTTTCCGGCATATTCATACAATATTCAGAGAATATTCAGATGACTTTTTTCGATTATGTGTTATACTGAAGTCAAATTCATTCATATAAGGAGTACGTCTATGGCTTTTGATGGAATTACCATTGCTAATATAAGGAAAGAACTGGATCAGGCCCTGACCGGGGGGCGGATTACAAAAATTGCCCAGCCAGAAGCCGATGAGCTTCTGATTACTGTGAAAAACAACAGGGACCAGCACCGTCTGCTGCTGTCAGCCAGCGCCTCTCTGCCTCTGGCCTATCTGACGGAGCAGAACAAGCAGAGTCCCATGACAGCCCCCAATTTCTGCATGCTTCTGAGGAAGCATATCGGCAGTGGGAAAATTCTCTCCGTGGTACAGCCCGGACTGGAACGGATACTCATATTCACGATTGAACACCGGAATGAGCTGGGGGATCTTTGCTGCAAAAAACTGATCGTGGAAATCATGGGCAAGCACAGTAACATCATCTTCTGCACAGAGGATGATAAAATTCTGGATGCAATCAAACACGTTTCACTGAACATGAGCTCTGTCAGAGAGGTTCTTCCCGGCAGGGACTATTTCATCCCCCGCACCCAGGAGAAGGAAGATCCTCTGGAAATCACGGAAGAACGCTTCTATCAGACTGTTTTCACAAGGCCCTGTACCACGGCTAAGGCCATCTATACTACTCTGACTGGTTTTTCGCCTTTAATGGCCGAAGAGTTATGTTACCGCGCTTCCATCGACGGCGGTCTTCCTACCGGTGCCTGCGGAGAAACCGCAAGACTCCACCTCTACCACACCTTCAGCCGTATGATCGAGGACGTGAAAAACGGAGACTTTTATCCTTCCATCCTCTACAGAGGGCGGGAACCCTTTGAGTTTGCCTCGCTGCCCCTGACCCAGTACAAAGATTGCGAAGCAGTTCCCTTTTCCTCTGTTTCTCTGCTATTGGAAACCTATTATTCAGACAAGAGCCGCATCACAAGAATCCGGCAGAAATCCACAGATCTGCGGAAAATTGTCGCAACCGCGCTTGAACGGAATGTAAAAAAGTTAACCCTGCAGAAAAAGCAGCAGCACGACACGGAAAAGAAGGATAAATACAGGATTTACGGGGAATTATTAAATGCATACGGATATAGTCTGGAGACCGGAGCCACTGAGCTGTCTGCTGTGAACTATTATACGGGCGAACCGGTCACCGTACCCCTGGATCCCACCTTAAGCCCTTCCGAAAATGCGAGGAAATATTTTGACCGTTACGGCAAGCTGAAACGGACGGCTGAAGCATTGGAGACCCAGATTGCTGAAACAGAAGCGGACGTTGCCCATCTGGAAAGCATCAGCACCGCCCTGGACATAGCGTTGGAGGAGAATGATCTCACTCAGATCCGTGAGGAGCTTTCCGAATACGGCTATATCAAACGGAAGGGTCCCACAGGCAAGAAAAAAACGAAAACCTCCTCTGTGCCCCTCCACTATGTATCCAGTGACGGCTTTGACATGTACGTGGGCAAGAACAATTACCAGAATGAGGAACTTTCCTTCAAATTTGCCTCTGGCAGTGATTGGTGGTTCCACGCAAAGGGAATGCCAGGATCCCATGTGATCGTTAAGAGTAACGGCCAGGAGCTTCCCGACACAACCTTTGAAGAAGCCGGACGCCTGGCGGCCTTTTATTCAAAAGGCAGGCAGGCCCCGAAGGTGGAAATCGACTATACCCTGAAGAAAAATCTCCGGAAGCCCGGAGGAGCAAAGCCGGGCTTTGTAGTTTACTATACCAATTATTCACTGATGGCAGAACCAGATATCAGCGGCATAAGAGAATCTTGCTAAAGATTTTCCTCTATGCTATACTAAATTCCAGTATTTACAATATCTGACAAATTATAAGTGAGGTACTACATGAAACACCAAATCGAACAAGCGGAACCGCTACATAAGCGCCGCCCCACCACCCGGTATCAGGCCGACGTGCGGAAAGGCCTGACCTCTGAACAGGTCAGCGAATACCGGGAGAACGGCTGGGACAACTGCTCCGTGCAGCCGCCTTCCAAGACTACTAAGGAAATTATAAAGAGTAATCTTCTGACATATTTCAACCTGATCTTCCTGCTGATAGCCATTCTGTTGGTTGTCGTAGGTTCCTTTCGGGACCTGACATTTCTTCCGATTATCATTGCCAATACCCTGATAGGAATTATTCAGGAGCTGAATGCCAAGAAAACACTGGAAAAGCTCACCGTCCTCAACGCGCCTAAAGTTCGTGCTGTCCGGAATGGCAAGACGAAGATGGTATCGTCGGAAGACCTGGTGTTGGATGATATTGTTATCTTCAACGCCGGCAATCAGATCTGCGCCGACGCTGTCGTGGCAGAAGGCGAGGTTTCCGTGAATGAATCCCTCCTGACCGGCGAATCCGATGAGATTACGAAGAAGCCGGGAGATCATCTGATGTCCGGCAGCTTTATTGTGTCAGGAAGCTGTTACGCAAGGCTGGAAAAGGTAGGAGCAGACTCTTATATCTCCAAACTGACCATCGAGGCCAAAGCCACCAAAGAGGGCGAACAGTCAGAGATGATCCGTTCTCTGAATAAGTTAGTGATGGTTGTGGGCATTCTGATTATACCCATCGGGTTGATACTGTTTGGCCAGCAATATATCTACGCCAAGGCTTCCCTCAGAGACAGCGTGACCTCTATGGTGGCCGCAATCATCGGAATGATCCCGGAAGGCCTCTACCTGCTGGCCAGTGTGACCCTGGCAGTCAGCGTCGTACGCCTTTCCATGAAGAAGGTGCTCGTACACGACATGAAATGTATAGAAACTCTGGCCCGTGTCAATGTGCTCTGCGTGGATAAGACCGGTACGATCACAGAGAATACCATGAAGGTCAACAGCATCTGCCCCCTTCCCGCTTACGATCCCGAACACATGGACCCGCTGGAGGAAACCCTCAGTGATTTCGCAGCCGCCCAGTCTCCGGACAATATCACCATGGCGGCTCTTCAGGAGTCTTTTAAGACTCCTGGCGGCATGACGCCCGTGAGCATCACCTCCTTCTCTTCTGCATACAAATACAGCAGCGCCACATTCTCTGACGCTTCCTATGTGCTGGGTGCGCCTGAATTTGTCCTCCGCGAGGATTATTCGGAATA
The DNA here is from genome assembly GCF_014337215.1 of Wansuia hejianensis. Taxonomy (NCBI): domain Bacteria; kingdom Bacillati; phylum Bacillota; class Clostridia; order Lachnospirales; family Lachnospiraceae; genus Wansuia; species Wansuia hejianensis. The sequence continues at coordinate 919,699 of NZ_CP060635.1, read as the reverse complement.
TCAGGAAATCATTGAAGAAAAAAGCAGCAAAGGCTATCGTGTCCTGGTGTTCGGCAAATACGCCGGAACACCGACGGGTAAGGAATTGACCGAGAAGGTGACTCCGCTCTGCCTGATTCTGCTCTCCAACCCGATCCGTAAGGACGCACCGGAGACTTTTCGATTCTTCGCCAAGCAGGGCGTCGCCATTAAGGTGATTTCCGGAGACAATCCGGTCACCGTTTCAGAGGTTGCCAAGCAGGCCGGGATCGCTGACGCTGATAAATTTGTTGACGCTGCCACCCTTCGTTCCATGGAGGACATTTCAAAAGCCGTGCTGGAATACACAGTGTTCGGAAGGGTAACCCCCAACCAGAAGCGCCAGTTCGTTCAGGCACTGAAGGCCGCCGGCAAGACAGTGGCGATGACCGGAGACGGTGTCAACGACGTACTGGCACTTAAAGACGCTGACTGTTCCGTAGCCATGGCCTCCGGAAGTGATGCCGCCGCACAGGCATCCCAGCTGGTGCTGCTGGAATCTGATTTTGCGCGGATGCCAGATGTGGTCATGGAAGGACGGCAGGTTGTCAACAACCTGGAACGGTCCGGAAGCCTCTTCCTGGTGAAGAACATTTTCTCTCTTCTGATGTCCATGTTCTCCATCATTTTCAGCATCAGTTATCCGCTGGAGCCTTCCCAGGTTTCGCTGATCAGCATGTTTACCATTGGAATGCCCGCGTTCTTCCTGTCACAGGTCCCGAATAAGAATCTGATCCGCGGCCATTTCATAACGAATATACTCCTGAAAGCTCTTCCTGCCGGTATCACCGACGCTGTGATCGTCGGGGCGCTGGTCATCTTCGGAGAGACTTTCAATGTGAGCTCCCTGGACATTTCCACGGCTGCCACCATGCTGCTGGCCATTGTAGGCTTTATGATCCTATATCAGATCAGCAAGCCCATGGATCTCATCCGCTGGATCATCTGGGGCATATCCATCGTAGGGCTGATCTTCTGCAGTATCTTCCTGAAGGACCTGTTCGCCATAACAGGAATGTCCACCCGATGCATCATGCTGTTCCTGGTGTTCTCAATTATCACAGAACCGCTCTTCCGGTATCTGACCAAGCTGGTTACCATGCTCCGGAACCTCTACCTGAAGCTGCGGCACCGGGAAGCTGAGATTCAGGAAACAGCCTGACCCTGCTCTGGAAATGATAAAAATCGAGGAAAGAATCCGAGCTTTCGGAATTTTTCCTCGATTTTTGTATGCCTTTACCTCTTATTCACAATGTAAAATAAAATCCTGTCATCTGATGCAGGGGCAGATTGCCGGGCATTTATCTTTAAAAGTACAAAAACGGAGCGCTGCTCCACAGACGATTCCTCATCTGTTTTGCAGCGCCTCTTTTCTCATCAGACCGGGTACGCCCCGTTCTCCGTATCTGCCACTTTTGCATCCACCTTTGTCTTCTGTGCGTCTCTATATTTGAAGAAATCCATGGCCACCTGCGGGAACAGCGCATATGTCAGGACATCCTCGTCCTGCTCCTTGTAGGGTGCGATTTCTTTTTCAAGAGTATCCAGCTCGTTCTCAAGCAGATCCGCATAACGGCAGGTGATCGGCTCGGTATCTCCGATTACCTTTTTCTGTACCTCTGCGTTAAAGGGCTTCGCAGTGGCCCCGTATTTACCGCTGAGCACGTCCCTGGTCTCCTTGGTAACCATTTTGTAGCGCTCTCCCATCAGCACGTTAAACACGGCCTGAGTTCCCACAATCTGGGAAGACGGCGTTACCAGAGGACACTCTCCCAGATCCTTCCGGACGCGGGGTACTTCCTCCAGCACCTCATAATACTTATCCTCCGCATGCTGTTCTTTCAACTGGCTGGTCAGGTTGGAAAGCATTCCACCCGGAACCTGATACAGGAGGGTTTTAATATTAACGCCCAGGTTTTTCGGATTCAGAAGGCCGCTTTCCAGGCACTGATCCCTGTATGGACGGAAGTAATCTGCAATTTCAGCCAACAGCCCCTGGTCATAACCTGTATCATATGGCGTTCCTTTAAAAGTCTCAACCATAACTTCCGTCGCCGGCTGGGAAGTTCCCAGGGCAAATGGCGACATCGCGCAGTCAATCACATCCACTCCTGCCTCTACAGCCTTCATATAAGTCATGGAAGCTACGCCAGAGGTATAATGGGTATGAAGTTCAATCGGAAGCTTTGTCGTCTCCTTCAGCGCCTGAATCAGCTTTGTAGCCTCATAAGGCAGGAGCAAGCCGGCCATGTCCTTGATGCAGATAGAATCCGCACCCATTTCCTCGATCTGTTTTGCCATGTTGGTCCAGTATTCCAGTGTATACGCGTCTCCAAGGGTATAGGAAAGCGCCACCTGCGCATGGGCTTTTTCTTTGTTCGCCGCTGAGACAGCAGTTTTCAGATTCCTCAGATCGTTCATGCAGTCAAAAATACGGATAATATCAATCCCATTTGCCGCTGATTTCTGAACAAAATATTCTACCACATCATCCGCATAGGGACGGTAGCCCAGAATATTCTGCCCGCGGAAAAGCATTTGCAGCTTCGTGTTCTTAAAACCTGCACGGAGTTTTCTGAGTCTCTCCCATGGATCTTCATGCAGGAAACGCAGGGACGCGTCAAATGTCGCGCCACCCCAGCATTCTACGGCATGATAGCCAACTTTGTCCATCTTTTCCACGATGGGAAGCATCTCATCCGTCGGCATTCTGGTAGCGATCAGAGACTGGTGCGCGTCACGAAGCACCGTCTCCATAATTTTAACAGGTTTCTTTTCTATTTCAGCCATTTCTATCCTCCTATCAGTAACGATTGTGTATGGCGTCAGACTCCGAAAATTGCCATAAATGTTCCGGCTGCGACGGCCGTTCCGATGACGCCGGCTACATTCGGACCCATGGCGTGCATGAGCAGGAAGTTGGTGGGATCAGCTTCTGCCCCCACTTTCTGCGAGACTCGCGCAGCCATCGGTACAGCGGATACGCCGGCCGATCCAATTAATGGATTGATCTTTCCATGGGTCAGTTTACACATCAGCTTGCCCAGCAGGACGCCGCCGGCTGTTCCGAATATGAAGGCAATCAAGCCCAGGGCAACGATCTTCAGCGTCGTAACATTCAGGAATGCTTCAGCGCTGGTGGTAGCTCCGACGGATGTTCCCAGCAGGATTACCACGATATACATCAGCGCATTGGACGCGGTCTCTGTCAGCTGTTTAACCACTCCGCTCTCACGGAACAGGTTGCCCAGCATCAGCATGCCGACCAGCGGTGCTGTGGAAGGCAGAAGCAGACATACCACAACGGTGATCACGATGGGGAACAAGATCTTCTCCAGCTTGGAAACAGGGCGGAGCTGTTCCATCTTGATCTTTCTCTCTTTTTCAGTTGTCAGAAGCTTCATGACAGGCGGCTGAATGATCGGGACCAATGACATATAAGAATATGCCGCCACCGCAATCGGCCCCATTAGAGCTGTCTGGCCCAGCTTTCCACAGAGGAATATGGATGTAGGACCATCCGCGCCTCCGATAATTGAAATTGCAGCCGCTTCTTTTCCGTTAAACTGAAGCAGGATTGCAAGAAAATATGCCGCATAGATTCCGAGCTGAGCGGCTGCGCCCAGAAGGAAGCTGATCGGATTGGCAATCAACGGGCCGAAATCCGTCATAGCTCCCACACCCATAAAAATCAGCGACGGAAGGATGCTCCATTCATCCAGCTGGAAGAAATAGTGCAGAAGTCCGCCCGCATGCTCAATGCCTGACGCATCTGTGAAGGGCGCCGCCATGATATCCGGATAGATATTCACCAGCAGCATGCCGAATGCGATGGGCACCAGCAAAAGAGGTTCAAAACCATGCTTAATCGCAAGATAAAAAAACACAAAAGCAACAATAATCATCACATAGTTGCCCCATGTCAGATTAAAAAACGCGGTCTGATGAACCAGGTTTGACAATGTATCTAAAATACCTGACATTTTACTACCTCCGGTTTTATATTTTCATCGAGTGTCTGATCAATCCATCGTTGCCAATACATCACCGGATTCAACAGCATCTCCTGCTGCCACATTAACACTTGCAATCGTACCGTCCTGCGGAGCCACAACCGGGATTTCCATCTTCATCGCCTCGAGAATGACAACTGTGTCGCCACTCTTGACAGCCTGCCCTGCTTTCGCCTCTATCTTGCAGATTTTTCCCGGAACAGAAGCTGTTATCTCCACTGAACCTGCCGCACCTGCCGGAGCCGCTGCTTTTGGGGCCGGGGCTGGCGCCGGGGCCGGAGCTGCTTTTGGGGCGGCTGCCGGGACTGCTGCTTTTGGGGCCGGAGCTGCTGCACCGGCAGTGGTTCCCTCTTCTACGGTCACATTATATACATTGCCATTTACTGTAATTGTGTAAGTCTTCATCTTTTCATCCTCCTAAACTCTTCTCCATCTCCTGGATGTATTCACCTTTTTAATCGACCGAACCACATAACCGTCTCCTGACGGCTGCTCTTCCTCTGCGGCCGCAATCGCAGCCGCCAGAACAATCGCCAGTTCTATATCGTCCGTCCCCTGCACCGCTTTTGCAGGCGTCTCTTCCACCGTAGCCCGGACCGGGGCAATATCCTTTACAGGCATCTTTGTCGGCTCTGCCTTTTCCTTTTTGACACCTTTGTTTATGAAACCAAACAGAGAAATCACTCCCGCCAGAAACAAAAGGATCACAAATACTACCAGGATTCCTGTCAGAGTATTCATTCCGGCCTGGCCCATTTTAACAGACAGCGGATAATCAATGTTCATCACAAAATTGGTGGGTGCCGAGCCAGCTGCATCGAAAGTCATCACCACATCCACATCGTAATTCTCGAACTCCACCTCTGTCGTGCAAGTCACAGCCGTATCGGTCGCTGCAACTTTTACATCACCGACGCTTACCATGGCTCCAACCGTATCCTGATTTTCACGGATGGCGTCGACCATGATCTCATAAAAACCGCCGCTCGCCCTCACCTGATCGTAAATACTGTCCTCAAGGCCAAAAATACTGCTCAGGTAATCGTGTACATTCTGCTGCAGCATTTCCTCTGTATCCTCCGTGATCTCAGCGGATACGGGCACTGCCAGCATCATTGTAAACATGCAGACTACAGCCAGGAGCAGGCCGGTCCATTTTCTTTTTCTATTTTTCATTTATGCCACCTCACTTAAACGGTACCATGCTTTTTGTCCGGCCGGTAGTCTCTCTTGGTGAACAGCATTTCCAAAGCACCAATTATATATTTCCTGGTATCTTCCGCTTCAATGACAGTATCCACATACCCTCTTCTCGCGGCGGACTCCACGCTGTTCTGCAGAGCATCATATTCGTCAGCCTTTTCCTTAATCACAGCACCATCAGCTCCGGCATACATGATTTTAGCCGCCGCTTTGGCATCCATCATGCCGATCTTTGCGTCCGCCCAGGCGTACACCAGGTCAGCTCCGACCGACTTGCTGTTCATGGTCAGATACGCGCTGCCGAAAGCTTCTCCGGTGATTACATTCACTTTCGGCGCCGTCGCGCTGGCAAACGCATAGGTCAGCTTGGCTGCAGCCTTCGCCATATTAGCTTCTGAACATTTGGTGGCCTTATAGCCTCTGACATTGGTAAATGTAACGATAGGAATGGAAAAAGCGTCACAGAATCCTACAAAATCAGCCGCTTTTTTAGCGCCCCGGGCGCTGATCACCGGCTCATAAGTCTCTACTACATTCCCCTCCGCGTCGTAGAGAGTGGTTCTGTTCGCAACCGCGCCAACGGTGGTACCATTCAGCTTAATGAACGCGGTCACCATATCTTTTCCATAAGCTGCTTTGGCTTCCACATACACCTGGTTATCACTGATTCTGGCAAGCAGCAGCGCAGGGTCCGCCATGCAGTTCTTCAGATCCGGGCATGTGCGGTTCAGATCATCTTCACACTCTTCATAGGACATATCGTCTTCATTATTAGAAGGAAGCAGAGATACCAGGTTCCTCATCTGGGCAATGATCTCGCTTTCGCTTCCTGTCCCGTCTACCAGGCCTGCCTCTTCACTCTGGAATGCAGCTGATGCGGTATCGCATTGGGAATCAATATTGCCTTCCAGCGCATTGGGAGAGTTCACAAACAATTTTGCCTTTTTCTCTTCCATAAACGTGAAATCCGTCAGGGCGGGAATCAAAGCCATTCCGCCGCCGCAGGTACCAAAAATGCCGGTAATCTGAGGGATTACGCCGGAAGCATCGGCCTGGGCCATGTAAATTTCGCCAAAGCCATTCAGAGCATCCGTCGCTTCCTCAAGACGCAGCCCGGCACAGTCAATCAGTCCGATGACCGGCGCTCCCATCTTCATCGCCAGCCTGTAGAGGTTCACAATTTTTCTGGCATGCATTTCACCTACCGTACCGTTTAATACGGACGCATCCTGGCTGTAGACATAAACCAGGCTGCCATCGACCACACCATATCCGGTGATAACACCGTCAGAGGGCGTGCTCTTTTCAGATAAGTTAAAATCAGTACTTCTAGCAGTTACCCGCGCACCAATTTCAACAAAACTGTTCGCGTCAAGCAGAGTTTCAATTCTCTGTCTTGCCGGGCTTTGTGTTTCGTTGCTCATTCTTTTGACCTCCATTACCTATTTATACATTGTGGAACAGCATTAGCTGCTTCCCCGCCCCGTTAGGGGCATGAATTACGGGGTGCCCTATGGGTATACTTTGTGGAACAGCGAATGCTATTCTCCCGCACCTGTTGCTGCGGGAATAAACAAAAATTTGCACCTATTATAATATAGCGTTTTTTACTAATTTTTTCAACTGTTTCCGATCTGTTCCAATCAATTTAACAATATTGTAATAAGTTGTATTTTCTATTCGTAAAACGACAGATGTTTAGGAATCCCATTTTCATATACCACCTTGTTTTCTCCCTGGATCAACGGCCGGAGATAGGTGATCATTTCTTCAGTCACATCGTTGCCGCTGTCTGTGATCCAGTCCGAAGGCACTTTCTTTTCTGCGTTTGCTACTTCACTGATAGGAACTGTTTTAAATTCCACCACATACGGCACATCTGTCTTGCGAATAACAGCCGCCATCCGACCGCTGCTGCCTTCCAGCGCACACTGACAGGCTTTCATTCCCAGCATCCTGGATTCCTCTATATCAACGGCACTAGCAATGTGCGCGGCACAGCGCTGCATCAGGTTTAACTCAATGGAACGCACCTTACATCCCAGCTTTTCCTGAACCAGACTTTCCAGAACTTTCGCCGATCCTGCAATATAGGCGTGTCCAAAATTATCTGCTGCTTTTGTCTGTACCTGTTCAGACACATATCTGCCGTCAGCTCCCTTAATGCCTTCGCTGATCGCAACCAACACGCTGTCCTGTGACTCCAGGCACCGTTCCACATCGCTCAGAAATCTGTCAGTATCAAAGCTGTTCTCACAGAGGTAAATCAGATCCGGACCCTTGCCTCCGCCCAGCCGCGCAAGGGCTGAGGCTGCCGTCAGCCAGCCTGCATTCCTTCCCATGACCTCTACAATCGTAACAGCTTTCACGTCATATACATGGCAATCTCTCTCCAGCTCCGCGAAGGTAGAAGCAATATACTTGGCAGCCGAACCAAAGCCCGGACAGTGGTCTGTTCCCATCAGGTCATTGTCAATGGTTTTCGGGGCTCCCATAATACAGATGTCGGAAATCCCCTCCTCTTCACAGTATGCCGACAATTGGGCCACCGTATCCATAGAATCGTTCCCGCCGATATAAATAAAATACCCGATGTCATGCCTGCGCAGCACTGTGATAATTTGCTCCAGCTGCGTCCGCTCTTTAATTTTCAGGCGGCAGGAACCCAACGCCGCCGCCGGCGTCTGGCACAGCAGCTGAAAATCTTCCACATTCTTTATATGAAGCCCCAGATTCAGAAACCGTTCCTCCAGCACTCCCTTAATTCCGTTCACTGCTCCCAGGACTTCACTCACTTTACCCGAGCTGTACGCACACTGTACAACTCCCGCCAGTGTGGCATTAATCGCTGCTGTCGGTCCCCCGGACTGCGCTACCAGTAATTTCTTCATCTTGTCTACCTCCTGAATTTTATACTTCTGAAATTGAACGCTAATTGAAGTAAGTATACCATAAAAAGGCAGACAAGGAAAGGGCGGCTCTGCTTGAACCGCCCTTTCTCTGCTAAGCAGATATCTTTTCAAACTGGCTGTTATACAGTTCGGCGTAAAAGCCTCCCTGGCTCATCAATGTGTCATGATCTCCCTGTTCAATGATATCCCCGTCTTTCATGACCAGGATCATATCCGCATCCCTGATCGTCGACAGCCGGTGCGCGATCACAAAGCTGGTCCGTCCCTTCATCAGGTTGTCCATAGCCTTCTGTATCAGTACCTCCGTACGGGTATCAACGGATGAAGTCGCCTCGTCCAGTATCAGGATTTTATTATCGGCCAGGATCGCCCTGGCAATTGTCAGAAGCTGTTTCTGCCCCTGGGAGATGTTGCTTGTTTCTTCATTCAACATTGTCTGATAGCCTTCCGGCTGCTGCATGATAAATTTATGGGCATGGGCGGCTTTCGCCGCGGCAATCACTTCTTCATCTGTGGCATCCAGGCGGCCATAGCGGATATTTTCCATGATCGTCCCGTTATACAGCCAGGTATCCTGAAGCACCATGCCAAACATGGTTCTCAGTTCACTGCGGTTAAAATCACGGATATTATGGCCATCCACGCGGATAGCACCGCTGTTCACATCATAGAACCTCATCAGCAATTTGACCATTGTGGTCTTGCCTGCTCCTGTGGGACCGACAATCGCAATCTTCTGCCCCTCTTTTACATCGGCCGAAAAATCATGTATGATGATCTGTTCTGGATTATAGCCAAAGCTGACATGCTCAAATTCTACATTTCCATTGAGACCTTTTGCACTCACCGGATTTTGTACTGTCTGATCTTCCTCCGATTCCTCCAGGAACTCAAAGACTCGTTCGGAAGCGGCCGCTGAAGACTGCAGCAGGTTCGTCACCTGGGCGATCTGCTGGATCGGCTGGGTGAAGTTCCGGATATACTGGAAGAAGGACTGGATATCCCCCACCTCGATAGCATTCTTGATGACCAAAAAACCGCCGAGCAGCGCTACCAGAACGTAGCCCAGGTTGCCGATAAACTGCATGATGGGCATCATCATCCCTGAAAAAAACTGAGACTTCCAGCCTGTCTCATACAGCTTCTGATTTGCCTTCTCAAATTCTGCGATCACATCCTCTTCTTTGTTAAACGCCTTGACCACATTCTGTCCGGCATAGACTTCTTCAACCTGCCCGTTTACCTCGCCCAGATATCTCTGCTGCCCCTGGAAAAACCGCTGGGACCGCTTCATCACCTGGCCGATAATCAGCATGGATACCGGAAGTATTACCAGGGCGCAGAGCGTCATCCATACGTTGATGGACAGCATCATTACAAATACACCGATCATGGTTGTGATCGAGGTGATTAGCTGCGTAATACTCTGGTTCAAGCCCTGCTGCAGCGTATCCACATCATTTGTAACCCTGGAAAGCACCTCGCCGTAGGGACGGCTTTCAAAATATTTTAAGGGAATTCTGTTAATCTTTTTAGAGATATCTCTTCTCAGCGTGTAGCTGACATCATTGGATATCCCAGTCATCACCCAGCCCTGTATCATAGAGAATATGGCGCTGACCAGGTACAGACACAGGACGCTCAATAATATCTGGCCGATTTTCCCGAAGTCAATGCCTCCGCTTCCCTCTACTTTGGCGACCAGGCCGTTAAACAGTTCTGTTGTCGCCTTTCCCAGGATCTTCGGCCCTACTATGGCAAAGATCGTTCCTGCGATTGCGCAGACAAACATGATAATCAGCCGGACCTTATATTTCCCGATGTAGGCCAGAATTTTTTTCATGGCCTGCTTAAAATCCTTGGGCTTCTCCACAGCTCCCATACCATGGCCAGGGCCGCGGTGCTTTACTTTATGTTCACTCATGCTCCTAATTCCTCCTCTGACAGCTGTGATTTCGCGATCTGCTGGTAAACTTCACAGTTCTCCATAAGCTCCTTATGCGTTCCCTTACCTACCACACTGCCCTCTTCCAGAACGAGAATCTGATCTGCATGCAGAATCGTACTGACGCGCTGCGCCACAATCAGGCTGGTGGTATTCGCAGTCTCTTTCTTGAGAGCTCTCCTGAGCTTCGCATCCGTCTGGAAATCCAAAGCAGAAAAGCTATCGTCAAAAATATAGATTTCCGGCTGCCTGGCAACGGCTCTCGCAATGGACAGCCGCTGTTTCTGTCCCCCCGATACGTTGGAACCACCCTGAGCGATTGGGGAATGGACACCGTCTGGTTTTTCATCAATAAATTCTGCCGCCTGGGCGATTTCCACCGCCTTCCGGATCTCTGCTTCCGAAGCGTCTTCCCTGCCATAACGAAGGTTGGAATCTATGGTTCCGGAAAACAGCACTGCCTTTTGCGGCACATATCCCAGTTTGTCACGCAGTTCCTTTATATTCATCTTGCGAATATCAACGCCATCCAGCAATATTTCACCTTCCGTCACATCGAAGAAACGCGGAATCAGATTTACCAGCGTACTCTTTCCGCTTCCAGTGCTTCCGATAAATGCCACTGTCTCGCCCTGATGCGCCTTAAAACTGATATTTGACAGCACCTCTTCTTCCGCTCCCGGATAAGAGAATGACACGTTCCTGAATTCCAGTTCTCCCTTTTTCCCTGCCTCCGGCTGTTCAGCCTTTTCAGGGTTGTGGATGGAAGGCTCTGTTTCCAGCACTTCATTGATACGGTTCGCAGACACACTGGCCCTGGGCATGAATACCGCCACCATGGAAATCATCAGGAACGCCATGATGATCTGCATCGCGTACTGGATAAAGGCCATCATACTTCCCACCTGCACATTGCCCGCATCCACCCCATGAGCGCCGGTATAGACAATCAGCACGGTAAGCCCGTTCATGATCAGCATCATGACAGGCATCATAAAGGTCATGCTGCGGTTGACAAAGAGGTTCGTCTTCGTGAGTCTTCTATTGGCCTCTTCAAACCTGTCTTCTTCATGTTTTTCTGTTGAAAATGCACGGATGACCGGGATACCCGTTAAGATCTCCCTCGTCACCAGGTTGATTTTATCAACGAGCGTCTGCAATTTTTTGAATTTCGGCATCGCAACAGCGAAAAGCACCAGCATTACCGCCAGGATCACTCCTACGCCCAGTCCCAGCACCCAGGTCATGGTTGATTCGGTCTGAAGAACTTTCAGCACGCCTCCAATTCCCAGGATAGGAGCGTACAGCACAATCCGGAACATCAGCGTCATCACCATCTGTACCTGCTGGATATCATTGGTGCTCCGGGTGATCAGCGATGCGGTGGAAAAATGATTCATTTCGCTGCTGGAAAAAGAAAGCACCTTCCGGTAGACCTTGTTTCTCAGGTCACGGCCAAGAGCAGCGGCCACCCTGCTGGAAAGGAAGGTCACCAGCACGGCCGCCAGCATGGCAATCGCAGCCAGTCCCAGCATCTGCAGTCCCGCCTGCAGCACATAATTGGTCTGCATCTGATCCACGTCCCTGCCCTGTGCGGCATATTCACTCTGCACATAGGTGACGGCAGCCTGCGTAACAATGCTGTCCGACATGGCGTCAATTTTTTCTTCTGCCTGCTGCATCATGGCGTTCCGCTGTTCCTCCGGAAGCTGAGTGATATCTATGTTCTGCTGCGATACGGCAGCCGCAATCAACATGGCCTCGCCCATCGGCCCGTTAATCTCATCCCGTTCCTCCCTGGTCAGGTCTTTTCTGACGTACAGCTCTCCCTCCAGAGTGTAGGCATCCTTTACCTTCGTCTGATCCGTCTCTTTCATCAGCAGAAGCAGCCCATCCATTGCTTCCTTCCGGATCTGGTCCGGAACTGCATCTTCAATTCCCTTTTGCTGTATTCCGGTATCTACAATTCTGGATGTATATTCCGGAAGCGAAAGATCACAGAATGCCTGCAGAAACAAAAGCCCGAAAATCACAAGAATGAAGCCCAGGCTTTTCTTCATCTGCTTAAACATCTTAATCATCGTATGTCTCCTCCTCCTGCCCGCAGCACCGGATCGTCATCTCCGGAGTCTGCAGATTGTCCATGTTTTTGTATATCTGCTCCAGCAGCCGCTGCAACAGACAAATCTCCACCATGCTGATTCCCTGCATGAGCACCTGATTATTCTCGCACATCAGATCACGTATTTCTTTCCATATAGCCTTTGCCTTGTCGGTTGCATAAATCCTGTTTTTCCTCTGATCCCGTTCATCAGACGCCCGGAAGATCAGTCCGTTTTTTTCCATCCTTTGCAGGCTGACCGCTGCCGTGGATGGCTTGATCCTCAGTTTCCTGCAAATTTCACTCTGGTTCAGACCGTCATTCTGATCCAAAAGCATCAGCAACGGCATCTGACCGGGGTGAATGCCAAACCTCCGGAATTGATGAAATATAATCTGCGAATACCTGTGGCTGAGCTGTGCGAAAGTTCTCTGCACCTTAAAAAATTCCCCTGAATCCTTTTCCGTCATCTTTCATTCCTCTTTTAATTCTCTGTATGGCAGTATAGCTGTCGTCAAGTTTTTCAGGCCTCAATTCTTTTAGTCGGACTAACATAGTTATAGTCCTATCTTCCATATATTTCAAGTCCTTCGTCGGTATTTTATAGTTATTTTAGAATTTTATGATTTTTTTATTAGTTCAGCTAAATAATTCAGGACTTTCCACAATACCATTTCCACAGCTGCTCCAGACACCATCTGTAATCAATCCGTTCCACACTCTGACCGATGTAGACCGGATAAGACGCCAGAAGCTGTCCACCCAGGCTGTAATCCACCCTGCCTGCTTCCGTTCCCGCCGTCACCGGCGCTTCTAGTGACTCGGGGAGCTGGTAGCTGACTTCCACCTGTTCATCCTGACGGAGGAGCATTTTCAGGTGCCTGGATTCTTCCGGCAAGTTCAGGGTCAGTTCCGCGGACGCCTCTCCTTCTTCCGGATAATTTTCATACTGTCCGTTCTCAACCTTCACGACTGTCCCTTGAAAACTGTTGTCAAATACATCCCGGTATGTGTAATTTTCCAGCCCGTATTCCATCAGCTTTCTCGTATCAGACCATTTGTAGTTCTTATTGTTCGGCCAGCCGCAGGCCAGAAGGGCTACGATAAAGCACCTGTCATCCTGCTTAACCGCACCCACGTAGCAATACCCTGCCTGGGCGGTAAAACCTGTCTTTCCTGAAAGCGCGCCATCCATCATACTCAGGAAGGCATTGTGATTATTACAGTCAAAGACACTCTTCTGCTCCAGGTCCCAGAAGCTGTAAGAGGTAGTCTGGGTGATCGCCAAAAATTCAGCCGCTTTTGGCGACTGGCTGATGCAATAGCGCATGATTCTCGCCAAATCTGACGCCGTCGTATGGTGCGCCCCCCCTTCATCGCTGGCGTCCAGCCCGTTCGGCGTCACAAAATGAGTGTCCGTGCAGCCGATTTCCTGCGCCTTCTCATTCATCTGGCGTGCAAATTCCTCTACCGAACCGGCCACCCCTTCTGCGATCATCACTGCCGCATCGTTATGTGATTCCAGCATCAGGGAGTACAATAAATCTCCCAGATAAAACTGCTGTCCTTCTGAAACGCCCAGATGGACCTTGGGCTGAGCCGCCGCATTGGCTGAAGCTGTCACCACCTGTTCCGCAGGATTCTCTGTCTTTTCCAATGCCAGGATACAGGTCATTATTTTTGTAGTGCTGGCCATGGGCAGAGGGGTGTCCGCTTCTTTGCCAAACAAAACCCTCCCTGAATCGCAGTCCATCAGACAGGCAGATTTGGCATATAATTCACTCGCCGCGAATTCTCCTTCCGCCCGCACCTCCGGAACGGACGAAACAACCAGAATCATTGCGGCAGCAGCCGCAAGACAAAGCCTTTTGACTTTCCCCATAGAATCTCCTTATCAAATCAAAATTTTCTATAGTATATGATTTTATACGAATAATATTGACAAGGATTTTATGCAGCCCATATAATAGCATAAGGATATCAAAGGAGGACCTCTATTGTGAGTAACAGACTGATTGATTTAATAAATATATCCAAATCTTTTGACGGAGTCCCTGTCCTGGATGAACTGAATCTGTACATCCGTGAGAATGAATTTCTGACGCTGCTGGGCCCGAGCGGATGCGGCAAGACCACAACGCTGCGGATTCTGGGAGGTTTTGAACATCCTGATACGGGAAAGGTCCTCTTTGACGGAAGGGATATCACTGATACCCCGCCGAACAAACGTCAGCTGAACACAGTTTTTCAGAAATACGCCCTGTTCCCCCATATGTCTATCGCGGAAAATATCGCGTTTGGCCTGAAGATCCGGGGCAAATCCAAAGCCTATATCGATGATAAAATCCGTTATGCCCTGAAGCTGGTGAACCTGGAGGGCTATGAGTACCGCTCCCCTTCTGCCCTGAGCGGCGGCCAGCAGCAGCGCATCGCCATTGCCAGGGCAATCGTCAACGAACCCAAGGTTCTCCTGCTGGACGAGCCGCTGGGCGCCCTGGACCTGAAGCTGCGCCAGGACATGCAGTACGAGCTGATCCGCCTGAAGAATGAATTGGGCATTACCTTTGTCTATGTCACCCATGACCAGGAGGAGGCACTAACCATGTCCGATACGATCGTAGTCATGAATCAGGGCTATATCCAGCAGATCGGCACCCCTGAAGATATATATAATGAACCTCAAAACGCGTTTGTGGCCGACTTCATAGGAGATAGCAACATCCTGGACGGCATCATGGTAGAGGATAAGCTCGTTGAAATTCTTGGGGTAAAGTTCCCCTGCGTAGACGTGGGCTTTGGCCGCAATTGTCCTGTGGACGTGGTAATTCGGCCAGAGGATATTGACCTGGTCAGCCCAGAGGCGGGAACGATTCAGGGCCGTGTCACGCATCTGATATTCAAAGGCGTCCACTATGAGATGGAGGTGGAAGCCCATGGCTATGAATGGCTGGTTCACAGTACAGATATGGTTGCCGTCGGAGAAGAAGTGGGCATCCAAGTGGACCCCTTCGACATTCAGATCATGAATAAGCCCGAATCTGAAGATGAGGAGGCGGTTCCCGTTGAAGAATAATAAAAAATGGCTGGCTGCGCCTTACACCGCATGGGCGGCGGGATTTATTATCATACCGCTGCTCATGATCATTTACTACGCGTTCACCGCTCAGGAAGGCGGCGGCTTTACACTGTCTAATTTTTCGGAGGTTTTCACCTCTGAGACCATGAAGGCGCTGGGGCTTTCTCTCGCACTTTCCCTGATAAGCACCATCATATGCCTGCTGCTCGCCTATCCGCTGGCCATGATCCTGGCCGAGAAGAACGTGAATCAGACCAGCTTTATCGTGCTGATCTTTATTCTCCCCATGTGGATGAATTTTTTGCTGCGTACCTTTGCCTGGCAGACTCTGCTTGAAAAAAACGGGGTCATTAACAGTATCCTGAGCTTCCTGCATCTGCCTGCGCTGGGCATCATCAATACACCGGCCGCCATCATTCTCGGCATGGTCTACAACTTCCTGCCTTTCATGGTGCTCCCGGTCTATAATGTGCTGATTAAAATTGATAAGGATGTCATAGAGGCCGCCCGGGATCTGGGCGCCAGCGGGGTTCAGACCTTCTGGAAGGTCACTCTCCCCCTCTCGCTTCCCGGCATTGTATCGGGCGTCACTATGGTATTCATACCGGCGCTGACCACCTTTGTCATTTCCGACCTGCTGGGAGGCAGTAAAATTCTGCTCATCGGAAATGTCATCGAACAGGAATTCAAACAGCTCAATAACTGGAACGTCGGCTCGGCCATGTCCATGGTTCTGATGGTCTTCATCATCCTTTCCATGGTCCTGGTCAACAAATATGATAAAGACGGGGAGGGGACAGCATTTTGAAACGCACATTGAAAAAGGTCTACATGGCGCTGATTCTCATACTCTTGTATGCGCCGATCGCCACCCTGGTGGTGCTGTCCTTCAACGCCTCCAAATCCCGTGCCAAATGGGGCGGGTTCACGACAAAATGGTACGTGTCTCTCTTCCAGAATGATGAAATCATGCAGGCCCTATATACTACTCTGATCATCGCCCTGCTGGCCGCGATCATCGCTACTCTGGTAGGGACGCTGGCTTCCATCGGCATCAACAACATGCGCAGACGTTTTCGCTCCGTTTACATGGGAGTTACTAACATCCCCATGCTGAACAGCGAAATTGTCATGGGCGTATCGCTGATGCTGCTGTTCATCATCGGCCGGATTGAACTAGGCTTTTCCACGATCCTTATGGCTCATATAACCTTTAACATCCCTTATGTCATCCTGAGCGTTACGCCCAAATTAAAGCAGACGAACAAAAGCGCCTATGAGGCGGCGCTGGACCTGGGAGCCAGCCCGGCATACGCCTATTGGAAGGTTGTCATGCCTGATATTATGCCCGGCATACTCTCCGGCTTCCTGCTGTCCTTCACCATGTCTCTGGACGATTTCGTGGTGACCTATTTTACTAAAGGGCCGGGAATCGATACTCTGTCTACAAAAATTTACGCAGAAGTCCGCAAGGGCATCAAGCCGGAAATGTATTCCCTGTCGACCATTCTTTTTATTACCGTGCTGATCCTGCTGCTCCTGATTAATATGAGCCCTTCCGAAAAAAGCGCGAAGGAAAAGACCCGTGAAGCGGAGCATCTGGCCCGCACCGGTAAGAAGCGGCTTATCACGAAAAAACGCATTCTGGGCCGGGTCGTTCCATTGCTTTTGATTCTTACCATAGTTGCCGGAGGCTTCTATTACAGCGGCCGGAAGATATCTGCTGGTAATAATCAGGTAATCGTCTATAACTGGGGCGAATATATCGATCCGGAGGTGCTCAGCCTCTTTGAGGAAGAGACAGGCATCCAAGTGATCTACGAGGAATATGAGACAAACGAAATTATGTATCCAAAGATCAAATCCGGCGCCGTCGCCTATGATGCGGTCTGCCCTTCCGACTATATGATACAAAAAATGATTGATAACGGCCTTCTGGCAAAGATCAACTGGGATAACATCCCCAATATTGAGAACATCGGCGAGATCTATCTGGACAAATCAAGAGAATTCGACCAGTATAATGAATACTCTGTCCCATACTGCTGGGGTACCGTAGGCATCCTCTATAACAAAACCATGGTCAGCAACCCTGTGGACAGCTGGCGGATTCTGTGGGAGTCTCAGTACAAGGACAGCATCCTGATGCAGGATTCCGTGCGGGACGCTTTTGCAGTCTCTCTGAAATACCTGGGTTATTCCTTGAATACTACCAATATTCAGGAATTGAAGGAGGCACAGGAGCTTCTGGTCACTCAGAAACCGCTGGTACAGGCATATGTCATTGACCAGGTACGCGACAAAATGATCGGAAATGAAGCCGCCCTGGGCGTCATCTATTCCGGCGAGGCTATCTATACGCAGATGGAAAACCCTGATCTGGAATACGTGATTCCAAAGGAGGGCTCAAATGTCTGGATCGATTCCTGGGTTATTCCCAAGAATGCAAAACATAAAGAGAATGCCGAAAAATTTATCAATTTCCTCTGCCGGCCAGATATCGCGCTGATGAACTTTGAGTATATCACATATTCCACACCCAACACCGCCGCTCGGGAATTGATCGAAGACCCTGAAATCCGCAACAGCCATATCGCATTTCCAGATGATTCAGAGCTGGAGCGCTGCGAAACCTTCCATTTTCTCGGCAATGAAGCGGAAGAGATTTATAACCAGCTGTGGAGAGAGGTCAAATCCTCTTAAAATATAATTCCTCTGCCGGTCGTTCAGTAAATTCTGTTATTCACGGAACATCGTAAGCTGTTCCCACACCCCGTCTGGGGCATTCGTCGTTTGTAATCTGATAGTTGCCCGAATGGGCATAGATCATGGATTTAAGAGACTGGCAGGGGATGACAGACATCTCCCTGCCGTCAGATGTTAGTAATTAGTAATTTTTCCATTCCGCATCCAGCAGGTACTGTTCCAGGGAATCAGCCCGGGCGGCAAGCCTGAGCCATCGTTTTAATACACTCAGATCCTTTTCGGAACGAATGGCACTCCGCTGGCGTTCTGTCACCGTACCCAGAGCGTTCAGAAACTCAAGCACTGTCTCGGCTATTCCTTCTACTTTTCCCTCATCCCGTTCATCCATTAATAATGCGTTTAATGCTAATGACATATACTGTTCCTCCGCTTCTCTGTCCTGCTTAATCTTTAATCTCGAATCCTGAAGCTGCTTCACGTAACTGTCCTCAAAATCTTTTTCCCTTTCTTCCAGATTCGCCTTTATGAATTGCAGGAATTTTCGCAATTCTTCCGGAACCTCTCCGTCATTCTTCCCATACGCGTTCAGAAAAAAGCAGCATCCGCCGTCCTTTAATTCAAGAGAGGGCACCTCACGGCAGGACCTCGAACGGGTATTGCGTTCGTCCCGCGTATAGACGTCCAGCCTGACCCTTCTGTATTCCGGGTGGTATGTTATACTTTTTTCACGTATATGACTTCGATTCGTCCAATGGAGATTTGCATGATCGCTTCTGCAGAGAAATTCTACAAGAGAATTATATCATATCATTCAAAAGAAATCAACCGGTCAGCCTTCCAATTCGCTCAGCATTCGTGCCCCCGAAGTAAACAGTAAATTTCTCATGACCCAGGTCACAATTGCAAGAATCACCATAACTACAATTGTCACGGAATGGATATTCAAATGAAGCACCCGGTACCCCAGTACGCCCAGGCCGATCAAAGCGCCGCCTATCGCCAGGTCGATGAGCATGGAGAACATGGCGCGGTAGTTCTGTTTTACGGCCGCCGCCTCCGTCTCCCATTCCAGCTTCGGATGTGCGATGTCCATATAGAGCTGCTGGTAATTTACCGCCATCACAAACAGGACAGTAATCGCTGAGCTGTAAATAAGCGTCACCGGATGCAGCCCAAATATTACCGCTCCTAAGTTAATCAACAGTATATAGGGTAAGCTTCCCAGAATCCCGATCTTAATGCCACAGGACAAAAGCCCTCTGATCTGATCCTCATAGGACATGGGGATCATCTTCATGAAGCCAAAATTGTCCCCCTGCCTGGAAATGGCCGTGGATGAGACGAGGCACATCATAGAAATAAAGGCGGCCACACATCCCACGATCAGGACGGCCACCGCTACCGGCCCGTCCCCCCGGAGCAGGGTGAACAGCGGCAGCTCCCCTCGCCCCGTCATCTGTGAGAACAGATTCATAAAGGCGGCTGTCCCGGAGCTTCCCAACACGCTGACGGCGATGATCACCAGGAAAAACACCGGCCAGATCAAAGTCATGAGGACACAATTCATGAAATATACGGGCGTGCGGTAAAGCTTCTTCCACTCAATTCTTCCATAGGCTTTCACCGGATTGGTGCTCCGCACTTCCCTCCTGACTTCAGCCTCCGTCAGCTTCCTCTTCTCAGCCGTAGCCTCGCTCATGCCCAGCACGGCGGGCAGATACAGCTTCTGGGCAATCAGCAGGAACACCGCGAAGATCAGCACCGTCGTCCCATAGTAGAAAAGAATGTAAATAAACGATCCATGGCTGACACCCTTAGCCAGGAAAACCAGGTTGGGGAAGATCGCATGGAAAATATCAATCAGCCCCTGCTGGCCTGACAGAAAATTAATCATAGATTCTGCCTGAACCCCTTCCATTCCCCGGACCACAAATTGAATTCCGATGGCCAGCACCAGAGCCATGCCAAAGCCCAGATAACTCAGCATATCTTTATTCCTGATGTTTTTAAAAATCCGCATGATGATCATGCATAAAACCGCGGAATAAATCAGCGGGACCGCTGGAAGGCCGATGCATCCTAACACCATGGTAATCCAGTAGGAAGGGCCCATCTGCCCAGACACTCCGTACCCGGCCAGAATCGGTAAGAAAAAGAAGATCACCAGCCAGTATTCATTCAACAGGCAAACCAGCCATTTCGCCCCGACAATTTCCGCTGGACGCAACGGAAACGGCAGCAGCAGCGGCACATCCGTCGACATATAGAACACGCTCAGGATCGTAGCGATCCCGAACAGGAAGAACACACAGGCTCCTGCAATGCAGACCAAGTCCACGACCGCCGTCCCCTGTCCAAGGGGAGCAAACATGTGGTACATTTCTTTTCCCAACGTGAACAGCATCCCCGCCAGAGGCAGAAAGCAGACTGCCAAAATCAAATACATAGAAGTCCTGTTGCCAAATTTCTTTTTACCGTTTTTCTTCTGATTGTTTCCCAGGCCATTTTTCAGAAGAAACCGGGTCAGCAGCCACAGATTACGCATGTTCTGTAATCTCCAGGAAAATATTTTCCAGCGTTTCATTCGGATATTTTTCTTTCAGAGCTTCCAGTGTGCCCAGGTACACCTGTCTGCCGTGATTGATAATGCCGATCCGGTCGCAGAGTTTCTCCGCCACCTCCAGCACATGTGTAGAAAACAGTACCGAATTACCCGCTGCCGCATGCTCCCGCATCATTTCTTTCAATTCAAATGCTGATTTCGGGTCCAGGCCGGTCAGAGGCTCGTCCAGAATCCACACAGAGGGATTGTGGATCAAGGCGCCCATGACCATGATCTTCTGGCGCATCCCATGGGAATAACTCTGTATCCTGCTGGACAGCGCGTCCTCCATCTCAAATCGTGCCGCGGTTTTCTCTATGAATCCCTTCCGGGCTTCCGTAGTGACGCCGTAGATATCAGCCACAAAATTCAAATATTCGATTCCCTTGATCCTCAGAAATGAATCCGGGCTGTCCGCCACGAAGCCGAACTGCCTTTTTGCTTCCAAAGGCTCTTTTACAATGTCTTTGCCGTTGATCAGGATCTCTCCCTCTGTCGGTGAAAGGATTCCTGTAATCATCTTCAGCGTTGTTGTCTTCCCTGCCCCGTTCGGCCCGATAAAACCTGTAATTTTACCGTCCTCCACATCCCAGTTCAGGTCTTCAACAGCCATCTTCCCGCTGTTGCCATACCTTTTGCTCACGTGCCTTAAATTAATCATTGTCTTCTCCTTTATTAAATACCTATTTTTACCTCTGCCTCGGCTTCTGCCTTGAAATCCTCCAGCTGTACCGGATTGATCTCCGGCAGATGCTCGGTGGAATCGATTCCGAAATTGCGCAGGAATTCCTCAGTTGTCCCGAATAAAATCGGCCGTCCGGGGGCGTCCAGCCGCCCCAGCTCCTGTACCAGATCATATTCTACCAGCCGGTTGACCGCGTGGTCACACTTCACGCCCCTGATTTTCTCAATCTCCGCCTTTGTAACCGGCTGCTTATATGCGATGATCGACAAAGTCTCCAGCATGACGTCTGTCAGTACTGCTTTCTTAGGCTGCTGGGCTATGGTGATCAGGCAGTCATAATACTCCTGTTTTGTACAGAGCTGAAACGCTCCCTCCAGTTCAATCAGCTTAATTCCCCTGTCTTCCCTGTCATACCGCTCCTTCATCCGTTCCAATATCTCTCTGGTTTCCTCCGGCTCTTTTCCGATGGCTGCGGCGATCTTTGTTACCTCCACAGATTCTCCCATGGAAAATAAAATTGCCTCTATAGCAGCTTCCGGAGTTTTTTCCGCTTGCTCCATCTGCGTCACGCTCCTCATTCCTCTACTGAAGTATATGGTATTACGATTGTATCCTCATCTTCCATGGATTCAATCAGTATATCCCCAAAAATCTCTTCCTGCTGGATCCGGATCTTCCCCGTCTTCATCAGCTCCAGAACCGCCAGAAATGTCACGACGATCTGGGTCTTGCTGGGCTGCCCCTCCAGCAGCGCGCGGAAAGAAAACTGTCTTTCCTTCACCGCATAGCTCTCCACATATGTCATCTTCTCCGGAAGAGACACCTCCTCTTTCTCGATGTGCCCGAATTTGCTCCGGATCGGATCGATCTTATCCTCCTGGCGGCGCAGCACCGACCGAAAGATCTCATGAAGCTTATCCAGGGACATATCCGCCAGCAGCTCCTGCATATCCACCGGAGGCCTGTAGGCCAGCACACTTTTGGGAAGGCTCTGCTTCCGGCAGACAGTGTTCCCGGCTTCTGTCATCCGTTCCCTTAGCTCATAGGACATATATTTATATTTCTTATATTCCAGAAGCTGCATGACCAGCTCCTCCCGGGGATCTTCCTCTTCTCCCTCTTCATTCATCTCACGGGGCAGCAGCATCCGGCATTTGATGTCAATCAGCGTCGCAGCCATCACCATGAACTCACTGGTCACGTTCATATCCTCATGATCCATCTGCCTGATATAATCCAGATACTGGTCTGTAATTTCCGCAATCGGGATATCATAAATATCTATCTTATTCTTGTCGATCAGGTGCAGAAGGAGATCCAGGGGACCTTCGAACACCGGAAGCTTTACAGGAATCGCCATAGCCTCTCCCTTCACGATACTTTTATGTCCAGCACCACCAGTTCTCTGGGGTTGCAGATTCTCAGAGGCAGCGTATGCTCCCCCAGCCCCGCGCTGACAATCACTGACTTCCCGCCGCGTCTGAACAAGCCGTGGACATCCCCGGGAAACAGGCGGAAATCCGGACTGACCAGACCGCGGTGTTCTCCCAGGCGCACGACACCTCCATGATAATGGCCGCAAAGAGTCACATCCGCCCCCCAGCGGAAATATGTGTCCATCTGCGCCGGATTGTGGGCCAGCAGCATTGTCACATTCTCCGGGTCCGGGCGGCCCAGCGCCTGATTAACCGCTTCCACCGGAAGCTTTCTCCGCCTAAAGCGGTCATAATAACGGCGCTCCATATCGTAGCCGTAGATCACCGCTGTCAGGTCCTCCTTTTTGAAAACGGCCTTTTTATTTTCTAAAAATATAACTCCCGCCTTCTGCAGGGGCTTTTGATAGGCTTCATACATGCCGGGGTAGGTCTCCGGATATATTTTGGTTCGGTATTCATGGTTCCCTGTCGCACAATATACGGGATACCGCTCCGCAAGCTGAAGCATCAGGGTTCTTGCCGGCTCCACCGGGCTTCCGGGTTTCCCGACGATCATATCGCCTCCGCAGAGTACAGCGTCAGGCTTCGCTTCTCCGACAGCAGCCAGCAGGTCCCGGTTATCCGGACCGACCGTCACATTATGAAGATCGGTAAGAAAAGCGAACCGCAGAGTACCCCTCCCCAGCCCGCTTTTACGTTTATTCAGCTCATATTGTTGTACGGCAAATTTTTTCATACTCTGAAGTATACTATATTTTTCATGCAGACGCAACAACCGGATAGTTAATTATCCCCGGCGAAGGTTAATCGGAAGTTAACCTTCCGCCGGAACCTCATCCTGAGAATCTTTATTTCCAAAGCGCAGGTATTGCTTCCAAAGCAGCTTCACATAATCAACATATTCCGCGGCCTCCACATCCTTCTGATACAGAATCGCCACACTGCCGATTTCCTGCCCATCCAGCGTATAGACAGCCCGGCCGGCCGTCTCTCCCTTTTTAACCGGCGCGGTAACCTTCTCAGGGAGTTCTACCGTCTTCTGGATCTGTGAAAGGTCCCTTCCTTCGGTCTCCAGATATCGGAATTTCTCTGCATAGGCAACCTTCACCTCTTTTGTAATCGAATTTTCCACGGGAACCGGATTGAATTCCTCCTGGTTTTCATCCTCATAGAGGGTGCAGCTGCCAAACCCGTAATTCAGCAGGACTGACGCATCCGTAAACCGCACCTTGTGATCCGGCGCCCCCATGACCACTGCGATCAGGGTGATTCCGTTCCTCTGGGCCACGGCGCTGACACAGTATTTTGCCGTGCTGGTGCTGCCTGTTTTCAGACCAACGCAGCCTTCATAGCTTCTGATCAGCTTATTCGTATTAGACAGCGTAAAAGGTTTCGTCCCCTGGGCCGTCACATGGGTGATATCCTCCATCCAGATGGAAGAATAGTTAAGAATCTGAGGGTAGTGAGTCACCAGCTCCCGGGACATCAGCGCCACATCCCTGGCTGTGGTATAATGCCCGGCTGAATCTGTCAGCCCGCAGCAATCCTCAAATTTAGTCGCCGTCATACCCAGCTCCGCGGCCCGCGCATTCATCCGGGCTACAAAATCGCTCTCACTGCCAGCTATGTATTCAGCCATGGCAACTGACGCATCATTCCCCGACGCCACCACAATACACTTGATCAGTGTCTCAACCGTCTGTTTTTCTCCCTCCTCCAGAAAAACCTGGGAACCTCCCATGCTCTTGGCATGGGCGCTCGTAACCACTTCATCCGTCAGGCTGATCGTACCTTTTTCCAGTTCATCGAAAATCAGGATCAGAGTCATGATTTTCGTAATGCTGGCGGGGCTGCGCTGCTCGTCTGCATTTTTCTCATACAAAACCTGGCCGGTGCTCTCTTCCAGCAGCAGGACACTCGGGGCTGAAATCTCCAGTTCAGCTCGCACCTCTGCCGGCGTCATCATCAGAAAAATCAAAAGAAAGGACAATAAGCTGCAAAGAACTTTTTTCATAGACGCTCCATTTTCATCATTCTATCACAATCTATGAGCCCATCCAACATGATATGCACCGAAATATTCCAGAAACCATACCCGCAGGGTATCCCGTAATTCATGCCCCTCACGGGGCGGGAGAACAGCTCTCGCTGTTCCACAAGGTATACCCGCAGGGCTTTTTAAATCAATAGAGCAGCGGGAGCCGGACAGACTGCTCCCGTCCTACTGGCAGGCGGCTTCATCCCGAAGCCAAATCTGCCAGGAGGATCGGAATGTCTGTCCGGCTCCCGCTGCTTTTCTTTCACGTACTTATATTCCGGTCCGGATCATAAAATCGGCGCGATCGCTCTCAGGACACTCTGGAAGGCCCGTACAAAAATATGCCTGTTCTTGCAGAAATCCAGATCGATCTCTCTGGAGATCTCGAACGTATCCAACGCGTCTTTTTTTACTTCCATTACCGATTCCGTCTGATAGAGCCAGGTGCCGCATTCAAAGTGGAGGTACAGGCTCCTGTAGTCCAGGTTGATCGTGCTTACCACCGCCGCCTCGTCATCACAGACGAAGCTTTTAGAGTGGATGAAACCTGGCGTATATTCATAGATTCTGACTCCCGATTCCAGAAGCTGCTGATAATAGGACTGTGTCAGAAGAAAAACCATTTTTTTATCAGGTATGCCAGGCGTTACAATTCTCACGTCCACGCCCTTTTTGGCAGCGTTGCACAGCTCCGTCATCATTTCGTTATCCAGCACCAGATAGGGAGTAAAGATATATACATACCTCTTTGCATTACTGATCATGTTCCTGTATACGTTTTCACCCACTGTCTCGTCATCCAGGGGCGAATCACCGTAGGGCTGGACAAAGCCGTCGCTTTTGAAGGTTTCTTCGTAATATTGGCGGGGACGGTATTTTTCAAAGTCGCAGGGAGTCTGCAGCATAACCGACCACATTTCCAGGAACATAGCGGTCATATTCCAGACGGCCTCTCCATGGATATAGATGCCTGAATCTTTCCAGTGGCCGAACCGGGATCTCTGGTTGATATATTCATCTGCCAGGTTGATTCCCCCGTTAAAAGCCGTGTGCCCATCAATGACAGTGATTTTCCGGTGATCCCGGTTATTCAGAATAATATTTAAAAACGGGCGGAAGGGGTTAAAAGCGGCGCATTTAATGCCATAAGCCTGAAGCTCTCTGTAATATTTGGAGGGAAGCGTGGTCAGACAGCCTACGCCGTCATAGATCAGACGGACGTCCACACCCTGCTTTACCTTCTCCTTCAGAATGTCCAGGACCGTATCCCACATATAGCCTTCCGCCACAATGAAATACTCCATAAAGATATAATGCTCTGCCTTCTTCAGTTCTTCCACATATTTTGCGAACCAGTCTTCGCCTACGGCAAAATACTCCGTCACAGTATTCTGGTAACAGGGCATATGCACCGTATTGGTCAGATACCATGACTGGTTGGCTATGCCCAGATCCAGCTCCCGGAGCTTTTCCCGCACCTCAGGGTCTTCGCGCAGCAATTCCCCGTTTTCCTGCTTTACTTTCTTCAGTTCCTTCTGGAATTTCCTTGCCACTCTGGACTTGCCCATGACAAAATAAAAGATCAGGCCAACAATCGGCATGGCCAGGATCAGGATTGTCCAGATCAGCTTATAACCCGGATTGATCCTCTGGTTAATCAGCCAGAGAACCGTGGCAAAAGCGATCACCCACATGGCAACATTAAAAAAAACATTGCTACTGGTAATGAACAGAACCAGGAAAAAATACCATGCAAACTGGAGCGCCATCGCAAAAACAGTCACGGTAATTCGGTTAGAAAAGAACTTTAGTATTTTCTTGAGCATTCCCATCTGTAATTACTCCCTACTCACAATATTGACTATCAGAGTTATTCATTATACAAAAAAGCCCTGACTGGTGTCAAGGCTTTTTACGTGCACTTAATTATATTTACGCTTTCTAGCCGCTTCAGATTTTTTCTTACGACGAACACTTGGTTTCTCGTAATGCTCTCTTTTACGGATCTCCTGCTGAATACCGGCCTTTGCACAGCTGCGTTTGAATCTGCGTAAAGCGCTATCCAACGTCTCGTTCTCTTTTACGATTACATTTGACATCTTCTCACACCTAACCTCCCTCCAGTTGTAGATTGTGCTTAAATACAACTGTTTGGGTATTTTTTTGCACTACTATGATTATAGCAGATTTTTCCGATACGTCAACTGATTTTGCACATTTTTTTTACATTACTGGATCTGTGCAGAGAGTATCTCCGGGATCTTCTTCACCGCTTCCGGGATCTTGTCGGGATTCTTGCCTCCGGCCTGGGCCATGCCCGGACGCCCGCCGCCGCCGCCGCCCACAACTGAGGCTGCCGCTTTCACAAGATTTCCTGCATGTGCTCCCGCTTTCTGAGCTTCTTCTGTGACCATTGCCACCAGATTCACCTTTCCGTCTTTGGCGGATAACAGAACGATTACACCCTGTCCCAGCTTTTCCTTCAGCTGATCTCCCAGATCACGGAGGCCGTTCATATCCACATCCGGAACCGAGGCGGCCAGCAGCTTAATGCCCTTTATATCTGTCACCTGGTCCATCACATCTCCCAGCGATTCTGAAGCCATTTTGCTCTTCAGAGATTCATTTTCACTGTGGAGTGCCTTCAGTTCGGCCTGAAGATGTCCGATTTTATCCAGCAGGTCTTCCGGAGAGGCTTTCAGCGCCCTGGCTGCCTCATGAAGCTGCTCTTCTTCTCTCTTATAATAATCGATGACGCCCTGGCCTGTGAGAGCTTCGATCCTTCGTACTCCGGCAGCTGTCCCGGATTCTGAAATAATCTTAAACAGCATCACATCACCGGTGTTGTGTACATGAGTTCCTCCGCACAGTTCTTTTGAAAAGTCGCCCATGGAAACCACGCGGACTTCATCACCATATTTTTCTCCAAAAAGCGCCATTGCGCCTGTCTGCTTCGCTTCATCCAGAGACATGATATCCGTATGGACCGGAAGCTGTGCGGCAATTTCCCGATTCACCAGGTCCTCAACCGCCTGCAGTTCTTCCTTCGTCATCGCCTGGAAGTGTGCGAAATCAAAGCGGAGCCTGTTCGGCGCCACCAGTGACCCCTTCTGCTCTACATGAGCTCCCAGAACGGTCTTAAGCGCCTTCTGAAGCAGGTGTGTGGCACTGTGGTTCTTCTCTGTATTCTTTCTGGACGGCTGGTCTACTTTCAGCACAGCCTTCTCACCTTTGGATATCATACCAGACTTCATCGTTCCCACATGGCCGTATTTTCCGCCCCGGAGCTTTATGGTATCCTCCACTTCAAACACACCGTTAGCTGTCTCAATCCGCCCGCAGTCTCCCTGCTGGCCGCCCATGGTAGCGTAAAAAGGCGTCTGCCCGACAATTACCGTTCCTCTTTCACCCTCCATCAGGGAGTCCCTAAGCTCTGTCTCGCTGGTGAGGACGGTGATCTGTGATTCGGCCTCCAGACAGTCATATCCCACGAAATCCGTCGTCACGGAAGGATCTATTTCGTCATAGACCGTGGCGTCCGCGCCCATATAGTTCGTTGTCTCCCTGGCTTTTCGGGCCCGCTCCTGCTGCTCCTTCATGCATGCTTTGAAACCGGCCTCATCAATCTCATAGCCCTTTTCCTCCAGGATCTCCTTCGTCAGATCCACTGGGAAGCCATAAGTGTCATAGAGCTTAAACGCATGTTCACCGGACAGCTGTTTCTCACCCTTTTCATTCATCTTCTGCTCCATATCACCGAGAATCCGAAGTCCCTGGTCAATGGTTTTGTTAAACTGGCTTTCCTCATTATTGAGTACATTAAAGATAAAATCTTTTTTATCCTCCAGCTCAGGATAACCGTCTTTGCTTCCCTCAATAACCGCTCCAGCCAATTCTGCAAGGAACAGATGGCTGATGCCCAGCAGCCTTCCATGTCTGGCAGCACGGCGGATCAGACGGCGAAGCACATAGCCCCTGCCTTCGTTGGTAGGCATGATCCCGTCTGAGATCATGAAGGTTGCGGAACGTATATGGTCGGTAATCAGCCGTATGGAGACGTCGGTTTCATGGTTCTGGTGGTATTCCCGGCCGGCAATCTCACAGACACGGTTTCTCAGCGCCTGAATCGTGTCCACGTCAAATATAGAATCTACGTCCTGCACGACGACGGCCAGACGTTCCAGTCCCATTCCTGTGTCAATATTCTTCTGGTCCAGCTCCGTATAATGGCCTTCTCCGTCATTGTCAAACTGCGTGAATACATTATTCCAGACTTCCATATAGCGGTCGCATTCACAGCCTACGGTGCATCCCGGCTGTCCGCAGCCATACTTTTCCCCTCTGTCATAATAGATCTCCGAACAGGGGCCGCAGGGGCCGCTTCCATGCTCCCAGAAGTTATCATCCTTGCCGAATTTAAAGATCCGTTCCGGTGCTATGCCGATCTCGTCCTTCCAGATCTTAAAGGCTTCATCGTCCTCCAGATAGACGGACGGATACAGACGTTCCGGGTCAAGGCCCACTACCTCTGTCAGGAACTCCCAGGACCAGCGGATCGCATCCTGCTTAAAATAGTCCCCGAAAGAAAAGTTACCCAGCATCTCGAAAAAGGTGCCGTGGCGGGCCGTCTTCCCGACATTTTCAATATCACCCGTGCGAATACACTTCTGGCAGGTAGTCACCCTCTTCCGGGGCGGTATCTCAGCTCCGGTGAAATAGGGTTTTAACGGCGCCATGCCGGAATTAATCAGCAGCAGGCTTTTATCATTCTGCGGAACCAGGGAAAAGCTTTTCAGCGCCAGATGCCCCTTACTCTCAAAGAATTCCAGGAACATTTTCCGCAATTCATTTACGCCATATTTTTTCATGACATTTCCTCCAAAAACAGTTACTATATTTTTAATTCTGATACACTTACATGAATAAGCAGATTGCTTCCGGGCATGTAGAAACAGCTCACGCTGTTCCACAACGTATACTCCAGAGCATCCCGTAACTCATACCCCTGTCGGGGCGGGGGAGCAGCTACGCTGTTCCACAAAGTATGATAGCACAACTGGCTATTGGACGCAAATCTTTTTAAAGTTCTTTTTACCCCGTTTCAGCAGGATTCCGTCTGTACCGATGGATTCTTTCTTTACCTGATACCGGATATCGCCGATCTTTTCTCCATCAATGGAAACACCGCCCTGTTCTATCGACCTTCTCGCCTCTGAGCGGGTGCCGGCCAGCTCGGCCTTCACCAGCAGTGTGATTAAATCAATTGCCCCTTCTTCAAAGTCTTCTTCTGCCAGCTCTGTGGTTGGCATATGAGCGGCGTCACCGCCCCCGGTAAAGAGAGCCTTTGCGCCTGCCTCCGCTTTCTTGGCCTCCTCTTCTCCGTGAACCAGCCCAGTCAGCTCGTAAGCCAGGATCTCCTTCGCCTGGTTCAGCTGGCTGCCTTCCCACTGATCCATCTCATCGATCTGTTCAATGGGAAGGAAGGTCAGCATCCTCAGGCATTTGAGGACATCCGCATCCCCGATATTCCGCCAGTATTGATAAAATTCAAAAGGAGTCGTCTTGTCAGGATCCAGCCAGACCGCGCCTGACTGGGTCTTGCCCATTTTTTTGCCCTCAGAATTCAGCAGCAGGTTAATCGTCATTGCATAGGCGTCTTTATGCAGCTTTCTCCGGATCAGATCGGTCCCGCCCAGCATATTGCTCCACTGATCGTCGCCGCCGAACTGCATGTTGCAGTTGTAGCGCTGGAACAGCTCATAGAAATCATAGCTCTGCATCAGCATGTAGTTAAACTCCAGAAAACTCAGCCCTTTTTCCATTCTCTGCTTGTAGCACTCAGCCCTCAGCATCTGGTTTACTGAGAAATGAGGGCCGATCTCACGGATAAATTCAATATAATTCAGATCCATCAGCCATTCCGCATTATTCACCATCAGCGCTTTATCATCAGAAAAGTCAATAAAACGGCTCATCTGCCGCTTAAAACAGTCACAGTTATGCTGGATGGTCTCCGGCGTCATCATCTGCCTCATATCAGATCTCCCAGAAGGGTCCCCGATCATGCCGGTTCCTCCGCCCAGAAGTGCGATAGGCCGGTTGCCGGCCATCTGAAGGCGTTTCATCAGGCAGAGGGCCATAAAATGCCCCACATGAAGGCTGTCTGCCGTAGGATCAAATCCGATATAAAAGACAGCTTTACCATTGTCAACCAGCTCACGGATTTCCTTTTCATCTGTCACCTGGGCAATCAGGCCCCGGGCAACCAGTTCATCATAGATTTTCATTGTTTCATTCCTCCTGATTTTCGTATTTAAAATAGGAGTGAGGCGCTTCTTAATGCATAATAAAAAGCCCTCATCCCAAAACATAGGACGAAAGCTCTACTTCCGTGTTACCACCTAAATTCACAGCCGCTTCACAGCCGGCTGCCTCAGCGGGTACTGTCATACCCTGACGCTGATAACGTCCGTCAACACGCCGCAGCCTACTTGTACTCCGTTCGGTGCGGGGCTTGGGGATGTATTCGCAAAAGTTCCGCACGCGCCTCTCAGCTTCCGGCTGCTCTCTGTCTGCTTTCCTTCTGTTACTGGTTCCCTTCATTGCCTTTCTCTAAGATGCAGTATATCGGCCTGGCTGCAGAATGTCAAGAGGTAATTTGGTTTTATAAGTGTTTTCAGAATATCCCGTGTTTTATCTGTATCCGGTTCAATTTCTCACCGATCGGTTTTATTGTCAGCATCAAAAACACTACATTTGACACCATATAAGTGACGGTATACGGAACCGCTGTACTCAGCGCCAGCAGATACCGTTTCCAGCTAAAAGAATCAATCAGGCTCAGCACCGTCCAGATATCCATAATTCCGGAATACATGATTCCCATCGCCATTCCCCAGATAGCCAGCGGCAGGCGTTTTCTGAGCAGCACCCGGAACAGGGGAAGGCCTGACAATAAGCCTGTCATCCCCAGGGTCAGCATCTGGAACGGGGTCCAGGGGCCCTGTCCGAAAAATATATTGGACACCACCGCCGACAGGGAACCGACCAGGAACCCCGACTCCGGCCCCATATAGATGCCTGACAGGATCGTGACCGCCGCCATCGGCTTAAATGCCGGTATTGGCCCGAAAATCAACCTGCCCAGCACGGAAATCGCCGTCATAACCGCAATCATGACCATGCGGCGAATACTCCCCTCTCTCTTTTCATAGGCGAAATAGAAAGGGACACAGGAAAGGAGAGCGATCAACACCGACACCAGATTATATCTGCGGTCTGCCATCAGCCGGACGCCCAGGACGATCAGCAGGACGGCGCCGGCAATCAGGCACCCCCAGCCCACAAATCTCCGGATGCTGTAAGGAGCCGTATTTTCCAGAACTTCTCCGGCCGGCCGTCTGAATTCCCCTGCCGCTGTATCACTCTTTCTCATGCCGCACCTCCTTGTCTGTGATCCGATGCCTTTCTCCCGTTTTCCCTGCACAGGGCGATTACCTCTTCGCAGGTGACTGCGTTGTCATATTGCTGTCTGGATATGCGGTTTGCCGCTGTCGTATAATAATTATTATTACAGAAAAACTCCTCCGGAGTATCCAATGACACAACCGCATGGTCAAAGAACAGGCCGCAGCGGTCAGAAACACCTGCGGCAAATTCCACATCGTGCGTTACCATTAAGATTGAGATTCCCTGTTCTTTCAGGCTCTTCAACAACAGCTGCAGCTGCTGCTTGGACCATGCGTCAATTCCTTTCGTCGGCTCGTCCAGCAGAAGCAGACGCGGCCGCAGCAGCAAAATCTTCCCAATGGCCGCCTTTTGCTGCTCTCCCCCGCTGAGATCGTATGGATGGCGGTCCAGCAGATGGCTGATCCCCAGAAGCTCTGCCGTTTCACTGATTTTCCGCCCCATTTCATCTTCTCCGCAGCCAATCACTTTTCTGATTTCCTCATAATCCTCCCGTACAGACATCTTAATAAACACTGTCTGGGGGTTTTGAGGCAGTGATGCCAGCTTGCCCACATACAGCTCTTTTCCTGAATATTTCTGAAGCCTCTTTCCAAAGATTTCTATTTTCCCCCGGTATGGCTTAATTGTCCCTGAAATCACATTCAGCAGCGTCGTTTTGCCCGCCCCGTTGCCTCCCAGGAGGCTCACGATTTCCCCTTCATAGACGGTCAGGGCTACTGCTTCCAGCACGTCCGGAAGCTCCTTCTCATACCGGAAGCAGATATCTTTCATACGCATGGCCACAGGTCTTTCTTTTGCATCCGGCGCTGCCGGCCGCATCAGGCTTCGCACCTGGTTTTTATAATTTTCTGCGAGAAAATTTCTGCCGTCCCGCACAGTCAGCGGACATTCCGCATCCTCCGCATCCAGGCCGTGATAAATGCGCAGGGCGCTGGGCAGGCCCAGAAGCATTTTGTGATCTGCCTTCAGCTGTTTTAAATCGCGCCCCGCCTCTCTGGGCGGCTCCATCAGAAGCATTTTGCCCTGATCCATGATAAACACACGGTCAGCTGCCGGGAATACTTCTTCCAGCCGGTGTTCCGTCATCAGAATCGTCAATCCCAGCTCCTTATTGATTTTCACAAGCGTATTGATGAAATCAGAAGCCGCGATTGGATCCAGCTGGCTGGTCGGCTCATCCAGGATCAGCAGCCGGGGCTGCATAGCCATGATGGAAGCCAGGTTTAACAGCTGCTTTTGGCCGCCAGACAACTCAGTGGTCTTCTTCCTGAACCAGTCATCGATGCCGAAGAAGCAGGCCATCTCCGCTACCCTCCTGCGGATGGCCGGTCTCGGCATCCCCATGTTTTCCAGCCCAAAAGCCAGTTCATGCCAAACCTTATCCGTCACTGTCTGATTTTCCGGATTTTGAAGGACGTAGCCAATCTCACAGGCCGCCTCCCGTTCCGTCAAAGCCTTCTGCTCTACTCCACGAAACCATATGTTCCCGGACTTCTCTCCGGCAGGTGCCAGTTCCCGCTTCAGAAGCTTTAGAAGCGTCGTTTTGCCGCAGCCTGATTCTCCGCACACCACAATAAATTCTCCCTCCTGAATCCGGAAGGTAACCCCTTCAAGAGCCGGATGGCTTTCCTGACTGTCCCTTTTCTGCCGTGGATATGTAAATGTCAGATCTTCGACTTTTAGTAACTCCATGATACCTTCTCCTTTGTTTTCTTCACTTCTGCAGCCGGTAAATCCTGCTCCTCTGAAAAATCAGATTTTCGATTTCAAATAGTTCCAGGTTATCCGTTCACGAATTTCTAAAATGCCCGGAATACACATGAATACTAGTACCGATAAATATTGGAAAACAGATAACACATTCCAATTAATATCCGCTGCCAGCGGATAATAATAATAATCAAAAACTCCCAGTCCAAAACAGATAAAGAGATCACACGCCAGAGCGCACAGAACACTCAGAAGTATCCCATCCCTTTTATGAAAACGAAACAATGTAAAATTTGTTCTTCCCCGCAGCCCATAGCCTCTGGCTTTCATTGCGTCCGCCGTATCGATGGAATTTTCCATAGACCAGGAAACAAGACTGTCAAATACCCTTATTCCTCCCCCGATTTTATCTGAAATACTATCGGATGCATACAGCCCCATCGTCTTCTGGGACTGATTAATTTTCTTTATCTGCAGCTTAAATAACGGTATAAACCGAAATGCCATGGATAATATCAGCCCCAGCTTTGGAATCAGTTTACCAAACAAATACAGGAATTTATCGGTCGTCAGGACCGCGCTGTAGCAGCGGCACCATAACAGAATCCCCACAATCATCAACGAAGACATGCCGCCGTAAATCATCGCTTCCAGCGTAACCGGATTGTCGTTCATGAAAAAGAGAACCGTCTCCCCGTTGTGAACCAGCAGCGGATTGGCAAAAGCCATCAGAAGAAAAAGAACAAAGAAAAAGCCCAGTTCCTTTAATAGTTTACGAACTGTATTCTGAGCCCAGAACAACAGAAGGCCCCCTATAACGGATGCGCCGATGATGACCGGGTGCATGCTGATCATAGAAAAGCAAACTACCAATACATAATAGGAAAACAATACCGCCGGATGATAACTTCCGAATCCATTCATGACTCTTTACCTCCCGCTTCAGTCTTTCTGTCTTTTTCCACTTCTTCTTTATTTTCTTTTTGGTTCTTTCCCTTCAGATACTGGTCTCCGACATCCTTGCCCAAATCACAGGTGTATACCCACTCTACCCGGTCTCCGTCATGAAGCTTATAGCTGCTGCAGCCCTTTCCCGGAAATTCTCCATTAACCTTGTACATCCATCCGGACAGCTCTCCGCAGGAAAAATCATATAAATAATTAATCCCTTTAATAAATACTGTACTGTAAACATTGGTATCCGGACCCTGGTATTCCATCTGGATTTCATGATACCTGCACACCCTCTTCAGCAGATCAAAAGCCGTGTCTCCTTTCCTGAGAGCGCAGGCCGTTTCTCCCAGTATCATTCCGTCTGAGGGGACATATTTATCACTGCGCAGCTGCTTGTCCAGCTTCTTCCAGTTTTCCTCTTTTAAAAGAGTATCGCAGCGGATACTGACCGTGACTGTCTCCGAATCCTCCGTGATGTCTTCTGTATGAGTCAGATAATATTCTTCCACTGACTGAATTCTGACCCCTTTAGCTAATATCAGTACCAGCATAACGATGATCCCAATCAGAAGAATGTTTTTCTTCATATGTCTCCTCCGCGATTACCACTCGTCATCCTCACCATCCGCATTTTCCTCTCTGCCGGTACCGCCGTCAGAATCCGCCTTCTGCTTCTTTTTGTTCCGGTCCCTCAACAGCAGAATCAAAAAGATCACCACAGCCAGCACGATACCTGAGGCAGCCACAGCCGTCACCAGTACCGCCCGGCTGCCAGTCTCCTGTTTCACCTGTTCGCCTGTCTTTTCTTCCTCTTCAGTCAGCTCCGGAAGTTCCGCGCCTGCTTTCTCAATTTCCTCCCGGGAAATTTCGGGCGCGTCAGACAGGTCGAAAACTCCGGGCCTTCCCTCCTTCAGCCTGCAGACGGCCTCTAAACCATAGACAGCCTGATAGCCGGCCATATTATTACCTTCTGTTTCCTCCTGATCCCCGTCCAGGCTGTGAATGATACTGCCGTCCTCCAGCCTGAAGGCCCTCAGCCCATCCAGCAGGGTTTGTCCGTTTTTGATGAATTGCTCATCCTTTTCCGGATCCCGGCCCCAGGAGGCCAAAGCCATCATGGCCCAGCTGGTGCTTTCTGAGGTACGTTCCTCATAGGTAATCATGCTGCCGTCCGCCTGCTGCAGCTTCTCCAGACATGCAAAAGCTCTCTCGGACATCTCCGCCACAGTCATAGTCACCTGTTCTTCCGATACAATATTGGTCACAGTGTAAGTCTGCTCTGAATCCCGGTATGGAGCGAGTGCGGTCAACGCCATGGAAGTGAGATCCACGTCCGACGGGTCTGTTTTAATCAGGCCAAAGCCGCCGTCCGCCAGCTGCCGGGAAAGTATAGATGTAATCAGCTTTTCTCTGGTCCATTCTGCGTCTGCCGGCTCTTCGTAACCCCTGCTGTCCACAGTCAGAAGCGCCCAGATATAACCGTTAATCCCCTGTGCTCCCGGATCGCCCCAGATACTGTTCCAGACACTATCCCGGATCAGATTAATGGGATTTCCCTCCGGATCACTTCCAAAGGCAGTGGGGTCGCCGCCGCAGGCCTCTACCGTCATGGCAATCCTGTGCAGATCCGACAGCCGGTACCTCAGCCGGCTGTCTTCCATATCCTGGTAGATCTTCTCTACCACATCCTCCAGCCTGCTCAGATAAGCTGCCTGTTGATCCTCAATTCCCATCCGGCTGATATCAAACGCAAACCAGTCACTTCCGGCGCTCCCTGCTTTGTCCAGCAGCTCGCCGGACAAAAGCTGGCTGCTATCTTCAAAGCTGCGTCTCCAATCAATAATATCCTCCTGCATCTGCCGCAGTTCTCCTGCGACAGCCTCCCCTGTTTCCGCTCCTGCAACGGACGTTTCAGGGTCTGCCCCGGCAGCAGGTACGGCCATGGCCGGCTGAAGCAGAAGGAATGCTGATACAATTGCCGCCAACAGCTTCTGCGGGCTCCTGGATCGTTTCCATCGTTTCTTTTTCATAAATGAACCTTCTTTTCCTTTCTTTTTCCCGCAGCCTTACGCAGGGAGAAGCCTAAAGCGCCTGTCACCGCCCCGCAGGCCGCCAGAATAATCCCTAAAATAAGCAGCAGATTTTTTCGTTTTGCCATCTTAACCTGTTCCAACGCCAGCGACTCTGCGTCGGCCGATGTATCAGCAGCCGCGTTGCCGTTCAGCTGATTTTCCAGCCACTCCGGGAGTGCTCCGTCTTCTGCTGAAGCATCGTCTTTCGCTGTACTTTCAGCTTCCGCCTCTTCCGCGGACGATTCCTGCCCGGCGTCTCCATTTTCCACTGCAGTTCCATTTTCCTTAACAGTCCCACCGGTTCCGGCGCTTCCGGAAGACTGTCCGCCGCCTGCCAGAGCAGCGGTATTCCCCTGTATTCCCCCTGTGTTCACGTTGGTGTCAACCTGGGGACTCTGAAGAGCCGCAAAGGCTTTTTCGGCATTTTCAAGCACTTCTCCATTCGTCACTCTTCTCTGCTGATCCGGCGTCAGGCTATTATATGCCGCGCGCGCTTCCGCGATCTGTCCGCCGCTGGCCTGGCTGACTGCACCGATCCGGTCAATCAGGATCATTACGTTCTGTATGGCGGACAGTGAATCATAGACAGAAGCCGCCGCCTCCAGTATGTCATAATTCGTCACCAGGGCCTGCTGTTCTCCGGTCAGCATATTATATGCCGCAATCGCCGCCAAAATCGCGTTCCCGTCTCCCAGAGTGATGCTGCCCACATCTCCCAGGCCGCTGATCATCTCTATAACAGGCTGAGCCACCACAAGATTCTGATAAGTAATAATAGCGTTCTCCAGCACCTGATAGTCCTGGACCAGAATTTTTTGCGCGTCCGACAGAGCGTCGTAGGCATCCTTTGCCGCGAAAATTACTTCTTTTTTATCCAGCGTAATCTCTCCGATAGCCGCGATAGCCGACGCCACAGGATCTGCACACAGCTTGTTGTAGGCCGATTCTGCGTCCAGTAAGAGCTTTGCGTTCCCCACAAGGTTTTTTTGCTT
This sequence comes from Wansuia hejianensis, assembly GCF_014337215.1. Lineage (NCBI taxonomy): Bacteria > Bacillati > Bacillota > Clostridia > Lachnospirales > Lachnospiraceae > Wansuia > Wansuia hejianensis. The sequence goes on along the minus strand of NZ_CP060635.1, from coordinate 881,766 downwards.
ATCTGTCAGCCCGTCATAGGCATGCCGGGCCTTCGCGATGGCATCCCCGCTGTCTGCTGTAACCGTTCCAATTTCTCCTATCAGCGCGTCCACTGCGGCGGCCAGATTCCTATCCTCGTCCGTCGGTTCATTTTCCTCCGCCAGCTTTTCCCAGGCCGCTTCCGCATCCAGCAGCACCTGAGTATACATCACCAGGGCCTTCTGCTCTTCCGTCAGCTTGTCATAAGCGTCACGCGCTGTCAGAATGGACAGTTTGACGTAATCCGCGTAGATCACTTCTCCAATCTCCAGGATAAAAGCATCCACAGTTCCTGCCGCCGCCATGTTGACCTGGTTGTAGTAGGTCCAGGCATCGGGCAGAGCGTCGATGGACGCCCTGGTCTCATCCAGGTGTCTCTGCACCTCTTCCAGAGAATCAGCCAGCAGGATATAACTCTTCGCTCTGGCGATCAGATTCCGGATCTCCGTCTGCTCCTGATCGCGGTAAACGCTGAGGTCCACATAGTTTTCCAGAATAGAAATCGCTTCGTCTCTGGCTTCCTGAAGCTTCCGCTCCGCTGTGCCTGCCTTCGTCTCCACTTCGTCGATCTGATTCTTCGCCTGTGTCATCGCGGCGCTTACGCCCGGCATATCAGCGGCCGCCTGTATCTGTGCCACCCCCTCTGCCAGAATTGCCTGGACAGCCGCCCAGTTTTCTTCTGTATAGTCTTCCTGCTTCGCGTAAGCGGAAAGCTCCGTGATGGCTCCGGTTCTAAAACCATCCAGCGTCAGCTGCCAGTCAAGAATTGGATAGCCGTTCTGGAAGCCCAGATAATCGTGAATATAACAGCCTCCTCCCCCGTTCAGGGCATTGAGAATATCGTCTCCCGCCAGTTCTGCTTCACTGATGAATTTCCCTGTGGCGGTAAAATCGATGGATATCCCCACCAATGCCCGGCCCAGGGAATCGCTGCGCTTCAGTGCATACAGCACGCCGTCGCTGCCGCTGGCCAGATTACCGAACAGCGCGCCCACTCCGTATCCGGAATCCCTCAGGTTGACGGGTCCTGAAGAATAACACCAGTTAAAGGCAGTATTATTTCCCAGGACAGAGCCTCCCAGCCCTCCGGCATACGTTTTTCCCGTGACTTCTCCTGTATTATAGGAGGCGTATATTCCTGAATCCTTTTGGCTGGCCAGCCCTACCAGGCCTCCCGCGGCATATGTCGAATAGATGATGCCGCTGTTATAGCTCCTCTGAATCGTCGTACTGGCATAGGCACTTCCTACCAGGCCTCCCGCATAATAGGTAATATTGCCTCTGACTGCTTCCCCGAGAGTCACGGGGCCTGTGTTGGAGCAGCAGGAAAGAATCGCATACCGGCTTCTGCCTGCAATCCCTCCAATACCTGTGTCCAGTGCCTTTACCCCGTCCAGGGTAATAGACACTCTGCTGTGGCAGTTCTCCAGCAAATAGCAGTCGCCGGAAGACGCTCCGCTGACATAGGCGGCAATTCCTCCCGCATAGGTTACCTTCCCGTCTACAGCGATTGTTCCGCTGACGGTCAGGTTCTGTATTTTGTGCCCGCCGCCGCCTTCTATTTTTCCAAATAAACCCGCATAAGTATCTGCCAGGTCTATAAAAAGTCCCCGTACCGTATAGCCCCCGCCTTCAAAGCTGCCGCTGAAGGCTCTGCCGCTTCCAATGGGCGTCCAGTTATAAAATCCCAGAGAGATATCATTGCAGAGAGCGCCGCAAAGCCCGCTTCCTCCCTCCGCTGTATTCACTGCATTGGCAAACCAGGCCAGCTCGCTTCCACTGGTGATCTGATAAATCCCGTCCGCGCTGAGCTCTGGTTCCGACAGCGTAACGCCGTCCCATGCGCCCGCTTCCGGTATCTGGTCGATCACACCGTCTATGTCATTTTTTGCCTGTTCCATCAGCCGCGTCACCTCAGCCGCCGTCGCCGCAGCTGAGATCTGCTTCAGCGCCTCGTCCCGAACCAGCTTGATCTTATGCATCCATGTTACGTCATACGTCTCATCCGCCCGGTAATCTGTTACCACCTGCAGTGCGTTCGAACGAATTTCCTCCAGACGCTTATCTTCTTCAAAAGAAGCTATTTTAGCTTCCAGAGCGTCCTTGCCGTCACGGATGAGCAGCCGCACTTCCTCCAGCGTTGCAGCCCCTTCCAGCTTTTTCGACCATTCACCCGTCAGGTTGTTCATATCCATTTTCTGGCTGTCTGTCAGATCCGTATGCTCTCCAGTCAATTTCCTGCAGTATTCTTCCAACGCGATAATCCCGTTGTCAATAGCCTCTGCCAGCTCGTTGTCCGCGTCAATGCCCGGTTTGACAGCGTTTAATTGCTCCCTGGCCTCCGCCATATACGCTTCCAGCTCTTCTTCATTCGAAACAGTGCCCAGTTTCTCCTTATAAGTGCTTACCAGCGTCTCTATCAGGGTATAATTCTTCCCATATTTCTTCTTATTGACATCCGTCAGCCAGCCGTTCAGTTCCATACGGCCCTGGTCAATTTTATCCAACAGATCGGAAGGCAGTGACTGCCATGCCAGTTTGGGGAATCCATTATTTTCTGTGTCATATTTATTGGACATTGTAAAGGCGCTTCCCAGTTTTTCCGGCAGAACCGCGCTTTTCATCTCTTCTTCTGTAAGCATCCGGGCTTCTCCCAGAATCGTGATTCCTCTGTCATTTTTAGCGCCCACCGGATTGATAAGCAGGCCGGAATTGGAACAGCCGTATACCGTTCCATAGGAACCGCTCAGCAGATAGCCGATGACGCCGCCTCTTCTGTAGCTGGAGGCACCGGAAAGATCCGCGGCAGAATAAGCGTTTTCCACAAGGGGGGCCGGGGGTATGGCTTCCTGTTTCCAGCTTTCATAGCCCATCTGTCCCACTATCCCCCCGGCCTCTGATCCCGCTCCGGTTCCATAGCCGCTGATGCTTCCCAGATTATAAACGTTCCGGATTGCGCTTTGCTTAACACCCCCGTTATTATACAGGCCGGCTGTAGAAATTCTCCCGGCAATTCCTCCCAGCAGAGAGTTTCCCTTAACCGCGCCGTAGTTACAGCTTGAATGGATCTCGCCACCGGCTTTGACGGCGCCCGCCAGGCCTCCGACGCAGAAATAACCCTGCACCGTTGCATAATTGACGGAATTATCCACCTGTGCGTTAACTCCATATACCAGCCCGGCGATCCCTCCGATATGATTCTGCGCAATGCCGACAGTCGTGGACAGTTTTCCGTAATTTTCACAGTGAACCACTAACCCCTTGCAAATCCCTACGATTCCTCCTGAATTGCGGTACATTGCCTCTCCGTCCATGGTAGTTCTGGCATAATTGATACAGTTCACAATCTGTCCGCTTTTCAGATATCCGGCAATTCCTCCGCTGCCTGCGCATTGCTGATCTGTCCCGTCTGCACTGCCGTAATTACCATACCCCTGGATCACCTTTCCCAGTACAGTCAGATTCTGCACTGTACCGCCGTCAATGACGCCGAACAGCCCGGCATATTTTCGTTCCGGATTCTTCATATTGATTTCAGCCCGCATATAAACCACCTTCTGCCCGTTGCCGTCAAAGCTTCCCCTGTAGGGATGCTCCTCGGTATCGCCAATCATGGTCCAGTTGTACGAAGTATTATAGTCGTTCAGATAAATGTAGTTCTCCAGCCTGCCGTTAATTTCGCCCCTGCCTCCATTCACTTCTGCTGCAAACCAGGCCAACTCAGCCCCGGTGCGGATCAGATACGTTCCGTTTTCATCTGTTTCCGGCATCGTCATGCTGACGCCGTCCCACGGGTTTTCTACCGATGCCGCGCTCACCTCCGCAAGGAGCGGAGAAAGAGGATTCACCGTTAAAGCGGTAATCAGCAAAAGCGCGAGAATACTGACCCTGGCCTGTCCTTTTCTCCTTCTTCTCAGTCTTCCTTCCATAGTCTCCTCCAATAGCGCATCTGCCGCGCCATCCTCAAACTGCGTTATAGAAAATAAATGTATTTCAGCTGAAATTTCTGAAGTATACTGCCCTGGGAATAAATCCGGTTCCAGATTTTTTCCTTAAACCGCCGCATCAGGCTCCACTGCTCTTCCGTGATTTCATGGCCGCTGTAAACCGCCTCCTGTCTGACCGCAACCACAGCGATATATTCTTCCGCCATCTCACGGTCAAACATCTTCTCTATCGCTTTTTCATAACGATAGAGTGAAGTATTCCGGATCTTCAGCCCTGCCACCGACATCAGGTTCATGGAATATTCAAACAGGGCCCTGGCAGCCTCCCGCCTGTCCGCAGACTGGAACAGCCGTTTGGCCTTCCTGCTCTTTCTTCTCTGCACCAGGATCCAGATCAAGAAAATGATCATGACCAGCACCAGCAGTAAGATTCCCAATATCATCAGAACAGTTAACAGAAAGATCCAGTCAAATTCCGGGGCTTTCTGCTCTTCTTCCTCTTTCTCCGGCTCTTCTTCCTCCTGATCCGTCTGATCCTGGGAACCTGCACCGTCCATGCCGGATATATCCTGATACTCGTCCGCCCTGTCCATGGTGTTCAAATAAGATGGGGTGGTCTCAAAGGGAAGCCATCCCACTCCGTCCTGATAGTATTCCACCCAGGCATGAGCATGTGTTTCATCCAGTACATAGGATTCTCCCTCAGTCATGGCTGACACATCGTCAGGAGTGATCAGATATCCTTCCACATAGCGGGCCGGAATCCCATAATACCGGAACATCATTACCGCGGCGCTGGCAAAATGAACGGAATATCCCTTTTTAGACACATTCAGAAAATCGAAAATAAAGTCAGAACCGTCCCAGGTATTCTCCAGAATATTCGTATCTGTATAACCGGCGGTCAGCGCATAAAGGATATTCTGCTTCGCTTCCGCATAATCCGCATGCTTTTCTCCACTGTCTATTTCTTTAACGCCTAACACCTCTGACAGCGATGCATTTAGCCTGTCTGGTATATCGAGATAAACAGAATAGGCAAATTCATTGTAAAACCCTTCCAGTTCCCGGTAATTTTCTCCCTCTTCGCCCAGGCTGTCTGTGTCCAGCAGTGCCGCGTTCAGCGCAGGGTATTTTGTAACCTGGTTTGCCAATGCCTCGTAGGAATATTCCCGGTTCCCATAAAGGCCCTGGGATACCACCGCGGCGTCCCCTATTTTCTGACGATCCATCGCCTGGCGAACCGGGCTTTCTTCCAGGGAATGGAGCTCATAGGGTACATAGCAGTATTTAGAATTTCCAGACAGGTTTTTAACAGAGATTGCGTTCTTTTCCTCCGACGCCACTGAAGCATCCAGCGCCAACGCCGCGCCGGGCAAGATTTCCTGTCCGTAAAAGTTTTCCTGATGGAGCCAGTAAAACAGATTCCGGTTTTCCCATAAAACAGCAGCCTCCGGCCCTGTCCAGCCGTTGCCTGTGTAGACACTCCCTGTAAATCCCCGCAGATAGTAGGAATCCGGCCGGCTCATGGTTATTTCCAGAACAGGATCTTCCGTCGGTTCAAAGGAACCCAGCCCGGTAAAATCTCCGTCCGGCAAAACTTGGCTGTCTCCCTGATATCGAAATTCTTCAAGGCTCTTCAGCACTCCGGACCGAATCCCTGTAAAAAGTTCCGCATTCTCCGGCAAAAAACGCTGTGTCAGGGCACGGCCCCCGGCCATTAAAAGGAAAATCCCCACCCCGGCGAAAAGGAAGCTTTCCAAAGCTGCCAGCCGCTGACGCCCCGCCGGAATCCGTTCGCCGTGCCCGCGTATCCATACTGCCAGCAGACACAGGGCAGACCAAACACCTGCCGCCAGCCCCGGTCCGATTCCCGTAACCATCTGCGCCGCCAGCAATGCCACTGCCTGAATTCCCAGCAGAATCCGGTTTCCTGCCCGCACCAGATAAACAGCCGGTACAGCCGCCAGCGCGGACAGCCAGAAAAGAGCGCCGTACAGCGCCGCTTCCCTCATTTCTTCCCCCACAGTTACCGCATAGGCCGGAAACAAATAGGGAAACCGTTCCCCCAAAGCTTCTACACCCCGATTGCAGATGATATGTATACCGCTGCTCCAGAAATCTCTGAACAGCAGGGCAAATACAGCCAGAGCCGCACACCAGAGCAGCATTTTCAGGCCAGCTCTTCTGCCCCTGCTCCCGGTCAAAAGCTGAATGCCCAGCGCAGCCACTGCCTGAATCCCCAGACACAGGCTCACAGCCACCGGCAGGTCCAGGGCTGAAATCAGCCAGACTGCCATTCCCGACAGATACAGCCATATAAAAAACCAGTCCACTAAAAATGTTATAATTCTGTTCGTTTTATTTCCCGGTTCCAGGCCTGGGTAAAGGAGAAAATTTCCGTTTTCTTTCATCGTATGTCTATCTCTTTCCTGTTTGGTAACGCCTGCGTTGGCCGGCATCTTCTAAATTTCTATATAAGCCAGCATTTCCGAAACTTGTCCCGGGACGGCGCCGATGATGGCGATACCATCCTTCTGGTCATATCCGTAGGCTCCCTGTTCGCAAATCACCTCTGTCAGCAGGCAATGGCCTGCCAGATAGCTCAGGCTTTCCCGGTGCTGCGGTGTAAATACTACCACATGTGCAAATTCCAATTGTTCCCGGTTGGCCATGTAATGCTCTGCCACAGATAATTCATCCTCTCCCGGCGAAGCCCCTAAAAGCCCCGGAAGCAGTGAATTCAGATCATCCTCCGTCTCCACCTCTTCGCAGGAAAAGGTGTTTTCTTCATGATTCTGCCAACCGATGCTGTGTACCGTCTGCTGGCTTACCAGCTCCTGGGATACAGAAAGTATCGCCTCGGCAAGAGCGTCCAGGCAGTCCGCCTCTGGCTTCCCGCCGTCTTTTACCCACCCGGTTTCCAGCAGAAGCAAAATCGTATTCTGGATCGGCAGTCCGTAATCCCGTACCGTCAGGCTCCCCAGCTTTTCCGTAAGCTTCCAGTGGATCTGGCGGATTCTGTCGCCGGGGCGGTATTCCCGGATCGCAAAGGTTTCCGACGGGTCATATCCTGCCTTTTTCATCGAATATTCATCGCTGTCCATATTGGCGCTTTCCCCGTAGGATATCTGAGTGACCACCGGAAAGGTATTCGGCGCCGCCAGGGTTAATGCCGGGGGAGTTGATACCGGTGTGTTCCGGAACCGGAACAGCCCAAACAGGTCAAAATATGTCATCTGCTTCAGAGATATTCTCACCCGCCCCGCATGCCGGCTCATGAACCGGAGATCCAGTGACACGCTGGCCCTGGCCGGAACAGCCATTCTCAGAGATTTTAGTTCTTTCTCTCCAGTCAGCAGGTTCTCACAGCAAAGCTGGCAGATCAAACGATCCGCCGGTAAAAAACAGCTATTTCTTACCGTCAGCTTTCCTTCCGCCTCCTGATTCTTCTCACAATAGGCCGAGGCTGAAATCTCCGCCTCCAGCTTTCCCCTGAGCCTCCTGGCCGGCAGTGCGCACACCGGTGGAAGGACCGCTGATACAAGAAAGAGCAGACAGCCCCCGGCGCTTTCTGTCACAGCCCAGAACAGAAATGACAAAGCCAGCCACAGAATCCACAATATTCTGGATTTTCTCATGCCTGCCTCCCTTTATCGCCCGCTGTCCGGAGATTTGGTGTTTTTCATCACTCTTAACAGCACATCCGCGGCAGAGAGCTCAGCCACTCTGGCTTTTGGATTCATAATGATCCTGTGTCCGCAGACATCCACAAAAACCTGCTGCACATCCTCCGGAGTAACAAACTGCCGTCCCTCCAGATAGGCATGGGCTTTCGCGATGCGCACTACAGCCAGCGCCCCGCGGGGGCTGACGCCCAGGCGGATCATGTCGTCCTTTCTGGTCTCCGTTGCCAGGGCGGTGATATATTCCAGAATTGAATCCTCCACATGAAGGTTGCGGATCTCCTCCTGCATGGCCAGGACTTCTTCAGCCCCGATAATTCCATGGATCTGCTCTATGGGATTAGCCGTCTGACGGTCACGCAGAATATTTACCTGGCTTTCAAAATCCGGATACCCCATTTCCAGCCGGATCATGAACCGATCCAGCTGTGCCTGGGGCAGAAGCTGAGTTCCGGCCGATCCCACCGGGTTCTGCGTCGCGATCACTACAAATGGCTTTGGCAGCGGATGGGTCACGCCGTCTACCGTCACCTGCCCCTCTTCCATAACCTCCAGCAGCGCTGATTGAGTTTTGCTGGAGGTGCGGTTAATCTCATCCGCCAGCAGCAGGTTTGTCATAACTACGCCCGGCTTATAGTCAAAAGTCCCCTGTTCCTTGTTATAGATGGAAAAACCCACGATATCCGAAGGAACCACATCCGGCGTAAATTGTATTCTGTGGTATTCCATACCCATGACCCGTGAACAGGCCAGAGCCAGGGTGGTCTTCCCCACACCCGGAACGTCATCCAGAAGGATATGTCCTTCTGATAAAACGGCCATCAACACCCGTTCCACCACTTCACGCTTTCCGACAATAACTTTTTCAATTTCTCTGATGACGGCATCTGTACGGCTGTTCATCTGTCTTTCTCCTCCTTGTTGGCCCTTAATAGTATTCCTGCTCCCTGCGGGTATCCGCTTTACCCATAGACTCCGCTGTTGGGATCCACCCCGACGTCCTTACCCCAGTCCAGTGTATAGAGCACATGGATCTCATCTCCGTCGCCGGCCGTCCAGGTCCCCATGCTCTGCCCGATATAGTAGTGGTTCAACGTTATCATCCACCCCGAACCTTCTGTAAAATTCTTTTCTCCCAGACTGTCCAAATTAGTAATTTCTTCATTCAGATAAATTCCCTCCATCTCCAGCAGAGAACGTTCCTCTTCCGATACATTCCACCCCTGCAGGATGCCGGGCTTCTGTATATGCCGGAGGAAATAGGACCCGTCATTCGCTGACCCGTCGTGGATCGTAGTATACGCATACGCAGCCAGACGGTCCTCCACGATCCTGGCAATGGTCGTGCTTCCTTCCAGATCCACATATTCGTCAATCAGCGTTCCCAGTCCGACCACATTGGCAGACAGAATAAAACGGACTCTGGCGCTTTCCTTATCGGCGTTAAAATACAGCGTAAGGTATTTCTCAGTAACGTATTGCTCACTATCCTCCACACGGACGTATATCTGATTGGCCCCCTCTGTCAGTTCCAGATTATACTCATAAAACCCGTCAGGGGTCAGGCTGTCGTTCCGCTTTTCCTGCCCGTTCAAATAAAGCTTCATCTGGCTAATCTGCAGTGTATGCTGATCATGGCTCCAGGCTTTTAATTTTACAGTGTAGGGATTATCATGAACAGTCTGCCCGTCTGCTATGCTAATCTCAATTACCGGGTTATTCTTGTCATTTCCGGGATTCTCTCCATTATCAACTCTTGTATACTTAACCTCCCAGATATAGCTTTTGGTCTCCCCATCGGAGTTCCTGCAGTACATCTTGATATAAGTCATCCCCAATGATGCATCCAATGGAATATGTATAAACCCATCTGCCCCCTGCTGCCCCAGCTTTTCCTCCTGTGCCGGGAACTGATCGCTGCTCACCAGGATACTGGTGATCTGCTCTTCTCCGGTATCGGTATTGCAGGTAATCCGGAACGCAAAATCTGAGGATTCTGACTTATAATCAATACTAGTCACTCCCCCGAAGCTCTTTTTCGCCATTGTCCTGTTGTCGGAGATATCTTCCCTGAAGCCGCCCGTGCTTTCAAAGCTCACCACAAATCCGTCAACCTTATAATTGATACTGCAGGATAATTGGGCAGAGTAATTACCCGCTTCCCCGGCCCGGATCATCACTTCATTATTATTTCCCTTGTCCAGGCCCAGACGGTATATCCCGTCAGCCTCTGCGGACTTAAGCGCATTGTTCAGGCGCAGCGTGTGCCCCACGTCTGTCCATTGACCGCCCGAGGCCTTCTGAGCCGTAACCTTAAGCCAGATATTATCCTCATAGACAGTCAGCTGCTGCCCGTCTGTCAGGTACTCTCCGGTTTTGGCATTCTGTACCAGCAAAAGCACCTTTCCCTCCGGCATATAATAGAGAACATACTTCTTGGAAGGCGCTGTTACTTCATCTCTACCCGAACGGAATTTCAGAATCACCTCTACGAAATTGGCTCCTTCCTCCAGTTCCAAACTATCTTCCTCTTCCAGCTTACCCTCCTTGCTGTCCTTGTTCCGTACAACCGTTATACTGGAGATGGACAGCTGCTTGCCTTTTTCTGTCAGATGAATTGTAAAGGGGTAATTGGGATCGTTGGTCCGTTTCTGGTCCTCGATGGTTGTATAGAACAGCTCCGATGACTGATTCGGATTTAAAGTATGCGAACTGCCGCCTTCCGTGGGCGTGTTGCCGGAATCCCCTCCCGGTTCTCCTCCTCCTCCGTTTTCTCCGATTCCACCCCCGTTTCCGCCTGTGTTTCCGTTCTGAGTATTGCCAGACTGGTTTTTCTGAATCAACGACAACAGGCTGTTGCTTACCTGCCCGGAAGGGGTGTTCTGCTCGGACGTATAGTTATTCGTATTCTGCTGCCCCTGCCGGAACTCCTGATTCTCCTGGTCTTCCTGCTGATTCTGCTGATCTTCCTGCCGCTGGTCCTGTTGTTCTTCCTGCTCTTTCTCCTGAGCCGCAGCGCTGTCAGCGCCGCCGGAGCTGATGTTGGCATTCTCCACGCTTGCCAGCTTTTCCTGATCCATGGCAAGTGTGGAGGAGGTCAAATACATGCGGGAAGCATCTGCCTCCTGAGAAGCCATGGGATTTTCCGGAGCCGTATGTCCAAACCCGGCTGTCAGAAACATAAGAACAGCTGCCAGGCATACTGACGCCAGCGCCGCTCCTGTTTTTTTAATTATTTGTCTGAATTTATTGTTTTTCATCATGCAGTTCCTTCATCCCATACTTCATGCAGGCCCCGGCTTAAGGCCGGGGCCTGAGTTTTAATGATTTACTTTTCTGCGCTTCATAGCGATTGCTCCCGCGATGCCGCAGGCCGCCGCCAGAATCAGAACAACATATCCCACCGTCTCAGTAGTATCACCCGTATTCACCGCTTTGCCATTATTGGCAGCTGAAGCGCCCCCGGACGGTTTTTCTGCCGTCGTCGGTTTTGCCGTTGGCTTCGCTGTCGGCGCAGCCGTCGGTTTCGCAGCGAGCTTTTCAATCACTGCCGTTTCTTTCTCACTGCAGACAGAGCAAACTCTTTCTTTGCTGCCCTCTTTCTCTTCTGTTGCAGCCGTGATAACCTTCCAGCCGTCCTGATCTGTTTCCTCACTCACTGTCCAGCTATGAGCCGCCCTGGCAATCTTTTCCGTCTTAGTTTCGTTGCAAACTTTACAGGTATACAGCTTTTCACCTTCCGCAGAGCAGGTGGCCGGTTTTGCTTCCCTGCCATCATCCCAGCTATGCTCAGCCAGGGGAAGCTCTTCTGTCTTTAACAGGGCCTGGTCCCTGGTGCAGCGCAGCTCTCTGGTTCCCTTTTCCTTGCAAGTGGATTCCTTCGTCACTGTCCACGTGCCCTCATCATGCCCCAGAGCCGGAATATCCTCGTCGGAGATTACAGCACCGCAGACGCCGCAGGTTACCTTCTTATGGCCCGCCGTGGTGCAGGTAGCGTCGGTACCCTCCGTATTCTGCTGATCCGCCGGATGATTGATTGTAATGGCAGATGTCAGCGCCTTAGGCGCCGTCGTGGTCGTCCCATCGGTAAATTTTAGCCCGCTTACAGTAAAACTCACGGGATCGGCGCTGCATTTCAGCACTTTAAATTTAATATTTACAGTACCGCTGGAGAAACCACCCAGCGACATATAAGCGAAATTTCCGCCCGCAGTGCTTAGGTTATCATTATTCAGTCCTCCATCCAGGGTCGTTCCCTGATATTCCAGAATCGTGCTGTCATATCCGCCCGTATTTACACCGTTAAAACCACGCAGATTATTTTCTGCACTGGAAAATGTAAGCGGAATTGTAATTTCATCTCCTATTTCCGCCGTCACATTGCCAATAGAAACTGATACCTCCGGCGCTGCTGCGGCCTTCGCCTCCTTTGCCCCGGGCAAAACCATCAGGGTCGCTGCCATTACGGCCGCCCCAAACAATGGCAGCCATTGTTTTTTGCTTTTCATACTCATACTCCTTTTCTATTTTATATTTGGATAACCGCGGTCCTTAATTCCGCGCAGTCCACTGATTCATTGAGCGCGCTGCCGGCTTATTCGCCTGCAGCCACTTCATCCAGAAGTATTACTACATCTGTGATATCCACATGGCCGTCCCCATTCAGATCGGCAGCTTCCGCGGGAAGCGCGCTACCCTTCGCCACCTCATCCAACAGACATACCACATCTGTAATATCCACGTTTCCGTCTCCGTTCAGATCTCCTCTTCCTGGAGGATCCGGCGTTGGCTGGCCGCCTGTATAGGCAGGTACCTCTATCTGAATGCCGTTGCTCCATCTCTGGTTATACCCCATCTCATAGAGATATACGACGCTTTCGGCCGTCTCGAATCCATCCAGTGTAACTGTATTTGTTCCGGCTGAAACGGCAACCCGTTTCCCATTGGTTTTTATCTCATACTGTGTGGGCATTCCCGCAGTTCCCGCTTTCCGGTCCGGCAGATAATAGAGGTATCCATCCATACTGGCATTCACCCGTATCACCGCCGTATGCTCCTGCCGGCTGACTAAAGCGCCCGCGCCGGCCGTAACCCTGGGCACTTCGTTATTGCGGAACATCGACAGCTCATATACCCTCTGGCTCTGGCCGTCCTCGGCAGTCACAGTAATCAACACCTTAGCCGCGTCCGTGCCGGCCGGCGTCACCTTATACCGCTGCCTGGGTTCGTCCAGCTGTACGGTCATCGGCTCCAGCTCCTGCCCGGGCTGCATTCCCTGTACGCCTTCCACCACCGTTACTTTCATGGAGGCTGCCGACCCCTTGGAAAGCTCCGGCCATATGTAATAAACCTTCATATCATCATTTCCGTAGAGGGAGGAGTTGTATTCCGTTATCTCTGGCTGAAAAGACGGCTGCAGTTCCATCTCCATCACCGTAAGCATCGGCGAATAGCTGACCTGCAGTCTTTCCAGGAATGCGTCACTGCCGCGTCTGCGGATTGTAAACTGGTATGTGCGGAGCTGCCCGTTTTTGCTGAGCACCACCTGCACTTCTGCCATGCCCTCCTCCAGCGTCACTTCCTGGACATTGCCTTCCCGCCCGTCTATGGAAACCACAGCTCCCTCATTGGCAGAAAACGTGAGAGTCACCCGATCGGAGGCACTATCCAAAAGGACTGTGTGCTGTTCCATCTGCCTGTCAAAAGGCTGGCCCCCATCTACAACCACTCGTTCTCCCGACGCCTCTACGCCGGTCAGATACAGCTCCGTGGGTTTTAAAGAGTACATCCAGGCCGATTCATACCGGAAGTAAAGATTCCCTCCGCTGTCGGCCAGCACGCTCCCACTCCCATTTCCGAACACCTCCGTCTGCTGATAGAACAGTCCGCTTCCCTCACCCGGAGAAGTCAGTCCCTCTCTGTCCTTCAAAAGATACAGACTTCCGTTAGAGCTGTCTGTTGTAAAATAGAGATATACGCAGCCGTCCTGCTGCTCATAAGCCGTACTCAGCGTCCCGGTCCCTTTCGGACAATATTTGACCTCCATGCGGTAAGACAAAGATAATCCCCCTTCTTCCCCAACCTGAACCACGTTCAGATAATAGGGAGCAGTCACAATCCCATAGCTGTCTGTCATAGCGCTGCCTGCATAAACCCGGTTCTGATACACCACAGGGGTGCCATAGATAATCCCGCCCAGCTTCAGGCTTGTCATATTTTCTATGTCCAGCTTTCCGTCTTCAGCCAATCCGCAGGAATAGAGGTATCCCTTTTCCGTCGCGAAATAAATCCGCCCGTCCGAATGGCTGACAGCAGTGGTGGGCGCCCCGGCTTCTGCTGGCAACGCCAGCTTCTGTACCGTCTCTCCGGTTTTCTTATCCAGACAATAGAGGCTTCCTGAACGGCCGCAGGCGTAAAGATATTTCTCTCCTGTATAGACGCCTGTCCGGTAATAGCCTCCTTTATCATACTTTCTCCAGACTGCAGATTTTTCTTCCTCTGCCTGTTCAGGCTCCTCATCCGCCGTTGAAATGCAGACCAGGTTGCCATCCGCAAAACCGGCGTACAGATAGCCTGAATCATACCGGAGCGCTGTGGCTGCATTTCCGCCGACTGTATCCACATAAACCCATACAGATTCCAGCGTGCTTGCATTAAATGCCTGTACCTTTCCATCATTGAGCGGAACAAAAAGCATACCTGCCGCATAGAGCGGCTTATTAAAGGAACTGTTTCCTTTTGCAGCCATTTTGACACTCCGGATCATTTCACCAGTGGCTCGGTCAAGATACATCAGGGTCTCTCCGCAGAAACAACAAATATAATTTTCCACCAGTATACCGTCGCTCACGCTGTTGCTGTAATCCGCATTGGAGCCATACTGCTGCTTCCAGCGAACCTCTGCATTGTCCAGGGATGAAGGTGTGGGAGCATCTGTGATGTTCTGGTTGTCTGCGTTTTTCCAATAGCCGCCCCACTCCGCATCCAGTTCTTCAAACTGACTCTCTGAAATTTTCTCCAGGCTGAAGCTCTTCTCTTCGTCCCCTTCCATGACAAAACTTCCATTCTGAGTCTGGTATTCCTGCGCAGAAACGGTATAAGTATACGTTCCTCCTTTAATCAGTTCATAGCGTCCGTCTACCGGGTCGATCTGTACTTTATTCTCATCATAGACGGCAAACACCGCGTCCGCTGGTTCCGTATCAACGGTCAGATAACATATTTCATCCACATACACTGTCAGCACATATTCATAAGGCACCGACTGCACTCCGTCACCCGCCCGCAGCACCGCGATGACCTTCGCGCCTGCAAGCGGCAGCGTATAATTTCCGCCTTCAGCCGCCTCACCGTTTACAGTCAGTTCTGTGCTGCTCTCTTCAGCCGGCGTCATGTGTATCTGTATCTGCGACTGGGAAGAGGGTACGTGTACAGAGTATTCAAACACGTTCTTTTTAAAATCAGGCGTAAAAGCCAGTGGCTCTCCCTTTTCGTCTGTCAGCTTCAGGTCACCCAGGTAAGAGCCTCTGACAATATGGAACAGGTACGTTTCCTTCTGCTCCCCATAAACTACATCAATCACCAGTTCCTTCGGTTCCGTATCATAAGCCCGAATCAGCCGGCCCGCCGTGCTGCTGGACAGTGAAGTTGTCTCGTCAACCGGCAGGTCTACGGAAACCTCCTCCCCGCTGTAGACATCTGTGAAATATGCGGTAATCTTTGCTTCCTCCGTCACATCATCTCTAAGCTGAGGCCTTACGTAAACCACATTGGTGTTTTCGGGGATCCGCAGTATGTATTCCTGCTCCCCTATAGCGCTTTCCCTCAGTTCATATCGGTTACTTCCTGAGCTGTTCTGCATGAACAACGCACTCTCCAGCATTGGGTCCTGAACAGTTACCAGCACCGGGCAGGCAGCGGTAAACCCTCCTGCCGACACAGTTATTACTGCTGTTCCTCCTGCACCTCTGGGAGCCGTCACAACCGCTTCCAGCCCATTTCCAGATACCTGGGCAACTGCGGGGTCGTCCGTACTCCAGACAATTTCCGGATTCTCTGAGGTGTCTTCCGGCAGAAGTGCAGCCAAAAGCGCTTTTTGCTCCCCGGTTTTCATTACGAGACTGGAGCGGTTCAGCGTAATCCCCTCCAGCAGAACCGTTTCAGCTTCCCCATCTGATCCGGCTTCTGCAAACACGTCTGAAGGCTTCCAGAAAAGCACCGATACAACGGTCAGCATGGCAAGCGCTCCCGCAAGCAATCTTTGATACCTTTGTCGCCTCATCCTTTTCCTGTCCTCCGTTTCCTGTCTTACGCACTTTAAGATTTGATGTGCAGCCGGGACAGTCTGCCCCTCTCCACATCATCAGCTTTCTTCCCATATGGCCTTGCCATACAAAAAAGCCTCTCCGAAGAGAGGCTTTTTACATATATCCAACATACAGCCGCACTTCTCCCCATGACTAAAACGATTTTCACGTTCTTCATGAGACAGTAGGTGCGGCGGGCTGTCCGCTCGGTCAGGCTGAATCTCCTGCACGGCACCGGGATCTGACCGGCTTTCCTTTTAACGCTTATGCGCGGCTGTTTCATATTATATTTTCAAGAAAACACACAAAAAAACAAATCTCCGCTATGCTTTCGGATATTTGCCCTATGATCTCCAGTTGCTTGTATTCTGGCTTAAAGTACAAACCTACTCGCCGTCCCTTCCCGGTTCCCCAGTGGTTATGACAGCTTTCGTCCTTATTACAGCGGAGATAAACCGCGCCGGACTCTCACCGGCCTTCCCGGAATGAATGTCTATCCATTCCACAACTGTACAAACGATCCATATTCTCTTGTCAACTGTTCATTTCAATAATAAACGATATCTTCTTTTTTGTCAATGCTATTTTCGTGTTCTAAACCTGCCGGGGTGTACGGGTCCCGTTCATAAAATTGAGGGGGCAGCAGACCCTTCAGTGCCGCCGCTCCCCCTGTAAACATTTATAAATCACAGTCCGGACTTGTCATTTTTCTCCGGCCGCTACCTGGTCAAGCAGCTGTACCACATCTGTGATATCTACTTCTCCATCACCGTTCATATCGCCAATTGACAGTTCAACCGCTTCCCCGGCCGCCACCCGGTCAAGCAGCTGTACGACGTCTGTGATATCCACTTCCCCGTCCTCATTCAAATCTCCCAACATCACGGACGTGGGAATATCGGCGCTGCAGACGGCAGAGACACCATCGTTTTCTGTTTTCAGGACCATATACACCTTCATCGCGTCTCTGGACAACCCTGTTAAAGCCAATCGGTTGCTTCCTGCCGCTGCCTCTGTCTTCAGGCCTTCACTCTGAATCCTGTCAGCGTCCGGCGCCTCCGCGTCTGCTGCCTGCACCAGATAATACAGCTCGCCTGCCTGGCCTGCGCTGACCGTCAAATCAGCCGAAGAGGATTTCCTGTTCGTAACGGCACCTTCCGCCAGCGTTAACTGAACCTTCGTATTCAATGTAACCGTATAGCTTCTCGTCTGACTGCCGTCTGCAGAGCTCACGATTAACTGCACAACAGCAGTTGCAGCATTTGTACGGTCTTCAAAGGAGACGCTGATATACTTGTTGCCCTTATAGTTTGTGGTAACCTTGAGTTCGTCTCCCTCATTTTTTCCACTGACGCCGCTGACTGCTACAGCTTTAAGCGTATCCGAAGCGTTTAGCTGGCCAAACCAGATATAACCGCTGCTCTGCACTGTTGCAATGCCGGCCGTGTAATCCGTAGACATTGGCTCAAATTCTGGCGAAACTGTAAATGCGGTTCCCATTCCTTCATTGGGGTTATTGGTAACCGTCAGGGAGGTCAGTGTCGGTCCGCTCAATACCGTAAAATTATAGACTCTGTAGGAATCTCCCTTTGTCAGCTGTACCTGTATCTCAGCCCTTCCGTCCGTCAGGGCGATCTCCTGGGTGCTTCCCGCCGTTCCGTTTATCCGAACCTCCGCGCCGTCGCTTGGCGTCAGCTTCAGATTGATACTTTCAGTGCCTGCGTCGACGGTAATCGTATGGTCTCTGAGGCTTCCGTTGAAATCCTTGCCGCCATCCAGAACCGCATTACCGCCTGTCGCCTGTATTTCCTTCAGATATGTCTCTGACCGCGTAATCACAAACTGCCACGCAGAGTCATTCTTCATATATATGTTTCCGTCGCTGTCAGCTACTGCGCTGGCAATGCAATATTGCTCATGATTCGGCGTATAGAAGACGCCTGAAGCAGGATCTGCTTCTGTCATGCCCGCCTTATCCTTAATCATGTACAGCGTACCATGAGCTGAGTTCGTCAGAAAATAAACGTATACATAGCCGGTCTCTTCTTCGTAGCCTTT